>JAFSYJ010000002.1 GCA_017450025.1 Clostridia bacterium | reverse complement strand
TAAGGTCATTTTTTATATTAAAAAACCTTGTAAAATCAGTATTTTTATCAATAAAACAAAAATTTTATTGACATTTTTAAGATGAGCGCGGTTGATAATGAAATTTGCCCATTGGTTGATAAAAGTATTTGCAAAGCAACAATTTTCAAATCCGCCGGGTTGTAAATTACAGCCCGGTGGATTTTTTGTATCGAATAATTTTTTGTAAAAAGGGTAAAATATGGTACAGTAACATTTCGGGGGGGGTTACTGTGCTTGAGAATTTTATTAAAAAAATAAACAAACTGCCTGAACGGCACGATGATACAAAAAGTCTTAAATCACTTGAAAAAAATTTGTATATCGAAAAGAGCCTCAAAAAAAACTTGACCGAGCTTAAACGCCTGACGGGTGAAAGTAGCGACATGGTTTTCCGCACATTTTATATCGGCAATACAAAGGCGGCAATCGTATATATCGACGGGCTTGTAAGCGTTACGGAAATTGAAGAAAGCGTGATTAAAACTCTTGTTTACGGCGTGCCTTCGCCCGATTGGAAGCCTAAAAGCATTGACGATATAATTTATAATCAGCTTATCTCATCAGAAGTGCAAAAAAGTGACTTGCTAAACGCGCTTATAGACGGATTTTTGATGGGCGATACGGCGCTTTTGATTGACGGATTTGGCGAAGGTGCAGTTATTAACACAAAGGGATTTCAAACGCGCTCCATAACCGACCCGCAAACAGATTCAGTTATACGAGGCCCGCGTGAAGGATTTGTTGAAAATATACGGACAAACACGGCGCTTTTGCGCAGAAAAATCAGGAATACAGGCCTTAAATTTGACTGTATGGAAATAGGGCGGCAGACTAAAACAAAAATAGCGATAGGATATATTGACGATGTTGCGGACCCCGAACTTATAGAAAATATTAAAAAGAGAATCTCCAAAATCGACACTGATGCGATTATTGACTCGGGCTATATCGAACAGTATATCGAGGACAATCCGCTTTCGGTATTTTCAACGATAGCGTATACCGAAAAGCCCGACATAGCGGCAGGTAAAATTCTGGAGGGACGCGCCGCCATAATCGTTGACGGGTCGCCTTTTGTCCTGACTGCTCCGTCGCTGTTTGTCGAAAACTTCAAGTCACCTGAGGATTATTATATTGGCCCAGTTGCGGCAAGTATGATACGCTTTGTACGGTATCTTTCTTATTTTATCAGTATCTTATGCCTGCCCGCTTATGTTGCCTTTACTACATTTCATCAGGAGCTTATTCCGACGGCGTTCTTATACACAATGGCGGCGGCGGAGGCAGGGACACCGTTTCCGAGTTTTTTTGAAGCACTTTTGATGATTATTGTATTCGAAATTTTAAAGGAATCAGGTGTGCGCTTGCCAAAACCCGTCGGGCAGGCGGTAAGTATCGTGGGTGCGCTTGTTATAGGAGAAAGTGCCGTTTCGGCAGGGATTATCGGTGCGCCAATGGTTATTGCGGTGGCAATAACAGCTGTCAGCGCGTTTGTAATCCCAAATCAGGCAAATACCATTGTTGTTTTACGCTATTTTTTACTTGTTCTTGGAGGCACAATGGGTGGCTTTGGTATAGTTATGGGACTTTTGACAATTTACATTCATCTCAGCAACTTAAAGTCATTCGGCGTTCCGTTTCTTGCTCCGTATTCGCCGCTCAGAACGCCCGATTTAAAAGACAGCATCGTCAGAATGCCGATTTGGGCTATGCTGACACGCCCGACAACATTTGCCCACAGAAATCCGAGACGGCAAAAGTTTTCGAAAAGTTGGGAGAGCAGTTATGAAAAAGATTAAAGTGCTGTGCTCGCTTCTTCCTGTTCTTCTGCTCGGGGGATGCTGGTCGAGAACTGAAATATCAGACCTTTCTATCGTTATGGGCGTTGCCGTTGAAAAAAACGACAAGGGCGAAATAGGTCTGTTGACGCAGATAGTTGTTCCGGAGAATGTGGGGCTTGGGAACGGCGACGGCAAGGGGAGCGGAGAATCTTATGTAAATATTTATACCGATTGCAAATATCTTGCGGAAGGTATGGTAAGAGCCGGAAATCAGAGTGATAAAGAAATATATCTATCGCATAATCTTATTTTGCTCATAAGTGAAGAAATGGCAAAAGAGGGAATTTATCCGCAGCTTGATTACATTATGCGTAATAACGAGCTGCGGCTTAATGTGTTGCTTTTTGTTACCGAAAACAACATAAGAGATATTATGGATGTAAAAAGCGAAACTTTTCAGATTCCGGCAACATATATAGCGAGCCTGGGTGTAGCCCTGGGTCAAAATTCGGGCGGAATGAATAAAGATGTGCTTGAATTCGTTACAAATATGCTGGAAAAATCAAACGGCTCTCTGATACCGATTGTAACCATCGACAAAACATCAGAGCCGACAAGCCTCAAGGTTACAAGCACGGCGGTTTTTAAAGACGATAAAATGATAGGAAAACTAAGCGCAAACGAAACACGGGGGATAATGTGGCTTGACGATCATATTAACAGAGGCGAAATTACAACGGAGCTTGACGGCAATATTTTCAGCGCGAGGATAAACAGCTCAAAAACAAAAAGAAAAATATTTATTGATAAAAATGATAAAGTTTCGGTACGCGCCGATATAGATACCGAATTATTTATAAAGCGCGATATATACGGTTATATTACGGCTGATAATATAGGTAAGGTAAAAGAAGCATTTGCTCAGGAGATAAAAAGCGAAATTTATGCAACGCTTAAAAAAATGCGTGACAGCAAAACGGATGTTTACGGCTTTGCACAGGATTTATACCGTACTGATTTTAAAGCGTGGAATAGGCTTGAGGATAAGTGGGATGATATTTTTAAAAATCTGTATGTTGATGTCAATATAAATATATCAATAAGAGAAACCGGAAGCATCGACAGAAGCATATTAAAGGAGCGTGAATGACGGCGTTGAAAATAAAAGAACGCGACTTTACGATAGCAATGATTTGCTTTTTGCAGGGCTCAACTCTGTTTACGATATTTTTTGCCCCCAATCTCAAGTGGGAAGCGTGGATACCGGCACTTGCCGGAATTGTGCTGACTTTGCCGCTTATATGGGTTTATTCTGCGCTTGCAACGACTTTCAGCGGCAAAAGTCTGTGCGGCATAAACGAAATAGTATTCGGCAAAGCAGCAGGCAAGATAATAAGCTGTATGTATATCTTTTACTTTATAGAAATCACAGTGCTTAGTACAGATAACATAGGCTCGTTTTTTTCGGATTATATTATGCCCGAAACGCCAAAAGCTGTGTTTTTTATTATGATTATCGTTGTCTGCTCCTTTGCAGTACGCTCGGGAATCGAAAACATTATGAAAATGGGATTTGTGCTGCTTGCATTTGTAACGGTTTCGGTTGTTGTCAATATTTTACTTTTGGCAAACAAGATAAATTTAAAAAACTTTTTGCCCGTGTTTTCTCAGGAATTTATAAAATATGTTCAGTCGGTTCATACGGTGGTCACAATGCCGTTCGGAGAGGTTGTTGTGTTCCTGATGTTTACACATATCACAAGCGGAAACATAAAACGCGGCTATTTGTTGGGATTTTTAATAGGTGCATTGTCAATTCTTATAATAATAATCCGTGATATTTCTGTTCTTGGCGTTGCAATGAGCATTGTGAGCGTACCGAGCTACGAAGCACTCAGGCTTATTGATATAAGCAATATTCTCACAAGGATAGAGGTGCTTATAAGCTTTAATATGGTCATAATGTCGTTTATGAAAATTTCTGTTTTATACTGTGCCATTGTAGAGGGTATTGCGGAAGTTGCAGGGACAAAGGATTACAAGCATCAGGTGTGGGCGATGGGCGTTATTATAATATGCTTTGCAGTTTTAGGGTTTGAATCCGGCTATCAGGAGGTTGAATACGGAATGTCGTACCACGCCTTTTTTGCGACGCCCTTCACGATAATTCTGCCTATTGCAACACTTATAACGGCAAAGCTAAGGAGGCTTAAAACAGTATGAGCACAGTGATTGTTGTATATGCGTTTATTTTTTTGAGCGATTTTATGCAAATAAAGGGCGACAAAAACGGCAGGTGGCTTTTGATGCTTTCTTCCGCAGTCGGCATATCCGTTTTGTTACTGCTTCAGTCAGACATTAAAATAACTACGCCTGCCGTGCATATTATGAATTTTTTAGAGTATCTCGGGCTGCATTATTAGTTGCGCCTGGAATAAAAGCTGACATTCATTACAAGTGCGATTGCGAGGAATGAGGTTATAAGGTTTGAGCCGCCGTACGAAATAAAAGGCAACGGAATACCCGTTACAGGCGCGAGACCTATACACATTCCTATATTTTCAAAAGTGTGGAATAAAAGCATAGCACCGACGCCTACGCAAAGAAGCTTTCCGTTTAAGTCGCGCGCGTTTTTGGCGATATTAAAACAGCGTAAAATCACACAAACAAGTAAAGTCAATACCAAAATAGTACCCCAAAAGCCCATTTCTTCACCTATAACGGCAAAAACAAAGTCAGTCTGCTTTTCGGGCAGGTATCCGAGTTGAGTTTGTATGCCTTTAAAAAGACCGTTTCCCAAAACCTTGCCGGAGCCTATTGCAATTTTTGCCTGAGATACATGGTATCCTGCGCCGAGGGGGTCTGACTCGGGATTTAAAAATGAGAAAACGCGGTTTTTTTGGAAGTCTTTAAGAACAAAAAACCACATAACCGGAGCTATGACGGCAACCGCGCCGACAGCACCGAGTATATACTTTATGTTAAGACCTGCCGCAACAAGCATAAAAAACATTATAACCACAAAGACTGCCGCAGTACCGTAATCGGGCTGCAAAAGAATCAAGCCGATAATTATTCCTGCGTGTAATAATAGCTTTAAAAGTTCTGACGGTTTATTTATGTCAGAAACGGTTGTGATATGCTTGGCAAAAGTAATAATAAAGCCTATTTTTATAAGCTCAGACGGCTGTATTCCTATAAAGCCGAAGCGTATCCAGCCTCTTGTTCCGACTTCATCTCCGACGCCTATAAACAAAACAAGAACAAGGAGCGCAACACTGACTCCGTAAATATATACGGCAAGCCTGCCAAAATATTCGTAGTCAAAACGCATTGATATAACAAGTAATGCAATACCGATAACTGCGGCAACAGCTTGTACGCTAAGGTAACGAACAGGGCTGAGGCTGCTCGTGGCACTTGCAATAGCACAAAAGCCTATAAAAATAAGAAAAATAAGGCATACCGTCAATGACGGGTCATATTTTTTTGTTAGATTTTTTTGATATTTTACCAAAAAGACCACTCCCTGACTTTTAGTATATCATATAGCGGCAGTTTATACAAGAAAAATACCGTATTTTTATATACTATTTGAAAAAAATTAAAAAAAGGCTTGTAAAATTTGGTCATTTGTGGTACAATATATAATATAATATGTGAAGTATTGGAGGTAGAATAATATGCAGTTGGCTGTTACTATATTACATATAGTGATTGCGGTAGCTCTGGTTGTTATTGTCTTAATGCAGACAGGTAAGGATCCGGGGCTTTCCGGCGTAATTAGCGGAAGCGGCGCACAGGAGTCTTTCTTTGGTAAGAACAGAAGCAAATCGAAAGAGGCTGTTTTAGGAAGAATTACTACTGCTTTGGCAATTCTCTTCATTTTAACATCTCTTGCGCTCTCTATCTTTTTCAGAGGTTAAAAAAAGCCGCCGTTTTCGACGGCTTTAAATTTTGCAGGTTATAGTCATCGGAGAGACGATATATTTATTGTTCCGTGAGGAAATCAAATGGACGAAAAAGGAATAAAAACAGTTACAACAAATAAAAAGGCGTTCCACGATTATTTTGTGATCGATAAATTTGAAGCAGGCATTGAGCTTTTCGGCACAGAAGTTAAGTCGATAAGGCAGGGCGGAGTGAACCTAAAGGACTCTTATGCAACTGTCAGAAACGGTGAGATATTTGTCCTCGGTATGCACATCAGTCCGTATGAAAAGGGCAATATTTTTAACCGCGATCCGCTCAGGGATAAAAAACTGCTTATGCATAAAAGAGAAATCACGCGCCTTTATTCTCTCGTAATGCGCGAGGGACATTCGCTTATACCGCTTTCCGTATATTTTAAGGGGAGCAAGGTCAAAATGTCTCTCGGCTTATGCAAGGGTAAAAAGCTCTATGACAAGCGTCAGGATGCGGCGCAAAAAAGCGCGGAGAGAGAAATTGACAGGCGGCTCAAGCAGCAGTCGCGTTAGTATAGTTGCAGGTATTTTAGCAAAGCGGCGGAACACATGACACGAACCGCTTAAGGAGAGATTGCGTTGAACAGAGCGCGTATAAAGGGCGTCGCAGAGGGCAGTATAGCAGACGAGATCGGGCTGAAGGCCGGAGATGTAATAATCAGCATAAACGGCAACCAAATAGAAGACGAGCTTGAATTGAGGTTTTATGAGGCGTCGGAATTTATTACGCTTGAAGTGGAATCAGAAGGAGAAAGAGAAATAATCGAAATCGAAAATCCCGATATGGAAAGCCTCGGCGTTGAATTTGAAAGCGCGCTTTTCGGTAATGCAAAGCATTGCGCAAACAAATGCATTTTTTGCTTTATTGACCAAATGCCCAAGGGTATGAGGGAGACGCTTTATTTTAAAGACGACGATTCACGGCTCTCGTTTTTGACGGGGAATTATGTAACTCTCACAAATGTCCATGACAGCGATATAGATAAAATTATCAAAATGCGTATGGAACCCGTTAATGTTTCGGTTCACACGACAAACCCCGAATTGCGCGTACGCCTTTTGAAAAACCCTAAAGCCGCAGACCTGCTGCGCCAGATGAAGCGTATTGCAGACGGCAGAATACATATGAACTGTCAAGTGGTTTTGATGCCACAAATAAACGACGGCGCAGAGCTTGACCGCACATTCTCAGACCTTTCGGAGCTTTTTCCGTATGTCGCGAGCGTGTGCGTTGTACCTGTCGGAATAACAAAGTACCGCGACGAGCTTTATCCTCTACGGAATTTTACAAGTGATGAAAGTAAAACTGTTATCGAGCAGATCTCAAAATGGCAGAAAATATTTTTGGAGCAAATCGGCACGCGCTTTGTGTATGCCGCTGATGAGTTTTATTTAAGCGCAGGTGTTGATATTCCGCCTGAGGAGGAGTACGAAGGATTTCCGCAGCTGGATAACGGCGTGGGGCTTATCAGAAGCTTTCGCGATGAATTTTTAGATGCTCTCGAAAAAGCACCGCACGCACCGCGCAATGTCGATGTTATAACGGGATATGCCGCGTATAATGAATTAACAATGCTTTCAAATAAGGCAATGCGGCGTTATGAAAATATAAAAATCAGCGTTCATAAAATCCGCAATGATTTTTTTGGTGAAAATATAACTGTCGCCGGTCTTATAACAGGCGGCGATATTATAAAACAACTGTCAGGTAAAAAGCTGACAGGGACAATTCTTATACCTGACTGTATGCTGCGCAGCGGAACAGATGTGTTTCTTGACGATTGCACAGTAGGTGATGTCGAAAAAGCACTTGGCGTGCGCGTTGGCGTGACATCTTGCAGCGGTCGGGATCTATGGGAAAGGATAATACAATGAGTAAGGCAATAGTGGCAATAGTCGGACGCCCGAATGTCGGGAAGTCAACACTATTTAATAAGCTTGCAGGCAAGCGTATTTCAATTGTGGAGGATACTCCGGGTATTACGCGCGACAGAATTTATGCCGACTGCGAGTGGAGAAACCGAGAATTTATGATAATTGATACAGGCGGAATAGAGCCTGCGTCAGACGATTTGATTTTAAGTGAAATGCGCGCACAGGCCGAAATAGCAATCGAAACGGCAGATGTTACGGTGCTTGTGGTCAATGTAAAAGACGGCTTGACGGCAACGGACCTGGATGTTGCACAGATGCTTCAAAAATCCAATAAACCTGTTGTTGTTGCGTGTAATAAGGTTGATAGCCCGGGTGACGACCCGATGGAAATGTATGAATTTTACAATCTCGGCGTGGGCGATTTGGTGGCAGTTTCTGCACTTCATTCACTCGGGATAGGGGATTTGCTCGATAAAATATTTGAGTTTTTGCCTCCCGACGATGAATCTGGAAAAGAAACGGAAGATATTAAATTTGCGGTTATAGGCAAGCCAAACGCCGGAAAAAGCTCGCTTGTTAATAAAATCTTGGGCGAGGACAGAGTTATAGTCAGCCCGATTGCAGGCACAACGCGCGATGCAATAGATTCGTATTTTGAAAGAGACGGAGTAAAATACACCATTATTGATACTGCAGGAATAAGGCGTAAGAGTAAAATATTTGACCAAATTGAACGATTTTCCGTTATCAGAGCACTTGCCGCTTTGGAAAGAAGCGATGTTGCGGTGATTATGATTGACGCATCTGAGGGAGTGACGGAGCAAGACGCTAAAATTGCAGGATATGCCCACGAGGCAGGCAAAGGTATTGTGATAGCTGTCAACAAGTGGGACGCTGTTGAAAAGGATACAAATTCCGTGACGCGATTTAAAGAAAGCGTACAAAACAAGCTCAGCTTTATGACATACGCTCCCATTGAATTCATATCCGCAAAAACAGGGCAGAGGATTAACAAGCTGTTTGAACACATAAAATATGTTAAAGAACAGAATTCAATGCGTATTTCAACAGGTGTTTTAAACGATATTTTAAATGATGCCGTAAGTAAGGTTTCGCCGCCGTCGGACAAGGGGAAAAGGCTTAAAATATATTATATCACTCAGGCGTCGACAAATCCGCCGACATTTATCCTGTTTGTAAATGACAGAGAGCTCGCGCATTTTTCGTATGTGAGATATATTGAAAATAAAATTAGAGAAACATTCGGGCTTGAAGGAACGCCCGTGAGGTTTATTATCCGCGAAAGGAGTAAAGAGGAAAAATGATGTATATTTTGGCTGTTCTGTTAGGGTATCTTATCGGAAGTATCAACCCTGCAATTATAATATCAAAGCTTATGGGTACTGATATAAGAGAACACGGGAGCGGCAACGCAGGCGCTACAAATACATACAGAACGCTTGGGGCGGGTCCCGCACTCTGTGTGCTGGCTTTTGATATTATAAAGGGTGTTATTGCCGTTTTGATTGCCAGATGGATATTTAAAGATACAAACGGCGCAGATATTTGCGCAGGATTTGGCGCAATAATGGGGCATAATTTTCCACTTTACTTTAAGTTTAAGGGCGGAAAGGGCGTTTTGACATCATTTGCCGTTGCGCTTGTGCTTCAGCCGTGGGCGGCTCTTGCAGCACTTGTTGTCGGTGTCGCGGTTATTGCAGTCACAAAATATGTGTCGCTCGGCTCTATGGTGGGAGCTGTTGTTTTGCCGATCGCGACTGTATTTTTTGGTCACGGGGATATTTTGATGCTCGCGTTTATGACCGTGCTTGCGCTTTTTGTTATACTGCGGCACCATCAAAACATAGAGCGCTTGATGTCGGGAACGGAGCGGAAGTTCGGTAAAAAAAGAGTAGAGCGAAAGGAAGAAGCTAAAATTGATTGAGAAAATCTCTGTAATAGGTTCAGGCAGCTGGGGGTGCGCGCTTACTGCACTTTTAGCAGGAAAGGGATATAAAGTAAAGCTTTGGTCGTGGCTTAGCGAAGAAAGCGAAAAAATTGCCCAAAACCGCGAAAATACTGATTGTCTCCCCGGAATTAAATTGCCTGAAACAGTTGAATATACATACAATAACGGGGATATGTCGGGCGCGGACTTGTATTTGTTTGCCGTGCCGTCACACGCTGTCAGAAGTACGGCAAAAAGCTTTTCGGGTGTTATCGAACAGGGAAAGCCGATTGTTAATGTTGCAAAAGGATTTGAAACAAGCAATCTTAGCAGACTCAGCGAGATTTTATCCGCCGAATTCCCTGATAATCCGATTGTCGTACTCAGTGGGCCTTCTCATGCAGAAGAGGTAGGCAAGGGTATTCCCACAACCGTCGTCGCGGCAAGCTACGATGAAAAAGCGGCAGAGCTTGTGCAGGATGTGTTTATGACGCAAAAGTTCAGGGTATATACAAATAACGATGTTATAGGCGTGGAATTGGGCGGTGCTTTGAAGAATGTTATTGCGCTTTGCACGGGTATCGCTGACGGGCTCGGACTCGGAGATAATACAAAAGCGGCTCTTATGACGCGCGGACTGGCGGAGATAAAAAGGCTCGGAATAAAAATGGGAGCAAATGCCAATACATTTGCAGGGCTTTCGGGCGTCGGAGATTTGATTGTGACTTGTACGAGTATGCACAGCCGTAACCGCCGCGCAGGAATACTTATAGGCAAAGGTATGAACGCTGCAGACGCGCAAAAAGAGGTTAAAATGGTTGTTGAAGGCGTATATGCCACAGAGGCGGCGTATAAGCTTGCCCAAAAATACGGAGTTCAGATGCCAATAACGCATGCGGCTTATGAAATCCTGTTTGAAAACAGACCGGCCGCTGACGCTGTGATGGCACTTATGACGCGCGACAAAAAAGGTGAAGAAATATAAATTATCAGATTATATAGGCAAAAAAACGGCAGGATACCGCATCATATCCTGCCGTTTTTGCTATATTTTTACGCGTTTTTATTCAACTGTAACTGATTTTGCAAGATTTCTCGGCTTATCTATATCACAACCCTTGAGACTTGCAACATAATAACTGAAAAGCTGAAGCGGTACTACCGTCAGAGAGGGCAGAAACATTTCGTTCACATCGGGGAGCTCAATTAAGTAATCGCCCAAATCCTCTTTGTCTGGCATATCCGCTGTTGTAACGCCGAGTACAACCGCTCCACGCGCTTTAACCTCTTTAACATTACTGAGGGTTTTGTCATAAAGCATTTTGCCTGTTGCAAGCGCTATGACAAGCGTACCGTTTTCGATAAGAGAAATAGTACCGTGCTTGAGTTCGCCAGCGGCATACGCCTCGGAGTGAATATATGAAATTTCTTTTAGCTTGAGTGAGCCTTCAAGAGCGACGGCGTAATCAATATTTCTGCCGATAAAGAATATCGAATGGCAGTTATAAAATTTAGAAGCACAGTACTGCATCTTATCCTTTTGAGCTAAAATACCAGCGATCATATCGGGGACTTTTTGAAGTTCCGCAACTAACGAACTGTACTGCTCGGGAGTGATAGTGCCAAGCTTTTCGGCAAAATATATATTGATGAGATACATAACCGCGAGCTGTGTTGAATAAGCCTTTGTTGTTGCAACGGCGATTTCAGGTCCTGCCCATGTGTATATGCAGTCGTCTGAAAGGTTTGCAATTGAGCTGCCCACAACATTGACGATGGAAAGCGTTTTTGCGCCGAGTGCTTTTGCTTCTTTAAGGGCGGCAAGTGTGTCTGCCGTTTCGCCCGATTGGCTGATAATTATACACAAATCGTTTGGCGTGACTATCGGGTCACAATATCGGAATTCTGACGCCAAAACGGCTTCTACGGGTATGCGGCAAGTCTTTTCGATTAGATATTTACCCACCATACCGACATGATAAGCACTGCCGCAGGCGATGATAAATATTTTGTTTATATTCTTTATGTATTCCTCGGTCAAGGAAATATCATCAAGCACTATCCTGCCGTTTTTAATTCGCGGACTGATGGTGTTCATAAACGCTGTCGGCTCTTCTTCCATTTCCTTCATCATAAAATGCTCGTAGCCGCCTTTTTCTGCCGCAGAGACATCCCAATCAACGGTAAACGCCTGCTTTTTGACTTCGTCTTTATCAATGTTATAAATCTTAACAGAGTCTTTTTTAAGTACAACAACTTCATCGTCTTCAAGGTAATAAACCTTTCTGGTGTGAGATAAGATCGCTGTGACATCGGAAGCAATGTAATTTTCGTTTTCACCGAGTCCTACTATCATAGGGCTTGCTTTTCTGACTGCTATAAAGCGGTCGGGATAATCGGAGCACAAAACGCCGAGAGCATAAGAACCCTTTACATGACCGATGACTTTTATTGCCGCCTCAACGATATCCGTCTTATAGTAATATTCAAAAAGGTGGGCGATAACCTCGGTATCTGTTTCGGATACAAATTCAAAGCCTTTTTCGATCAGTTTGTTTTTAAGCGGAATGTAATTTTCAATAATTCCGTTATGAACAACCGCAAAACGGCCTGATTTTGAAAGATGCGGGTGTGAATTTGTATCAGAAGGTTTACCGTGTGTTGCCCAACGGGTGTGACCTATGCCGACAGTTCCCGTTACAGCCTTGCCGTTGTCAGTCTTTTGGTTTAATACCGAAAGCCGACCGCCTGCTTTTTGTATGTTTATTTTGTTATCTGAGAAAACTGCAATTCCTGCCGAGTCGTAACCTCTGTATTCGAGGCTTGAAAGCCCCTCAAGAAGAATGGGAGCAGCTTGATTTTCTCCAACATAACCTATTATTCCGCACATATTAGTCTCCTTTATATAACTTTATTTTTTTCTTATAACAACTTTATCGGCGGCTTTGACAATGCAGTTTGCAGGATAAATTCCGCGTAAAGCAGTTAAAGGATATACAGATGTGTTTTTGCCGATTACAGTTCCCGGATTTAAAACACAGCCGCAACCTATGTCAGCACCGTCGGCTAAAATTCCGCCCAGCTTGCGTAGATTTGTCTCGTAATTTTTACTGCCGTGGACAACTACATTTTTTCCGTCTGCTTTAAAGTTAGAGCAGATAGCGCCTGCGCCCATATGAGATTTGTTGCCGAGAACGGAATCACCGACATAATTGTAATGCGGTATCTGAACCTTGTCGAGCAGAATACAGTTTTTGAGCTCGGAGGAATTACCGATAACACAATTTTCGCCTGTAATAACATTGCCGCGGATGAATGCACCGGGGCGTATCACGGTACCTGCGCCGATAATTGCAGGTGCCTCTATTGTGGCGGTTGGATATATTTTTACATTTTCACCGATAAGTACGCCGTCGGAATAGAGAGTAAAAGAATCCAATCCTTCGGACAGCAGCTTTTCTATGTGTTCTTTAATTTTTGGGAGCATTTCCCATGGGTATTCGCTTTCGTCAAAAAGCTCCTTCAAATACGGAGTCGTGCAATCAAATAAATCGTTTGTTTTTATTGCGTCAGTCAAGAGCGTAACCCCTTTCTATAATACAATTTGCCAATTCATCGGCATAAGAGTTGCATAATTCCTTGGTTTCGCTTTCAATCATAATACGGATAACGGGCTCGGTGCCGCTCTTGCGGAGAAGCGCTCTGCCTTTGCCGTCTATCTTATTTTCTATATTGGTGAGCTCTGCCGAAATTTCAGAGTCGCTCAAGACAGCTTCCTTATCGCGAACACGGATATTTTTTATGTACTGCGGATAGAGCATAATAGGCTCGGTCAGCTCTGCAAGCGACATCTTGGAGTCGCAGATCTCTTCGGTCAGCATTATTGCCGTTAAAATACCATCGCCTGTGGTAGCGTATTTTTTGATTATGATATGACCTGACTGTTCTCCGCCCAATGCGTAATCGTTTTGCTGCATACACTCATATACAAAACGGTCTCCGACAGAGGTCTGAACACAGTTTATGCCTTCTTTTTCAAGGCTTTTGAAAAATCCGCTGTTTGACATAACCGTTGCCGCAACCGTATCCTTATTAAGCATTCCGCGCGATTTGAGGCGTTTTGCGAGTATATACATTATTGCGTCGCCGTCAACGACATTTCCGTTTTCATCAACGGCAATACACCTGTCGGCGTCACCGTCAAAGGCAAAGCCTGCGTCGAGGTGATTTTCTTTTACCAATTTTTGCAGTGCCGCCGTGTTTGTAGCTCCGCAGGCGTTATTTACATTAAGACCGTCAGGTTCTGCGCCAATTACATAAGTCTGCGCGCCCAATGCACCGAAAACCGACTTGGCTATCATCCACGATGCGCCGTTTGCACAGTCAAGACCGATGCGCAAATTCTTATACGAATGTGAGGCGAGAGAAACGAGGTAACCGAGGTATCTGTTTCTGCCCGATACATAATCGACGATGCAGCCTATCTTTTCTCTTTGTGCAAGCGGAAGGTCATCACCGATAATGTTTAACTGCGATAAATCGCCGTCTATGTAGCTTTCAATAAGGGCTGTGGTATTATCATCAAGCTTTTCGCCGTGGCGGTTGATTACTTTTATACCGTTATCATAATACGGATTGTGCGATGCTGTAATCATTATACCGCAGTCAAATTCGTCCTGCCTTGTTACATACGATACGCTTGGCGTTGTCGTAACATGGAGCATATGAGCATCAGCGCCAGAAGCCGTTATGCCTGCAACGATAGAATATTCAAGCATATAGCTTGAACGGCGCGTATCTTTACCTATTAAGATGCGGGGGCGATAATTTGCCTTTGTGCATCCCGAAAGCTCTGACGAGAAGTACCAGCCTAAAAATCTGCCTACCTTATATGCATGCATAGATGTAAGGGCGACATTTGCTTCACCCCTGAAGCCGTCAGTACCGAAATATTTATTCTTTTTAGAACCTTCATTTAATGATTGTTTGTTTTGCAAAAGTTCATCAGCGGAGATATTAAACAGGTTACAAAGCTGAACTACCTTGTCGATTTGAGGTAAAGCCTGATTCATTTCCCACTTTGATACCGCCTGCCGTGAAACTGAAATTTCTTCGGCGAGCTGTTCCTGTGAAATATTTGCCGCAATGCGAAGACGAGAAATTTTTTCGCCTATTGTCATAGTATCACCTTTCTTTCACCTCTAATATAACAGATTTATTTTGAATTAGCAAGCAACTTGGGTTGGAAATTTTTAGCAACCTAAAGTTGCGGAAAATCAGAAATGCAAATTTTTAGCCAATTTTAGTAGACTAAATATAGCTCAAATGCGTATAGAATCTGACATTCAGCCCTTAAAAAATATGTCTTAAATAAAAAATAATTGTGTATTTTTTAAAAATTTTTTATTTTTTTCGCTTTTGCTCTTGACATTTTCAATATATGTTATAAAATATAAATATATATGGTAAAAAGGTGTATTATATTTTCGTCAGGGGGAGGTACGGCGTGCGTATTATATCAGGAGAGTGCGGCGGGCGAAGACTTTTTTCCCTCGACGGACGCGATACGAGACCGACGGCAGACAAGGTCAAAGAATCGCTTTTTAACATTTTGGCATCGTATATGGCAGGCGGAGAATCGGTTTTGGATCTTTTTGCAGGCAGCGGAGCTTTGGGGCTTGAGTGCCTGTCAAGAGGCGCAGGCAACGCTGTTTTTGTTGAAAAAAGCAGACGCGCCGCAGAAATCGTCAGGAAAAATATTTCCGTTTTGGGATATAATGAAAAAAGCTGTGTGGTACTGTCTGATTATGTTAAATATCTTGACACTTGCCACGGGCAGTTTGATTTCATTTTTATTGATCCGCCATACGCATCCGGCTTTTATAATACCGCATTGGATTTGATTAAGAAAAACCGTCTTCTTAAGCCTGACGGAGCAGTTATTCTTGAACACGACGCGGGGTATGAAGTGCCGGAACAATCAGATTATGACATAATAAAAGAAAAGCATTACGGAAAAAGTAAAATTACCATACTTAAAGACAAGGAGGATACAAATGGAAATATTTGATGTAATCGATCAGTTGGAGGATATTGTAGAAAGCAGTTTTACTGTGCCTATTTTGAGAAAAACACTTATAAACAAGCCGGACATTATGGAGCTTCTCAGTGAATTGCGTCTCAGACTGCCGGAGGATTTAAAGCAGGCTAAGTGGGTTAAGGAAGAAAGAACAAGAATTATTACCGAAGCTCATCAGGAAGCAGCCAACATTGTAAAAGAAACAGAGGATCAGGTTGCCCAGATGGTAAACGAGAATGAAATTACCAAAAAAGCTTACGAACAGGCAAATGAAATAATCGAAAGTGCTCAAAAAAGCGCAAGAGAGGTTCGCCTCGGAGCAAAGCAGTATGTTGAAAATGTTCTTTCGTCGCTTGAAGAAAGACTTACCGGACAACTTCAGGAAGTTCAGGCAGGTCGCGAAGAACTCAGAAAATAAAATCATAAGGGTTGTATCTTACTGATACACCCTTTAATTGTAGGTAGATATGTTTTTTGAAAATATAAATACGCCTGTTTTTCTTGCGCCGCTTGCAGGCATTACGGATTTGCCGTTTCGGATAATTTGCAGAGAATACGGAGCGGATATGTGCTGTACGGAAATGATAAGCGCGAAAGCTCTCAGATTCGGTGATAAAAAAACAAGGCAGCTTTTGAAAACTGACGGAGAAACAGCTCCGCGCGCCGTTCAGCTTTTTGGCAGCGAGCCTTCGGTAATGGCAAGCGCGGCAAAAGAGGTTGAAGGCGATTTTGATGTTATTGATATAAATATGGGTTGCCCTGCACCAAAGATCGTAAAAAACGGCGAAGGCAGCGCGCTTATGAAAAATCCTGCCCTTGCAGGCAAAATCATAGAGGCTGTCGTAAACGCCGTCAAACTTCCCGTTACCGTCAAAATGCGGCGCGGGTTTGAAAGCGAGAGCTGCGTTAAGCTTTCCAAAATTGCAGAGGAATGCGGCGCGGCAGCTATTACAGTACACGGAAGGTATGCAACGCAGATGTACAGCGGACGATCGTCGCTTGAAGCCATTGCAAAAACAGTAGAGGCGGTCAAAATCCCCGTAATCGGGAACGGCGATATTTTTTCTGCACACGCCGCCGTTAAAATGCTGAAAGAAACAGGATGCCGCGGTATTTGCGTTGCGAGAGGGAGTTTGGGCAATCCATTTATTTTCAGAGAGATAAAAGAGTATTTGGCATCGGAAAATGTAACGACAAAGACAACGACAGAAGAAAAGCTGAATACCGCTATGCGCCACGCGGAGATGCTGGTTTGCGAAAAGGGCGGCAAAATCGGAATACTTAATGCACGCAAGCATATGGCGTGGTATGTAAAAGGTATGCGCGGTGCTGCTGAGTACAAAAAAAGATTTTATGCGGCAAATACGCTTGATGAAATAAAGCAGATATTGCAAGAGGTAAAACTTTATGGAAATTATGAAGCTGATAGAAGCAAAACAGAATAAGCTATGGGACTCCAAAATTCCTACGATTGCGTTTTTGGGCGACAGTTTGACGCAGGGGTGCTTTGAGTTTTATTTAAAGAGCGGCGGCAAGGAGTTTGCAACATATTTTGACAGGAGGTATTCTTATCCGGAATATCTGTCCGATATACTGTCGGAGCTTTATCCTGCCGTACCTATAAATATCGTTAACGCAGGTGTTTCGGGCGGAAACTCGGTAAACGGTCTCCGCAGGCTGGAAAGAGATGTGCTTTCTCAAAATCCCGATTTGACTGTTGTATGCTTCGGACTTAACGACGCTTTTGATGTTGATATTGATGATTATCATAACGCGCTTAAAGAAATTTTTGCAAAGCTTAAGGAAAGCGGCAGCGAGGTTATCTTTATGACGCCGAATATGATGGCGACGGAAGTGAGCTGTCACATAACAGATGATGTTATCAAAAAAACCGCTGAGCTTGCCGTAAAGCTCCAAAATGACGGAACTGTTGATAAGTATATAGAAAGCGGCAAAAGCGCGGCGCGTGAGGGCAGAATTAAAATATGCGATGTTTACGAAAAGTGGAAAAATTTAGCCGCTAACGGCGTTTTAATAACCGATTTACTTGCAAATCATATAAATCATCCGACAAGAAGTATGAACAGGCTTTTTGCTTATTCACTGCTTGAAGCTATGATGAGATGATTCATTCAGGATATTACAGGAGGTAAAAAATGAAGAAGTTTGAAAAAGAGGGCTTGACATTTGATGATGTGTTGCTTGTTCCGAGAAAATCAGATGTAGTACCGAGCGAAATTGATTTGACAACCAAGCTGACAAAGGACATTATACTTAATATTCCGCTGATGAGTGCGGCTATGGATACCGTAACAGAGTCAAAGCTTGCCATTGCTATGGCGCGTGAGGGCGGCATTGGAATTATACATAAAAATATGACCATCGAGGAACAGGCAAGCGAGGTTGACAAGGTAAAAAGAAGCGAACACGGAGTTATTGCAGACCCGTTTTCATGCTCACCTGACCAGACGCTTGAAGAAGCCGACGCAATAATGGGCAGATATAAAATATCAGGCGTTCCGATTACTGTAAGCGGAAAACTCGTAGGTATTCTGACAAACCGCGATTTGAGATTTGAGGAGGACTTTACAAAAAAAATAAGCGAGGTTATGACAAAAGATAATCTTATAACCGCGCCGGAGGGAACTACGCTCAAGGAAGCACAGGAAATCCTTCGCCAGCACAAAATAGAAAAACTCCCGATTGTTGATAAAGGCTTTAATTTAAAGGGGCTTGTAACGATCAAGGATATAGAAAAGGCAGTTAAGTATCCCAATTCGGCAAAGGACAAAAGCGGAAGGCTTATTGTCGGAGCGGCTGTCGGTATGACAGATGATGTACTCGACAGATGCGGCGCGCTTGTTTCGGCAGGAGTTGATGTTGTAACGCTTGACTCGGCTCACGGTCATTCGCAGAATGTAATAAACACAGTTATAAAAATCAAAAATGCATTTCCCGATTTGCCTGTTATTGCAGGCAATATCGCAACGGGCGAGGCAGCGGAGGACTTAATAAAAGCAGGCGCAGATGCCGTTAAGGTCGGTATGGGACCTGGCTCTATTTGCACAACGCGTGTTGTCGCAGGTATCGGTGTTCCGCAGATTACGGCGATATGCGATGTTTATGAGGTTGCGTCAAAGTATGGTATTCCCGTCATAGCCGACGGCGGCATTAAATATTCGGGAGACTTGCCAAAGGCAATAGCCGCAGGCGCTGATGTCATTATGATAGGCAGCCTGTTTGCAGGCTGTGAGGAAAGCCCAGGCGATGAAGAAATATATCAAGGCAGACGCTTTAAGGTTTACCGCGGAATGGGCTCAATCGGAGCTATGAACGAGGGAAGCCGCGACCGCTACTTCCAAACGGGCAACAAAAAGCTTGTGCCGGAAGGCGTTGAAGGCCGCGTTCCTTACAAGGGACAGCTTTCGGATACTGTTTATCAGCTTCTCGGAGGTTTAAGATCGGGTATGGGCTACTGCGGTACGCCTACGATACCGAGCCTTAAACGGAACGGCCAGTTTGTGAGAATTACAGGTTCGGGGCTCAGAGAAAATCACCCTCACGATATTTCCATAACAAAAGAAGCCCCCAACTACTCGGCATCTTTTTAATGGTGAAAAGCAGGGCGTTTCAGTATTGTATAGGAGCGCTGTAAAAAATAATTCACGGTTTGATAAATTTTCCTTGACATAATACAAAACATCGGTTATAATATTGTATATGTTTAGGTGTCTTTATTTGGTGAATGAATTGCAAAGCACTGTTATGATATCGGCTTGCGTTCATCTCTCACCGGTATAAGCAGTGGTGTCAGGACACACACCGAAAGCGGATTCGGATAATACCGCAGCTGCTTAAAATTCAGCCGCATATTCCGTAAAGCGGAGGGAGGGAAAGTACAGTGTCGGAGATCAGAGTAAAAGATAATGAGTCTTTAGATAGCGCTTTAAGGCGTTTTAAGCGTCAATGCGCAAAAGCGGGTGTTTTGTCTGAAATCAGAAAAAGAGAACATTACGAAAAACCCAGTGTTAGACGCAAAAAGAAATCAGAAGCCGCTCGTAAGCGTAAGTTCAGATAATTATTTAGACCGCATATATCCTATGCGGTCTTTTTCATATCTCAAGGAGACATAAATGAAACGGTATCTATTTTTAGCATCAGTCTTTTTGGTATGCGGTATGATACTTCGCAGTACAAATTCGACAGCAGTTGTTTTTGCAGTGTTGGCGGGGCTACTTGTATTTGCGCTCATATTCATAAATAAGAATAGATATACTATGCTCATTGGATGCTTTCTGGCACCCGTAATTGGCTTTGCGGCGTTAAATACTGCTGTCTCAAAGATTGATAATTTGTCGACGCCTTTTTATAATACAATGTGTGAATGTGAGGGGAGAATTGTCAATATTTCCCAAAATGACAATTATTACTGTGCCGATGTTTCTGTCAGCTCGGTTAAAACTCATACAGAATCGTATGAAGGCAAGCGCAAGGTGCGCCTTTATGTGTATGGCAATAGTGATATAAAATACGGCGATTTGATAAAATTCCGTTCGGTACTGTATAAACCGTCGGAATACAGCATAAGCGGCAGGAATCAAAGGCATTATTTGCTTTCAAAGGGAATAGGTCTTATGGCGTCGTGTGACATAGAAGATATTGAAATCACGGGATATGATTTTTCGTATTTTCGTCCCGCTGATTTGGGGTTCGGGATAAAAAAGTTCATATCGGACAGAGTTGACTCTCACTTTTACGGGAATACGGCAGGGCTTGTCAAGGGAGTGCTTCTCGGTGACAAATCAGATATTTCGCAAAATATCTATATGGCGTTCCGTAAGAGCGGACTTGCTCATATTGTTGCAGTGTCGGGAATGCATATAAATATTCTGCTTGGCTTGGCGATGTCGTTTTTCGGTATTTTCGGCATAAAAAGGCGAATGCCCATTATGCTCTTATATATAGCTATAGTATGGCTTATGGCGCTTGTTACGGGGTTGAGCGCATCTTGCGTCAGGGCGGCGTGTATGGTAACGCTTTTCTATATTGCCTGGTTCATGCGTAAAAATGACGATCCGCTGACCTCACTTGGCATATCGGTAATAATTATGCTTATGTTAAATCCTGCATCGTTTTTCGATGTCGGGTTTCGCTTGTCCGTTGCGTCAACTGCCGGTATCCTTTTGTTTTCAAATAAAATCGCACATAAACTCCAATTTCTGCCAAAGGCATTAACGGAGCTTGTGGCTGTATATTTTGCGGCGCAAATAGGGATTATACCCGTTACGGTACATTACTTCGGAACAGTCTCACTCACGGGGCTTGTGGCAAACATTGTGATTTGTCCGCTTTTACCGCTTATATATTTGCTTATAATTGTAACGCTTTTTATGTGCGATATTCCCTTCGCGGGAATAATTCTTGTCAAAATATTACGGGTTTTTGTCAAGGCAATCTTATATACAATCGCAGCGTTGGGCAGCATACCTTATGCGAGCATTTCTGTCGGAAGGTTAGGCGCACTCGGAATGTTCGCATACTGCACAGGAGTTGCAGCAGTTTATTATTTTCTAAAAGACGAGAGGCAAAAGTCGCTTGCGTGCCTACTTGCCGTATCTTTTGCCGTTTGCATAATATCCGTTGGCGGATTTTATAATTCCGCTGCGAGACTTGCGTTTCTTAATGTCGGCGACGGCGACTGCGCGATAATGAGCGTAAACGGAATAAATATAATGGTTGACAGCGGCGGCAGTGAGGATTATGATATTGCAAAGACAGCTGTTATTCCTTATATGGACAGGGCAGGTATTTCCAAAATAGACATCGCACTTGTCTCACATTACCATATCGACCATTGTCTCGGGTTTGTGAGCATGATGAAGCAGGGCAAAATAAAAAATATCGTTCTGCCTCTCAAAATATACGAAAACAGCATGAAGAACTATCTCGAAAGTGTTGCTAAACAGACGGGAACACGGCTTTTGTATATCTCTGAAGGCAAAAGACTGTCGGACAAAAATTTAACCGTAACGGCATATAATTCGTATACTGACGGTAACGAAAATAACGGTATGGTGTATTATTTTGATTACGGAACAAACAGGATATGCTTTTCGGGCGATGTTGAAGCAAGCGGAGAACAAAAGCTCCTTTTGCAGCTGCCGAAGGTAAGCTGTGACATATTAAAGGTCGCGCATCACGGCAGCAAAACATCTTCAACGCCCCAATTTATACAAGCGGCAAAGCCAAAATATGCGGTGGTGTCGCGGCGCGGGAAAAATATTCCCGACCAAACCCGCGACATATTTAAGTCAAACGGCGTAACTGTTTATTCAACATCTGCATACGGCACGATTGTTTTTGAATTAGAAAAAAATAAAATTTCTGCGGTAAAAACACAAAGGAGTTTTGACGATGAGTTTTGAGGGACTTAAAAAAGAAATAAAAGACAAAAACTTCTCTCATAAATTTCATTTTTTCGGTGAGGAGACTTATGTAAAAAACGCGTATTTTCAGCGACTTAAAAGCTTGCTTGTAGAAGACGGACTTGAGGAATTCAATCTGCTTGTGCTGGAGGACGAAGCCAAGATACGCGACGCCGACGAGTTTGTAAACACAGCGTTTTTAATGGGTGGTAAAAAACTGCTTGTATTAAAAAACACGGGAATTTTTAAATCTGCAAACGCCAATAAGGATTTTTGGAAAAATATTTTTACCGACATACCCGATTATATATATATTATTGCTTACGAAGATAACTTTGATAAAAGAAACGCGATTTATAAAGCTTTTGCCGAAAATTGCCAAAGCGTAAATTTTGAACGGCGCACAAGGGCAGAAATAAAGAACTATATCATAAAAACAGTTCAAAAGAACAATAAAAAAATTGAAAATAATGCCGCCGAGCTGTTTCTTGATAATGTCGGCAATGAAATGTATTCCGTTGTCGCGGAAATAGATAAATTACTGTCAAAGTGCAGCGGCAAGGCTCAGATAACCGTCGAAGATGTCAATGAAATAACCGTAAAAGAGCATTTTACAAAAGAGTATGTTCTGACTGACGCGCTTTTAAAAAACGATAAACCCACGGCGATTCAGGCACTTTCGGAGCTTTTGGAGATGCGCTTTGACCCTGTTATGCTTGTTTATGTGATTTCGTCATCATACATTTCGGCGTATAAGGCAAAAATAATGCTTGAGGCGCATATGCCGTACGCCGATATTGAAAAAGCACTTAATCTGCCTATGGCGTTTTTGGCAAAAAAATATATTGAAGCGGCAGGCAGACTTAGTATGCCGTATATAAAAAAATCAATAGGTATATTAAAAGACGCAGATTACAGCATTAAATCAGGCGACGAAGACCCCGAAACCTGTTTGAAAAATTTAATATGCAGCCTTTTGCTTTAAATATATTGTTTAAAGGATTTCGGAAAAGATTGTCGAATATATTATTAGAGAGTAAAGCATCAATACTCACGCATATCGCACACAGCAAACGGCAATTTTATGTAACAAAAGGAGTTGTGAATTATGAAAATTACAATCACGGGAAGAAAAATGGAATTGACAGAAAGTATGAAGCAAGCGGCTGAAAAGAAAATTTCAAAGCTTTCCAAGTTTTTTTCAGACGATGCAGAAGCAACTGTAACTTTTTCGATTGAAAAGGATCGTCACACGGTCGAAGCCACAATTTACTACAACGGTATGATTTACCGCGCGCAGGAAACAAATGCCGATATGTACGCTGCTCTTGACAGAGTTGTCGATGTAATAGAAAGGCAAATCCGCAAAAACAAAACACGGCTTGAAAAAAGACTCCGTGCCAATGCGTTTGATAAGTCTGCGGATTTCGTCGGCGCGTCTGTTGAAGAAGAAAAGGAGTTTAACATCGTAAAGACAAAGCGTTATGCACTTAAGCCGATGAGCGCCGAAGAAGCAATTCTTCAGATGAATCTTTTGGGACACGAGTTTTACCTTTTCAAAAACGCAGAGACAAACGATAATAACTTGGTATATAAGAGAAAAAACGGCGACTACGGATTGATTGAAATTGAGTAAAAATTAAGGGCTGTAGCAAAACGGTTTTTAATCGGGCTGCCACAGCCCTTTTTTGTGGAGTAAATATGAAAATTAACGAAGCAATTGTAGTAGAGGGAATTTACGACAAAATCAAGCTCGGCAGTATAGTTGATGCCAATATTGTAACGACAGACGGGTTTGATATCATACATAATAAAGAAAAGCTTGAGTATGTCCAAAAACTTGCCGAGACTTGTGGGATCGTAGTACTTACAGATTCCGACAGCGCAGGATTCCGCATACGGAATTACCTGAAAGGGCAGATAAAAAAAGGCAGGATTTTGCACGCCTATATACCCGACATACAAGGCAAGGAACGGCGTAAGCACAAGCCGTCAAAAGAAGGCTTGCTCGGTGTTGAAGGCGTTGATGCCGAGACCGTCAAAAACGCCCTCTTGTCGGCAGGGTGTAATATGGGGCAAAAGCAAGACGCCAAGCGGCTTATAACAAAGCTCGATTTGTATAAAGCAGGACTTATAGGAGGTAAAGAAAGTGCAGAAAAACGGCGCACTTTTGCCGCAAATCTGGGCTTGCCGACAAGGCTTTCCGCAAACGCTCTTGTAAATGCGCTTAATTCCGTTATGAATTATGAAGATTTTTTGAAAACAATAAAAAAATAACCAATTTATTATATCTATAAATGCAATAAAATGTATTATTTTTAGACAAAGTGAACAAAATTGAAAAAAATAAAAAAATTTTTTGTTTTTCTATTGCAAAAAATACGAAAAGATATTATAATATTGATGTATAGTTATAAAGATGCGAAAGGAGGAAAGTATGTAATTTTTCCGCGTGCGTTTTGTAAGGCATAAGGAAATCTTATATAAATTTTATACATATTATATATTTAAGAAAGGAGAATGTAAATGGTAAACAGAAACTTTAAAAAAGTTATAGCACTGTTATCTGTATTGGCTATGGCGGCAACATTTGTTCCGATGGTAGCTTTTGCTGCTTCTACCGTTTCTTTGGACACAGTTGAATTCGTTGCTGATACTGAATCTGCTATACATGTTAAGGGTACCCTCGCCGGGGGTGGCAGCCTTAAAGATTCTGGCGATATAACTCTTTTGGTTGTTAGGTCAGACAAAAGTCTTGCGGAATTAAATAACCAAATTCCTGAATTATCAGGAAACGATGACATTATTTTGTTTGTTGACCAGAAAGCTGATAACAGAGAACAAAACGGAGAAATTGTTGAATGTACAGCAGAATGGGCCCAAATAATCCTTCGCGAAACAGATGCAACGGGTGACTACATATTAGTCTTTATGGGCGGATCAGAAGCTGAGGCATTTCAATGCGCTGAACTGACAAAGTCAACTCCTGCTGAATCCGTAACAGTTCCGATGGCAGCACTTGAAGAAGGCAAAGATTACTATGTTGACGGAGCTCAGGTTCTTGACTTTACTGATGTACCTCAGGCATGGCTCGACGGCGTAACCATTACTGTTGTTCCCAATAGTGGTGAAGATGAGGTTGAAGAAGGTTCTATAAGCACATTAACGGGTAATATCTCTATGAACGAAGCTCCCGATGAGGTTACAACCTACACAATCAAATTCTCGCATGTTGACGGATATGTTGATGTAGCAGATAAAACCGTTAAGGTTATTTCTGCTGACGGTGAAAAGCTTATGAACTATGAAGGCACAGCTGCATGGATAAGCAACGACGCAGAAGCGGATGAATGGACTATCAGCATTCCCGCATCAACAGAGGATGTTGTAATAACCGTACAAAAGTTTGTAGGAAGTGCGGAGGAAGGCACTGATGTAACAGCAGATGTTGCAGAGAGTGTTCTTACGGTAGCAAGAGCCGAAAATGGCGGCGACGCTCAAACAATTAAGGTTATAGCTACTGCAGGCGATGCTTCCAAGGTTTTGGGTACATTCTTTGTTCCTGCAAAGGGTGCAACTGCAACGGCAATTTCGGCTGATGATGTTAATTTCGTTGTCTCGGCGGACAAGAATGCGTTTAGCAAATTCAAGGGCAACGGCTACGCAATTGTAACAATTGAAAAGGGTACTCTTGATTACACTACGCAATCAATTAAATTAGGAGGTACTGTTCTCTTCTACAATCCGCAGAATGAATACTTTATAGGTATTGTAACCGGTTATGCTGATGCAGATGCTGTAGCAAGTGCAGCACAAATACTTGATGAGGCTTCAGATACAATGTATTATGGCAAGACGCAATTAACATACACTGATGAAACGATTGAAACGATTTTATCACCTGACTTTGGTGTTGTTAAGAGAATAGTTCTTAATAAAGAAACTGCTCCGAAAGATAAACAGCTTCTCGCAAGTGATGTTGGCGGCGGCAAGCACGACGGTCAAGTAACATCACCCGACTTTGGAGCTTTAAAGAGAGTAGTTCTCAAAAAAGATCCTAAACTTGCCATAATCAAAGATTAAATTAAAAAAGGAGAGTAAAAATGAAAAAAGTAAAAATTTTATCAATTATTTTGTCAGTAGCTATGATATTTTCTTTACTGACAGTATCGGTAAGTGCTGAGGCAACATATGCAGTATCAGCTGCTAATGCAACCGTAGCACCCGGTGGCGATGTTGATGTTGCTATTAGCATAGAAGCTCCTTCCTGCCATGGTATAGGTTTTGCTTTAAACTATGAGTCAGCAGCACTCACATACAAAGACTATACTTTAACTGCTTCTAACGGCGTAACAGACGCTGAAGTTTCTGTTGATACCACAACAACAGGCGTTGTTGATGTTACGGTTTTGTCTGATGGCAAGGCATACACAGGCGCGTTTATTACAATAACATTTACAGCAAAATCAACTATCGAAGGTACAAATGAAGAAACAAACATAACAACAGGTGCAAATATGAACGGTTTCTTGGACGATGGATATTTGCCGGTTGATAACTCTAACATATCCTTTGGTTCAGCTAAAGTTACTATCCAAGCTGCTCACACAGCTCCCACAGTTACAGCTGTAATCACAGGTTCGGGTAAAGTTGGTACCGAGCTTTCCGGTGAAGTTACTGAAGATGAAGGTACTTCTAAAGTAGTTGATTCTTGGAGTCTTACACCGACAATTGCATACGAGTGGTCAAAGGTTGTTAATGAAGAAAAGGTTGTTCTCGGAACAGAAGCAACCTACACACCCAAAAAGGAAGACCGCAATGCAGAGATTACTCTTACAATAACAGCTACAGTTACAGGCGATGGCGTTGATGATGATACAGCTACAGGCACAGGCACAGATACAATCACTATTGTTAAAAACGATGATGACAATTACAAACCTACAGTTACTCTCGATACAGTCGATGAAGAATCAGTAGCAGGTCGTGACATCGTAATTTCTTTCACATATGATGATAAAAACGGTATCGCAAGCAAAACAGAAGCTGCAGCACAATTAATTACTGAGGTTGAAGGAGAAGATCCACAAATCACAGATATTCCTGCTGAAGATGTTGTAGTAGATAATGCAAACAGCACAGTTACCATTTCTACAACAAATGATATGGTTGGCAAGAAAGTTTCTGTTATAATCACAGCTAAAAATAATGAGGATGATGAAGGAAATAAAACAGACGCCGTAGAGATAAAAGTAATTGAGCCTGCTGTTCCAACTCTTACTCTTGACAAAGATTATTCTAAGACTGTAACAGCTGGAAAGAATATTGAGGTTAAGTATGATGCTGCTATTACTGATGAATCTGCAGAACTTGAGGTAACAGCAGAAGCTTACTATTATGAAGAAGGTAAAGAACCTACAAAAGACGACTATATTAACGCAGATGCAATAACAGTAGATGCTAAAAATAGCGTAGTTAAGGTTGCAACAACTTCTGCTATGGCTGGCAAGAATGTTAAAGTTGTCATTACCGCTGCAAATGTTACAGACGGTACATCTGTTTCTGAAACAACAGAAGCTATAGAGCTAAAGAAATCAGGTGGTACAAGCGGCGGTAGCACAGGTCCTTCTCTTGTTCCCGGAAAGAACAACACAAATAATAACAACACCGGTGAAGCAACAAACAACAATAACGAAGAAAACAATAACAATAACGAAGAAAACAATAACAACAACGAAGAAAACAAGCCTTCCAAGAGCTATCCGAAGGAGAGCATAATCCTCACAATCGGTGAGAAAGAAGTTGGCGTATTTGGTGAAACAATCACAAACGATGTTGCTCCGAAGATCGTTAAAGACAGAACAATGCTCCCCGCTCGTTTGGTAGCTGAAAACCTCGGCGCAACAGTTGCTTGGGACGGCGAAGCTAAGACAGTTACAATCACAAAGGGTGCTGTAACAATCGTTATCACAATTGATTCCGATAAGGCTCTTGTTAACGGTGAAGAGGTTGCACTTGATTCTCCTGCATTCATCGAAAACGACAGAACTTACACACCTATGAGATTTATTGCTGAAGCCCTCAATGCTAATGTTGAGTGGAATGATGCTACAAAGGCTGTAACTATTACACCTGGTAAATAATTAACTAAAATTTGGGGCACAGTTTAAGCTGTGCCCCTTTTTTCTGCCTTATTGCATAATGGTTGGTGATTAAAATTGATTTTACAGTGGTTTAAAAATTACTTTGAATATGTGTTCAGTAGTCCTGCGCAAATTATCGGCTTTGTCGCACTCGCTGTGATGTGTCTGTCGTTCCAGCAACGGGAACGAAAGGGCATACTCAAACTTCAGATTTTTTCTACCGCGCTTTTTACTGTGCATATGTTTATGCTCAGCGGTTATTCGGGCGCGGCGTTAAATCTTTTGTCATCGGTGCGCTCGGTCGTATATTTTAATAAGGACAAAAAATGGGCAAATTCAATATGGTGGCCCGTTGGATTTATGATTGCGTTTACTGTTGTTACAGCGCTCATAATGATATTTGTGCCAAGTAATTTTCCGGTATGGTACAATGTGTTTCCGCTCACAGGGGCGTATGTTTATACTGTTGTTACATATTTTGACAGCGCAAAGATTGTGCGCCGCACAATTTGGATAAGCTCCGTCGTATGGATTGTATATAACATAGCTATCGGCTCTGTCGCAGGCGTTGTGACAGAATGTATAGCTTTGGTATCAGATTTTACAGCGATACTGAGATTTGATATATTTGGGAAAAAGAATATAGAATAAAACCTGTAGGGAAAATTTAAGAATTGCCTGTATTATGAAAGCTGCAAATATCACGGCGAGGCGTGTTTCGGGCGATTCACGAATCGCCCGCTTTTTATTCCCGCGCGTTATATGACTTTATAATTTGATTTGATTTTTTTCAAAAATCTTGATAAGTACAAGACCGGCGACAAGACCCGCCGTTCCTTGTGCCAAGTTAAACAAAATATTTTTTGCGGCGGTAATAAAGCTGCCGTAAATAATTGACTCGAACAGATAATAGCCTGCAATCATTATAAGCTCCGCCGCAATACCGCTTATTATTCGCGAAGGAGTACTCTTTTTGTTGACCTTATATAAAGCCTTAAACAGATAAGAAGCCGCCAAAGCCATTAACCCTTTTATAATAAAAGTAATAGGAGCATAAAGCGCATATCCGCCGAAAATATCCGCAAGAGCTGAGCCTATGCCTGCGGCGACAAATCCAAAGGCAGGACCTAATACCCACCCACACAGAAGCACTATGCCGTCGCCGAGGTTTATATAACCGTCCATTGTTGGTATTCTTATTATCATTGTCGTAACGCATGCCAGAGCCGAAAACATTGCCGCAAATATTATTTTTTTTGTCCTGTTTTCCATATTTATCATTCCTTTTAGGTTATATTAGCATAATATTGACAATAAATCAAGGGGGTACGGAAAATCCGTACCCCGTTTAGTTTAATTTTACGCTTCAAATGCCTGACTTAAATCTGCAATAATATCTTCAATACTCTCTGTACCGATAGAAAGGCGTATTGTCGAAGGCTTGATTCCCTGTTCGAGCAATTCTTTTTCGGAAAGCTGCGAATGCGTTGTGCTGGCAGGGTGAATAACAAGCGATTTAACATCGGCAACATTTGCAAGCAGAGAAAATATCTGAAGCCTGTCGATATAATCCTGCGCCTCTTTTGCGCCACCCTTTATGTCAAAAGTAAATATCGAGCCACCGCCGTTTGGATAATACTTCTTATAAAGCTCGTGGTCTGGGTGGTCGGGGAGAGCAGGGTGGTTGACTTTTTCAACAAGCGGGTGATTTGAAAGAAATTCAAGAACTTTTGCAGTGTTCTGCGCGTGGCGTTCAACACGGAGTGAAAGCGTTTCAAGCCCCTGTAAGAGAAGAAACGCGTTAAACGGCGATATTGCTGCGCCCGTATCACGGAGCAGTATAGCGCGTATTTTTGTGACAAATGCTGCCGCCCCAACAGCCTGCGTGAACGAAATACCGTGGTAGCTCGGATTTGGCTTTGTGATAGAATTAAATTTGCCGCTTTCTTCCCAATCAAATTTACCGCTGTCAACAATAATGCCGCCGAGCGATGTGCCGTGACCGCCTATAAATTTTGTAGCGGAATGAACTACAATATCCGCGCCGTGTTCAATGGGTCTGAAAAGATACGGCGTTGCAAAGGTAGAATCGATAACGAGCGGGATTTTATTTGCGTGTGTTATCTCTGCCAAAGCGTCAACATCGGGAATATCGCTGTTCGGATTTCCGAGAGCCTCTGTGAAAATTGCTTTTGTATTTGGCTTTATTGCGGCTTTGACCTCGTCAAGATTATGAATATCAACAAAGGTCGTATCAATGCCGTACAACGGCAGAGTATGTGCCAGAAGATTGTATGTTCCGCCGTATACGGTTTTTTGCGCAACGATATTGTCACCTGCCTGTGCAAGATTTTCTATCGTATATGTTATTGCCGCTGCACCTGACGCAACCGCCAGAGCTGCAACGCCGCCCTCAAGTGCGGCAATTCTCTGCTCAAGAATATCTTGCGTGGAATTAGTAAGCCTTCCGTATATATTGCCCGCGTCTGCAAGCCCAAAACGAGCCGCCGCGTGCGCAGAATTTTTGAACACATACGATGTAGTTTGATAAATCGGAACAGCACGAGCGTCTGTCGCAGGATCAGGATTTTCCTGCCCTATATGTAATTGTTTTGTATCAAATCCCCATTTTGAAGTATCTTTTATATTAGCCATTTTTATTCCTCCTTCAGTTTATTTATAATACCTATATGTTTTATATGTTTTAAATTATAACAGAAATAAATTGCGTTGTCAACACTTTTTTTAAAAATTTTTTATTGTGTATCTGACAAAAGTATGATACAATTTTTATATAAAGAAGATGGAGGTATGAAAATGAAAAAGATTATTGGCGTATTGCTTGTGCTGTGCCTTTTGGTACCTTGCGTAAGTGTGTTTGCGGAAAATGACATAACCGTTTTGGTTGACGGCAACAAAGTTGAGTTTGACCAGCCGCCCATAATTGAAAACGACAGAACACTTGTGCCTATGAGGGCAATTTTTGAAGTGCTCGGAAGCAGAGTTAATTATTATGATTACGGTGAATCAAAGACGGTTTATGCTTCCAGAGGGTTAAAATCGGTTTTCTTTGAGATTGGTTCTGATGAGATGTATATTGACGGCGATGCAGTAACAATAGATGTCCCTGCAAAAATCGTAAACAGCAGAACGCTTGTTCCGCTGCGCGCTGTTTCGGAGGCATTGGATACCGTAGTTGAATGGATAGAAAGCGACAGAGCCGTTATTATAGAAAGCAGGCAGGGCGCGCATAAAATTGAACGCCGCGAGATTTCATACAAGGATGAGGGCAATGTAGACTTGGAGGTTTACGCCACTTATCCCGAAATAGAATCAGACGGAAATGAATTTATAGATAAAATAAACGAAGAATACAAAAACGAAGCGGAAGCTGTTGTTGAAAACGCGATTGCCTTTTATAACGATTATCTTAAAAGCGATGAAGTATACGAAGAATTTAAGATGGCGTATACCTTTGATTTGGATTATGAGGTTACGCTTGACAGAAACGGGTATCTTTCGATACTGTCTTATTATTCCTCATACACGGGCGGAGCACATCCGAATTCAACAATGGCGGGCAGAGTATTTGATTTAAGAGAAAATAAAGAGCTTTATCTGCGCGATCTTTTCAATGAGGAAACCTTTGACCTTGACAATGCGGTTGCAGAGCGAATTGAAGAAAAGGTTTTGGAATATTCCGACGAGGAACACGCAAAAAGCGTTCATGACGCGGCACTTGAGGATATTGACAATGCGGGATATTATTTGACAGACAACGCTGTTCATGTATTTTATGTTCCGTATCAGATAGCGTCGTATGCCGAAGGTTACCTGACAGCCGATATTTACTATGATTCTGAATATATAAATGTTGACCTCAGAGATTACGATCGGCCTGAGCTTGAGTACGAAATAGAAGAAAATCGCACAACGGGATATGAGTGGAGTTTGACGCAGGGTAGTGACAAACTTGATATAGAACTCGAGCATTATACTGATCCGAATAAAGTTATGCCGGGTGCAGGCGGAGTTTATAAAATGCGCGTCAAAGGTATTAAGCCCGGTAATGCAACCGTAAAGTTTGAATATAAGAGAGGCTGGGAGGAACTCCCGATACAGGAACTGGAATATAGATTTTATGTTGAGAAAGACCTCGGCGTAACGCTTATAGATGTCAAATAAATAAAAAGCAAAAAAAGGGCTGTGATTTTAATTTATCACAGCCCCAAATTATTTTATGCTTTTTCTTTTATTTCTTTTTGGATTTTAGCAACAAAGTCGTCAAATTCCATTGTTTCAGTCTGCGCGGTGTCGCGGTAGCGAACAGCGACATTTTTATTTTCTTCTTCCTGCTGTCCCAAAACAAGCATATACGGAACGCGGTCAGAAACCTGTGCCTCACGAATCTTATATCCGACCTTTTCGTCACGGTCGTCAAGCTGTACCCTTAAGCCTTTTGCCTTGAGCTTTTCGTAAATTTCAGTAGCATAGCCAAGCGATTTTGCACTTACGGGCAATACTTTGACCTGAAGAGGCGCAAGCCATGTCGGGAACTTGCCCTTTGTCTCCTCGATCATATACGCCATAAAGCGGTCAAGAGAGCCGAGGATAGCTCTGTGAAGAACGACAGGTGTTTTTTCTTCGCCGTTTTTGTCAACATACTTCAAATCAAACTTTGCAGGCAGACAGAAGTCAAGCTGGCAGGTAGAAAGCGTGTATTCAGCACCTATTGCAGGCTTAACATTGACATCAAGCTTAGGACCGTAGAAAGCTGCTTCGCCGATTTCTTCAGTAAACTCAATACCAAGCTGGTTCAAAACCTCGCGGAGCGCGTTTTCAGCCTTGTTCCACATTTCGTCGTCCTGATGATACTTAACTTTATCCTCGGGATCACGCAGCGAAAGCACACAGCGGTAATCCGTAATGCCAAAGTCCTTATATACATCAAAAATCAAATCAACCACACGGCTTACTTCGTCTTTTATCTGGTCTGGTGTTACAAACAGATGAGCGTCATTTTGACAGAAATGACGACCGCGTTCAATGCCCTTAAGGGTACCGCTTGCCTCAAACCTAAAGTCGTGCGCGATCTCTCCGATACGGATGGGCAGGTCGCGGTATGAATGCTTGTGGTTAGCGTAAATCATCATATGGTGAGGGCAGTTCATCGGGCGCAGTACAAAGCTTTCGCCGTCAGCTTCCATAGCGGGGAACATATTTTCTTTGTAATGATCCCAGTGACCGCTTATTTTATAAAGATTAACCGTACCTACACAAGGAGTCATAACATGCTGATAGCCAAGTTTGCGTTCTTTTTCTTTAATATATTCCTCCAGCTCCTGCCATACTGTATAGCCGTTTGGGAGAAACATAGGCAAACCCTTGCCGATTAAATCGTCAGTCATAAACAGGTTCATTTCTTTGCCTATTTTACGGTGGTCGCGCGCGCGCGCTTCCTCCATTTGGACTTCGTACTCTTTCAGCTCGTCCTGCGTAGCAAAAGCAACGCCGTTTATACGCGTAAGCATTTTGTTGTTTGCGTCGTTTTTCCAGTATGCACCGCTCTGCTGCGTGATTTTAAACGCCTTAAGCGCCTTTGTATAGGTGATATGAGGACCTGTGCACATATCAATATAGTCACCCTGCTGGAAAAAGCTGATGATTGCATCGTCAGGCAAATCTCCGATATGCTCCTCTTTGTACTTTGCGTGCCTTTCATGCATAAGCTTTACAGCTTCTTCACGCGGCAAAATAAATGATTTAAACGGCAGGTTTTCTTTAACAATCTTCTTCATTTCAGCCTCTATTGCCGTCAAATCCTCGTCAGTCAGCTTTCTGTCACCAAGGTCGACATCGTAATAAAAGCCTTTTTCTGTCGAAGGACCGTAAGCAAAGTCAGCGTCAGGGTAAATACGCTGAATTGCCTGCGCCATAATGTGAGCGGCACTGTGGCGAAGGACTTTGCGCTCTTCCTCTGGTGGACAATCTGCAACATGACCGTCGTTGTAAATGATTTTCATACAAAAAACTCCTTTTTTAGGTGAATAAAAAAACACCCTTGAATTCAAGGGTGCATAATGCACGGTTCCACCTTGATTTTTAACTCGTTTGACCTGTAACGCAGGCTACGGCGGTGCTTACTTAAGTTCGGCACGGCAGCTCCGGAGCGGTTTTCGTCGCTATGCACATAAGGAACTCACAGCAAATGTCCCTCTCTCTGTGATGCCCAAAAGCGAGTACTCTTTCCATCATTGCTTTTAGATTATTCTAACACTAATATAGACATTTGTCAACTTTTTTATTGCTTTTTTTTACTTTTTGGGATATTATATAGATATGTGAATTTTTAGGGGATTTTTTATGAAAGCGTTAAAGCATTTTAGAACAATAACAGCACACCGCCATTTAGTGATACGGCATTGTAAAAAGGTAGGTATTTTTTGGCAGGGCTTGAGGCACGATTTATCCAAATACGCACCTGTGGAATTTATTGCCGGCGCAAAGTACTATCAAGGCGACAAAAGCCCTAACGAAATAGAACGCCAAAAATACGGCTATTCTGCAGCGTGGCTGCACCATAAGGGCAGGAACAGGCACCATTTTGAATATTGGACTGACTATTCACACGAAACAAGAGAATTGATACCGATAAAGATGCCGCTTAAATATGTTGCGGAGATGTTTTGTGACAGGTTGGCGGCGAGCAAGGTGTATCAGGGCAAAAATTATAATCAACACCAGCCGCTTCAGTATTTTTTACGGGCAAAGGGCAAGCGTTTTATTAACCCTGAAACATCTGACCTTTTGGAAAAGTGGCTCCGCATAGTAGATGAAGAAGGCGAAGAAGCCGCATTCAGAGAAATAAGAAAGACACTCAAAACCGAAAACTATTAAATAAGACCGCTGAATTTTATGGTTTCAGCGGTCTTAAAATTTTTATCTAATGCACCCTGTTTCAATTGCAGCCTGCTTAACTGCCTCGGCAACTGCTTTGCCGACTCTGCGGTCAAAAGCCTTCGGGATAATGTTTTCGGGTGTGAGTTCTTCGGGCGCAACAAGACTTGCTATTGCATAGGACGCCGCGTTTTTCATTTCGGTATTTATGCACTTTGCTTTAGCGTCAAGTGCACCGCGGAAGATTCCCGGAAAAGCAAGCACATTGTTTATTTGGTTGGGGAAGTCGCTTCTGCCTGTACCAACGATAAATGCACCTGCTTTTTTGGCAAGGTCGGGCATAATTTCGGGCACGGGATTTGCCATTGGAAAAACGATGTTTTTTTCGTTCATAGAGCGTACCATTTCTTCGGATACTATATTCGGTGCTGAAACGCCGATAAACACATCAGCACCCTTCATAGCATCGCTGAGAACGCCCTTTTGCTTTGATCGGTTTGTAACAAGACTGATTTCCTGCTGTGCGGGATTAAGACCTTCGCACCCCTCGTATATAATGCCGATACGGTCGCACATTACAATATTTTCTGCGCCAAGCTGCATAAGATGACGGCAAATTGCAATTCCTGCCGAGCCGGCGCCGTTTATAACTATTTTTGCAGTTTTAATGTCCTTTCCTGCAAGCTTAAGTGCGTTCAGGAGCGCAGCCGCAACGACTATTGCCGTTCCGTGCTGGTCATCGTGAAAAACGGGAATATCGCATATTTCCTGCAGTTTTTTTTCAATTTCAAAACATCTCGGTGCGGCAATATCTTCAAGATTTATACCACCAAATCCGCCAGAAATATTATATATTGTCCGTACAATTTCATCAGTATCTTTTGTTTTAAGGCATATGGGAAAGGCGTCAACGCCTGCAAATTCTTTGAATAAAACGCATTTGCCTTCCATAACGGGCATACCGGCTTCAGGACCAATGTCACCGAGACCGAGAACAGCTGTACCGTCTGTTATGACAGCGACCATATTCCAGCGGCGCGTAAGTGTAAACGATTTTTCTATGTCCTTTTGAATTTCAAGGCAGGGCAGTGCAACGCCCGGCGTGTATGCAAGCGATAAATCCTCGCTGTTGTTCACCTTGGTTCTTGCTGTGACTTCAAGCTTGCCTTGCCATTCGTAATGTTTTTCAAGTGCTTTTTCCAATTAAAACATCTCCTTTAATCTATAAATCTTCCGTATCTTTTGTTAAGATTTAAAAGTTCGTCTCTGTTGATTTTATCAATCATCTCACGGGTTGCGCGCCAGCCCCAGTTGCCGTTTGGGTTTCCGGGCGTGTTCAGTCTTGCCGTACTGTCGAGCCACAGTATATCCTGAAGCGGAAAAACCACGATACCGGCGTCGCTTTCAAGCATTTGCTCCAAAATCTGACGCCTGTCCGTGTTAATGGCGCGCTTGCTGATAAACCCACGGGTTGTGTCGTTATCGTGAGTCGCGGTATATGCTATGCAGCGTTCATTGTAATTTTCAGGAAGGTGCGGAGAATGTATATCACCGGGGGACACAAACTGAAGAACACGGGTCGAGTAAAAACCGCTGTATTCAACAAGCTTTTCGACCTCACGGGTGATTTCTCCCAAGTCCTCGGCAATCATTATTTTACCGTTGCATATAGGCTTTATCGTGTCAACAAAATCATAGCCCTCAGCCTTTATCCATTTTCCGTATTTTGCAGTTTCATCGCCGTACGGTATGGCGTAAAATGACTCAAATGCGCGGAAATGGTCAAGCCTTATTCCGTCAAAAATTTCTGTCATAAAGCGGATCCGCTCACGCCACCACGAAAAGTTACTTCTTTTCATAACTGACCAATCGTATAGAGGATTACCCCATAGCTGACCGTCGGGGCAAAAATAATCAGGCGGCACACCTGCCACCGATTCGGGATTTTTATCGCTGTCAAGCATAAACATTTCGGGCGTTTCCCATACATCTGTGCTGTCGTATGACACATAAATGGGAATATCTCCGATTATTTTGATGTTTCTTTCGTTTGCGTATTTTTTGATTTCGCCCCACTGCTTTAGAAACATATATTGCGTAAAACGCCATAATTCGAGCGCGTCATCATCTGGAACATAATTTGTCCAACCGTGCCATGGTGAGTTGCCGTTTGATTTACGCAAAGCCATAAAACGGCAAAAGCTCTCGGTGTGAGGCTTAAGAGACTCAACCTTGCCAAATCTTTTGGCGGCTTTTTGCAGGGTATCAAGCCTTTTAGCCTTTAAGCGTACAAATTCGCAGGGACTTGCTTTTTCCTGCTTTGCGGATTCCAATTCAGCCTTTGTTAAAAGCCCGTTTTCGTATAGTTCTTGTAAATCAATAAAATACGGATTTAAGCTGAAAGAGCCGTATGATTTGTAAGGCGAGTTATAGCTGTCGGTAACGCAAAAAGGCAGAACCTGCCATATAGAAAATCCGGATTCCGACAAAAAATCTATAAATTTAAAAGTCTGTTCCCCGAATGACCCGATGCCGTAGTCACCGGGAATAGAAGAGATGTGTGCCAATATTCCGCTTGTTCTTTTCAATTTCACTCATACCTTTCTGTTATATTGTATCATAAATAATAAAATAAATCAATTTTATATTTACAAAATCAAGAAAAAAGTATATAATATTTATGATATGTATGACTTTAATTGAAAGGAAAGTTATATAAATGGAAAATTATAATCAAAGCGTTAAGCTCAGTAAAATAGCAGAAGAATTTAATCTTGAACCTATATATAAAACAGATGATTTTGAAGAAAGAAATGTTACAATATCAGATGTTTTAAGGCCGGGGCTTCAGCTTGCGTCAGGATTCTATGCAAATTTTGATGAAAAAAGAATAATGCTTATGGGCAATATGGAAACTTCGTATCTTGAAACCGTATCGTCAGAGGACAGATTGAAGACGCTGGAAAAGCTTTTTGACAGGCATTCGCCCGTGCTGATAATAACGCGCGGCTTGGGGGTTATGCCGGAAATCTTGGCGGCAGCAAAAAAATGTAATATGCCTGTTTTCAGGACTCATCTCACAACTTCGTCATTCATGGCGGCACTTATTGCTACGCTTAATGTCTATCTTGCGCCGATGATTTCCCGTCACGGAGTTCTCGTCGAAGTTTACGGTGAAGGAATACTTCTGCTCGGAGAGAGCGGAGTAGGAAAAAGCGAGACCGCTATCGAGCTTGTGAAAAGAGGTCACCGCCTCGTCGCAGACGATGCTGTCGATATTCGCAAGGTGTCGTCAAAATCGCTTGTCGGCTCATCTCCTAAGGTTATACGCCACTTTGTTGAAATTCGCGGCGTTGGCATAGTCGATATACAAAAGATTTTCGGTATGGGCGCAATTAAAGATACTGAAAAAATAGATATGATACTCAACATTGAGTCGTGGCAGGACGGTAAGGAATACGAAAGGCTCGGCGGAGAAACAGAATATACAAACATTTTGGGTATAGATGTTCCGTCAATAACCGTGCCGGTAAAGCCGGGGCGTAATTTGGCGGTCATTGTTGAAGTCGCCGCGATGAATCACAGACAAAAAAATATGGGATATAACGCAGTTGAAGCATTAAATCAAAGGCTTGCGGCGGAATTTGGAAAATAAATTCAATATTTAGGAGTATGAATCATATGAATTATTATGCAGGAGTTGACCTTGGCGGCACAAATATTAAGGCGGGCATCGTTGACGAAAGCGGTAAGGTGGTATGTAAGGATTTAACGCCTACCAATGCAGGCAGACCGTATCAAGAGGTAATCAAGGATATTGCAGACCTATTAAATAAGGTAATTGCAAAGTCGGGCATTGATAAAAGTGCAATAAAGAGTATAGGTGTCGGAAATCCTGGGACCTGCGACATACCAAATGGCATTGTAATATATGCGTCAAATATTGACTTTTACAATGTGCCGATGAGAGATGAGATGCACAAATATTTTGATGTACCTGTTTACATAGACAATGACGCAAATTGCGCGGCATTGGGAGAATTTTATGCGCTTGACGGAGATGTCTCGGATATGGTGTTTATAACTCTCGGCACAGGCGTCGGCGGCGGAATAATAATAAATAAGCGCCTTTACACAGGCTATAACGGAACGGCTGCCGAGTTCGGTCATATGATGCTCAAACAAGGTGGCATCGAATGTTCGTGTGGTACAAAAGGATGCTGGGAAAATTACGCGTCTGTCACCGCGCTTATCAGAATAACAAAGGAGTACGCCGAAAAGTATCCTGATTCGGCGGTGGCTGAGAGGTGCAAAGACGGCGTGAGCGGCAGAACGGCATTTGAAATGGCGAAAATGGGTGATTCCGGTGCAAAAAGCATAGTTGACGAGTGGATCGGATATGTTGCAACAGGCGTAGTCAGCGTGATAAATTTGTTCCAGCCGCAATATGTCGTAATAGGAGGAGCTATAAGTAAAGAAGGCAATTACCTGCTTGATCCTATACGCGCTCACCAGATGAAAAATGCATATTCGCAAATACCAAACCACACACAGATTGCAGTTGCAAAGCTCGGCAATGATGCAGGGCTTGTCGGGAGCGCATTTTTAGGTAAAGGAGAGATTTAAAATTAAGTCGTTATTTCAATCATTTCTTACGGAAGATAAAATATTAGAAAACGAAGAAATGAGTAAACATACAACCTTTAAAATAGGCGGCAAGGCAGATTTGCTTCTCGCGCCGTCTGATGAAGGCGAAATATGCAAAATACTGCGAATTTGCCGCAGTAACGGGATAGAGTATATTTTAATCGGTAACGGCTCAAACCTGCTTGTGTCTGACAAGGGAATACGCGGTGTCGTTATAAAGATAGGCAAAAACTTTTCGGATATAACGGTTGACGGCTGTAGGATAAATGCAAAAGCAGGCGCGCTTCTGTCAAGCGTTGCGTCGCAAGCGGCGGCGAACTCGCTTACGGGGCTCGAATTTGCCGCAGGTATTCCGGGTACTCTCGGAGGAGCCGTATTTATGAATGCCGGTGCCTACGGCGGTGAAATGCGCGATGTAGTAACCGAAACAACATATATAGATGAAAACTGCAAAATAAAAAAATTAACCGACCACGGATTTGGATACAGAAAAAGTGTTTTTCAGACAAACGGTGGGATAATTTTAAGTGTGCATATGCAGCTTGAAAAAGGTAATAAAAACGATATAACCGCAAAAATGGAATCTCTCGGCACGGCGCGCAGAGAAAAGCAGCCTTTGAACTTTCCCAGCGCGGGCAGCGCGTTTAAAAGACCGGAGGGATTTTTTGCGGCAAAGCTGATTGACGATGCAGGGCTCAGGGGGTACACTATTGGTGGAGCGGCTGTTTCGGAAAAGCATACGGGATTTATAGTAAACCTCGGAGGTGCGACGGCAGAAGATGTCATAAGCCTTATGGAATATGTTAAAAAAACAGTTTATGATAAATTTAATGTATCACTTGAGAGTGAAATAAGATTTGTTGGAGAGAGATAATGAGAGTAGTTATTGTTACGGGATTATCGGGAGCAGGTAAGACAAGGGCAATAAGGAGCCTTGAAGATGTGGGGTATTACTGCGTTGACAATATGCCGCCTTTTTTGGTGAGCAAATTTGTGGAAATGTGTTATAATTCGCAGGGCAAGCTGCCGAGAGTGGCGCTTGTTGTAGATGCACGCGGTAAAGAAATGTTTTCAGAGCTTAAGGGCGAGCTTAAGATCCTGAACGAGCGCGGCTTTGAGTATGAGATACTGTTCCTTGAAGCATCTGATGAAACAATTATAAAGCGCTATAAGGAAACACGCCGTAAGCACCCGCTTTCGGCAGGTGTCACGGTTCGCGACGCGATAGACAGCGAGCGCGAGCTTTTGGCGGACACAAAAAAGATAGCGGACTACATTATAGACACAACAAATATGAAGCCGGAACACCTAAACGAAAATATAAAATCCCTGTTTTCCGAGGTTTCCGACAGAGAAAATATGGTTATCAATATAGTGTCGTTTGGCTTTAAGTATGGGCTTCCGCTGGATTGTGACCTTGTGTTTGATGTGCGTTTTATGCGTAACCCGTTTTATGTTGAGGAGCTTCGCGAAAAAACGGGTTTGGAAAAAGAAATCATCGAATATGTTATGTCAAGCGATGAATTTAAGGAATTCAATGTTAAACTCATTGACTTTATAGAATATCTCATACCACAGTATATTGAAGAAGGCAAGGGCAATTTGGTCATAGGCATAGGCTGCACGGGCGGCAAACACAGAAGCGTCGTCGTTGCAGAAAACCTTTGCAACGCTCTGCGTAAAGAAAATAATTGTGTTATTAATCACAGGGATATTGATAGGTAAAAAGCTATGTCGTTTACTTCGGAAATCAAAGACGAACTTGTGCGTATTCAAAATGAACAAAGCTGCTGCGATATGGCGCAACTTTGCGGGTTTATATGCTTCGCAGGCAGTGTCGGGTATTCGGGCGAAACACCGTATCTCAAAATCACGACCGAAAGCGATGCAGCGGCAAAAAGCTTTGAAACATTGATGAAAAAAGTTTTCGGAATCAAAGATGAACTTGTAAAATCGCAAAACAGCTCAGGGCGCGGAGGATTTTTGTATAACTATGTGCTTGATACCGTGGGAAAAGTACATCAGGTTTTGGACGCTTTGGGGCTTTTTGACGATGAATTTTCAGAGCATATTACTTTTAAAATAAATCAAAATCTTGTAAAGAAACAATGCTGTAAAAGGGCGTTTATCAGGGGTGCATTCCTCGGCGGAGGCTCTGCGGCAAACCCCGAAAAGAGTTATCACCTCGAATTTGTAACGCATCACCATGCGCTTTCGGGCGGCTTGACGGAGGTATTTGCATACTTCGATATTGATGCCAAGACCGTTAAACGCCAGTCAAACTATGTTATTTACTTCAAAAACAGCGACGATATTTTTGATGTTATGAGCGTTATGGGCGCGCATAAAAAAATGATGGAATTTGCCAATGTGCGTATAGTTAAAGATAAACGCAATAATATAAACCGTAAGGTAAACTGTGAGACGGCAAACCTTGATAAAACACTTAATGCGGCGTTTGTGCAGAAAGAGGCAATAAAAAAGATAAAAGAAGCAGGCAAATTTGAAATGCTCCCAAAGCACCTTGCAGAAGTAGCAAATATGCGGCTTGAACACCCAGACGCGTCGTTAAACGCGCTTGCAGAGCTTTTGGGGACAAAGATATCGCGTTCTGCAATAAATCATAGATTTAAAAAAATAATTCAAATAGCAGAAGAAATTACGGAGAAAAACAATGAGTAATTTTGTGCATTTGCATACTCATAGTGAATACAGCCTTTTAGACGGGGCGTGCAGAATAAATGATTTACCGCGCCGTGCGGCAGAGCTTGGGCAAAAGGCGATGGCTCTTACAGACCACGGTGTAATGTATGGCGTTATTGACTTTTATGAGAGTGCGCAAAAAAACGGCATAAAGCCGATTATAGGGTGCGAGGTTTATACCGCGCCGCGGACACGCTTTGATAAGCAGAGCGGCATAGATAACGAAATAGGGCATCTCGTTTTGCTTGCGGAAAATAACAAAGGATATAATAACTTGATAAAGATTGTATCTGCGGGGTTTATTGACGGATTTTATTATAAGCCCAGAATAGATACGGACATTTTGCGCGAACATTCAGAAGGAATAATCGCGCTCTCCGCGTGTCTTGCGGGCGATGTCCAAAGACTGCTTATGAAAAACGATTACGACGGAGCAAAAAAAAAGGCTTTGGAGTTCAGAGACATATTCGGCAGCGGCAATTTCTTTTTGGAGCTTCAGGATCACGGTATCGAAGAACAAAAAAGGATAAACCCGATGCTCTTAAAACTCTCGGAAGACACAGGCATCGAGCTCGTCGCAACAAACGATATACACTATATTAACCGTGAAGATGCAAAAAACCAAGATGTTTTGCTTTGTATTCAGACAGGTAAGACGATAGACGATAAAGATAGAATGAAGTTTCAGGGCGATGAATTTTACCTTAAGAGCGAGGAAGAAATGCGCGCTCTGTTTCAATATGCGCCGCAGGCGATTGAAAACACAGGGAAAATTGCCGACAGATGTAATGTTGAAATCGAATTCGGCAATTTAAAGCTCCCGAGCTTCCCAATAGAAGGCGACCACTACGAAAAGCTTAAAGAGATGTGCAGCGAGGGACTTAAAAAACGGTACACCACCATAACAGACGAAATACAAAAAAGACTTGATTATGAGCTTGATGTTATTTCGTCAATGGGATTTGTTGATTACTTTTTAATCGTTTGGGATTATGTGCATTTTGCAAAGCAAAACGGCATAACCGTAGGTCCGGGCAGAGGCTCTGCGGCAGGCAGTATCGTCGCATATACTCTTGAAATAACCGATATCGACCCGATAAAATATAATCTTATCTTTGAGAGATTTTTAAACCCCGAACGAATCAGTATGCCCGATATTGATGTGGACTTCTGCTATGAAAGACGGCAGGAGGTCATAGACTATGTCGTTTCAAAATACGGCAAAGACCGCGTGGCGCAGATCATAACATTCGGTACTATGGCAGCACGCGGCGTAATACGCGATGTCGGCAGAGCTATGGGGATTTCATATTCCGACACGGATACAGTTGCCAAAATGATACCTCAGGAGCTTGATATGACGCTTACAAAGGCTATGACAGTCAATCCTGAGTTTAATAAGGTGTATAACACAGACGAGCGTATAAAGCAACTTATAGACACATCTCTCGCACTTGAGGGCTTGCCGAGACACGCCTCAACTCACGCGGCAGGCGTTGTTATATCAGCAAAGCCTGTTGACGAGTATGTGCCGCTCCAAAAAAATGACGATGTTATTACAACGCAGTTCCCAATGGGAACGCTTGAAAGACTCGGACTTTTAAAAATGGACTTTTTGGGGCTTCGCAATCTGACCGTTATAAGAGATACTATTGAAATGGCAAAAGCAGACGGCCACGACATTGACTTATCGCAGCTTGATTATAGCGACCCCGAGGTATATGAGCTTATCGGCAGCGGAGAAACGCAGGGTGTTTTCCAGCTCGAATCAAGCGGTATGAAGGCGTTTATGAAACGCCTTTCGCCTAAAAGCCTTGAGGATATAATCGCGGGAATTTCTCTTTACAGACCCGGTCCTATGGAACAGATACCGAGGTATATAGAGAATAAAAATAATCCGTCTAAAATTAAATATAAGCATCCGCTTTTGGAGGATATTCTCAATGTCACATACGGCTGCATAGTGTATCAGGAGCAGGTTATGCAAATAGTCCGCACTCTCGGCGGTTACAGCCTTGCGCGCGCTGATTCCGTGAGAAAGGCTATGAGCAAGAAAAAGCAAGATGTTATGGAACGCGAAAGGCTTGTGTTTGTTGAAGGCGCAGGAAAGCGCGGAGTTGACAGCAAAACGGCAAACGGGATTTATGATGAAATGATAGATTTTGCAAAGTATGCGTTTAATAAGTCACACGCCGCGGCGTATGCGGTACTTGCATATCAGACGGCGTATTTAAAATGCCGGTACAGAACATACTTTTTTGCGGCTCTTTTTAACAGTATTATAGACAATGCAGATAAGGTGGCGGTGTATTCCAACGAGTGCAGAAGGCTCGGCATAAAAATCCTGCCGCCGCATATAAATAAGAGTAAGTATGCCTTTGACGCACAGGGCAGCGACATAAGATTCGGTCTCGGCGGAGTCAGGAATGTAGGGCACGCCTTTGCCGAAGCTTGCATAAAAGAACGCACGGATAACGGCGATTTCAAATCTCTCAGCGATTTTGTAAGGCGAATGGTACAGATCGATATAAACAAAAGAGCGGTAGGCGAGCTTATCTTAGCAGGAGCTTTTGACGGTCTCGGATTAAACCGCGCACAAATGTTTGACGGATACGAAGCCGTGATGTCATCAGCGTCATATGATAAGAAAAACAATGCACGCGGACAGATTTCACTTTTTGAGGAAGTAGAAGACAATACAGATGTCACATTCCGCAATTTGCCCGAATACGATTTTAAAATGCTGTTAAAATACGAAAAAGAAGCGACAGGCATATATTTGTCAGGTCATCCTCTTGACAGGTATGAGGGCGTTTTAAGCCGTACAAGCGATATTCAGATAGCGGAGCTCAAAGAAGCTTCAGAAGACAGTGAAAAGTATGACGGCAAAATGGTGCGCATTGCAGGAATAGTGACCTCGCGTAAAAATAAGATTACAAAAAGCAATACCCAAATGGCATTTATCACTCTTGAGGATTTAAGCGGAAATATCGAGGTCGTAATTTTCCCCAAGACGCTCGCAGAGTGCGATTCGTTTTTGGACGGCGACGGAATAATCCTTGTAAGCGGACGAGTTGATGTGAGGGAAAACGAAACGCCCAAAATCGTTGCGCAAACTGTTACCGCACTAAAAAGCGATGGTGTGCGTATGTATATAACAGTTAAAAGAGGGGAAGAATACAAAATAGACAAAATACGCCCCGTTATTTTGGCAAACAAAGGTAGCGACGGGCTTATTTTGAATGTCAACGGTGAAGATTATGACTGTGTTTACGGTGTAAATGCTTCAGAAGAACTAACAGAAAGCTTGCTTTCACTTTTTGAAAATACGCAAATCAGAATAGAGAGGGGATAACAATGTGGACTGTTGTTTACCTTGCACAAAAAGAAGCTATTGCCGAAGCGCTTCGTGAAAAGCTTGAAAACGAAGGCATTTTGGTAAAAGTGCGGCGCGCGGGCGGAAATCCCGAGTGCGAAGGATACGAAATTCTTGTTCCGGAAACCGAAATAAAACAGGCGCACGAGATAATAATAGATAATGATTTTAAAAGGTAGAATACTATGACAAAATACGATGTTTTGGTAATAGGCGGAGGCGCGTCAGGGCTTGTGGCAGCCGTAATGGCGGCAAGACAGGGCGCATCTGTTGCCGTTGCCGAAAAATTGCCGCGAGTTGGCAAGAAGATTCTTGCCACAGGTAACGGCAGATGCAATATCACAAATAAGAATATATCCCCGTCAAGATATTTTGGGGACAAGTCCTTTGCAAAATCCGCTTTTGCAAAGTTCGGGTTAGACGATACCGTAAAGTTCTTTGACAGCATAGGTATTATGCTTACCGAACTCGACGACGGTAAAATGTACCCGAGAAGCTTGCAGGCGACAACAGTTTTAGACCAGCTGAGGGAGGAATTAAAACGGCTCGGAGTGGAAGTTATTTGTGATTTTGATGCTGTTTTGATAAAAAAGAAGGATAATAAGTTTTACATAAAAAGCAGAATCGGCGATGAGCTCTACGCATCGCGCGTTATAGTTTCGTGCGGGGGAAAGGCCGCGCCCGAGTTCGGCACAGACGGCGGAGCGTATGAGCTATTAAAATCACTCGGGCACACGGTGGTCAAGCCGTTCCCTGCGCTTGTCCAGCTTAAAACACAGTATGTGCCAAAGGATTTAAAGGGCATAAAGCAAAACTGTACCGCACAGCTTTTGATAGACGGCAAACAAAAAAGACGCGAAACAGGCGAGGTGCTTTTTACGGCTTACGGAATTTCGGGGCCTCCTATATTTAATCTTTCCAGAATGGCGTCAGAGTCGCTGGAACAAAAGCGCGACACTTGCGTATCACTTGACTTTGCACCCGATATAGGATATTTAAAGCTCAAAGAAATTATTGACAGCCGATTCAAAAAACTTTCTCATCTGTCAAAAGAAAATTTTTTGAACGGACTTCTTAATAAGAGAATAGGACTTGAAATCCTGCGCCACGCAGAGACAAGCGAACAGATAGCGTCACTTATAAAGAATTATAAACTGACAGTTACAGGCACGCTCGGCTTTAAGAACGCGCAGGTCACAGCAGGCGGCATATCCGCGCTTGAATTAAAAGAAAATACGATGGAATCCAAAAAAGTCAGCGGACTTTATATAACGGGAGAAATTATAAATATCGACGGCGACTGCGGAGGCTTTAATTTGCAATGGGCGTGGACAAGCGGTGCGCTTGCAGGCATCGCCGCAGGAGGCGGAAACTGATGTTTATTCTCAAGAATTTAAAGCTTACGCCTACTCAAAGCGAAGATGACCTTAATAAAATCTGCGCGCAAAAATTAAAGACAGAAACTCAAAACATAAAAGAAATCAAAATTATAAAAAAAAGCATAGACGCACGGAAAAAAGATAGCGTTTTTGTGATATACAGCGTAGCGGTTTCACTTTTTGATAATAAAGGCATAAAGAGTGAGATTTATCAAAACCCACCCGAACTTAAAATCGAACAAAAAAAGCTTGAAAAGCGCCCTGTTATAGTCGGCTTCGGCCCTGCAGGAATGTTTGCAGGTCTGTATCTTGCAAAAGCAGGTTGCAGACCGGTAATTCTTGAACGCGGAAAAACGGCGGATAAGAGAAAGCTTGATGTGCAAAGCTTTGAAAAGACAGGACTGCTTCTTACAGAGTCAAATATTCAGTTCGGTGAGGGAGGGGCAGGCACATTTTCGGACGGCAAGCTCGGTACAGGCATTTCGTCACCGCTTGTGCGCGAGGTTTACAAAGCATTTGCCGCAAACGGCGCAGGCGAGGAAATCTTGTATAGCGCAAAGCCGCATATAGGGAGCGATGTGCTTCCGATTGTTGTAAAAAATATCAGAAAACAGATAGAAAATCTCGGCGGAGAGATAAGATTTGAAACAAAACTGGAAGATATAAAAATAAAAGACGGAAAAATCACAGCCGTGACAGCAAACGGAGAGCAAATCGAAACAGATAATCTGCTTTTAGGTATCGGTCACAGCGCGCGTGATACATTTGAGATGCTTTATAAAAAAGGTGTTCCGATGGTTGCAAAGCCTTTTTCCGTCGGAGTCAGAATAGAGCATCTGCAGGAGGAAATAAATAAGGCGCAGTACGGCGACTTTGCGCAATACCTTCCGCCTGCCGATTATAAATTAAGCACACACCTTTCAAACGGCTTGGGTGTATATACATTTTGTATGTGTCCGGGAGGATATGTAACTGCGGCGGCGTCAGAGAAAGGGTGCGTCGTTACAAACGGACACAGCAAAAGTGCGCGCGACGGCATAAATGCCAACAGCGCACTGCTTGTATCGGTAACCCCCGATAAGTTTGAAAACGACCCGATAAAAGGCATAGAATTTCAGCGGAAAATAGAAAAATCAGCGTATAACGATGGCTATAAAGCTCCTTGCCAGCTTGTCGGTGATTTTATAGCAAAAGAGAAAAGCACTTCGGCAGGCGATATTCAGCCGACATATCCGAGGGGCGTAGTTCTGGGAAGTGTTGAAGATTGTTTGCCCGGATATGTTTGCAGCGCGATGCGTGAGGCACTCTATTTGTTTGCAAATAAGATACGCGGATTTAACAGATATGACGCACTTATGACTGCGCCCGAAACCCGAAGTTCATCGCCCCTGCGTATCGTCAGGGATGAAACAATGCAAAGTCCGATACGCGGGATATATCCGATGGGCGAGGGGAGCGGCTACGCAGGCGGGATAACATCAAGCGCGGTTGACGGTATACGCGCCGCTCAAAGTATAACCTGAAGCAGTACCAAAAGTACAACGCCGGGCAGCCCTAAAATTCCGCAGACAGCTGCTGTTACGGGGTTTATACCGAGAAAAATGCCGTGAACCTGTGAAAACGAGTTTATAATAACCATAATAAGGCATCCCAAAACAGAGTTCAGACATAGCTTTAATATCACTTTAAGCGGCTTAGAAAATAATTTTAACATAAAAATTAAAAAAATAAGTCCGCCGATATATGTGAGAATACTAACAGAAACCTGATCCATATTACCAGCCCTTTCTTTATATTATATTCGAGATACGGGCATTTATGAAAAATATGTTGATTTTGGGTAGAAATGAGTATATAATTAAAATCAGATACATGTAAAGCTCTTTTACGAGGTGATACATATGACAAAGAAAGTAAAAAAAAGAGTTAAAAATCAAAATTACAGCAACGGCACATTTGCGGTTACACTGCTTGCTGTCGTGTGCTGCCTGGCGTTATTTTTGCCGCTTGTCAGCGGAGAATATTCCGTCAGTATCGTTCACGCGATAACAGGCAAGGTCGTTGAAGGCGTAACGGTTTTGCCAAAGATGGGCATTTTCGGAATAGTCGCATTTATCACAATATTTTTGCCTGTTTTTGCAGTGCTTGTTATATCGTTTTGGCCGTTTGACAGAATAAAAAAATATGTTGTTTCGTTTTTCTTGTCAATAGTGATACTTGTAGGGTTTATGTTAGTATATTATATGATGTCATCAAAGTTTGACGGCAAGGCAGGCATTGGATTTTATGCAGAGCTTATATCTATTCTTGCACTGCTTTATACAACGGTTTTTGCTATGCGTAAAGACCCCTCGGATAAAAAGCACAAAGCAGTTGTGTGGTATCAGGGTATCAGTAAAATCATTTTGCTGATATTTTTGCCCCTTGCCGCGGCTATGGTAGTATTTGCGGTTATGATGTTTGACTTGCTGAACGGTTTGCCCGTTTTCACAAGTATCGGAGTATTTTTGATTATTGCAGGTACAGTTATCGCAGCTATTGTCGCAGTATTTACCGCTTTGGAAAGTTATAAATCAGGGCTGCTTTATTTTATTACAGGAGCTTGCTGGTCAATCGGAATTTTATTTTGTATGGCAAAGGCAGGATTTGTCGCAATACTTGCTTCGATTGTAGTTTCTGTGGTGTTTGCGATTTTCTGGATGTCGCTCGGAGCAATATCGCAAAAGTATTTTTAAATTTTACATTAAAAAATCCGTCGTGATGTATTATCACGACGGATTTTCTATCTAAAACAAAATTAAAATGCTTCTTTGTTTATAATATCCTGACGATGGTGATGCGACACGGTTATAACATATTGGAATACAATAGTTATGATCATCATAATAAAGCAGCATACATAAAACATCGGCTTATACGAGCCGCAAGTGTCAAATGTCCAGTTTGCGAGAGGAGCACCTATTGCATATCCAGCGGTGTTGATTGACACAAAAAGACCCAAAACCTTGTTGTATGACTTCTCTCCGAAAATATCGTTTGCCAAAATCGGCAGCATTATAGTCTCAAGGGGAAGCGCCATTGAGGACAAAATTCCGTATGCAAAAGCAAGTGTCCTGCCAAGCGCGGAGTTTGTGAGTATTGCGAGTATAAGCATAACGGATATGGCCGCCATATCGCAAACTGTCATTGTGAAACGGAGTCCGAACCTGTCGTATAAAAAGCCCGTCAAAAACTTAAATCCGGCAAGAGCAAGTGAGTGAAAGCTCAAAACGGTAGCGACATAAGCGGCGTCAATACCGACATCTTTCATATGTGCGGCGGCAACGCCGTTAATAGCTTGCAGTACAAGACCTGTAAAAAAAATACATATTGCCGCAAGATAAAAATACGGTTTTTTAACAGCAACGCTGTATTCAATACCGACCCAGCTTTGTCCGCGTGAGTGCTTTTTATGAACATATTCCGCACCGTCATCTTCGGGAGGCTTCTCTTTAAAAAAATAACAATAAAAACACTTACAACAAGCAATATCAGCGCGACAAGCTTGTATGCATCTTGGTAGCCGAAGGGGTTGCCCTCCTGATAAATAATAGGCGTGACGATTTGTGCGGCAAGAGCGCCGCCCAGACCGTTAGCTGCAAGTACAGCACCCATTATCGTACCTGTGTTTTCCTTGCACCATTTGTTTATTACACAACCAACCATAGTTGTAGTTGTCCACGATAAGCCTATGCCCAAGAAAATGCCGCCTATGTAAAAAACAAAGATGTTGGTCGCGTACGAATAAATCAATGACGATAATATAAGACATAAAAAGCCTGCGACGATAAGCTTTTTAGTACCGAACTTTTTTACAAGCGTACCAAAAAACACATTAACGACAGCAGTTGAAATAAACCTGAAGCTGTCATTGATTGAAAACGCACTACGCTTAATATGAAGAGCGTCGGTAATTGCGGCAAGGTAAAGCGATTTGTTCGAGCTGCAAAAGCCGAGGCAGATGAAAATCACCAAAAAGCATAAAGCGACAATTACCCATTTATAGTTTTTGGTGCGGTAGTGCGGTTCCAACTTAATACATCTCATTAAATTGCGAAAAATTGAATTATTTATATTTATTAAAGAGTTCCGAAGAGTCTGTCGCCTGCGTCACCGAGACCGGGAACAATATATCCGTGGTCATTCAGCTTTTCATCGAGAGCAGCAAGATATATATCAACATCAGGGTGCTTTTCCTGAACTGCTTTAACGCCTTCGGGCGCGCCGATCATACACATAAGCTTAATTTTTCTCGCCCCTCTTTTTTTGATAAAGTCAATAGCTGCAATAGAGCTGCCGCCCGTTGCGAGCATTGGGTCAAGTACGATAACCTGTCTGTCGGCGATGTCAGTCGGGAGCTTGCAGTAATATTCAACAGGAAGAAGAGTCTTAGGATCTCTGTAAAGACCGATATGTCCAACCTTTGCGGCAGGGATAGTGCTCATAAGAGCGTCAACAAAGCCCAGGCCTGCGCGGAGGATAGGAACTAAAGCAACCTGCTTTTCAATTACCTTACCTTCTGTTTCGGTAATGGGGGTTTTAACTTTATAAGGCTTTAGAGTCAAATCTTTTGTTACATCATATGACATCAGAATAGCTATTTCGTTCACAAGCTCTCTGAATTCTTTAACGCTGGTGTTTTCATCACGGAGCATAGTTACTTTATGCGCGATTAGCGGATGATCTGATACAAATACTTTACTCATTTTTATTCCTCCGATTTAATATATTTTTAAGGGCTGCGATGCAGCCCTTAATTTTTGCTTTTTATTGTTGTTCTTTTTTACCGGATTTAGCAAGAACAAGATTTGTTATAATACCGAGAATAAGAGCGCAGGCAACTTCTGTGATCGTAACCTGACCTAAAGAAATCGTAAGCCCACCTATGCCGGCTATAAGTATAACGGAAACAACAAACAGGTTTTTGTTTTCGTCAAGGTCAATATGTTTAAACATTCTGAGACCGCTTACAGCGATAAAGCCGTAAAGTGTCATACATACGCCGCCCATTACGCAGCTTGGGATTGAATTTACCAAAGCTACAAACGGAGAGAGGAAGGAAATTATAATAGCACCGATAGCTGCCGCTACAATAGTTGCAACGCTTGCGTTACCTGTAACTGCAACGCACGCAATGGATTCGCCGTATGTAGTGTTCGGGCAGCCGCCGAAGAATGCGCCTACTATAGAACCAACGCCGTCACCGAGAAGTGTTCTTGAAAGACCGGGGTCCTCAAGAAGATCCTTGCCGATGATTGAAGAAATGTTCTTGTGGTCTGCAATATGCTCTGCGAATACAACGAATGCAACAGGAATATATGCCGCTGCTATTGTGCCTATGTAAGCACCTGTGATTTCGCCTGTTCCTTTTAAAGCTGTAAGGAATGTGAAGTCAGGTACGGAAACGATTGAATTAAGAGCTGTAAACGAGCTGTAATCAATTATCTGGAGTGCAGTATTGTCGGTTGCAGAGCCGATTACATAGAATATAGATGCTGCTGCATATCCTGCTAAAATACCTATAATAAAGGGTATAAGCTTAAGCGATTTTTTGCCGTAGGAAGAACATATCATTGTTACGAAAAGTGTTATAAGACCGCAAATCATTGCTACATAAGGCGAACCGTCAGGAAGACTGCTTTTTGTAAAGTCGCCTATTGCATTTCCTGCCAGAGAAAGTCCAATAATAGCAACTGTCGGACCGATAACTACTGCCGGCATAAGCTTGTTGATCCATTTAACGCCTGCAATCTTTACGATTATAGCGATAACAACATAAACAAGACCAGCAAAAAGCGCTCCCAGGATAAGACCGACATAACCGAGTGCCATTGAAACGCCACCGGCAAATGCCGCACTCATTGAACCCAAGAACGCGAAGGATGATCCCAAAAATACGGGGCTTGATTTTTTTGTAAACAATACATAAATTAAAGTACCGATACCCGCTCCAAAAAGCGCCGCCGCAGGACTCATATCATTGCCGATAATAACAGGAACAACAAGAGTGGCGGCCATAATAGCCAAAAGTTGCTGTATGGCAAATACAATTAGCTGACCAAACTTTGGTTTGTCGTGGATTCCGTAGATAAGTTTCATAATGTTTCCTCCATTTAGATAAAATTTTTTTGTAAACATTCCGAAAAACGAAACATTTACATATATCTTTGATATTATAACACTTTATTTGACTAATGTCAACATTTTTTGACAGAATAATTAAAAAATTGCCAAAAAAGTATTCCCGGTTTCAGCAAGCAGATTTAAAGAGCTTGCTGAAACAGGGAATACAGTTTTTCATATTATAATTATCAGTAGCTGTATGTTAATTTTGAGTCAGTACCTCAACTGCCTTTTGGAGTTGTGTGTCCTGCTCATAAGAAAGCTTTGAAACAGATGCTTTTTGTAATTCTTCGGGGAGCATGACTTCAATGTCGGGCGTAACTCCCGTACCGTGAATACAAACACCTTTTGGCGTATAGTAATATTCTGTCGTCAGCTTAAGAGCACTGCCGTTTTGCAGTCTGAAGATTTCCTGTACGCAGCCTTTACCGAATGTCTTTTCACCGACAAGTGTTCCGCGCTTGTGGTCTTGAACGGCACTTGCAAGGATTTCCGACGCCGATGCGCTGCCTCCGTTAGTTATTATAACAAGCGGAATATCAATGTAGTTTTTGTCGCTGTTATAAACCTTTTGCTTACCTTGTCTTGTCTGGGTATATACGATTTTGCCCTCCGGCAAAAGCTTATCAGCAATTTTGGTGACAACATTCAAAAGTCCGCCGGGGTTGTTGCGAAGATCTATTATAATTCCTTTGCACGAATCGGGGATATTGCCTACTGCATCGTCAAATTTGCCGACCGTATCTTCTGTAAAGTTTGTAATTCTTATATATTTAAGATTTTCAATATCTTTTGTAAATACAGTATTTGAAACTATATCGGCACGCTTGACGGAAATATTCATTTCGACTCCGTCTCTGCGTACTGTGAGAGAAATGTTGCTGTCGTCTCCGCTTGTTCCTCGAATTCGCGTAATGGCTTCCGTATAGCTTTCGTTTGTTATGTCAAAGTCGTTGACCTTAAGCAGAACATCGCCGTCCTGCAATCCTGCGTCTTCGGCAGGTGTTGATTCGATAACCGCACTGATTTCCAGTTCGTTGCTGTCATTTAAAAAAACTTCGATACCGATTCCGTGATATGAACCTGTAATGCTTTCTATAAATGCGTCGTAGTTTTCTGCACTCAGATATTCAGAATATGGGTCTCCGAGAGAAGCCACAGCACCGAGAGCTGCATATTCATCGAATTTACTTTTGTCATATTCTTTGACATACTTTGATTTTACGATTGCTTCAACATCTTCCAGCGCATAATGATTTGGCTTGTAAATTGCGCTGCACAAAACTGATGTAACAATAAATGTAATCAATACAGAAAGTATAATTTTTTTTCGTTCTGACATATTTCCTCCCATACTAAAAGCCCAAAAGAGGGCTGTTAGTATAATGTATTCATTTTTATCCGACGTATGCGTGCGGATTTGTTACCTTACCGTTTATTCTGACCTCAAAGTGAAGGTGAGGACCTGTTGAGTTACCCGTTGAGCCGACATACCCTATAACCTGTCCCTTTGAAACTGTTTGACCGACAGAAACTGCGATAGAACTGCAATGTCCGTAGAGCGTTGATGTGCCGCCGCCGTGGTCAACCATAATACATTTGCCGTAGCCGCCGTTCCAGCTTGCAAGGATAACCCTGCCGGAGTCAGCAGCGTATATCGGCGTGCCGTAGCCTGCGCCTATGTCAAGTCCCGTGTGCGTCTTCCAAACCTTTTGGATAGGGTGGAAGCGCGTTCCGTACTCACTTGTAATTGTCCACGATGTTGCAGGCCAAACCATAGAGCCTGTTGACTGAATGGGGCCGCCTGAGCCCTGCGAATAAGTTGTGGAAGCCTGACCGCTGGAAATCATAGCATTTATCTGATCGTTCAGTTTTTGTATTTCAGCTTCTTTAGCGGCTTCTTCGCGTTTGACCTGTTCAAGATCCGCGTTTATAGACGCTATCTGCGCTTCACGCTGGCTTAATGCAACCTGCAAAGCGTCATCTTCCGCCTGAAGAACTTGCCTGTACTGCTCTTGCTCGGCGCGTTCATTTTCGATGACAGTTTTTGCATCTACGATTTTTTGTCTTGCGTCAGCCAATTTTTGGAGAATGTTTCTGTCATAGTCAATGATTCGTGAGACAAGCTCAAACTTATACATTAAATCGGCAAGATCCTGTGCGCCGAACAAAACGTCGAGATAGCTCGTAGAACCGTGCATATACATAGCGCGTGCACGCTCTTTAAAGGTCGCGTCGTATATTCTTATCTGTTCTTCCGCCTCGGCGATTTCCTGCTCTTTTTGAGCAATTTCATTGTCTTTTTGCCATATTATGGTATTGACGGAATAAATTTGGTCTTCAAGCTCTGCAATTTCTTTATCAAGCGCTTCTTTTTCCGCAACAGCGTCTTTTTTTTGATTTTGCAAATTTGACTGCTTTGCCTGAAGCTCCGCTTTCTTGTTCTTTGCGTTATTTATTTGTTGCTGTATTTCTGCCTTTGTTGCCGCGCGTACAGATGTAATTGCAGGCAAAATGGCAAGCGCTAAAAATGCCAATGCCGCCAAAAAGGCAATTACAGAAATCAGTTTACTCTTTTTACGCATTTAGTCACCTCAAACAGCCAGATGTTTTCTTACCGCAATAATACTGCCGAGCGCACCGATAAGGGCGCCGAAAGCGATAAGAATTAAAGAAATAATCGGCATAGATTGACCGAAAGGCACAACAAAAATCGCAGATTTGACGAAATCAGGTATAGCACTTCCGGCTGATGCAAAGCCAACCCACAAAAGAAGTATGGAAATCAAAGCACCGATAATACCTACAAAAATTCCCTCTATAATAAACGGCCACCTGATAAACCAATCCGTAGCGCCGACATATTTCATAATATGTATTTCCTTTTGGCGTGCGTGAACATCAAGCTTTATTGTATTTGCAATAATAAATATTGCTATTATTGTCAAAAGAAGCGTTGAAATCAAGCAACCTTTTCTTATAACGGAAGTAAACGATATAATATTGTCGATAGTTTCACGCTGGGAAACGACTTCTGCGATTCCGTCTATTTGTTTTACCTGTTCAATAATAGGCTGGAGTTGCCGTATATCTTCTGCAACGATGCGGCAGGAGGCAGGGAGGAAATCGGGAGCCATACCTTCCATTACAACTGCGTCATCACCCAAAGAAGCCTTGTAGCTTTCAAACGCATCTTCTTTAGACACAAAAGTTACGGTCTTGATACCGGGAATAGCGGAAACAGCCGAAAATACAGCTTGCTCCTGTTCTGCGGTAGCCTCGTAGTTCATAAATGCCTGAACTTCACACTGATTTTCGATTTGAGCCGTAAGCTCGTTGACATTAACAACAATCAGCATAAAAAAACCAAGAAGCAATAAGCTGCCCATAACGGTAATCATAGAAGTTATTGCCATTACTTTATTGTACCAAAGGCTTTTAAAAGCCTCGCTTATATAATATCTGACACCTCTAAACGCCAATGTTGTAACCACCCTTCTCCTCATCACGGACAATCGAACCCATATCAAGAGTTATAACTCTCTTTTTCATCGCGTCAACTATCTGGTCGGCGTGGGTTGCCATTACAACAGTAGTGCCGTTTTGATTTATTTTTTCAAGGATACCCATAATCTCGTCAGAACGCTTTATGTCAAGGTTACCGGTAGGCTCGTCAGCAATCAGTATAGCAGGGTGATTTACAAGCGCCCTTGCCATAGAAACCCTTTGCTGTTCACCGCCCGAGAGCTGACTGGGGTATGCGCGCGCCTTGTGCGCCAGATCGACAAGACTCAAAACTTCAGGCACTCTGCGACGAACAACTTTAGATGGTGCGCCTATGATGTTCATTGCAAAAGCGACATTGTCGTAGACTGTGCGGTTGTTCAAAAGTCTGAAATCCTGAAAAACAACGCCGAGCGAGCGGCGCAGAGCCGGAATTTGCTTTCTGGGCAAAGAGCCGATGTCAAATCCGTTTACCGTGACAGTACCGCTCGTGGGTCTTTCTTCGCAGAGCAACATTCTGATAACGGAGGATTTGCCTGCTCCGCTGTGACCTACAAGAAAGACAAATTCACCCTTTTCAACAGTGAAGCTGACATCTTGAAGTGCAACAGTGTTGTTGTCCTCGTAAATTTTTGATACATGGTCAAAAGTAATCATTTGTATTTCCTCTGTGTTCTATAAATCTTTATGTATTAAAGCTTAATGGGATTTGAGACAAGATATTTTTTTACCATCATTGCGACTTTAAAAATAACTGCGTGTTCAAAAATCCTCAAATCGAGACCTGTTATTTTTTGTACCTTGTCCAATCTGTAAACGAGTGTGTTTCTGTGGACATAAAGCTGGCGCGATGTTTCGGAAACGTTGAGGTTGTTTTCAAAGAATTTTTGGATTGTATAAATTGTCTCCTGATCGAGCGCATCTATTGACTGTTTTTTAAATACCTCATTCAAAAACATCTCACAAAGCGTTGTAGGCAAGTGGTAAACAAGCCTCGCAACGCCGAGATTATCGTAATTTACAATATCCTTATCAATATCGAAAACCTTGCCTACCTCAAGAGCCACACATGCGTCTTTGTATGATTTGGCAAGCAGATTAAGATTGTCCGCAAGAGTACCGATGCCGATCACGGCGTGTACCAGAGCCTCGGAGTTCAAGGTAGATAAAATCGTTTGAGCCGTTTCGTTTATTTCACTGTGAGATGCGTTGGAGCTCAATTCCTTTATAAGCACGGTACTTGTGGAGTCAATATTTATTACAAAGTCGTGATTTTTGTTGGGATAAAGGTTAAGCAAAATGTCAGAGGCAGGGTAATCCGATGCGTTGTTGCATTTTATAAGATAAACGATTCTCGGAGCGTCAAAGACTATATGGAATTCTTTGGCTTTTGTAATCAGGTCACCCATAAGGATATTGTCCAGTATAACATTTTTCATAAAATTATTTCTGTCATATTTTTCGTCATGCAGAACCTTAAGACTGCCCAATGAAATATTAAGCAGTTTAACATTTTTGAGAGCGTCATCGTCATCGCCCTTTGCAAAATATATCAAATCGTTATTCGGACGGCCCGAAGGACAAAGAAAAGTGAATCCGTTAACGGTAAACGGATTATCGTTAAGAGAAGCGCACGAAATAACTTCGTCAAGGCTGTCCTTTATATTTGTTACGGTAGGCTTGTCCGCGATAATAACATTATCTTCAATCACACCCATAGAAGTATTAAGAGTGTTGCAGAATTTTGAAACGATGTCATCAATAATTTTCTTTTTAGTCATAAGCTCAAGCTCCTTTCCGTTTACAATCTACCATGTTAAATTATAACGCCATTCTTGCTTTTTTGCAAGCAAATTATAATAAAATTCACAAAAAATAAACATTTGTTGATCATCTTTGGAATACGGACAAATCATATCGGCTATAATTTAAATATATAACATATGTAATTTTATAAAACTTTTTGGAAATAATAAAAAAACACCGACTGATTAAAGAGAGGCATTAAAATACGATGAAAGAGTGTGTTGCAATGATACTTGCGGGAGGGCAGGGTTCAAGACTTGGCGTGCTTACCAAAAACCTTGCAAAGCCTGCCGTGCCGTTTGGCGGAAAATACAAGATAATAGATTTTACATTAAGTAACTGTGCAAATTCGGGGATAGATACGGTTGGCGTACTGACGCAGTATCAGCCGCTTGAACTCAGCACGCATATAGGTTCGGGAGCGTCGTGGGATCTCGACAGAAGCCGTGGGGGAGTTTATATTCTTCCTCCTTATACAAAGGTCGAAAAAGGCGAGTGGTATAAAGGCACGGCAAATGCAATTTACCAGAACATCGGATTTATAGAGCAGTTTGACCCTTTGTATGTTCTTGTTTTGTCGGGTGACCATATTTATAAAATGGATTACGGCGAGATGCTTGAGTACCACCGCGATAAAAAGGCCGACGCCACTATCGCCGTTATAAATGTAAAGGAAGACGAAGCGCCGCGCTTTGGGATAATGAATACCTCGCGCGGCGGAAGGATAACGGAATTTGAAGAAAAACCCCAAAACCCGAAGAGTACTCTCGCGTCTATGGGGGTGTATATTTTTAATTGGCTGACACTAAAAAAATATCTGATAATAGATGAAAACGATAAAAACTCAAAAAACGACTTTGGCGCAAATATCATACCGGATATGCTAAAGTCGGGCGAAAAGCTTTTCGCTTATAGATTTGACGGTTATTGGAAAGATGTCGGAACGATAGCAAGCCTGTGGGAAGCCAATATGGATCTGCTCAGAAATCCGGCGGCAATCGATTTGCATGAAAGAAACCGCGCCGTTTACTGCCGCGACACGCCGCTGCCTCCACATTTTACGCATAAGGGGGCATATGTTAAGCACAGTATCGTTGCCGAAGGCTGCGATATATACGGAACAGTTATAAACAGCGTTGTTTTTCAGGATGTGTTTATCGGAAGTGGCGCGACGGTAAAAAACAGCGTTGTAATGTCCGGAGTCAAAATTGATGAAGACAGCATCGTCGAGAGCACTATCGTCGGCTCGGGCTGTAAAATAGGCAAAAATGTGCAGATAGGCACACGGGAACAAGGTGGCGCGTACTTTTCCGATATGTGTACGGAAGGCATAAGCGCAATAGCGGAAAATATCACAATAGACGACGGCATACACATCGGAAAAAATTCCATGGTAGAAAACGGAATTATAGATGCACAGGAAGTCGGGAGAAAGGAAAACACAGTAAATGAAAGATACAGTGGGAATTATATTGGCGGACAGAGTACAGCAAAGACCGAATGAGCTTTTGCAGTTCAGAAATACATCTGCTCTGCCGCTTGCAGGAAAATACAGACTTATTGATTTTATGCTTTCCGGTATGACTAATTCAGGCATAGAAAAAGTCGGGATCGTAGTATCGGGTAATTCGGCATCGCTTAATACGCACCTCGGAGCGGGTGAAGCGTGGGACTTGCGCCGCAGGTCGCAAGGACTGACGCTTCTTTATCCCTCGTCGTCTGACGGAGATGCTCAAAGGTTTGCGGTGATAACGGATTTTTTAAAGCACTCAAAGCAAAAGCTTGTGCTTGTCGGAAGGGGTGATATAGTTTTTAACACAAGCTTTAAACCGTTTTTAAACTTCCACAGAGAAAACAGGGCTGATATTTCGGTTATGTATCATAAGCTGACAGACAACAGCGTATTGAGTAAGTCGGATATACTTGAATTTGACGAAAACGGGCGGCTGTATTCGTTTGAAAAAAATCCGCGTACGCCGTCAAGTAAAAACGCGTCAATGAATATTTATCTTTTGGAGAGGCGGCTTTTGCTTAAACTGATCGACGAAGCCGTATCGCATGGAGACCGTGATTTGATAATGGATTGTATTGTCAAAAAAATTAACGATTTGAGGATTTTCTGTTATAGATTTACAAATTATTCCAAACGCATTGACAGCGTAAAATCGTACTTTGAGACAAATATGGATATGATGAGCGAAAAAGTACGCGCAGAAATTTTTATGCCCGAAAGAAGAATTTATACCTGCCCGCGTAATTTTGCGCCTACGCAGTACGGTGATAACGCGCAAATTTCGGATTGCCTTATTGCCGACGGCTGCCGCATCGACGGAGAGCTGGAAAACTGTGTTGTCTTCGGAGGCGTCAGAATTGAAAAGGGAGTGAAAGCGCAAAACTGTATTCTTATGGAAAAAAGCTTTGTGGGTAACGGCGGACAGCTTGAATATGTTGTTTTGGACAAAGAATGTGTTGTCAGGGAGGGCGCAAGGCTGTGCGGACAGCAGAGCTTTCCCGTTATTATAGGAAAGGGAGCGGTGATATAGTGAATATCTTGTACGCGGTCGGAAAAACATCCGATTATAAAAATTATAAAGGGGACGAAAAGGTCTTTTATGTAATGCCCAAATACAGCGGTCTGCCCGAGGGCTTCACAAAAGATATGAAGTATGTAATGCACTTTTATATCAATATAGGCTGGCGAAGCCAGTATTGCGGAATTTTCAGAAAAACAGAGGAAAATGTCACATTTTATTTTATCGATAATGAATTGTATTTTGGAGATGTTGCATTTTTTCAGGAGTCATACGGCATAGAAAGATATACATTTTTTTCAAGAGCCGTGCTTGAAATGCTGCCCAAGGTCGGTCTAAAGCCCGATATAATAAATATAAGCGGCTGGGAAAGCACCCTTATCCCGCTTATGCTAAAAAATTATAAAAGCAATCCGTATTATCGGGGTATCGAAACAAATATACATACACCCGAAGACATTGTAGTCTGAAAATGCAGCATAGACTTGCATTTTTCGACAAAAAAGCCGCAGAAAACAGCAATTATACAGTTGAAAAGATTTGACAAAAGAAAATAATTATGTTAAAATAAAACAGATATACGGAGTTTAGACAAAGCTGATGCTTTGTATGAGATTATAAAAATAAAAGGTCTTGAAGTGCCTGAATTCAAGACCTGAGAATATCAGGAGGATCAATTTTGGCAAAAAAAGAAAAATTAAAGATTATTCCGCTCGGAGGACTTGACGAAATCGGAAAAAATCTTACGGTCATTGAGTATGCAGACGAAATGATCGTTATAGATTGCGGGATGGGATTTCCGGATGACGATATGCTGGGAATAGATATAGTCATTCCCGATACATCTTACCTCGTTAAAAATCAGGAAAAGCTTCGCGGAATAGTTCTTACGCACGGGCACGAGGATCATATAGGTGCACTGCCGTATGTACTTCGTAATGTTAAATCAACGGTTTACGGCACAAAGCTTACTTTAGGTCTTGTGGAACTAAAGCTTAAAGAACACGGAATACTTTCGGAAAACACACTAAAGTGCGTCAAGGCAGGAAGCATAATAAAGCTGGGAAGGCATTTTAAAGTAGAATTTATAAGGACAAATCATTCTATTGCCGACTCTGTTGCTCTTGCAATCAAAACACCGGTAGGTACGGTTGTTCACACGGGAGATTTTAAAATCGACCCCACGCCGATAGGCGGAGAGATGATAGACCTCGGCCGCTTCGGTGAACTCGGCAAGCGCGGAGTGCTTCTTTTGATGAGCGACAGTACAAACGCAGAGAGACGCGGCTTTACGATGTCAGAAAGAACTGTCGGAGAAAAGTTTGATGAGATATTCAAAAACAATCACCAAAAAAGGATTATTGTTGCGACATTCTCGTCTAATATACACAGGATACAGCAGGTAATAAACGCGGCTGTCAAAACAAAGAGACGGGTTGCTGTTTCCGGCAGAAGTATGCTTAATGTTCTGGAGGTTTCAAAGGAACTCGGTTATATTCATATGCCGGAGGGGACTTTGATTGAACTTGACGAAATAGGCAGGTATCGCCCCGGGCAGCTTGTTATAATCACAACAGGCAGTCAGGGAGAACCGATGAGCGCGCTTACGAGAATGGCTTTTTCAGATCATAAAAAGGTCGAGCTCGGAAAAGATGATTTGGTTATATTATCGTCAAATCCGATTCCGGGTAATGAAAAGCCCGTATCAAGGCTCATAAATGAGCTTCTCAGAAAAGATGTCAATGTTATATACGAATCGCTTGCCGAGGTTCATGTTTCCGGACACGCGTGCAGCGAGGAATTAAAAATAATTTTAGGACTTACAAAGCCAAAGTTCTTTATGCCTGTTCACGGTGAACACCGTCATCTTGTGTGTCATGAAAAAATCGCAGAGACGATGGGCATCAGCAAGAAAAATATTTTTATAAATGAAACAGGCAGCGTTTTGGAGCTTGATTCGAAATCGGCATCTGTTACGGGACAGGTACAGTCAGGTAATGTACTTGTTGACGGATACGGAGTGGGCGATGTCGGAAATATTGTGTTAAGAGACCGCAAACATCTCGGAGAAGACGGAATTATCATTGTATTTTTCGGTATAACGAGGAACGGCGGCACGATTTTGAGTGGACCCGATGTGGTTTCAAGAGGCTTTGTTTATGTCAAAGAATCTGACGATTTGATGGAACAGGTCAAAGCGTGCGCTGCCGATGCTATAAACAATGCCATTAACAAAAACGGCGCAGACCATAACACAATAAAAAACAATGTTAGAAACAGGCTTTCAGACTTCTTGTACGAAAAGACAAAACGCAAACCGATGATTTTGCCTGTTATTATGGAACTTTAGGAGGAATTAAAATGAAAGCGGTAATGTACGGAGCAGGGAACATAGGAAGAGGATTTATCGGACAGCTTTTTTGCCTGTCGGGATATGATGTTAGCTTCCTTGATGTCAATAAAGATGTCATAAACGCACTCAACGCAGAGCATAAGTACCCTGTTAAAATTCTTTACGGAGACACAAGCGAGGAAAAGTGGGTCACAAATGTATGCGGAGTTGACTCCGGCGTTCAGGAGAATGTAAACAAGGCTGTTGCCGAGGCTGATGTTATGGCAACAGCCGTAGGTGTTAATATTTTAAAGTTTATCGCAAAGCCTATTGCGGAAGCGTTAAAGGTAAGATGGCAGCAAAATAATCCCAAACCTTTAAATATTATTATTTGCGAAAACCTCATAGGCGCTGATACATATTTAAAGGGGCTGATAGCTGAAAATATGAACGACGGAGAAAAGGACAAGCTCAATACTTTAGTCGGATTTGTTGAAGCTTCAATAGGCAGAATGGTACCCGTTCAGACGCCCGAGATGCAAGACGGCAATATACTCCGCGTATGCGTTGAGAGTTATGCGGCCCTTCCGCTTGATTCGGCGGCCGTTGTGGGCGAAAGACCGCATATAGAAGGAGCCGTTTGGTTCACACCGTTTGAATATTACATTCAGAGAAAGCTATTTATTCATAATATGGGACACGCAATGACGGCATATCTCGGTAAAATACGCGGTTATGAGTACATCTGGCAGGCAATCGGAGATGCGGATATTCAGAAAAAGGTAATAAAAGCCATGACGCAGTCTGCTTTGGCGCTTTCAAAAAGACACGGTGTGGATTTTGAACAGATAGAAGAGCATGTTTTTGACCTTGTAAACAGATTTGGAAATAAGCAGCTCGGAGACACGGTTGCCCGCGTCGGTAACGACTTAAAGCGCAAGCTTGATAAAAACGACCGCCTCGTCGGCGCTTACAATATGTGCAAGGAGCAAGGCGTAGGCAACGATGCGATAATGCTCGGTATTGCTGCAGCTCTCAAATTTGAAGATACCGATACGGAGGCAATATTGAGAGAAGTCAGCGGTCTTTCCGCGGCAGAAATCGAAAAAATCGTAGAGCTCTCAAAAACAATTCTGTGATAAGACAGGAGGTACAATAATGGGTGAATTTTTAAAATATAAGGACAAGCCGCTCGTACGCAGAGGCAATATGATTTATTACGGCGACCCGTCTGAAAAATATATTATAATGATGATAGTGAACGAAAGCCGAAAAGTAGAAGACCTTGATGTTTCGACAAGCGTAACGATTCAGCTTCAGGAAAATACAAAAAGCGCAAAGATAATAAAAAAAGCCGAGCGTGACGGAATGTACGCCGCTATGGATATAGCGGAATACTGGCTTGACGAAGCTATTGAAGCGACAAGAGGATAAAGGAGACCGCAATATGGACGCAAAAAATCTGACGATGCTCGCTGATTTTTATGAATTTACTATGTCAAACGGTTACTTTGAGTCGGGTTTTGCCGATACACGGGCTTGTTTTGATATGTTTTTCAGAAATGTTCCCGACGGCGGCGGATTTGCTGTTGCCGCAGGGCTTTCACAGCTTGTCGAATACCTCGACAGCTTAAAGTTCAGTAAAGACGATATTGAATATCTGCGTGGAAAGAATATGTTTTCCGAGGATTTTCTCAAATATCTTGAAAACTTTAAGTTCGAGTGCGATGTATATGCAGTACGAGAGGGAACGCCTATTTTCCCCGGTGAGCCTATTGTAACGGTAGTAGGACCCGTTATTCAGTGTCAGTTGGTTGAGACAATGGTGCTTCTCACGATAAATCACCAGTCCCTTATAGCAACAAAGTCCAACAGAATAGTCCGCGCGGCTGACGGGAGACCCGTTATGGAATTCGGAGCAAGACGCGCGCAGGGACCAAGTGCTGCAGTTGACGGTTCAAGAGCCGCTTTTATAGGCGGTTGCGCAGGTTCGTCGTGTACAATTGCGGAAAAGCTCTATCATTTTCCCGCACTCGGTACAATGGCGCATAGCTGGGTGCAGCTTTTCCCGACAGAGTATGATGCATTCGCGGCTTATGCGCGCTCGTATCCCGACGCCTGCACACTTTTGATAGATACATATAATGTGCTTAAATCGGGACTTCCCAACGCCATTAAAGTACATAAAGAAGTTTTGGAGCCAATGGGATACAGACTTCAGGGTGTGCGCATAGACAGCGGTGATATAACATATCTTACAAAAAAGATACGCCGCGAGCTTGACGCGGCAGGGCTTGAGGATTGTGGTATTGTTGTTTCAAACTCGCTTGACGAATACATAATCCGCGACACTCTCGCACAGGGCGCGCAGATTAATTCGTTTGGCGTGGGAGAAAGGCTTATCACATCAAAGTCGGAGCCTGTTTTCGGCGGTGTTTATAAGCTTGCCGCAATATGGGAAAACGGTAAAGAAATACCCAAGATAAAAATTTCGGAGAATGTTGAAAAGATAACAACCCCGGCATTCAAGCAGGTTTACCGCCTTTTTGAAAGGGACACCGATAAAGCGATTGCAGATGTTATCACATTACACGGCGAAGAGATTGACGACACAAAGCCGTATGAGATTTTCGACCCGGACCATACATGGAAGCGTAAGACAATAACCGATTTTAAGACGGAAAAAATCCTGATTAAAATCTTTGATAAAGGACAGCTTGTATGGAAGGAGCCTACACTAAAAGAAGTTCAGACATATTGCCTTGAGCAGATAGGCAGGCTTTGGGACGAGGTCAAGAGGTTTGAAAACCCGCATAAATACTATGTTGATATGTCCCAAAAGCTGTGGGATATAAGACAGGCACTTTTGAGTAAAAAATCATTTTAACGGGTGAGGGATATGGAAAGATTTTATATGCCAACCGCTGTTTTTGAGGGCAGAGGGTGCGTTTTGGACATGGACGAATTTTGGGTTTCAATGGGTAGGCGCGCTCTTATTGTCACGGGTAAAACTTCGGGTTATAAAAGCGGTGCGCTTGAAGATGTTTGCGATGTTTTGGATAAAAACGGAATATGCTATTGTATTTTTGACAGCGTAAAGAATAACCCCACTGTTGAAAATGCATACGAGGCAGGACTTCTGGCAAGAGAATTTTCTGCTGATTTCGTTGTGGGGATAGGAGGAGGCTCACCGCTTGACGCTGCAAAGGCGGCAGCGGTATATGGTTCTAATCCGGAGCTTGAGCCATATGAAATTTACGACGGTGCAGAGGATAATCCGCTTCCCGTTGTTGAAATTCCTACAACGGCAGGCACTGGCAGTGAGGTCACACAGTATAGTGTGCTTACGGTGGAGAGCCGCAAAACAAAGGTCACAGTCAAGGGCGATTGGCTTTTCCCGAAGGCGGCATTTTTAGATCCGCGCTATACCAAAAGCCTTCCGCCGAATGTTGCGCTCCATACCGCGCTTGACGCTATGAGCCACGCGGTTGAAAGCGTTTTAAAGCGCAATAATTCGTATATAAGCGAACCAATTGCACTCGGGGCACTTGAAATTATCGGCAGAAACCTGCCCGAGCTTCAGAATTTTCCGTGTGATGACGATGTGCGCGCCGAGCTTTTGCATGCCGCAATGCTTGCAGGTATGGCGATAGCGCATACTGGTACAACGATAGTCCACTCAATGGGTTATGTATTCACATATTTCAAGGATATGCCGCACGGAATGGCAAACGGCGTTCTGCTTCCGAAATTTGTCGAATTTGCAGAAAAGGCCGTACCGGAGCAGACGGAAAAGATTTATAAAGCGCTTGGTATTTCGTCATCAGACGAGTTTGCATGTATGATACGGAACACAGGGCTTGAACACCCCGTTGTATCAGAAGACGAAGCCGTGGAATTTGCGAAAATCGCAATAACAAATAAAAATGTTCCGACAGCACCGTGGAAGGTAACGGCTGAAGAAGAAGCAGAAATAATGCTTTGGAGATAAAATTACGGAGAAGCAAATGAAAAGATTTTTATGTTTACTGATGACCGCACTTTTACTACTTACAACGCCTGTTTTTGCAGATGATATAAACGGATATGGCACAGTTTACGCGACAAAGCTCAATGTCCGCCAAAGTCCATCGCCCAACGCCAAAATTATCGGCGCGCTTTATGACGGCTCAAATGTTTCGGTTGTTACAAAGACAGGTGAGTGGTATAAGATCGAGTATGAGGGAGAGGTAGGATTTGTACATAGCGATTACCTTACGGTTTCGCGTAAAGGCGAGGTTAAAATCAAGATAAAGCCCCAGTCCGAGGAAGGCAAAAAAAAGGCGCAGCAGGCTGTTGACCTCGCGCTTGAATACCTCGGAACGCCGTATTTGTGGGGCGGTAAAACCCCTGAAGGCTTTGATTGCAGTGGGCTTGTTTACTATGTCTACGGTGAACTTGGAGTAAAGCTTAACCGCGTTGCGGCTGACCAAAATAAAAACGGAGTTCCCGTTCCTCTTGATAAGCTTGAGCCGGGCGACCTCGTTTTCTTTTGGAACAGGCAGTATTATTCCGAGATCAATCATGTGGGCATATATATTGGCGACGGGCAGTTTGTCCACGCGCCGCAGACGGGAGATGTAGTCAAAATAACAGATGTAGACAGCTCGTATTACAAAAATAATATTTATTCCGCAAGAAGAATATTTGAATAAACCTATTTCACAACGACAGGGGATATTGCAATATCCTCTGTTTTTGTTTGTGCTTTTATCGCGCGGATCTTTGACGCGCGCATTTCCAAATCCCAAATCGGGTCATTTTCCTTGTAGGAAGCAGGCTTTGTAACTATCGGCAGGCTTGCGTCTTTTTTTATTTCCTTGAGGTATTCCGCGCCTCTCTTGTTTAACGCCAAAACGCGCAAATAAGACGGCGCAAGGCTTTGCGGCAATGTGTTTTCAATCAGTATATTCATAAGAACTCTTTTTATCCTTGACATTGAGAACCGTTTTGTCTTAACACTTTCCAAAAGGGCGTTAAGGGAAGTCGCCTTCGACGATAAAATCCTTTCGCAAATACCGTCTCCGCAATCGGGGATCATTTCTGAAATTTCATTTCCGCATAATCTGACAGCGTATAAAATCAAGTCCTCAAAGTCCTCCGTAAAAAGCGGCTTTTCATCAATATCAAAGGGCATAAATTCCGAGACATCATTCCCTTGCCGAAGGGCGTTTCTGATGTGTGAAGCAGATGCAAAATCGCCGTTTGGAGTGTCAGAATCGTGTATAACCTTTTGCCTTTCAACCGCTATCGGGATTATGTTTGTGTTCTGTATCGCATTAAGATATTCAATAGCCAAAATATTGTTTGGTGATGAAATAATATCGGCGCAGTCGATATGATTTAAATTTCTTAAAGCCTCTGCTCTTGCGCGCGCAAACGAATATCCGTGCTTTAGATTCTTTTTCAGCTTTTCTCTAAAATCGTCAGGCTCATCTGATAAAAACCGCGCTGCATTTTTGAGCTTTTCAAGGTCACAGCACTCCGCACCAAAGGAAACATAATCAGCTTTTGCCGCTTGCAAAATCCCGGTAGCACCCTTTGCAAAGCCGCTCGCCGATTGAAGCGAAAAGTACGCAGGCAGCTCAAAAACAATGTCAGCTCCGCCCTGTATTGCGGCTTCCGCACGCGCGTGCTTGGAGTAAACGCTCACCTCGCCGCGCTGAACAAAAGACGCGCTCATAACTACTGCAATGCAGTCTGCGCCCGTAATTTCGCGTGATTTTTCAATATGATATTTGTGTCCGTTGTGGAAAGGGTTGTATTCCGCAATTATTCCGCATACTTTCATTATATCACCTTTATTTAGTTTACCATAAAATTTGTAAAAGAGCAATATTTTTGTTCTAAAAGATAGGCTTTGTCCATAAATATAGATTGGGTGATAAAAATGTATATAACAACAGATGATGTTAAAAACAGGCAAAATTATATGGAATACCTACCGCCATCCGTCAGAGATGCAATAAAAAACCTCGGCAGCGAGGCGAGTGATGTTATATCGGAGATAAGGCTTAAAAACGAAGGCACGGTAAGCGTGTGTTTGGACAAACTGTATTTTATATCAACTGACGGAGCATTGACGCAAAGTGCAACAAATATTCTTACAACAGACCGCGGAACTTTTTTCGAGACTGTTGATAAGATGTCAAGGCGTTCAATTTACGCGGCACAAAACGAACTCCGCCACGGCTTTTTAACGCTTGAGGGCGGACACAGGGTTGGCGTATGCGGAAAGACCGTGGTTGAAAACGGCAAGATAATACAGCTTTCGGATATATCGTCGCTCAACCTCCGTATAGCGCGCGAGATAAAGGGTTGCGCTGACGAAATTATAGACGCCGTGATGCTAAAAAACACGCTTATAATATCGCCACCCGCTTGCGGAAAAACAACATTTTTGAGGGATATAGCGCGTAATTTGAGCGAAAGAATGATAAAAGTCGGAATAATCGACGAGCGCGGCGAAATCGCGTCATCGTATAAGGGCAGACCGCAGCTTGATGTGGGCACAAATACCGATGTTTATACAAATTGCCCAAAAAGCGAAGGAATAACTATGCTTTTGCGTTCAATGGCACCTCAGGTTATTGTTACTGATGAGATAGGCACACCTGAAGACGAGGCGGCAATATTCAGTACAATAAACGCAGGTGTAAAAATAGTATGCTCGGCGCACGGCTATGACAGAGACGATTTGCACAGACGCGGACTTCTGAAAAGCATTATGGATAAAAATATTTTTGAGACGATAGTTGTCTTAAGCAGGAGGAACGGACCGGGCACGGTCGAAAGGGTTTACTGAAATGCTGATAAAACTGATTGGAGCGGCCGCTTTGGTCGGTGGCTGTTTTGCCGCCGGAAAAAGCGGAGCAGACAAGCTCGCGTACCGTGTTCAGGTGTTGATGGGGCTTGAAGAAGCACTTCTAATTTTTGAGGGAGAGCTTTTGTATATGATGTCGGATATTAAAGACGCATTTTCTGCGGCGTCTGTGTGTGATATAAGCGGCGTTTTCCAAAAAAGCGCCGTCAGCACAGAAAGACTCGGCGCTGTTAAGGCGTTCCGCGCAGGCATTTTGTCTGCGGAGCTTGAAAAAGAAGAGACAGCCGCGCTGACTGCATTTGCGTCAGGACTGAATTCTCCCGATGTAGAGGGACAAGTTAAAAACGCAGCTCTTTGCCGTGAACGGATAAAAGCGATACTTAAAATCGCTAAAGAAAAAAAGGAAAGATGCTCCAAGCTTTATACGGCGTCGGGCTTTTTTACGGGAGCGGCTATTGCAATTTTGCTTTTTTAGGAGAGTGCAAAAATGAATGTGGACTTGATTTTCAGAATAGCTGCAATAGGAATTATAGTGGCGGTACTTAATCAACTGCTTGTAAAATCAGGGAGGGACGAGCAGGCAATGCTTGTAACATTGGCAGGGCTTATAGTTGTGCTTGCGGTTATAGTCCGCGAGGTAAGTATGCTGTTCGGCACGATAAAATCGGTATTCGGATTATGAGCGCGGAGGTTGTCAAAATTGCGTCAGCGGCTGTCGTAACTTGTTTTTTGGCAGTTTTGTTAAAGCAGTATAAAAGCGAATATGCGATGGCGGTTACTATTTGCGGCGGCGTAGTTATTTTTATAGCCGTAGTGCCGCAGCTTGCTCAGCTTTTTGCAGGGGTAAGACAGTTTGCCGATAAAACCGGCATAGGAAGGGATATGCTTTCGCCGGCGTTTAAAACAATAGGAATTGCTTATATTACGGGTTACGCCGCCGAAATGTGCCGCGACGCTGGGGAAAACGCGCTGGCGGCAAAGCTCGAAATGGCGGGCAAAATACTGATGCTTGCTATTGCACTCCCCGTTGCAATGGCAATGTTTGACGCGATTGAAAGGATATTGCCGTGAAAAAAATAATCGTGATATTTTTAATTATTATGTGCGCTACACCTGTTTTTGCAGATGAGTATGTTCAGTTTTCGTTTGAAGACGCGGTACATTCGTTTTCCGAAGGCAAAAGCGCCATAAGCGCGGACGAGCTTTGGCAGGAGGTATGGAAGCATCTGATGGCGCAGGTCAGAGAAAACATCGGGGTAATGCTCACGGTTTTCGGTATTTGCGCGTTTTACGCACTTCTTTCATCGCTTGAAATAGGCTTTGGTAAAAACAATGTGTCGCAGGTCGCGTTTTTTGTTTTGTATATGACGGTCGTGGGGCTTTGTTTAACGGCGTTCCGCGATATTGCAGACGAAGGAAAAAATATAATAGAAACACTGACATTAACGCAAAATACAGTCGTTCCGCTTATGGGAACGGCAATAATATCATCAGGCGGATTTGGCGTATATTCCGCACTTGCGCCTGTTATACTTGTTATGTCAAATGTAGCGTCAAATGTTGTAAATCTCGTTGGTATGCCGGCAGTTTTTGCATCTCTTGCGATAAATGTCGCTGGCAATATATCACCCGATTTTCATCTCGGCGCGCTTGCATCGCTTATCAGAAAGTCAGCATTCTGGGCTGTCACGGCTGTTATGACAGTATTTTGTGCGCTTGTCGGCGTGAGCGGAATAGGCAGCGGAGCAATAAACGGAGCGGCTTTGAAGGCTCTTAAATTTGCTGCAGGCAGTATGATACCCGTTTTGGGGAGTGTTATGTCAGACAGCGTCGAGGCCGTTGCAAGCGGAGCGGCTGCATTAAAGAGCGCAGTCGGCGCAGCGGGAATGATTTTTATTGTTATAAGAACACTTTTCCCTGTCCTTAAAATTGCTGTCGTCGTTTTCATATATAAACTTACGGCGGTACTTGTGGGTATCTTTGCCGATAAACGGATAACAAATGTGCTTGACGGAATGGCGCAATCTCTCGGCGCAATAGCGGGTTTTGCAATCAGTATTTCCGCAGCAATGATGATTTCGCTATCAATACTTATCAGGGCGTCTGATATGGGGGTAATGTGATGAGAGAGTATCTGCTTAAAGTTATCGGAGCAGTCATACTTTATTCGCTCGGTGAAAGCTTTTTGCCCGAAGGTAATATAAAAAAATACTCCTCTGTTGTGCTGGCACTTTTGGTCACGCTTTCTTTTTTGTCTCCGTTTGAGATTTCAACTGATTTTAAGGACGAGATTTTTCAAACCGTAAACACGGAGGGCGAGGATACATTTTCATCGGAGGTCAGGGGGGAATACGAAAAGCGTATCGAAAATATGATTTTAGAGAATACGGGAGAGATGGCGGAGGTTGAAACGGACGAAGATTTTAAAATAACCTCGGTTTATACAACTGAATCGGCAAAGGAATATATAATAAACAATTTGGGAGTTGACAAAAATGCTGTTAAAACAAGATAAAATCAAGACATTTTTGGCTAAAAAAAAGAATATCGGAGTAATTTACGCAATAGTAATAGTAGGGGTGCTTCTTTTAAGCGCAGGTAGCTTTGTAAAGCCTGCGCAACAGACAGAAACAGCCACGGCGCAACATACAGATACAAGGCTCTGTAAGGACATGGAAAAAATTTTGTCCCAGATACAGGGCGTAGGTAATGTCAGTGTTATGATAACATATAAATCAAGCGCGACATCAGTTCTTGCAAAGGACACAAGCGAAAGCACGACGGAGGACAGCGACGGAAAAGACACAAAAAGAGAAGAAAAGAATGTGCTTATCGGCAGCGGCTCAACGCAAAAGCCGTATGTGCTCAAAGAGGAAACTCCGAGAGTAATGGGAGTGGTTGTCGTTGCCAAAGGAGGGGGAGATGCAAAAATAAAACGGGAAATAACCGAAGCCGTAAAAGCTCTTTGCAGTATCGGAGCAAATAATATTAAGGTGTTTGAAAGGAAGTAAAAAATGCTTATTTTAAAAAGAAAGCAAATAATAGCGGGATGCCTTGCCCTTCTTGTCGCAATGGCAGGGTACCTTAATTGGTCGTACCGCGCGGAAAGCAAAGAAACGGCAGCAGATGAAACAATAGGTGAAATTCATCTTGTTTCAGACGATGTACAACCCGAAGATTTTTTTGAAGCCGCAAGACTTGAGAGGGAGGACAGCAGAGCGGAGGCAACGGAGACTCTCAAATCAATGATGGATTCCGATACCGCCGAAGCGTCGTCAAAAATCATTGCCGAAGAAAAGGTAATGAAAATGGCGGAGCTGACCGAAAAGGAGACAACAGTTGAAAATCTTATTAAGGCAAAGGGATATACAGACGCAGTAGTTTACCTAAATGACGAAAAAGCAAATGTCGTTGTGCGCGCAGATGAATTTTCCAATCAAGATGCCACGATTATTTCGGAGATCATAACAGAACAAACAGGCATCAGCGCAGCTAATATAAAAATAACGCAGGTAAAATAAATAAAAAGCCGTCAAAATATGTGATCTTGACGGCTTTTTATTTTATAATAAACCTTTTAGCTTTTGCTCGAGGACTTCGATCCACTTGTCAGACTCAACGCTTTCGATGTTTCCACTGTCCGCAGCTGCGGCAACTGACGGAACAATCGGTATTCTGCCCAAAATATCAATATTTTTTTCAGCGGCAATATCGTCGAGCTTGCTTTCGCCGAAAACATTTATTTTCTTTCCGCAATCGGGACATTCAATGTAGCTCATGTTTTCAACAATTCCAAGCACAGGCACATTCATCAGATTTGCCATATTGAGAGCTTTTTCCACAATAAGAGAAACAAGCTCCTGAGGCGAGGTTACAACAATAATCGCATCAACGGGAATTGATTGGAAAACCGTCAGCGGAACATCACCTGTTCCGGGGGGCATATCAACAAACATAAAGTCAATATCTCCCCAAATAACATCAGTCCAGAATTGCTGTACCGTGCCTGCGATGACAGGACCGCGCCATACAACGGGGTCGGATTCATTATTCAAAAGCAGATTAAGAGACATAACCTTTATTCCCGATTTTGTTTCAACGGGCAAAAGCCCAAATTCGCTGCCTTGTGCTCTTTCGTGCAGACCAAACATTTTCGGGATCGACGGGCCCGTAATATCCGCGTCAAGTACCGCGGTTTTGTAACCCGAGCGGTTAGCCCAAGATGCCGAAAGACCTGTTATCAGCGATTTTCCGACGCCGCCTTTTCCGCTGACAACGCCGATAACTTTTTTTATCTGCGAAAGGTCGTGCGGCCTTTGCTTAAGGTCTTTTGAAGAACAGTTTGAACTGCAGGTTTCGCAGTTGTGTGTGCATTCACTCATTTTCATTTTCCTTTCCGTTTGGCAAAATTTCGCCAAACACTCTTTCCATATTTTTGTAAGATATTTTTTCAACAAGCTCTTCAGAGTAATTTAATCTCAAAAGTTTGTTTGCTATTTTATCCAAGTCCTCCGCACCACTTATGCCGTGCGGAGTACATTCGATTCCGTCAAAGTCAGAGCCGAGTCCTACACTGTCTTCGCCGCCGAGAGCCATAAAATGCTCAATATGCGCCGCAATGCTGTCAATATCGGCATTGTGCCCCAAAAATTCAGGGTAAAAGTTTATACCCGTTACGCCGCGCCGTTCTATAAGGCACTTGAATTGTTCATCTGTCAGATTCCGAAAATGCGGAAAAACCGCCTTTGAATTAGAATGTGACGCAATAAACGGCTTTTTTGATACCTCATAAACATCATAAAATCCTTTTTCGGAGAGGTGAGATACATCAACAACAATGCCAAGACGCTCCATTTCAGAAACAACCTCTTTACCGAATGTGGTAAGCCCGCTGTTTCCGAGAGCCGCACAGCCTCCGATAGCGTTGTCGTGATTCCACACAAGCGTTAAGACCCTGACGCCTTTGTCAAATAAACAGCGAAGGTTTTTTATATCGTTGCCGACAGGCTCGCCGCCTTCAATGCCGAGAATAACATTAACTCCGTTGGCGCTTGCCAAGTCATGCTTTGTGCGTATCACGCCGATGTTTTTCGTTTCTGCTTTAAACCGCTCGCACAAAGCGTTTGCTCTCTCCGCAGGATCGTGAATATCAGCGTCGATCCATATAGCCGCAACCTGAATATGCGTGTCGTACTTGGCGGCTTTTTTAAAATTATAGTGCGTATCACAGTCATAAAGACTGTTCTTGTCATTCAGTAAATCAAGAGTATCACAGTGCGCGTCAAAAAATCTCATATTCTACTCCTTGATTTCAAATCTCGCATAAGTCTTTATTTTGTTGTCACCAATTAACCTGACATCAGTTTCAGAACCGTATGTGCAGGCAGAAACAGTCAGTATTTCACCTTCATAAGCCGCGTGCTTGTAGTAGATCTGTGCTTTCTTGATTTTGGCTTCGATGGGCATAGCTTCAAGCAAAAATTCTGCAAGCTTTACATTGTTTACATGGTTGTTCGTGTCCAGATCGCGCTTTCCGACGGAGATATCGCATATATCCGCGCCTTCCGCTGTTTCAAATTCGCGTTTGATATATTCGGGCGTGTCCTTTGGCTCAATGCCGTATTTTTCAGGTATATCGTCATAAATGCGGACAGGCCTGCCTTTTTTTATATCCATAAATACCCAAAAGCTTGCTGCGGTTGTCAGTATATTGCCTTCGCAGTCGGTTATTTCAAACGCGCGGTAACCAAAGCACCGTTCAAACGCGGTAGTATAAGTTGTGACATTTACCTGTTCGCGGTAATGAGGATATCTTAATATATCTGTATTCATCGAAAGCAAGATCCATGCGCGGTCGTCGCCGTAAAGTCGCTCAAGGGGGTAGCCTGCATGTGCCGAGTGGTTTATAGCCGTGTCCTGATAAAAACGCAGGATCGCAGGCAAGCTTGCGTCGCCGTTTGGAGCAAGATCGCTGTATTTGATTTCGCGTGTTTCGCCGTACATTACCTCACCTTAATTCTTTAAGCTGTGCATCGGCGCAGGGATTCTGCCGCCGCGCGCAATAAATTTGGAGCAGTCAAAAGAGTTTATCGGCATAACGGGACCGCGCCCCAAAAGACCGCCGAACTCAACAATGTCGCCTATTTTTTTGCCGCAGGCGGGGATAATTCTGACTGCTGTTGTTTTAGTGTTTACAACGCCGATGGCCGCTTCGTCAGCGATAAGTCCCGAAATACTCTCGGCGCTTGTGTCGCCCGGAACTACAACCATATCGATACCTACCGAGCAAACGCAGGTCATAGCTTCAAGCTTTTCAAGAGTGAGAGAACCGCAAACAGCCGCTTCAATCATACCTGCGTCCTCGCTGACGGGGATAAAAGCGCCGCTCAATCCCCCTACATAAGACGAAGCCATTGTGCCGCCCTTTTTAACAGCGTCGTTTAAAAGCGCAAGAGCCGCTGTTGTTCCCGGTGCGCCGCACTTTTCAAGTCCCATTTCTTCCAATATATACGCTACACTGTCGCCAACTGCGGGAGTCGGTGCGAGCGATAAATCAACAATTCCAAAAGGAACGCCAAGCCTTTTTGAAGCTTCGTTTGCGACAAGCTGACCGACCCTTGTTATTTTAAAGGCCGTGCGCTTTATCGTTTCTGCAACAACGCCAAAGTCAGCTCCCTTGACCTTTTCGAGAGCGCATTTTACAACGCCCGGACCGCTTACTCCGACATTTATAATGCTTTCGCCTTCGCCAACGCCGTGAAATGCACCGGCCATAAAAGGGTTGTCCTCAACGGCGTTTGCAAAAACAACGAGCTTGGCACAGCCAAAGCCTGCCGTGTCTGCCGTAAGCTCTGCGGTTTTCTTGATAATCTGTCCCATTTGCCTTACGGCATTCATATTTATTCCGGCCTTTGTCGAGCCTATATTCACACTTGAACAAACGCGCTTTGTCGTTGCAAGAGCTTCGGGAATGGTTTCGATAAATTCAATGTCTCCCTTTGTGTAACCCTTGTGAACAAGCGCGCCGTAGCCGCCGATAAAGTTAACGCCTGTTTCGTGAGCGGCGAGGTCAAGAGCCTGTGCAAATTTAGTATACCCCTTGCAGCTCTGAGCCACCAGAGAAATAGGGGTTACGGAAATACGCTTGTTAATAATTGGAATTCCGTATTCCTTTTCTATATCGTTGCCTATTTTAACAAGATTTTCCGCCTTTTTAGTTATCTTATCATAGACGCGACCGGCGGAAATATCTGCGTTATCTCCTATGCAATCGAGGAGAGAGATACCCATTGTAATAGTTCTGATATCGAGATTTTCCTCGCGTATCATATTTATAGTTTCCATTATCTCCAAAGTATTTATCATGGCAAAATCTCCCTATATTCTGTGCATTGAGTTAAAAATCCCCTCGTGGGCGATTGTAATAGAAACGCCAAGTTCCTGTCCGCATTTTTCGAGTTCTTCGCCGAGTTCGCTCACCTTGCAGTCGCTGCCCGAAAAATCAACAAGCATTATCATCGTAAAAATATCCTGCATTATTGTCTGGGAAATATCGAGAATATTCACATTCTTTTTTGCCAGAAGCGAGCTTACCTTTGCAATTATACCGACCTTGTCGCTTCCGAGAACAGTTATAACCGCCTTCATAAAACTACCGCCTTTCATTATTATTTAGATTTTACCACAGAAAAAACATAAAGTAAAGGTATTTTTGAATAATGATGGGTAAAACGGGATAAATTGGTGGCTTAAAATGATGCAAAAATCCATGCGGAATAAATTGTCGTAATATTGAGAACTAAAAAGATAATATTGAGAATTGTTAAATATTCAATTTGTCTTTATAATTAAAATAAGTATAATTAAGGGCAATTAGCGAAAGGTGGAGATATTTTGTTTAGATTAAAGAAGATTTTGGCAATTTTATCGGTAATGATATTTGCTGTTTGTACAGTGGGTACGGTTACTGCAGAAGGTAATCTGGAAGTTACATATATCAATGCCGATTCCACAAAGATAATGATTGATTTCTCGCATGAAGTCGATGTAGATGAATTAACAGATGCAATTACATTATTTAAGGATAACGCCGGAAAGGTACAATTTGAAGTTCAGGCAAAAACTTCATCTACAAACGGCGCAACAAGAACGGCGGAATCTAACACAGATGAAAGTGATACCACCGTATCATATGGTAAATCTCCTGCAGTATATCCGCTTGCCATGGCGGCAAATACAAATTACAGCTATGTTATTGTTCCCACAGGCGGAATTAACGATATAATACAAAGGAGACGCAATAATGCGCCTCCTTACTGTTTATAAATCTTATAAACTCATTCTCTTCAACGATTTTTCAAGCTCGTAAATTTTTTCTTTTGACTGCATACCGCTTGTTGCGTCCGGTTCAGATAAGCTGTAAGCTGCAGCAGCAGATGCAAATTCCAATATTTCCTTGTCGCCAAAACCGCTGTATAAGCCGTATAAGCTGCCGGCAGCGTAAGCGTCGCCTGCACCGACATTGCCTTTGATAAAGCCTGACGGAAGCTCAAGCGACGGAACGACGGTAAAATCGCCGTTTGCAGAAAGTGAGAAACCTGCTTCTCTGCAGTGGATAATAACCTTTTCTTTAACGCCGTATTCAATAAATTTCTCCATAGTCTTGCGAATGTTGTCAACATTGATACTGCCGTCGCTGTTCTTCGGGTCAAGTCCCGTAACCATACAGCTTTCGATCTCGTTCATTATTGCAAAATTGCAGTATTTGAGGGCGGGAACAACCTTTGCGGCAAATCTGTCGCCCTCCTCGCTTACAACATCTATCGAGGTTCTGATGCCCTTTGCCTGAACATCGTGAAGAACGCGCGCCATTTGCGTGCCGTACTCGTCGTCTTTTTTGTCCATTTCATCAAGAAGAAGTATGTAACCGATGTGGAAGATTTCACAGTCCAGAGAGTCAATATCAATATCAGCGGGGCAGAATTCCGAGTTAGCACCTCTGTCGTGGAAAAATGTGCGCTCGCCCGTTTTTTCTTCAGCCATAACATAAGTACAGCTTGTGGGCTTGCTTGCGGAAAGTTTGACATTGCTTACATCTATTCCGTTAGATTTCATTTGGTTAAGAACATATTTTCCGATTTCGTCGTTGCCGACTTTTCCGAGAGCTGTCAAATAAACTTCCGAATCCATTTTGGCGATGTCAATTATGGTGTTCGGCACACAACCGCCTACTGATCTTACTTGGCTCGTAATGTTTGTGAGCATACCCTTTTGGGGATATTTATCTATTGAGCAAACAATGTCTGCCAAGATATTTCCGGCAATAACGATGCCTTTTGAATTGCCTTTGATGAGGTAATCGGTCGAAACGCCGAATATTTTTGATAATGCAGGTAATTGGGTTATTTCGGGGTATCCCTGACCGCATTCCCATTTGCTTATAGCCTTGTCCGTAACATTAAGCATACCGGCAAGTTCTGTTTGAGTAATACCGAGCTTTTTTCTTAATTTGGCAATGTTTTTTCCAACAGTCAAAGAATTCATATAAAAACCTCCTGAAAATTATTCTTACCTATATTATAACCTAAAAAAACAAAAATGTAAATCTACGAAAATTTAATAAAAAAAGATGCAATAAACGCCTTTATCTACGAATAGTAGATAAGAAAATTTAAGTGTTGATTTAATAAGAAAAATATGCTAATATTAAGGTAGTTTAAATATATCACACAAAGTGTCGCCCATACCGCTTTGGGTATGGGTGGTGAAAAGGGAATGGAGTGCGAATCTCCTGCGGTATTACTGTCGCCGTATGCACCAAATGTTTTTGTATCCGTTGACGAAAGTCAGTCATTGGGAAACTGAGAAGGCAGGGTATAAAAGCGCAAGGCGTAAAGACCTTATAAGGTGCGAGCCGGAAGACCTGCTTTGATGCTGTTTTGTAATCGCAGGTATGCGAAGAAGCAGTTTTTTTGTTTGCATTATGTCAAAGCTTTTTCAAACAAATTGTGATTTGATCACAGGAAACACAGCTGTGGTAATTTTAATATTAAAATTGCCGCGGCTTTTTTGATTGTGTCACGGGAATACAACGGAGGTGGATTTTTTTACAATTAAAATAAAAAAGTGAAAGGAATGTATAAATTGAAATCGAAAAAATTTTTGTCAATTGTTTTGTGTATTTCCGTGATTTTGGGTATGTTTTCTTTAACTGCAGCAGCAGATATACCTGAAGTCAAATCAGCAGATGTTGTGCTTGTGGCGCAAGGTTACGGCGGATTTCTTGCCGCACCGCAAACTGTAACAGTAGCGTCAGATACCGCAGAAAATTACGGTTACAGCGATAGCGTTGACGGCGTATCTGTCCTTGATGCACTGGTAAAAACGCATGAGATGGTATTCGGAGGTGATTTTACAGCTGAGACGGCGGAGGAGTACCTGACTGAGACAGGCGGATTTGTCAACAAACTGTATGGCATTGATACAGCAGGTGCCAACGGATTTTTGCTTAACGGCGGCATATCTAACGACGGCACGCAAAGTGCTTACGGTTACAACGGCACAACCGTTGAAACACAGGAAGTTGTAGATGGCGATAAAGTCGATTTTTATATTTTCGGCGATACAACTTTTTACTCAGATATTTACACCTGGATTGACGGAGACCTTGAGGTAGCACAGGGCGGCAGTGCCGAACTTACAGTTACAGGCGCAATGGTTCTTATGGGCTCGTCGTATGGAACACCTGATGATTTCAAAGAGTCAGCCGAGCCGGCGGAAGGCGTTTCTCTGGCGTGGGTTGATGATAACGGTGCAGTAACCGAAATTGACGGTGTTTATACTGATGAAGACGGCAAAGCGGTAATACAAATCCCTTACGATATGGAAACGGGAACATATTAC
>JAFSYJ010000019.1 GCA_017450025.1 Clostridia bacterium | reverse complement strand
TTAACACGCCCTGGCGCATTATGTATGCGTAGCTGTCGCGCTCCGCCATTACCGCAACTATCGTTTCCGGCTGTGCGCCGTTGTCTCGAAGCAGATGACCGAGCGCGTTTGCTTCTTCGTTTAATTCACGGTATGTAAGCGTTCTGTCAACTGCGATAACCGCATTTCTGTCGGGGTATTTCTCCGCGCTGTCCTGCAAAAGACGGTACGCCGGTTTTTCTTCGACTTTAAAATCGGTATCGTGCAGCGACAGTATAGCTTTTTCATCATCATTTGAAACGAAAGAAATATCGCTTATATTTTCTTTTGTCAAAAATTCATTTATAACCTGATCCATAAGGCGTGTAATTCCGTTTATTGTATATTCACTGTACGCCGTCGGATCATATTCGATCTCAAAGAGTACCTTATCACCGTCAAGTATTATATCAAGCCCGAAAAGCGCTTTTGCCTGCGATAATTCTACCTCTTCCACGCTGACAGGATAACCGCAAAACTCCGTTTCATCTATCTTTGACATCTCGCCCTGGAAAGCAAAGAGTATATCGGCTCCTATCCCATACGCTTTGCTGATCTCCGCAAAGCTGTAAATGTCGTTTGCCATTGCCGACAGAAGGTAATTCCGGCAATCTGCTATTGTTTCTTTTACAGTCGCATTCTGTTTTGTTTCAGACCATACAGGCAGAGTCTTTACAAACATAGAAATGCTTCGCGCCGTCCTTGAATCGCTTCTGCCGTTATATATTGTTGAGAATACTGCCTTCTCCGATGCGGTGTAGCTTTGCAGCGCCATACCGAATGCCGCTGTAAAGAATGCGTTTTGAGAAAGTCCGTTTTCTTCGCAGTATTCGCGCACTCTGTCAGCGTTACTTTTTCCAACATACTCAGTATTTGCAATTGTTCTTTCGGAGGGCTTTCCGTCCTTGATTGGCACTGTTTCACCGCCGCAGCCGAGGAAAATGCTGTCATACCACAGTTTCGCCTTTTCAGGTCTGTCGGTTTTGAGCGCAGCCTCCTCGTCAAGCGCGGCCTCGTAGCCTGTAAATTGTTCCGTTTCTATTTCCTCGCCGCTGTATGCCCTGTTTAAATCATCAAAGAAGATTGTAAGCGACTCACCGTCGCTTATGATATGGTGTGTATCAACAAAGAGATATTTTCCGTTATTTGTATCAAACAATTCGATGCGGAATAACCTCTCTCCCGACGTTAAATCATACGGGCGCACTAAATTATCCGGCACCGGAGGAGCGTCAGAGATTTGTATGTCTATATTTTCAGCCTTGTTTCGTACCGCTTTTATCTTGCCGTTATCATCACGCAAGGTCATAAAGAGGTACGGATGTGCTATGACTGTTTTTTGCAAAGCGATGCGAAGCTTTTCTAAATTAACCCTGCTGTCAAGCTTGTAGAGATACGGTATGTTGTAAACAGTCATTCCCGAATACATCTCGCTATCTACATATATACCCATTTGGGTTTTGGTTAGCGGATAGCTTTCTCTTAATTCATAAGAGACGGTTTCTTCTGCGGATTTTTCATTTATCAGCGTTTCAATTTGCTTTACTGTTTTGCGCTCAAATATTTCGGCAACCTTAACAGCAACATCAAAAGCATCTGACAACATCGAGCAAAGCTTTATACTGCCTATTGATGACAAGCCCGCCGCAAATAAGTCTGTGGTTATACCTATTCTGTCTGCTCCTGTAACTTCCTTTGCAATACCAAGTATTTTATCCTGCATTTCATTTTCAGCCGGTACAATTTCCTCCTCCGCAATCTCAATCACGGGAAGAACTTTTTTATCAATCTTGCCGTTTGCCGTCAGGGGCATTTCGTCAAGCTGCATAAACGCCTGCGGTACCATATATGCAGTCAAATATGCAGACAAATGCTCTTTCAGACTGTTTATATCTATCTCGCGGTTCGCC
>JAFSYJ010000018.1 GCA_017450025.1 Clostridia bacterium | reverse complement strand
CGGAAGATGAACATTGTCCTTACGGGTTTTATGGCAACGGGAAAAACGTCAATAGGCAGAGCTATTGCAGACCGCTCGGACTACACCTTTGAGGACACCGATTCGATGATTATAACAAAAACAGGAATGGACATTAACGAAATATTTATAAAATACGGCGAGAAGCATTTCCGCGCTTTAGAACGCGAATGCGTCAAGGAGGCCGCATTAAGAGACAACCTCGTTATTGCCACCGGTGGCGGCGTAGTACTCGACAAAAGAAATATTGCTACACTAAGAAAAAACGGTATTATTATAAACCTCGACCCTGACTTTGCCGTAATCGAAAGCCGCGTCGAAAAAGCGCGCGCGTCCCGGCCTTTGATGCAGGGTGAGAGCATTGATAAAATCAGGCAAAGATTTGAGGATAGAAAGCCCTTTTACGATAACTGCGACCGCAAAATTCATATTACAGAAGAAAGAACACCCGACTCCTATGCAGAGGAAATTTTGGGGATTATGGAGGAATTGGTATGAGAATAACACGCGAGGCGGACTACGCTTTGAGAATTGTCGTGATGCTTGCAACAATTGACAAACAGACGGACGCAAAGGAAATAGCGGATAAAAACGATGTTCCCTATCGGTTTGCTCTTAAAATACTCAGAAAGCTCGTTCAGGCGAAGATTGTAAAATCCTTCCGCGGCGTGAACGGCGGTTACGTTCTAAACCGTAAGCCGTCCGAAATAACTATGCGCGAGGTTATCGAAACGATTGACGGAAAAATCGCGATAAATAAATGTTTTGAAAACCCCGAAAGCTGCCGCAACAACGGCGTCTGTAAGGTGCAGAAAAAGCTGTTCGGCGTTCAGCTCGTAATCGCAAATGAGTTTGAAAAAATTACATTTGAGGATATTTTAAATGAACAAGTCTGACAAAAGCCGCCCCCAAAAAAGGGCGGCTTTTTTAGTTATATCTTGTTTCGGCTACGCTTCTTTTCGCCTTGGGAAAAACAGGTCTTGTGTCCGCTTTGCGCCGCTCCTGTGAGAGCGGTTTTTTGTTGTTTGAGAAATTTTTCATACATATCACTCCCGTATTTTAGTGTCCCTGATTTAAAATATGCCGCTATGCAAATTTTATACATTTCACTTTTAAAGCGGTGACAAAAAAAGCGGCGTTTTCATATTCTAAATTTGAGAAAGAAAATTGGGGAGATGATCTATTTGCAGTCAGAAGTACTTTTCGCCCTGTCGCTCACCGTTCTTGCCGGACTTGCGACAGGCGTCGGCAGTGTTATCGCGCTGTTTGCAAAAACTACTAATACAAAATTTCTCGCCGCGTCACTTGGTTTTAGCGCGGGAGTTATGATATACGTATCAATGATTGAAATTTTCCAAAAAAGCCGTAATTACCTTGCAGCGGATTTTGGCGACACCTGGGGCTATTGGCTTGCCGCGGCAGCTTTTTTCGGCGGTATTATTTTTATCGGTCTTATAGATTACTTTGTACCGTCTGCTGAGGGCGACATAGGCAACCTCACCGAAAAAGAAAGCCGCTCGGTCGCGCTTAAGCGTATGGGATTTATGACTGCGCTTGCGATTGGCATACATAACTTCCCGGATGTGTTTCACGCAATAATGTTAATTAAAAATCACAAGAATAAGTAAATTAAAGAAATTAAAGTCTTTGTTTGTCTAAAATAATCGAATTCCAAGGCGATCTCTGTATGAATAAGTATCCGCCCTGATTTAACAGTACATTATATTGCTCTTCCGGAATATTATAATCCTTCATATCTTTTTCCGTAATTTCATTCGGCTCATAAATAATTATTTTTACAAACAGTTTTTTTAATGCTTCGGCTGATAAACCGTTTTCATATATCTTCTTAATGCAGCTTTCATACATTTTGGCAGGTTCCATACTATTTTCCCGTTTAAGCTCCTTGCTGTATATTTCTATCTGCGCACGCACCTTATTAAGACTGTCAAGAACCGGCTGTGACTTCTCCGTAAACATAAACTCAGGCAAAATACCTGTTAATCTGTCCTCGTACAGAATATCAAACCGTTTTTGCAGCTTGCTTTCCTGTTCTTTAAGATTATCAATCATAATCCTGAGTTTTCCAAGGTCATTGCCTTCCATAATAGAATGAAGCACCTCATTCTTAAAATCATTATCATCCATAAATCGGCTGACATAATCCATAATCATTTTATTAAGGTCAGCATAGTAAACTGCGTGAGGGTTACAACCCCAGCCTTCACGGAGTTCATCCTTGATTAAGCCTTCACGATTATGCTTAGCGCATACATATTTTACAGGTAATGTACCCTTTCTTGATCTTAATAAAACAGCTTTTCCGCATCTTCCGCAGAACATCAATCCGGTAAAGGGATTTTGCGACGGTTTTCTGCTGTTTATCTTAAATGTTCTCAAATCAAGCTGTACCGCATTAAACACTTCCTCGCTTACCAAAGCCTCGTGATGATTTGGTATTACAATACAATCTTCCTCCGGAACACGCCTGTATTTTTTGCTCTTAAAGCTGATCTTTTCGATTTTACCTGCTATATGTGTTCCGATATATGTAGGATTTCTTAGCGTACGCCTTACATTGTCACGCGTCCATATGGGATTTTGAATTTTTCGCTTTGTGCTATGTCCCTCAGACGGTGTCAATGCGTGAATAACATTAAGATAGTCTGCTATTTGCGGACAGGTGCTTCCATTGTATGCCATCTCAAAGATTTTTTTCACAACAGCCGCCGCATTCGGCTCCGGAACCATTACGCCATTTTCTTTTTTATAACCAAACGGTGCGACAATCACTAAGCCGTTTTCAAGCTTATGTCTTAATACTCTTCTTATTTTTACGCTGTCATCCTTTGCCCTGCGTTCGTTAAACCATGCTATCAATGGGAATATTTCGGGATCAAAGACCTCGCTCTCAAACATAATCTCAACATTTTTTTCTTCAGCAAATTCAATGAATTTGAGGCTTTCAAGAAGATTTCTGCCTAACCTTGAAGCATCCTTACAAATAAATACATCAATTTCTCCACTTGCCATCATTCGTTTTATATCATTTAGACGTTCAAACGAAGTGCCTGACATATTATCGTCCATAATAACATCAACGATATTTTTTATTCCGTTTTTCTCACAAAATTCAAGCAATATATCTCTTTGGGTTTCTATTCTTTCATATTTCTCTCCGTAATCATCCCTACTTTCTCTCGCATACACTAATGCTTTCTTTTCTGATAAATACTTGACTGCCATAAAACCCTCCTATAAAAAAAGCAGTCGGTTATGGTAATCCAATATATTACAACCTACTGCTATTATAACTATTTTATGTACTAATTCCAAGTATAATTCGACATTTCTCGCGCAATAATTTTTACAAAGTTCTTTTTTATTTTTTCAGACGTTTCCTCCTGCGGTTTAGGTAATACTACAAAAGCCGCGTAATTGTTCACAGGCGGAATTTTGCTTTTCATACAATTGTACCTCCTCTTTCTTACAATTATTATTTATACTTTCTACTATATTATTATAGTGTATAGAATTCAATAATTGCTTGTCTAAAAGAAAAACGGACAAATCTGTATTTACCGAGCAAACAGATGGCAACTTGCAAAGCTGCTCCATAGGATTCTAACCTTTCCGGCAACCGCCCGAACTGTCCCCGACTCTCCCGCGCCCCAAGCATTTCGCTTCCACGGCCGGACAGAAGTATCATTGTCCCGCATGACCTTCATCGCTTTTCAGACTG
>JAFSYJ010000017.1 GCA_017450025.1 Clostridia bacterium | reverse complement strand
CTTTTTCACCTTTGCGAACGCTGCCATAAGACGTTTATAGCCGGCATTGTCAAAATCAATTTCAAGTATGCTGTCGTTTCCGACAGGTGTGGATTTTACTATTGTTCCCTGCCCGAATGTTCTGTGCTCTACCCTGTCACCTTCTTTAAACGACATAAATTCAGCAGCAGAAAAACTCATTTTCTTTGTTTCGGCCTTCTTTTTATACATCGCGCCCCTTGCCGATACAAAGCCGTCCAGTGTGCCAACTCCGCCTTCCTCCAGCTTATCCGCAACCCTCGCAAGCGGTTTTGAGCGGTCTTTAAGGTATTTATCAGGTATTTCCTCGAAGAAGCGTGACGGTCTTTCGTAGCGGGTCTGACCGTGTACAGTACGTCGTATGGTTTTTGTAATGTGCAGCATATTCTTTGCGCGCGTTATCGCAACATAGCAAAGACGGCGTTCCTCCTCGATATCGTCATTACTGTCCATAGATCTCATACCGGGGAATAAGCCTTCTTCCATACCGGTTAAAAAAACAACCGGAAACTCAAGGCCTTTCGCGCTGTGTATTGTCATAAGCACCACGCTGTCCTCTAACTCGTCATATCCGTCAACGTCGCTCACAAGCGTTATACCTTCTAAAAATCCCGCAAGCGAGCCGTCATTTTCAGGGTTTTTCTCATACTCGGCTATTACGGACATAAATTCGCCGAGGTTGTCAATTCTTGTTTTGCTCTCGGTGGTGTCCTCAAGGACAAGCGAGGGCATATAGCCTGTGTCGTTCATAACCCGCTCCGCAAGCTCGCTTAATGGTATGGTATTTACAAGTTTTCTGAGCGATACAATAAGCTCAGAGAACGCAAGAAGCTTTTTTATTGCCGTTTTAAATTCCGGATAATCATCCGCGTGCGAAACAACATCATAAAGTGATATGTCGTTCTTCAATGCGATTTCTCTTGCCCGGTCAAGCGTAGCATTACCTATTTTGCGCTTTGGCTCGTTTATAATACGGGCAAGACTTACATCATCATCAGGATTATACAGAACACGCAGATACGCGATAATATCCTTGATTTCCTTTCGGTCGTAGAACCTTAGTCCCGAAAGCACTTTATACGGTATATTTTCACGCATTAATAGTTCTTCTATCACACGCGACTGCGCGTTTGTTCTGAAAAGCACCGCACAATCGCCAAAGCTGCCGTTTTCTCCGTAATATCGCTTAATTTCACGCGCTATGTAATTTGCCTCGTCATATTCATTTGTGCCTGTATAGACATTGATTTTCGCCCCGTCGCCGCTGTCTGTCCACAAATTCTTGCCCATTCTGCCCTTGTTATGCGCTATCACGCAGTTAGCCGCGTCGAGAATGTTTTGCGTGGAACGGTAGTTACGGTCAAGCGTAATCTTTCTTACGTCGGGGTAATCGTCCTCAAAATTCAAAATGTTGCCGATATTTGCACCGCGGAACTTATAAATACTCTGGTCGTCATCGCCTACAACGCAAAGATTTCTATACTTCTGCGACAAAAGATTTATAAGAAGATACTGTGAATTATTTGTGTCTTGATACTCGTCTACAAGAATATATTTAAAGCGTTCCTGATACCTTTGCAAAACATCGGGGTTTTCGCTTAAAATCTTTACCGTGTTTAAAATAATATCGTCAAAATCTACCGCGTTGTTTTTCCTTAGCTTTGTCTGATACCTGAAATAAATCCTCGAAATTATGCTCATCCTATAATCAGACTGATACACATTTTCAAACGTAGCCGCGTCCATAAGATCATTTTTCGCGTTGCTTATTATAGACAGCACATTACGCGG
>JAFSYJ010000016.1 GCA_017450025.1 Clostridia bacterium | reverse complement strand
CCAAAATGATATTTTTATTATTATATAAATAACAAGGTTCCCTTGTCTGTTCAAAATCTTTGATTTTGGTAACAGACGGGGTTCTTATATATCATCTTGGAGGTCTTGTATAGACTTTACACAAAATTTGGGATTGTCTCAAAAAACGATCATATATCCGTTCCATTTTCGATTTTTAGTGTGTTTAGTCCCTCGACTACAAATTCTGCAATTCTATTAACTTCCACTTCGCTTAAAAGCTCATTATGTTCTACAAAATAAAATGTATCACCAAAATAATATACAGAAATATATGATTCATCATAAATTTGATTCATCGGATTTTTGGCCTCAGAAAATTTCTTAAAATCAAGACCACTCCATGACATCGCTTTTCTATTTGATTCTTTATCTGTAAAATACCGTAAAAAACAATTGTGGCAATATACTTTTATTACTTTTTCATCTGCTGCAACCAGCAACACACTAATAATATCATCTTTCGGTAGAAGGTGTAATTGACTGAATATTTCATCCAATCTTCTTGAATCAATATACTGATATTTCATCACATTAAACACAGCATCGTTCTTTTTCTCTTCAGATATAAATGAATCGTAGGTTGCTATATACATTTCAGTTCTCTTATAGCGCTCTATTGTTGACGTTCCAATATATTTATCAACGAATTCATCACTATATGGATCAGTCATTGAATCAAAGCAACGATATAGGATTTCTTCATCCATTAATAGTATAGGGAAGGGGTCAATTGCAAGACGCATTACAGCAACAACACCAATGCAACGTTGAAGATACTTTTCAAATATCTCTATAAACGGAGCTTGTGATTTTTCTTGGTTCATTAGATGATTGCGGGAAACATAAAAGTGTTGCAACCCTTGCTTATGGACATATTTGTTTAATTCTGCACTAAGTTTTTTCGAATTAGAAAAGAACTCAGGCATTTTTTCCAACATATCGGTAAAAACACTACCATTGCGTGAAAGTTCCTTAATCATTTGGCCTTGCATAGGGAAATCCATCGTTGATTTCCATGCTTCCAAATAATTGTCTCTCTCGCTATCCGGCATATCTGCCAGGAATACCATTGTAGTAGACATATCAACCGCAGACCGCAAGGAATAATATGCACAGTCAAAATAACCTTGTTCAAACAGTTCTATTGCATTTACCAGCTGTTGCTCTGCTTCCATAACAAAGGTGTTACCAATGTTTGTATCCAATCGACCGGACCAGCTATGTTCAATGTTAAGTAAATCAATATAGTATTGCTCTTTATTGGGAAGAAGCATGGGGCGAACATGTTCACGCTTACGCCACTCAATATATGAATCTGCCAAAGCTTTTCACCTCTCAAATTTGTAGAAGCTACTACAAATACTTAGCTCAATCGTCAAATTCCTGTGTTAGTTTTCTATCCTTAAAATAAACCTCAATTTTAGAAAGAACTTTTGCCGGATCCATATCCTTATGATCACTTGTTAGCTGTCCCTTTTCGGGTTTGATAAAAAACTGAGCCTTTTCGTTAGAATCCTTATGTCCCACATATACCACAATTATAGTGTCACCGTCCTTATCTGTTTTAACATTAGTAGTAACCCAGTAGCCAGAATCATCCTTTACTTTTTCCTTGATTTCATGAATATACCAATCATCTAATCGTACAAGTTTAGCTTCTTTAAATGCAGGAATATTAAGCATTCGCAAACATTTGCTTTTTAACTCCATAGGGTTCTCTATTTCAATGCTGTTATGGCACTTAGGGCAAAAATAAATAGAGGAGTAATATTTTGTTTCTTTGATTTCCAGTTCAATTTCCGGATGTTTTGTGCAATGAAAATGTATACCATCTTGATTACAACCGTAATAAGTAGTCCAATTTCTTTCTGTTGTACTAAAGTTTGTACAATCACCAAATGTCACCTGATCACATTCAAACAACGAACATTTTCGAAAAGATATACTATCATCAAGTCTGTAAATTGTTTTGTCTTCCATTGTGTATTCCTCACATTCGATTCAATCATTTGATTAACGGTAGCAACTTGTCCAGCCCAGGGGCAATGAGCAACGGTTAGAAATAATCTTGCCACAGATTTGTATATACTGCCTCATACCGCTGTTCTTTCTTCAATAAGTACGTCTAAACTGCCGCCGCAGATTTTGCATTTGAATAACATATTGTGCCTCCGCTTATTTCTATCTTAAGCTAATCCATTTTTGGACGGGACGTTTTTTGTACGTTAAAAACAATACTTTTTATAACAAAATCCGCTCCGTCCCTAAAGTGTTTCCTTCCTTACCAAGCAAGTGCTCGACGTAACAACATAAAAGTTGAAAAATCGCGTCTATCCCCTTTTGCCATTTTTTTACTTGCAGCAGACTGAGTTTGTCAGCGATTTAAGAACAGTAATCAGTACTTAAAAAAATGTATTACTCTGCACCTGCACCCACAAATATTTGCGATACGGTATCGCCGTCAATAGTAAATATAGTCCCTCCGTATACACTTCCAACTATAATCGTGTCGGCACTTTGTGCCGTTTCTTCAAACTCTATTTTTCCTTTGTATGCATTTATTACTTCCGAGCGACTGCTACCGATTTTTATACCCTGAGGTGTTGTAAAACTGCATGGCGCTGTTATCCTGATAATTGAAACTGTTTGTTCGTTTTGATTGCGCACGAATGAAAGTGAAATGCCTAATGAGGGATATTCCCAGTTTTGCAAAGGTGTACCGGTTGCCCCCTGACCAAGTTCTTCCGATTTTTTCTCCGGGTCGCCTAAAATGCGCTGAACTTCCCGGGCGGTCATCCTAAATTTCAAATCGCCAATTGGCAAGAAAACAAAATCTGAATCACTTCCGTTATCATCCTCGTCCTTGCGGAGAGAGTCCTTGATTGTATTTATTTCTTGATCCCACCGGTCTACACCCAAAGAAAGCTTGCTTGCTACAGTTACGGTAGAGTCGCTTGCGATAGTTCCGATTGTGTCGGGCTTATTCCAGTATAAAGATTCGCTTGGGTAGTACAAGTATTCGTCTGTATAGTATGGTGTGGCTTCGCGACCGGCATATTCGGGACATATAATATCTGCCGGTCCGGTAATGCTTTCTATTCCTTCTGAATTACCAACAATTGATATATCGGTGTTTTTTATTGAATATGTGTTCTGATCTTGAATTTCTATATCATAGCCTAAAGCAACAAGTTTATTTACAGCAGTTTTTCCATCCAACCACGTGAGTATTTGCTCATGGTTTATTTCCAAATCCAAGTCTTTTTCGGTCTTATTCTCAAAAGGAATAAAAACATCAACATTATTCAGGACAACTTGTATACCATCGTTTTCGAGAACTATCTCAAAGTTGCCTGAAACGCCGTTAGTATCTGTATAACTGCTGTGTATTAAGTTTTCATTAATACCGGCGTTTTCGTTTAATACAGACATAGAGCTTTTATTCAAGTCCGTTATTATTTTGACGTTTGCAGAATAAATACTGCTTATATCAAGCCTTACTGTAAGGTTAGTGTTTTCGTCTGTATACACTCCGTTATATAACTTATAAATATCCATAAGCATTGTATCAGAATCTTTGTATCCTGGGATACTGCAAAATGATTTAATAGCCTGAACATAGTCTTTGCTTTCATCAAATTTGACTGCTTTTTCATATATTACTTCGTTAGAATTGCTTTTAAATTTATTTAAAACACCCGGTTTACATGTAATTGATAATGCTAAAATACCAATCAACGCAATCAGAAGTACCATAATTGCCGTTTTCTTCTTTCGCTTGTTTAAAGATTTTTGGTTTTCAAAAAGGTCTTTATCACCTTCACGGCCTAATATTTGAAGTATGTTTTTTATTAAGTCCTTGTCCGAACCGATAGCATCATAATTAAGCGCTTGCGTGTTCTTGATTTCTTGCGGCAATGCCGATGCCGACATATCGGAGAATACGGGAAGAACTGTTTTTGTTGATGCCGAACTTTGATGCTTATTCCAGAGCTTTATGAAATTTTCCGCCGATGTAGCGACAATTAAAACAATTTTTGATTTTTCCTCTGCGATGCTACTTATTCTTTGCACAAGGTCGTCCGTGGCGTTGCCGGCGGAAATACGCTGAAAAAAGGTGTTTATTTTTGTCCCTTCTAATTTGCGGTATATTTCTTGAGCAATAACACTGTCCTTTGTTCTGCGGCCGGAATCATCCGTTTCAATATACGAAATATAGACCTCCTCATTTTCATAAAAATCGGCAAATTCAAATCTGCTTTGACAGCTTTCGCATTGGAATCCGTTTTCACCGGCTGATAACTTGCCTCCGCAATTTTTACAATTCATAGTAATTTGCACCTCCTATTTCCATTCGTCATTTACCAAAACATTTTTCTTAAACTCTGTAAATGTGTTCGTATATAAATCATAACTGTATAATACTCCTGTTTTTGATAAGGCATAGCCGTTTTTTAAATAACATATGTCACCTAAAACATATTTGTCGTCTATATACAATTCACCGTTTTTCAACAATTCTAAATAGTGTTTTGACTTGTCATAAAATGCTCCGTGTATTTCTGCAGCCTTTATTTTATCAGTTTTATATTCTATATTAGAACCGTTATTTTCACAGATTATCTTATCGTCATATGTTATGGCGCAAATATTAAAATCAGTCATTAAGCATGTTTTAACATTTTTAAAATCATCAACAAATAACTCCCCAGCGTGTTCTGTTTGAACTTTGCAAACCGTACCGTTGCTCGTAACTCCTATTAAGAATTGAGCGCCGCCGGGCTGACCGTAATACTCCAATGAAACTATGTTAGTCCAATTTTCTGTATCCTTTAACCAATCTTCATTCTGGGTAGCAGTGGACAGCTTGGTCTTTGAATAAATAACTCTGCCGTCTGACCGCAATCCAATGGGTTGAGGGCCAACTATTTGAACAATATCTTTCCATTCTTCTTCGCTTTGTCCTAACATTGCCGTTCCGTCCTCATATAGCGCATGTGGCTCATACCCCCATGCCAGCGATGCTATTCTTCCGTGCTCGTTTATCGAGAGATCGTTAACAGAATTGTCGATTTTTCCGTTATTATTATATTGTTTAACCGAACCCAAATCAGTAATATAATAAATATTGTCCGAATAAGACAATTCATACGGTACAGCGACAATACTTGCCAAGCTTTTTCTCCAACTAAGCTCGCACTTTTCCTTCATTTTATCCGAATTTCTGTATTGCCCCAAATCAGCAAATGCCCAGGTTGCTTCGGGGTAGTTTTTGTCATAGTAAAGCTGCATTGCAGCGTTATAGTCGGGCAGTTTCATAAACCAAGGAATAGCGCATATAACACATATAACAGCACAAACGGCAGCGGCTATGCCGACTCTTTTTAAAATTTTATTGCGCTTTTTTCGTCTTTCCAAAAGCATTACAGGCAGAGGTATCAATTTTTTGATACCTCTGATTAAATCCTGTTCAAAGCCGTCAGTTTTCATATCGTATGACGGCATATGTACAAAATCATCGGGCATGTCAGATTTGTCCATATCAATGTAAAGTGGAACAAGTGTTTTCTCGCTGTCTTTTCCCATGAATGATAAAAATCTTGACCACTCATTTTTTACCCAAACCGATTCAAGATTTTCTTTTGAAGATGAAACGGTAATCATTACCTTGCTTGAAGCTAAAGCGGCATATATATACGGTTCATATTCTGTTCCAATTTTATCTTCAAGTGTAATACGTGAGAAAAATACTTTGTAACCTTCGGCTGTCAGCTTTTCATATAAATCCTGCGCTGTAATACTATCCTTTGTTCTTGCACCGTTTGCATCTGTTTCTTTGTACGAGATAAATATATCAAACGGCTTTTCTTTTCGTGATACCGAAAGAATACCTTTTTGAATATCGTCAATGATTCTGGCGTTTGCTTCAAATAATACCCTTTGTTTTTCATCAGCATATTTTATGGCATTTTTGTAATTCTCGTCATTAAAGATAGGCGCATAGAGTGTCCTATTACAAGTGGGAATATACTTCTCGGTTGCAGGGTCTTTTACATATGTAACACCATATCGGCACATAAGGATATTCCAATACGCATCCGCATCGGATTTATTGTCAATTAGTATTTGTGCATACAGATTTTCCGCCTTATCGAACTCATTATGAGCAAGATAATTATTTGCAATATTATAAATTTCCTGTGCTTTAATATCAATAAAGCTCGGAATTGTCTGCTCCACACCGCAGTATTCACAAATGGCAGTTCTTTCGCCTATATTTACATCTAAACTGCCACCGCATATTTTACATTTGAATATCATTTGTTTTTACCTCTAATCATATAAACTGAAACTGCTTTGATCATTTTCCGTTTCCGCAGAATTATCATCTGTATAATACCATTTTTCCGGTAAAAGAAGTTCATTTCTGCTTAACAGCTTATCAGATGCTACCAAAACAGGGGTATCATGATTTATTTCAGTTTGAGCAGAGCCATTATACGGCACTCCGTTTGGATAATACTTAATACCATCATCTATGTAACTGTCATCTTTTTGACCTATTCTTTCCGGGCACATCAGTTCTGCTTTTGCTTCAATTGCCATAATAAAAGGATTATTATATACATCTGTTTGAATTGGAGCTGACCATAAATCTTCCTTTGTCGGATCGTATGCGCTTGTTAGAAACCGGATATCCGTATCAGATATCTTATAAAATCTGTTAGTTCCTTCTTCTGATCCCCATGAAGTTACATATTCTATTTCATAACCGAGTGCCTTTATATCACTGATTGTTGTTCTTGTTTTTAGCCATGAAAGCAAAGTGTCCTTTGATATTTTTTCCTTCAACGGAGCGTCTGATTTTGAATTTAAATCAAAAGCCAACTCCAAGCTTTCTTTTGATTTTATTTTTAATTTTAATGAGGTGTTTTCTATTTGAATGTCGGCTACTCCGTCTTGCCCAAAGTTGTCGGTAAAGTTAAATGACATTTGTTTTCCGTGTATCTCTCCTTTTTCAGAAAACTTCATTACGGTATTATCGGGATATTTTCTTTCAAATTCTATATTTGCACGGGAATCATTCTCAATAACTAAATGAAGTGTCGAATCAGATGATTCATCATAATAATACCCTTCGTATAGATCATAAATGCTTTTTAGCATATTTCGTGAATTCTTATAATCGGAAAGTTGTGTAAGAATATCGACAGCTTCTGTATAATTGGCGTTATCAAATAGTTTTTCGGCATAACTGTATTTTTTGGCTTTTAATATATACGGTGTGCCAAATACTATATATGATATTAAAGCAGCAATAGCAATAAACAAGGCAAAAAATGAAATTAGTAAACGCTTTCTTTTTTTTATTAGCTTGTCTTTAAAACTATTAACATCTATTTCGCTGTTTTTATTTAAAAAAACAAGAAGGCTCTTTATTAAATCCGTTGATGAACCCACATTATCATAGTTTACAGCTTGAAATCTGCTTATTTCTTTCGGAATATCCGATGCGTTTAAAAGAGTATAAACAGGAATTACTTTTTTATTTGTAAATTCATTTTTGTATTTATAAAGTAGTTTTGAGAAATTCTCTTTTGAGCTTGCACATAAAATAATTGCTTTAGCGCATGTAATTGCGGTTTGAACTGCAAGTTCCATATTTTCACCAACCAAATCGGCGGCAGATATTCTCTGAAAAAAAGAACTTATGTTGGCGTTTTGCAGTTTATTATATATGTCTTGTGCTATAATACTGTCTTTCGTTCTTCTGCCTTGCTCATCGCTTTCCTCATAACATATAAAAACCTCTGTGTCCTCAAAAAAAGAAGAAATCTTTTGTTTCACTCCACAGTTCAAGCATATGTATAAACCGTTTTCATATTTTAAAACGCCGCCGCATATTAAGCATTTCATAATCTAATTCAACCTTTCTACCCATTCGTCATATACAACTGTTTTTTCGGAATACTTTTGAACTTCATTATTGAAAATTCTATATATGCTACCTGAACGACTTATACAAAAATCAGACGATAACTTAACGATGTCTTCTGTTAAAACATGCCCCGTACAGCCAAACAATTCACCGCGATTAGAAAGCTTATATATTGCATCTTCAGGATAAAAATCTATAAATATATCTGAAGTGTTTTCCGCTATTTCTTCGCTGAATCTGTCATGCTCATACTTTTGTAATGTGCCGTGATTTGTTAAAGCTGTTATTCGTATACCGTCATAAAGATCAATGTCAACGCTTTTCACATCAGAAAACTGTTTTACAGCTTGTGAAATTGAAGCACTGTTAAAACTACTTGTATATACGCCGCATAACGATCCATCTGATTTTATTCCTACAATAGCCGCAGATTCTATACCACCTTCGGTGTCCAATATCTCATACTCGAAAGAAACAATATTATTCCATGTGCTAACATCAGTCAGCCAATCATCGTTTCCTGAATAAAACTTTGAATTATGTGTGTTTCCGTATAGCATTTTACCTTCTTTGGTTAATGCCACAGAAGTACTGTAAAACTTTGGTGAAATCTGAACAATGTTTTTCCAATCATCCGGTAAATCGTTGTTTTCCTTAGAATTAGAAACAAATCCGTCTTCTCTGAGCGCATAAACAGATGTGTGTCCACCGTCAGCAATGGATACATATTTTACATCGGTCTGCAAATTTGAATTCTTATTTTCATTGCTGTCGAAACCGTTAATTGAATCAAAAATTTCGATACTGCCTTGCTGTGAAACATAGTATGAATCGCCTTCTAACGAAGCATATTTTGTTGCTACAACATTCGCCAAACTCTTCCTCCAGCTAAGCTCACACTTTTCCTTCATTTTCTCTGAATTTCTGTAACTTCCTAAATCTGCAAATGCCCATGTCGCTTTGGGGTAGTTCTTGTCATAATAAAGCTGCATTGCGGCGTTATATTGCGGCAGCTTCATAAACCACGGAATAGCGCATATAACACCGATAACCGCGCAAGCTGCACCGGCAAGTCCTATACGCTTTAATATCTTATTTCTTTTCTTCCGTTTCTCCAAAAGCATGACAGGTAGAGGTGTCAATTTTTTAATACCCCTTATTAAATCTTGTTCAAAACCGTCAACTTTCATATCGTAAGATGGGAAATGTGCAAAATCATCCGGCAGGTCAGACTTGTCCATATCAAAATAAAGCGGAACAAGTGTTTTCCCGCTGTCTTTTCCCATGAATGATAAAAACCTTGACCACTCATTTTTTACCCATACCGATTCGAGATTTGCTCTTGATGATGAAACGGTTATCATTACCTTGCTTGAAGCAAGGGCGGCATAGATGTATGGTTCATACTCCGTTCCAATTTTGTCTTCAAGGGTAATACGTGAGAAGAATACCTTGTAACCTTCTGCCGTCAGTTTCTCATACAAATCCTGCGCCGCAATACTGTCCTTTGTTCTTGCGCCGTTCGCATCCGTTTCCTTGTACGATATGAAAATATCAAACGGCTTTTCTTTGCTTGAAACGGAAAGAATACCCTTTTGTATATCGTCAATGATTTTTGCGTTTGCTTCAAATAATGCCATTTGTTTTTCATCTGCATACTTAATAGCGTTTTTGTAGTTTTCGTCATTGAAAATAGGGGCATATAAAGTTCTGTTGCACGTTGGTATATACTTTCCGCTTGCAGGGTCTTTTACATATGTAACACCGTAGCGGCACATAAGAATATTCCAGTACGCGTCCGCATCGGATTTGTTGTCAATTAGAATCTGTGCATACAGATTTTCCGCTTTATCAAATTCATTGTGCGCAAGATAATTGCTTGCTATATTATATATCTCCTGCGCTTTTATATCAATAAAGCTCGGTATTGTCTGTTCCACACCACAGTACTCACATACTGCCGTTCTTTCTCCGATATGTACATCTAAACTACCACCGCAGATTTTACATTTAAATATCATATATTCTCCTTCAAAAGTTTTGCTTCATCGAAAATTATTTTTTGCCACTTCTGCAATTCAGGGTTGTTATATTCATTATCAAACACAGTACCGGCTTCATTTATCCATCTTATAATCTGATTTTTATAAATATAAAATCTATTTTCCTTTTTTCCGTCAAAAGCAAAAACAAAATACAATTCTCCATTTTCATAATAATAGCAAACATCATATGCATTAGAATTCAATGCAAAATCAACCTTTTTAATATCACCATCAGAATTTTTATAAATTTTATATTTGCCGATTTGTGTAACATTGAGCGCTCCGAGGTCGTTTTGTGTGCTGTAGTATTTTTTGCGTATCAGTTTAACTTGTTCTTCGACATTTTCAATATAAACAAATTCAGGTTTATTGTTTTTTTCTTCAATGGTATTTTTGTTTTCGTTTCTTTGTAATTCCGAATTTTTTTCATAAATTTCCGAAACATAGGATACATCATTATCTTCCGGTTTTTCCAAAGAGGTGTTAATCTTCATAAGACTCATAACAATAAGTCCCCCTACAATGACAAACACCAGCAAAAACAAACATATCAATAAAGGCAACAATGATTTCTTTTTTGCAGTATTATTAACATTACAACTTACATTAATATCAATTTTGCCGTTGTCTGTTTCATATGTTGTACTGCAATATTCACATATAACATATTTTGCATCTTCTTTTGCATTAATATTTCCGCCACATACTTTACATTTGGATATCACCTTATATGTGCCTCCATTCTATCTTAAGCTTATCCAAACACACGGACGAACGCCCATATTTCTTACGACACTTTCTCCATATGTATTTACTTCACCGCTTTCTCCAGATACATACATCATTCCGGCATCGGTTTTAGTCCTCAGCCACCAATCACTATATGTGGTTAGGTCAAGATTTTTTGAATATTCATTATATTGTTCTTCTGTCAAAAGGAATATATCATCATTCATGCCTTCGTCACTCTTAAGGATTCTGCCTCTTTGATCATCAGAAAATTCAGTCAGAAAATCATCATTCAGCCAGTTTCTTATAGAGGATGTTTCATATGTTATATTTTTAAGTTCGTCATTAAATGCAAGTGTTTCTACAGGATTTTGCGTGATTAAAAGCATTCTGCTTTTTTCTGTTTTTAAAATTTTCCATGCAACGGGATTTTCTTCATACACGCCAAAGTAAATTTCTCCGCCCTGAGCAAACTTATTGCAGATTTGTTCAATTCTGTCCTTTGAATTTTTATAATCTCCAAGCTCGCTGTATAAGCGCATAGCTTCTACATACTTTTGCGTCTTGTAGCAATTTTCAGCTTGCAAATACTTTTCTTCATATAATTTTTCTTTTATTAAGTCTGTTTTTAATTTGCTATCCTTATAGTTGCCGAGCTTTTCAAAAGCAAAGAGTGCCTCTTCATAATTTTCATTTTGAAATAAAGCGTTCGCAGTATTATACTTGTTGTTTGGAATAATAACAAATGTCAGTATGAGTGTGAATATAGCCACAACACTAAGCACCGCCAAAGCGGTAGATAAAATATTAATGCCCGTATTGTCTTTTTCCAGAGTGGACTCCGGCACTCCTTTTAACAATCTGCACTTTTTGTTCCTTTCCGCTAGCAGCTTCTGCATTTCATCGCAGAGCGTTAAAGCAATGCTTGGATTGTCGATGTTTTCTTTGAGAATATTAAACTTATTGGTGATTTTATTTTCCAGCGGGGTAAGCTGTGAATGGCTCATCGGATCACTGAATCTAACCGTATCTTTCAGGTCTTTAAGCTTTGACAAAACCTCTGAATTTTCGCTTTCTAATAGTTCAATATCAGTTTTTAAATTTTTAATATAAAATACTTTTTCGGCTGTTTTTTCTTCGACTTTTTCAATTTCTTTTACTGCCATATTTGTTAAAATAAGAGTAATAATAACAAATGTCGCTAAAGCTGAATTAATAATTATCCCCGCAAAATACGGAAAATCAAAATCTGTCATTTGCTTTATTGATAATCCTGTTTGAATAATAAAATAAATCCATGCCACGCTCAAAGCAGGAAGCCCCAGGAATGTTTTATTTATATTTGGTTTATTAAGCGTAATAATAGCAGCTACAACCAGCACTATATTTGCAAAAACAGCAAAACTGTATCCCATCCAAAAATGTATACCGTGGTATACGGGAAGAATAAATGCGACAACATGCAAAAGGATAAGTGCTAATAGTGATATAACAATACTCCATGCTTTATTTTTCGTAAATCCCATAACCAATTCCTCCTAAGTTAAATACTTTCTAATAATCTTTTCTTCTGTTCGTTGAATTCTTCATCTGACAAGGCGCCCATTTCCTTCATAAGCATCAGTTTTTCGAGCTTTTGTTTGAACTCCTCCATACTGTCCGGACTTTTTTGCCCTTCCGTATTTTTTATTGCCTCTCCGGTCATTCCTCCAACAGTTCCTGCAACACCGCCCATCATTCCGAGACCGATGCCGAGACTTGAAAAGTTACCCACGCCTTCATTATCTGCAACTTTTTCCGCAACATCAAAGCCTCTTTCCTGGGCATAACTATAACCCTCAATTTTTCTTTTTTCGGCAATTCCTTCAGCCTCTATAATTCTGCGTTTCTTTTCCGTTTCTTCATCTATAACGCTTACTTGTTGTTTTAACTGAGCTTCCGCAACATCTGAATACTGACGAATGTGCAAATCTTTGAATTTTTCGTATGCGGGTTCTCCATCAGGTTTTGCAATATTGGTAACAAAGAAGTTTTCAAGTTTAAGCCCGTATGCTTTAAAATCCGGAATCAGCATTCTATGTAAATCGGAAGATAATTCATCCATATGCGAATCGGTTTCAAATATTGAATACGATGCTTCCTGCATTGTTTTTCCGATGTATGGTTTAATTTTTGACATTAGCAATGCACGGAATTTTTGTACTAATGCTGTTTGCGTCAATTTTTGTTCCGTGCCGACTATATAAACAAGAAGTTTTCTCGAATCATCAACCGATAAAATCATTTCTCCGGACAATCCGATTTGCAAAGGGAAGTGATACTTTGGTTCCATATATTGAACCTGACTGTCCGTACCCCATTTAATAGCCATTTGGTGAGTTTTATTTACAAAATAAACTTCACAATGGAAAGGCGTCTTTCCGCCCGTAGGAATATTTATAACATTTCTTATAAGCGGAATGTTTTGTGTTGTTAGCGTATACCTTCCCGTCTCAAACAAGTCCAAAGCCTGACCGTTTGCAAAAAACACGGCTTCCTGTGATTCATGTACTATTAACTGAGATGTTGTATTAAAATCCTCACAATGATGTTTCCACACAAAAGTTGAATTGTCACCTTCATACTTGATTACATCTGCTAATTTAAACATATGAATACCTCCGCTACTTTTCAATTTCTATACGTTCTACTGCGAACTCTATACACATCTGAATAACTTCATTTTTTGTTCTTCCTGTCATGTCGCATATATCGTCCAAACGCTTAATCAGGTCAACAGGAAGACGCGCAGAAACTACCGCACTTTCGCCGCCATATTTTTTGGCAGCAATTATTAATTTTTCTTCCGCCATATCCTCACCCCAGAAAACATACTTTTACTTTTATATTTTACTACAAATGTTTACAAAAGTCAACTAATTTTGCCAATAAATTCATAATTATGGAGCTATGCGTATAACAATCTTGTGCAAGCAATGCTTTTATGACCTAAAAGCATAAAAATGAGAAATTTCGTCTTACACGATTTTCTCATTTTTGCTTGCCTGGGGATACTTCCCCAAGCCCCAAAAACAAAGATTTCATCTTTGAGCCACGCCCCTTGCGGTGCTGATAATATAAAAGTTTATAAGATAGAAATTAACTTTCCGACAAATTGGCGGAAAGTTAAAAATAATATATAACAAAATGCTAAAATCAACTTTGTGCCATTTTGACACAAAGTTGAAGATCGCATAAAATAAGGTTTTTCCAATTTCAGACCAACTTGGCCGAAGTTGATTTTTTGTTTTTTGAATTTTATTAAAACATCAAAAGCTCCATTTTGGAGCGTAGGTCGCAGAAGTACTTTCTGCGTTTTTAGGGTTTGGGGCGGTAGCCTCAACAAGCAAAACGGGCAATTTCAAAGCATAGTGAAATTGCCCGTTTTTTGTAAATGTATATACATTTGCATCGCTTGCCAAGAATGCTCACACCCTTTTTTTGCTATATTTAAACGAAAAAAAGACAGGCTCCTTGTCCTGTCTCTCAGTTAAACTTTATATATTATTCATCTTTGTCGTTTTTTGCACCTTCAATCAGATTTGTTACAACCGAATTTAATGTAGCTGCATTTTCAGATGTGATTACCGATTCGCCTGTTTCGGCTTCCAGTGCTTTCCTCGCAATATTCGCAACATTGCCTCCGCGCTTTGCAACCTTTTTGCTTTCGCTGAGTCCATTTGGTTCTTCCTTCTTTGAAATATCTTTTGTTGATGTTTCCGCAAGCATATTAAGAATAATCTCAGTTGTGCTCATGTTGTCGCGAAGATTTTCTTCCTTTAAACCTTTTAGATTTTTGTATTGCCTTGTTGTCATGCCCGACCATGCTTTGGTTATCTCGTCTGTAAGAATTGCGTATTCGATTCCTTTTTGAATTCCTCTGTCCTGCCATTCATCGGTAAGCTCCTTACGAACTTGAATTGCCTGCAACCGTTGATTGATCCATTCGCGTGAATAACCTTTTTTCAAATATGTTTCAAGGGCGCGTTCAATAATGAGTTCGGGATCTATCGTTTCTTCGATTCGTTCTCTGCCGACCTCCGCAAGCCAAAGTTTAAACGGCTCAGCTTTCGGTGACGGGATTGACTGTATGATTCGTAAAAGCTGTTCTGTGGTTGCAACATCTGTTTTATAACGCTTTCCGTCTTTTGGAGATTTCATTTTCAGTTGGTGACAATTTGTCACCAACTGGCTGCCCTCATCGTTTAATCTTTGTTTTAGCTTATTCCAATATTTTCTTGCAGTATTATAATCTGCACTATCTGTTAACACACCACAAACATCAACTACAGAAAAATACCATTCCTCTTTTTCTTCATCCCATGCTGTACGTATTTGCTGATTTTCAAATAACTGAATTTTATCATTTGCATCCATTTTTTAAATCCTCCTTTGCGCCGTTTTGTTTTTCTAAATAATCTGTTATTTTTTGTGAGGGAACTTCCGCAAATATTTGCGAGTTATCATATTTTGGATAGTTATATCTCCACTTGTCATACTCCTCTTTTGTTACCTCACCGTTTTTGAGTTTTTCTGCTTGCTTCGCCCATGCAAAAAGCATTTGATGAAATGACGGGTCAAGCTTCCGTTCATCCTTGAATTGAAATATCAATTTATCATCTTCCGCTTTTATCTCCAATCCGTACATATCTTCCAAAGCGAAAAATGTGTGCATTAAGCCCAAATTGCTGTCAATGTCCGGCACTTTCAAAGCAAGAGGCGATACTTCAAGAATATCCGCTATCACTTTTATACCATTCTCTTTCGGCGTTCGAGTGCCCGTTTCATACTGTGCTATTCTGACCTCGGCAGAGCTTTCCGGAAATCCGAGTTTTACTCCGAGCCTGGTTTGTGTTAATTTTCTTAATTTTCGTATATATCTTATTCTTTCACCAATCGCCATTTTCTTCTCTCCAATACAATTTAATATACTCATTTTATCACAACCATTTCTCAAAATCAATAAAAATAAGCGAAAATGTTTATTTTCTATTGACAAGTATAGAATAATCTGGTATAATTCTGAAATATAAGCGTATTAGCTTATATTTTAAGATATAAGACATCGGACACAAGACATAAGACGCTCAATACCTATAACATCAATCGGAAGGAGCGGTTCTTGTGAAAGAAACGGCAGAAAGATTTGAACTTCCACAGTCTGAAATCGAATCGCTCGCACGGTGTCTTTTACCGGATATACTTTTATTCTTTGAAAGCGAAGAAGGGCAGAAAGAATTTGAGGCGTGGAAGGAAAACAAAGACACAAGATATAAGACAGAGACATAAGACGCCAGTTTAAATCGGAGTGAGATACATCTTGCTCCGATTTGTCAACTCTCTTGCAAAAAATATTTAAAAGGTTATTATATATACGAGGTGATTAAACTATGAATGCAGTGATTTATGCAAGATATTCAAGCGACAGTCAACGCGAGGAATCAATTGACGGTCAGCTTCGTGAATGTAAGGCATTTGCGGTAAAAAATGATTTTCAGATTATCGGAACATATATTGATCGTGCGTTATCTGCCAAAACAGATAACCGCCCCGATTTTCAGAAAATGATCAAGGACAGCGCAAGCGGAAAGTTTGAAGCAATTATTGTTTGGAAACTTGACCGTTTCGCACGCAACCGTTATGATTCGGCACACTACAAAAGTGTTCTGCGTAAAAACGGTGTAAAGATCGTATCGGCAACTGAAATCATTTCGGATAACCCAGAGGGAATTTTGCTTGAATCCATGCTTGAGGGTATGGCGGAATATTATTCCGCTGAGCTTGCCGAAAAGGTTATTCGAGGTCTTAAGGAGAACGCCTTAAAATGCAAATACAACGGCGGGAATCTGCCTATCGGATATACAACCGACAGCAATCAATGCTTTCAGATTGATCCGTTAACTGCCCCAATCGTACTTGATGCATTTAAACATTATGCAGATGGTGCAACAATGCGTGAAATTACCGATGAAATGAATATCCGGGGAGTACGCACAAAGCGTGGCGGTAAAATAAACATCAACTGTGTTACGCGTATGCTCCATAACCGAAAATATATCGGTGAATACAAATACAGGGATGTTCTCATAGAGGGCGGCATTCCGGCAATCATTCCAAAGGATTTATTCGACAGAGTACAAAAGCGCATGGCACAAACCAAAAAAGCTCCCGCAAAGCACAAAGCCGAGGATGAATATTTGCTTACGACAAAGCTGTTCTGCGGTAAATGCAAGTGCCTTATGGTTGGCGAAAGCGGCACAAGCCATACTATGAAGGTACATCGTTATTATAAATGTGTCAGTGTGAAAAATCATCGCGGATGCGACAAAAAGACGGTCAAAAAAGAATGGATAGAAAACCTTGTTATTGAGCAAATTCAAAAAGTCATCTTTAATGAAGAGTTAGTAAACCGACTTGCCGATGCAATAATAGATTTGCAATCGAAAGAAAACATTGCTCTGCCACTCTTGCACAAGCAATTTGCGGAGGTTCAGAAAAGTATTGATAATATGCTGAGTGCCATCGAGCAAGGCATTCTGACCGCTTCCACAAAAGAGCGTCTTGAGGCGTTAGAAGAACGGAAGAACGAGTTGTCTGTTCAGATCATAAAAGAAGCAATGGCAAAGCCGACACTTACCAAAGAACAAATTATCTTCTGGGTAGAACGCTTCCGCAAATTTAACACCAAACACCTTGACCATCGCAGGCGATTGATTGACAGCTTTGTAAATGCCATCTACCTCTATGATGATAAAATGATCATCACATTTAATTACAAGGACGGGACACAAACGATACCATTTGAAGAAATAGAAAAATCGGAAATAGGTTCGGATATAAACTCGGTCGGTGCACCACTTTTATTTGGCTCGGTATATGTTGTACTGAGCCTTTTTATTATACAGTAATTGAAAAATAAGCTGAAATATAGTATAATTATTACAGGAGGCAATAAAATGGCACTGGTTGCTCGTAACGCTTATAAAGGATATACATATCAAGAATATGTACATCTATTTTTTACTGCTTTGATGGATACAGAGAGAAATATAGCCGAAATAGAAGCAGAAACAATCTCTGAACATAACTTTGATGACCTTTATGTTTTGTTTAATGATCAGACAAAGTATTTTGTACAAATAAAAAATTATTCTCAGATAAAACTCTCAGACATAGCTGTTTCAGATGATGAAATCACAATAGGAACTATTAAAAGTAAATTTGCTAATAATGCAATCAATATAGTAATAATTAACACCGGTCTTATAGCCGAAACTGATGCCACGGTATTTGGACTTCCATGTGTACAAAAAGAGAATGTATATATTATTCCTTTAACATCCGAGAAAATAGAGAGAATCTTGAATGATATGTACGCTGATAATAACAGACAAAACATTATAACTGCATTCTTAAAAAACAGAATTACCAATGCAGAATTCACATTAAAAATTCGTGAGTTACCACCCTTAAATAGATTATCAATTGACCTAGATGACACTACTGTTCTATTACGGAATGTCGTTGATGAAATAAATGTAGGCGTTCAGTTTGTTGTGGGCAAACCCGGTGTAGGAAAAAGTCATTATGTAAATGAATTGATTCATAAATTCTCAAATTCTATTATATATCGTTTTTGGATCAATTCTCAGGATTCTCAAAAACAAGATAGATTGAATTACAAAACATTTTTAAAAGATTTGGCCATTGCAGTTTTTGATTCAAGCAAATCTTTTACAGAAGAAAAATTAATAGAAGAAATTATAAAGCAAGATAGCGTTATTTAACACAAACAGCACATTCTCATATAAATCCTCTGCAATTTGGCGTGTTTGCTTTTGAAAGAATACGGAGTTTTTTAACATCTTAAAAGTCCTAATCTTTGTATTTGCCGTCTGTGGATTTCTCCGCTTTCCATCGTATAAATCCTCGTTGAATTTACGCTGTAATGTCCGAGTATATCGGCAAGCCTTTCAACATCTTTTTGCAGGGAATAGTATGTGCGTGCGAAAAGGTGCCTAAGGTTATGAGGAAAGACCTTGTCTTTTGATACGCCCGCGCTTTCGCAAAGTCTTTTCATATCCGACCATATATTGCTCCTGTCAAGCGGCTTGCCATTTTTGCTTACGAATACGGAACCGTTTGATATTTTTTATTAGCAATATATTCTTTTAGCATTTTACAAAGTTGCTTTGGCAGAATTACTATTCTCATTTTCCCTTTACAGTTGATTGTTGCCGAGCCATCCTTGACCGACTCAACCGTTATTGCTTTAAGTTCCGAAACAATTTGTCAAGGGTGTTGTGCAGATTTTTAATTTTTTTAGAATTTCTTTTTAAAACTGGAATAAACCGAACCTTTGCAGTTGTTTTATGTGTTTTAATATACAATCGTTATTACATCAGAAAAACGCCCACTTTAGTGTCAAAAAACGGCTTTTATTTCCTTTGTAAGAGCCGTTTTCGGTATAGCCTTTATGATTTCAAATCTGAAAACATAAGGGTATTTATACGAAAATAAACAGGGCAAAATCAATGTTTTTTTCGCACATAATCAAAGGGATGAGGAAAAAATTCCTCCTCTCACGCAATTTTTTACACTATGATACCATTGCTTTCATTCGTGCCTTATATTCCGGCTCGCAGCGCAATAAGTCGACATATTCGAACGTCTTTTCTTTTGAGATGTTCATAGCTAATGATAGGGACTTTTTACAATACTCCACGGAATCCCCATACAATAGACTTAGTGCCAAGCGGACATAAAAAGCTACTCTTAAATCTTTTTTGCCCCATTCGCCCATCGTACCGTATTTTTTTGCTATTTTAACCGCCTCTTCAAACCCAGATGAATCCACCCTGAATAATTGCCCATAAAAGTTTGCATTGATGCTTCTTGCCCGGCTGTGAACATTAGAACAAATTCTGTACCTGCCTTTTATATCCCTTAAAAACACAAATTTCCCCGGATGAGCTGCGTATCTAAGCCATGTATGTGAATCCTCGGAAACGGTCTCTCCCGGAAATGGCTCCTGATATGCCAATGATGTTTTTACGGCTGTGCATGATGTCAGATTAGTGTATCTCTTTGTGCTAACTAACTTTATCAAAGCGTTTTCGCCCTCAACAACATTCGATTTATGTCCGTCTAATATTTCTCTTACAGACTTGTTTACTAAATATTCAGGCACAACATTGTCATTTTCATCAATAACATCAAAACTCGTATATACAACATTCACTGTATCATCTTCTTCAAAAGCTTTTCTGACAAGCTCAAGCCTTCTAGGATCGGATATATCATCCGAATCATTAAAAAGAATAAAGGGTGCGCCTATTTCGTTTGCATATTTAACTCCCTTATTTCTCGCCGCGCCCGTGCCGTAGTTCTTATCCGAATAAATAACGTGGAGCTTATCTTTTAGATCCTTCTTCATTTCATCTATGGCATCATAAACCGCTTTATTATCCGAATAATCTTCAACCATAATAATAATCCAGTCATTGTCAGTCTGATTTTTTATGCCTTGAACTGCCTCCCTGAAAAAACGTAGCTCTGTTTCATCTCCGCTGATTTTGACAGGCATAATAAACGCTGCTGTATGATTCATATTAATTTCTCCTTTGTGATACTAATGATTTTTAATCTGATTTAAGAAAAAATCACACTCATCTTGGTTACAGTCACGAGCCTCAGGAAGTTTAATGTCTATGTGAAATACATGTTTTAGCTCATTTTCCGCATTACCGTAGCAATGATATTCCGCTTTAATGCCAAGTGACAAAATATGCTCATAAAACGGCTTTGCCTGACATTTTAAGAAATCTCCCAGAGCCGTCATTACAAAGCACGGCGGGAAATCTGCCGTTACAAAGTCCGCAAGAGCGATTTGGGCATATTCCTTGTCCGTGCCGCCGTCTGGAAAATAAGCCTCTGCGAGAGAATCAAGCAATAATTCCTCTCCGCGTACCAATCGGTACAGCCCGCTGTTCAAAGCAACAGCTTTAGGCGCAAATCCCGCGGGCGGCGTGATGCCCATTTTTGCGGAGTATTCCGCGTCAGTGCAAAGGCAGCAGTAAAGTCCCAAAATATTTGCCCCCACGCTGTCCCCCAGCGCAAAAATATTGTTGACATCAAAGCCGTATTTATCGGCGTTTTCAAATACCCAGTAAAATATCTTGTTTGCGTCCTCAAGCGGAACGGGGTGCTTGTACTTGGGCGCAAGACGGTAGCTGAAGTTTATGACAGCAAATCCCTTTTCTGCGAGACTCATACAATAAAACTGCATAATTTCTTTGTTTCCGTAAACCCAGCCGCCGCCGTGAATACTCACGATAACGGGCAGCTTACCCGAAAATTCCTTCGGGCGGTAAACATCGAGAATGTTACGCTCCCTGTCGTCTCCGTAGCGAATATTGTCAACACGCGTAACGCCTTCGGGCGTTTTAAGGCCCTCGTTGCGCTTGGCGTCGTCGATTGCGTTGCTTCTGCAAAATTCGTCGAGTGAAGTTATGTAAAACATTTATCTCAATCCATTCTTTTTTTAATCTATTTAAAACGGTAAACAGTTTTTTGCGTATATACCTCTTCGGGCCGCAGTACGGTCGTCGGAAAATGCGGGTGATTTACCGAGTCGGGGTAATGCTGGGCTTCCATACATAAGCCGCCGTTTTTCGGGTATCTGATGCCGTATTTTCCAAACTTTACAGGGTCAAAGTGAATAAAATTGCCGCTGTAAAACTGTATTGCAGGCTCTGTTGTAAAGGCCTCAAGATAAATACCGGTTTTTTCGCTCTTTGCTTTGCCGATAGGCTTATATTCGCCTGCCTTGCCGTCAATTATCATATTGTGGTCGTAGCCCGTGCACACTCTGAACTGCGGATAATCGTCGTCAAAGCGCGCACCGATAAGCTGTTCTTTTCTGAAGTCGAGCGGAGTATCCGTGACAGAGATTATCCTGCCGGTCTGTGCAAATACCTCGTCATACTCCGTGTAATTACTGCAATTAAGCCATAGCTTGTGGTCAAGAACGGTTGAGCCGTCGTGACCGTTAAGGTTAAAATAGCTGTGATTTGAAAGATTAAGCACCGTCGGTGCGTCGGTAGTTGCCGTGTATAGTATTTCCAGCGCGTTGTCGTCACAAAGCTTGTAGCGTATTTCAACGCTCAAATTGCCGGGAAAGCCTTCTTCCATATCGGGGCTGAAGTAGTTAAGTACAAGACAGCCGTTGTCAAAAGACGCGTCAAATACCCTTTTTGTGAAAACGCCGTGAATGTGATTGCCCTCGTCGTTTTTGTCGGGCAGACGGTATTCTACACCGTCAAGGACAAAGCGCGCGTTTTTGATTCTGTTTGCAAAACGGCCTATTGTTGCTCCGTAGTAACACGACCCGTTCTCGTAGGACAAAATATCGTCGTAACCGAGAACGACATCAACGGGCGTTCCGCTTTTGTCGGGTACCGTTATGCTCTGAACGGTACAGCCGTAGTCCAAAATGCGTGCGCTCATTCCGTTGCCGTTTTGGAGTTCAAATGCCGTTACCCTGCGGCCGTCTTTTGTCGTTCCGAATTCTTTAGTGTGAACCGTGACCATATTCCCCTCCTCTGACGATGTTCTGACAAGGCGTAATTACTGAAATTTCGGGAGTTTGCTTTTTGCCTCGCATATGCCCGATAAGTTTTCCCAATCTATTTTGTCGTTGCGGTAGAAATATTCTCTGTCGAGCTCCCCGATTTCTCTTATCGTGCGGCACGGTGTGCCTGCCGCCAGAACGCTTTCGGGGACATCGCGCGTCACGACGCTGCCTGCGCCTATCACGGAATTTTTGCCGATATGAACGCCTGCCAAAATAACAGCGCCTGCGCCTATCCATACATTTTCGCCTATGTAAACATCTCTGTTGTACTGCATCTCGTACCTTCTCAAAGTCGGGTCAAGCGGGTGATTCGCCGTTGTTACGGTAACATTTGGCGCAAAAAGCACGCGGTTGCCGACATATATATTGCCGTCGTCAATCAAAGTAAGATTGTAGTTTGCATAAATGCCTGTGCCAAAATGCACATTTTTGCCGCCCCATGTTGCGCGGAACGGTAACTCTATACAGCAGTAATCGCCGCACTCGGCAAACACTTCCTTCATATATGCTTCCTTCGCCTCGCCGTCAAACGGATTAAGCTGGTTAAATTGCCATAGCTTTTCTTTATACGGACGCTGCATTTCCATAATTTCCTTGTCGCAGGTGTCGTATATCAAACCGTTTATCATTCTCTCATACTGTGTCATTTGTAACCTGCCTTTCGGTAAAGGATTGGTTTTTCACAAATTTGCAGGGCTGCAAGCTTGCAGCCCCGCAAACTAAAGATTATTCTTCGTTTACTGAATTCCTGATTTCAAAATACTCGTGGCAGCGCGTACATTCAAACCTTATCGCCTTTTGTCCGCCTTCAAGCGTGACCTCTTTGCCGCTGTCAAACGAATGCCCTAAAGGCGGCAAATCCGTATAAGCCGTACCCGTATAGCTTGAGCCGTAAGCCGAAGCCCTTGCGGTATATGTTATCTTTCCGGCTTGTTTGCAGGTCGCAGGCTTTTCAGATGATGTCACCTTTGCCGTAACAGAGCTTATAACATTGTCCGAGCTGTCCTTTACAACCAAGGTTGCAGATGTGTTGTCTGCACTCCACTTCCAGCTTACAAAAGATGTTTTGCCCGACGAGCCGGAAGAAATATGTGTATTCGCAAGCGCGGGAATAGCAATGTCAGCACTTCCGCTCTGGGAATTGTCTGTATCTGTAATATTCAGACCGTCACCGCCCGACACATTCGTTTCGCCGTTCTGCACGCCTGACGGATTGTCAGCACTCTGTCCGCCGCTTTGCTCGCCCGATGCAGAAGCACTCTGTCCGCCGCTTTGCTCGCCCGATGCAGAAGCGCTCTGTCCGCCGTTTTGCACGCCCGATACAGAAGCACTCTGTCCGCCGCTTTGCGTATTTGCCGCGGTGCTTTGACTTGCATCGTTTGTGTTCTGATTTTCAACAGCCGCGTTCTCAGCGTTCTGTGAATCAGCAGAATTCTCTGCACTGTTTTGTGAGCTGTCGGATTTAGACGAGCTTGACCCGCGGCTGCCCGATGATGAACGGCTGCCGCCTCTGCCTCCGATTCCGCGTGAGGACGACGACCCTTTGCTTCCCAAACTTTTTGCGCCGGACTTTGAATTGCTTTCTGTATTGCCTGAAGCTGCTTCTTCGTTTTCTTCGCTTTCTTCAGCTTCTTCCAATTCTTCTTCCGTTTCTTCTTCGGGAATTACCTCGTCTGCATCTGCAACGACAGCGACAGGCTCCCCGTTTTCCTGTGCAAGCCTTTCCACACGCGCCTGATACGATGTCACTATAACGGTCGAACCGACCGCAATACCCACTACCTGTTGAAGCATTTTCTGACGCGCCTTACTTTTATCCTTTGTCTTTTGGTCTTTTTTTGCTTGCTCGTTGTTGCCTTCAGCCGTCAAATCGACGGTTTCGGGATAATGCTTGTATTCTTCAACATTTTGGTTAGCATATTCCTGAGCCTGAGGGAATCTTTCTTTTTTAAATGACTTATTAAATCCGTTTGCGGAGTAACGCTGCCCACTCTTGAAATCATTACGTGGGGGCCACGCTCCAAACTCCTTCGCTTTCATAGCGACGCCTCCACTCTAATTACTCTTCGATTCCGGGAGAACCGAGCTGAATATTATTGTTGTCAAAAATTGTTTTAATTTCGTGGTACAAAGCTCTTTCAACATCGTAGCGTTTTTCTTCGTTGCAGGCAGCTATGAAAAGTAGCATCTGAACGCCCTTTTTGGTAATATCGCAAAGACCGAGATACATAGGAGCACCTTCCATAATGTCTGGATACTTTTCCTCGATTGCGGCAATATTTGCATTTTTGATAACTTCTTCCACGCGGTCAAGAGACTCATGCGGAGCAAGCGGAATTGTGAGAGCCGCGCAGGATACACGGTCTGTAAGGTTTACGACCGACCCGATAGATGAGTTGCGGACAGTCAGAATATCGCCGCCTATATCGGCTATTTTTGTGGAGCGGATACCGATAGAAACAACAGTACCGCGGTAGCCGTCCAGTACGATAATATCGCCAACATCAAAGATACGCTCTGCGATGATAAAAATACCTGCAACGATGTCCTCGATAAGAGAGGTAACGCCGAGACCGATTATCAAGCCCAAAATTCCGAGACCTGCAAGAAGCTCTGTTGTGTTAACGCCGAGAGCGTTGAGGATGAGGAATATAAGAACTATGTAAGCAACATATTTAACAAGGTTGCCCAAAAGTTCGATAATAGCTTTGCCTGTTCTCTTTGTAATATTTTTGCTTGCTGCCATTCTGCCTATCAAAAATCTCAAAACAGCGCTTGCCGAAAGCGTCAGTATGCAAAGACTTGCGATACGGATAAGGTGGTTCGGATTTTCGTTACCCGAGAACAAGTCCAAGCTGCTTAAAAATTCGCCTTCTTCGGATATAAAGCGCTTGCCGAAGATCAGAAGAGCAAAATACGCAACTGCAATTATCCAACCTAAAACGCGTAATATTATTTTGCCTGCGCCTTTTTTTTCTTTTTGAGCAGGTTCAGCTTTTTTTGCTTTTTTGCTGTTAGCGCGAAGCTGCTCCATTTCTTTTTCACTTATTTTGTATTGTCCAGATTCAGCCATTTTTCAGTCCTCCTAAGTTTAATTTATAGTAAACGGCAAAGATATGGAATTTTGCGCGCCGTCTTCCCACGATATTGTCATAATATAACTGCCCTTTGGTATGCCTGTAAAAGAAATATTGTCAAGCGATACATTGTTAAGCTCGTATTTTTCGTCGCTGTCCTCTTTTTTGAGCGATACTGACACGCTTCCGCTGAAGCTGCCGAGTGAAATCTCGGTTCTTACGCGATAATACGGCTTGTAACCCATCGCAACTGTTGAAAATGTTTTCAAATAGATGTAAATAAGTCCGTTTTCTTTGTCAACGCGGTAGGTTCCCGCTTCGCCCGAGTTGCTCTCCGTAAGCGTCTGAACAGCTGTGCCGTTTGTCTTGTAAACCGAGAGCCCGCTCTTGTTAAGGTAAGAACACGGAACGACAAATTCGATGACATTTTGCGTCTCGCTAACTGTTGAAACCTCCGAATCCACGGTCTTTTCGACCTTGAGGTCAAAGAAGTCAAGATTTTTGTCCTTTGCGTAAGCGTCGATAGCCTTTGCCGCGTCTGAAGTATTTTTTGAAACCGACTTAACGGTCATTTTTACCGTAACATTCTTTTCCTGCGGAACATTGTCGTTTTCCCTCACGGAATTTGCCTCGTTGTCAAGGCCGCCGACGACTACGCTCTGGTCGGATTCCGAAATATCGAGGTAAGAATCCGTACCCGAGCCGGGCAGATCGATATCGCGCACCGTATCAGCGTAGATGTCGATAATGTTTGTAACCGTCGTGCTGCTTGTTTTTACAACTATATTATATACGCCGGCGTAAACAGTAAAGAAGTAACCGCCGTTTGAGTAAGACCTTATCTCGTCAATGAGCTTGTTGCCCTTCATAAGGCTGACCGTTGCGTTTTTCAGAGGATTTTTGCCGCTGTCGTATATAACGCCGCTCACGGTTACCCATTCGGGTTCAGCCAAAGTTATCTTTATACATTCGGGAGAAAGGTCGTTATGGTTTGCGTCTGCCTCCAGCTTGTACCAAACATAGTAATTTCCGACCTCGGCAGCTTTTGGAACTGCTGTTTGGTACGCTTCATCACCGGGCGTCTCAAGGTCGCTTGAGCTCAACGCATAAAGAATCGTTCCGCCGGTTGCCGTACCTGCGACGCAAAGCTCCTGTTCTTCCTCATTATAAGTGAGCTTATCCTTTGCGTGCGGCGCGTTTGTCAAAGACGCGTCAACCTTGTTTATTGTGACCGTTGCAGAGCCTTCATACGGATTGTAGCCGTCTTTTGAGACCATAAATAATACCGTGTAAGTTCCTGCGTTTGTGTAAGACGGGCAGGTGTCAAGCGTGTAGCTGCCCTCCTCAATGCCGTATTTAACTGTTGCGCCGTCGGGAACAGAAACTGTTATGCTGTGAGCTTCGCCGTCATAGTCTCCCTCATAGCCGCTTGCCGTAACATCCAGTGTCATATTGATCAGGCAGGCTTCACCGTCGTTTAAAGCAACCGCATAGTTACTGTTATCGCTTATGAAATAGTTTTCCGTTCCATTATCTGAAAGTCCGCCGGTGAATATGCCTGTGTCACTTTGGAGTGTAATACCGACTGACGAATCACCAACAAGAGGACCAACTATATTTATAGTCGTGTCGGATGGCAAATAGACATTTTTACTGCTTTCGTTTTGCGTATTACCTGTTACCTGCGCATCGCCTGAAAGATTGAATGTTCCGTTGTTGCCAATATACACGGCACCGCCTGTTTTACCGGAGGCGATAGTATTATTGATGATTTTACCGCCGGACATATTGAAGGTACCGCCGGCAGAACTGTCACTGCTGTATGTACGCACAATGCCGTCTGTGGGATCACCGTTGTTCAGGCTGTTTCCGCTGATTTCTCCGCCGGACATATTCACTGTAGCGCCCTGCCACACTATGATAACACGGGAAGTAAAACCGGTAAGCTTACCGGCATTCATATTAAATACAGAGCCGGAGTCGTGAACAAAGAATACGGCGCCTCCGTAATTACCGCTTTGACGGGTAATTACACCGTTCTTCTCGGTGCTCGTATCGGTAAGCGTGATGCTGGCACCGCCACTGACATCAAAATTGGTGCCGTCATCCGATGTGACCGTTCTGGTAAAGGTTTTACCGTTTAAGTCAAGTGTCCTCATACCTCCCGAAAGCAAGATTTTGCTGCCGTAGGACACATCTCTCCACAGCTTAAGCGTGCTGCCGTCCGTCCAATTTGCGCTGCTTACGGCTGTTGTAAAGTCGCCAAAATATTTTACCGTGCCGTCCTTTTCCACCGTTGCGGCAAAGAGCTTGACCTGACCGTCACCGCCGGTCTGTATCGGACTGCCGCCGCTGCCAAAGCTTGATGTGTAAAAATCATTTATCAAAGTAGCCGTTCCTTGACCTGAAGCAAATGCAACCGGATAAAACGCTGCGCCTGCGCGATAAGTTCCGGCAAAGACACAATCTTTAAATGCAGAGCTGTACTGTTCGTCGTTTTTGATGCCGCCCCAGCCGATAAATCCGCCCTGAACAGAGCTTGCGCTGATGCTGCCGTCAAATACCACATTTTCCATTGTGATATTGGCTTTGTGCGCGTGACCGACAATGCCCGCCACATGAGAATTACAGCTGATATCCGCACTTACGGTGACATTTTGTATCACAAGCGAGCTTGAAGCATAACCCGTTTTGTCTTTTGACGCTGCCACAACACCCGCAGCGTGGTTGGATGTAGAAGTTATTGTACCTGTAATATGCAGATTTTTGATAGTCGCATTATGCGCAACGGCGAACGGAGCAGCAAAACCCGATTCGCTGATGTTCACATTCAGGGTGTGTCCGTCACCGTCAAAGGTACCGCTGAATACATTATCTTCACTGTCGGTGCTTGTATTCGGGCGATTACCAAGCACTGTGCTGACGCTTATATCATTTGTCAGCTTGAAATAACATCCGCTGTACTGTGTACCGCCGCTGTTTATATGGTCGCTGAGCGCGTTCCAATCGTCTGCAGACTGTATCAGATACGGCGCTTCCTCTGTGCCGTTGCCGTCAAACAAACCTTTTTCAACTAACTCAGCCTCTCCGTTATTATTTTTTACGACCTTATAGTCTTTGTTGTCGCTTTTAAAGTTCTCTGCAGTACCTTTGCCTGAAAGTCCGCTTGTGAATATGCCTGTGACATTGTTCAAAGTCACGCCGATTTTTGCATTTTCCGAAAGCGCATCGTTAACCTTGATAGTTCCGGCTGCAACATAGACATTGTTTGATTTGCCGCCGGCAGTATTGTCTGTTACAGACGCTTGACCCGATACATTAAGAATACCCGATCCGTTATGATAATATATGCCGCCGCCACTATTTTTTGCCGAGTTGTCATGAATTGCGCCGCCGGACAAATATGCAGTACCCAGTTTTATCGTTATAGCGCCGCCGTTATCGCCGGAATAGTTATAGCATATTTCACCGCCGTATATTTTTAGCGTCGGAGAATCCCATGTATGTATGCCGCCGCTTTCATACTGAGCGTGGTTATGCGATATTTCACCGCCGTACATTTCCATTTGAGAGCTGCTTCCGAGCAAATCAACACCGCCGCCCTCATTCCACGCGTAGTTATATGTGATCTTGCCGCCGTACATTCTGAACATACCGCCGCCCACAAATACGCCCGAGCCGCGCATTCCGTAATCACTGTTTGCATAGTACCCGTTACCTGTTATATTACCGCCGTGCATATTAAATGTACCGCCGGCAACTTTGACGCCGCCGCCCTGATTTTGCGACATAGCCGTTCCGCCTGTGATATATCCGCCTTTAAACGACGCCTGATTACCCAAGTCTGTATCACCGATATTTGTTGCCAAACCGTAGCCTGCCTCGGGAGCGGTAAAATAGTGTACCGTTTCGCCGCAGTCATACAGATTAAGCGTACTGCCGCCCGGAATGTTGATAACTGTAATACCGCCTGACAGCCTTATGCCGTGTCCGTCAAGGCAAAGGTTTGTAGTACCTGACGGAACGACCCAAGTCGATGAAAGCGTGACATCGCCTTTAAGACGGTAGTTGCCTTCAGCCGTCGGAAGGCTGTTTGTTGCAGTCCAATCATAAAAATCTATGTCGTCGTGACTGTGCGTGGGTGCAACATACGCAGTTGCCCATACGGTTCCTGCCGTATGCGTGTGGTGCGCACCTGTAAACTCAGTAACCTCACCGTTAAGATAAATCCAATCCTTTTCGCCGTCGCAGAATACGAGACTGCCCTCCTCAGGAATGTCGAAATGAAGGTGAGCAATGTCCTCCTTCTCCGCACCCGTGGCAACCTTGATGTCGGCTGAAGAGGTCAGTCCCTTACAGTATACGCCCACATCGGCATCGGAGTCCAGATGACCGGACAAATCAAGCAAATCCGTGTTATTTGTCCTGAAATGTATGTTATTTTGAAAATTGCCCCCGTTGTAGTTATCTTTAACAACCGCGCTGCCGGACACCTTGAGTGTTGCGCCGTCTTTTAAAAAGCCGCCGCCGCTGCGACCGTTGCTTCCGTTGTCATAGTAACCGTTTGTATAGTTGTTGACAATGCTTCCGCCGTTGATCAAAAATGTATGTCCGTAGCCGTCTGTATGGAACGCGCCGCCGTTTCTTCCGCTCCAGTTGCGTGCGATAGTTCCGCCGTTAACGGTTACGGTGCATAATCGGTTGCTGCCGTTGTCGCCAACAGAAATAGCGCCGCCGTAACAGCCGTTATAGTTTGCTATAATTGCACCGCCGTTCATGGTGAACGACGCGCCTGCGCCCTTGACCTTAACACCGCCTGCGTTTATGCACACCATGTTGCCTATAATAGTCCCGCCGTTCATGGTAAATGCGCCATAGTGAACATTTACGCCGCCGCCTATCAGGTGATTTGCGTCCGTAGCGCCTGTGATGTTGCCGCCTGTGATATATCCGCCGGTAAAAGTTCCCCGCGCGTTTTCGTCAGCAGAATTGTATGTGCTTTCATCGACTATCTTGCCGAGACCTGCGCCGTTGGCGGAGGGGTTTTCTACCGTGTAGTATCTGGTTTCTGTCCCGCAGTCGTAGAGATTCAGCTTTGCTCCGGAGCCTACCTGAATAACGCTGCCTGTGGTTTCGCTGGCATTTATTCTGATTATTGCGTGTCCGTTCAGACAGAGATTTGTCGTACCCTGCGGAGCGTCCCACCTTGTCGATATAGTAACATCATTTTCGAGATAGTAGTTACCCGCCGATGTCGGGAGGCTGTCTGTACTGCTCCACGATTCAAATGTAATATCTTCATGGGTATGAGCTTCTTCCTCCGGACCGCCTATCAAAATATCAGCTAAAATACATGTGGCAGTCGGATTAGAAAAAGGCGAATCATGACCGGATCTTCCCGCGCCGGCAAGAGCGGTTATTGTAAACTTATAGTATTTGTAAGGCGTAGTATTTTCAAATGCGTATATATTTTCTTCAAAAGCCACGGTTGCGTTAACAGGCTGATTTTCGACCAGCACGGTGTCACAAGAATCCAAACTGTTGCCTGCTTTAAGGTTCCATGCGGTAGGATTGCGATGGGCATAATTTGCTTTAAATGTATCGCCGCCGGCAATTATTTTAAAATGATCTATTACTACAGGAGAAGCCGTATGAAAGGTAACCGAAATTTCTTTGCCGGTCAGATCCTGATAGTTCACATTAGAATCATTCGTAGAAACATAGAACGGCATAGAGGTATTATTGTCAAGCAAGTAATCAAAGCCTCTGTTCGCCTTGCCTTCGGTGTACATTCTGTCCTCACCGAATATAAAATGCTCATCGATTGTAAGCTCGTTTCCAAAATACCACTTATCCGGTTCTGTAGCTTCGCCAAGCACTTCAGTATCAGCAGTCAAAACCATCTCAGGGAGGCTTTTTAGCGGCATCAATTTTGAAAGATCAATATCTTCCTTTTCATCCGTATTTTCCGTTTCGGATGATTTATCAAATACGGTCTTTTCTTCTTCCTTTGCCTCTGCTTCGGCAGAATGCTGAGAATCATCCTCCGTATTCTCCGCTTTAATAACAACCGTTTCCTGTTCTTCCTCTTTTTCGTTTTTTTCTTCCTCTGCAACGGATTCCAAATCTTCTTCGTCCATTTCTTCCACCACAATAGACACTTCGGGTTTAAAATCCTCCGAAGCAAAACTCTGTGCAGGAATAAAAGAAGCTATCAACATCGAAATCAATGTGACCAAAGCGATATATTTTCTTTCTTTTACTTTCATTATGTTCCTCCTTTGCCAGGCATTCTGCATATGATATAAAATGCTTTTATAGATTAAGCGATAATATCACGCGACTTTACAAAAAACAAAAATGCACCGCAACCGACAGAGCTACCCTCTGTCAGTGCGGCGCAATATTTACTGTTTGCACAAAAAGGACGCAGTTATGCGATGTATGTATGTATATGTGTGTGTATGTAACATTGTCGCACACCCTGTCATAACTTGTCAACCCCTTTTCTGTAAATTATAATAATACTATTATATTTTACCACAATAAAACATATTTTTCAAGTGTTTTTTTCAGAAATTCAAACATTCTTAAATTGCAATGTAAAATGTCCACAAAATCTGTTAAGCAACTTTTTCTATTTTTAACAATTCATTAGACGACTTTCCATTAAAGATTTTTCGCGGATAGTTATTTATCCAATGCTCTATCATCTTAATTCTCTCATGAGAAAATTCGCCGATGTCTGCACCCTTTGGAATAAATCGTCTGATGAGCTTATTGATATTTTCGTTTGTTCCTCTTTCCCATGCGCTGTAGGGGTGAGCATAGTAAACTTTTGTTCGTTTGATTTTTGTTATTGCAGATCTTTCTATACCTTCAAAATCAAGATTCTCACAACCATTGTCACAGGTTATCGTTTTAAATGTTTCACGAAACTTTTTGGCACCAAGCTTTCGTTCAAGTTTATCTAAAGTTTTGACCACACAATATTGTGTTTTGGACTTGATTTTAAATATCATTTCCTGCCTGTGTTTGCGTTCAGATAATACAAGTAATACAGTGTTTGTTCCTTTCTTACCTACAACTGTATCCATTTCCCAATGACCATATTCTTTCCTCGTTTCTATTTCAGCATCTCTCTCGCTTATGCTTGTTCCTTTGCTATTATTGGTCGCTGTTCGTACATTATCATAATTACGCTTTTTACCGTCCTTCTTTACCGGCAAATGCTTATTTGTTAAATTGGGAAATAAATCATTATCTATATAGTTATATATTGTTTTGTAGCATATTGAAGTCTTAAACCTTGACTGTTCTTTTTTTATTTGCTGCGAAGCTGCATAAGGAGAATAGTGTTCTTCTATTATCAAATATTCTATATATTCAACCAATTCATAGTCATTGGTAATTTTTAATGCCGGACCTTTGGCTGTTGCATTGTAATCATGCTTTTTCTGCCCTATATCTGCGCTGTATTCAACTCTCGTAGTATAATCACTATTCAATAATTCGGTTCTTCCTTTAGCTAATTCTCGGCGTACTGTACGCCCTGAACAGCCTATTTGCTCTGCTATGGCTTCGGATTTAAGCCCTGCTTTACTTAATGCCTCTATTTTTATCCTTTTTTCGTAATTTAGGTGTTTACCATTTGCTGTTTTTGTGTTATTATTTAAGTGACTCATATTGATTACTCTTTTCTATGTTTTGTTTCGTCACTTAATTACTTGAAAGACTATGGTGTAGTAATGGGCACTCCCTTAAAAAGAGTAACAGTCCTGTCTGGTGCACCACAAGAACAGTAATTTTTTATCAAAATTACTGTTCTTTTATTTTCTCTACAAACTATAAAAGCTAAATACTTGCCGTCAAAATACGAACAAGTGCAGCTTTATCAAGAGGAACATAGACCCATTCTCCTAATGTATTGTCATTTTCAAGGATGTGGTCTGCCATTTCTTCAATTTTGTCAGCTTTTACGCCAAGTTCCCCCAAATGCATCGGTATGCCTATTGACTCGAAGAACGCGTAAAATTCGCTTATCACCTTGTTAGCCATATCAAAATCCGATAAATTCTCAAACCCAAAAAGAAGTTTACCAAGCGTCACAAATCTCTCTATTGTATTTTCAGAAAGAATTTCCTTCATCCAATTTGGAGTGATAATCGCAAGTCCTGCACCGTGTGTGATATCAAAGTACGCGCTTAAGGCGTGCTCAATGGCGTGCATCGGCCAGCCTGAATATCCGCTTCCGTTTGAGAAAATACCGTTACAAGCCAAGCTGCAAACATACATCAGCTCACTTCTCGCGTCGTAGTCTGAGGGTTTTTCAAGCGCAATCTTAACATTTGCCATCAGAGAACGGATAGCGGAAATCATAACTCCATCGTTAAAAGCGTTGTGCGGTTTTGCAAAGAACTGCTCCAGAACATGGTTTATAGCGTCTGCCGTTCCGCAGGCAGTCTGCCATTTTGAAACGCTGAATGTGTATTTTGGGTCAAGAAAGGAGCAGGCAGGAAAAAGTATTCCGTCAACATATCCGCGTTTATCGTTTATAGCCGTATTAGATATAACACAGCCGGCGTCATATTCGCTGCCCGTTGCGGCAAGCGTTATAATATCAACAACGGGGATTGATTTTGTTGCTTTGACCTTTTCAGAAATCAAATCCCAGCCTTCACCGTCATATTTGGCACAAACTGAAATTGCCTTTGAGCAGTCAAGTACAGAGCCTCCCCCAACGGCAAGAATTACATCAATGTTATTATCTTTACAGAGCTTTGCTCCCGTGATGACAGACGGATCGTATTTTGGATTTGGCTCAATGCCCGATAATTCAACAATATTAAAGCCTGACAAAAGCTCTTTGACTTTGTCGTAAAGTCCAATCTTTTTAATTGAACCTCCGCCATATGTCATAAGTACATTTTTGCCGTATCGTTCAATAACATTGGGCAGTTGTTTAACACAATCTTTTCCAAAAAACATTTTTGTTGGTGTGTTGTAAATAAAGTCAGCAATCATTATTTCTATCTCCTTGCTTTTTATGTTTTTATGTATAAAAATCAAACCTATATTACAATTCAATGTAGTAAGGGCATATATTTTCATAGTGCCCGTCTTTCATACGAAATCCCATAGGAATTATCCCTAATTGCTTAAATCCAAGCCGTTCATATAGATGTCTGGCGTGGATATTACTCTCAACGACTGCGTTGAACTGCAGGATTCTAAAGCCAAAATGTTTTGCATTTTCAATACAATGCTTAACAAGCTGTTCCCCGATATGTTTTCCGCGGCTTTCGCTGCTTACAGCAAAGCTGGCATTACAGATGTGTCCGCATCTCCCGATATTGTTCGGATGCAGAATATACAATCCGTATATTTTATCGTTTTCTTCGGCGACTCCGCAAAAAGTTTGAGAGCCGAAAAATTCCTTGCCGCTCTGTCCTGTAAGCACCTCTTCCTGTGGAAACGCTATTCCTTCCTCTACGATTTCATTCCATATAGAAATCATCTGATTCAAGTCGTTTTGTGTAAATGCCCTGATATTCATTTGCATATCCTCTCAATGTATAATGTAATAATATTCATCGTAAAATCATACGCGGTAAACATAGTTGCTCTTTCGGGGCGCAGCTATGCCGAAGGGCTTTGCGGCATAGCCGAGAATGAGGTGACCTATTCCCTCATAATTACCTTCTATGCCGAGTTCATTAAGTATTTTTTTGCCATCATCGCTCTCAAATTCTTCCTTTGCCCTGTGTATCCAACAATTTGCAACGCCAAGGTCTTCAGCAGCGTTCATCATATTACCCATAACAAGGCTTCCGTCATATATATAGGTCGGTATATCCTTATCGGCAAGAACAATCAGTAATTCCGGTGCGCCGTAAAACGGGTCGTTGTCCATACCCATAATTTTCGCATTCATCTTGGACAGCTTATCCCGCATTTTTCTGTCTGTCACTGCTATAATTATCGGTGACTGCCTGCCCATTCCCGTTGCTGCATAAGTTCCTGCTTCTATAATTGCGTTTAACTTTTCTTCCTCTATTAAATCAGGTTTGTAAGCACGGCAGCTGCGCCTTGATTTTAATGTTTTAAGTGTTTCTGACATAACTATTTCCTCCTATAATTTTTTACAATATCGGGTTAACAGCTTTTTTAACTTATTTCATATAGTTACATTTTATCAAACACAAATTTTACTGTCAAGCATTAACATACACCACGGCAAAATTTTTACATTTTCTGCTCCTTGACACCAAAACCTGCGTATGATAAAATCAAATCGGTGAGAAAAATGAAGCAAAAAATATATTTATGTATAGATTTAAAGAGCTTTTACGCGTCTGTCGAATGTGTCGAGCGCGGTCTTGACCCACTCCGCGAAAACCTTGTCGTCGCTGACCCTTCGCGTGGCAGGGGCGGGATTTGTCTTGCCATAACTCCGCCTATGAAAAAGCTCGGCATCAAAAACCGATGCCGTATTTTTGAAATACCCGACACGGTCAAATATATAACAGCTATTCCGCGTATGAAGCTATATATGGAATATTCCGCCAAAATTTATTCCATATACTTAAAATATGTCGCTGCGGAGGATATTCATGTATATTCGATAGACGAGTGCTTTTTTGACATCACGCACTATCTGCCGCTGTACCGCAAGACAGGACGCCAGATGGCGCAAATGCTGCTCGACGCCGTATTTGCGGAAACAGGCATCAGCGCCACTGTCGGAATAGGCACAAACTTGTTTCTCGCAAAGGTCGCGCTTGATATTACGGCAAAGCACGCGCCCGACCGCATCGGTATTCTTGACGAGGCAATGTTCCGCGAGCAGATATGGCATCACAGACCTATAACTGATATATGGAATATCGGCAAAGGCGTCGCAAAGCGGCTTGAAAAGCACGCTATATTTGACCTTTACGGCATCGCGCACACCGACGAAAAAGTCCTCTACAAAGAGTTCGGCGTCAATGCGGAATTTTTGATAGACCACTCAAAAGGCATTGAGCCCTGCACTATACGCGAAATAAAGGAATACAAGCCGTCGACGAATTCTGTCTCAAACGGGCAGATACTGTTCTCGGATTACGGCTACGATGACGCGCTTCTCGCCATGAAGGAAATGGTCGACCTGCTCGTTCCCGAAATTGTCGAAAAAGGTCTTGTCACAAACTCGATAACGCTTAACATCGGATACTCAAACAACGAAGTAAAATCAACGGGCGGCACAAAAAAGATTTCCGACTACACAAATTCCGAAAAAAAGCTTATGCACTACTTTATTGATTACTACAACGCAACAACGCGGCGCGGCCACCCTATTCGCAGAATAAACATCGGACTTAACAACCTCATTAGCGAGGACTTTCTCACATTGAGCTTTCTGCCTGATGTTATTGAAGACGAAAAGGAACGGAGCAAGCAAAAGGCAATTATCGCAATAAAGAAAAAATACGGCAAAAACGCCGTAATAAAAGGTATGAATCTTGAAGAAAAAGCAACTGCGCAAATACGAAACAAGCTGATAGGAGGTCACAACGGTGAGTGACAGAGCAAGACAGTTTATGCCGTTTGCGGCGCTAAAAGGATATATGGACTTAATTGCCGAAAAGGAGCGCGTAAAAGTCCCCAAACGCGAGCTTGCCGAGGACGAAGCGCAGGTGCTTTCGGACAAAATATCGCAGATAAAAAAGGGAATTATCATAACAGCCGTGCATTATTCGGACGGCGAATACATATCCACCGAAGGAATGGTATCCGCCGTAGATTTCACCTTCCGCACAGTTACAATAGTAAAAACTAAAATCGAATTTGACAATATCGTCTCGCTGTCGCTGGGATAAGTTATCCTATAAGTTCTACGGGATTTACTGTTTGTCCGTCTCTTTTTACTTCAAAGTGCAAGTGCGAGCCTTCCGCGCTTTCAACGCTTGCGCTGTCTCCGACGGTCGCGATCGTATCTCCGCGTTCCACGGTATCGCCGACGCTTACGCAGCACTCTCCCAGCGAGGCGTAAACGCTTTCAAGTCCGCCGCCGTGGTCGATAGTTACGGCAAGTCCGTAGCTGCCGTCTTTTTCTATACTGCTGACAGTTCCGTACGCCGTAGCAAATACGGGCGTTCCGCTGTCTGCCTTATAGTCAAGCCCGCTGTGCGTGCGGTAGTCTTTCATAGTTTCCGAATACACAAGTTCATTATTGCTGTATCCTTCCGAAACGCCTGCCGCAATAGGCTCTGAAAACACAAGCGGAATATTTGCGGCTTCTTCTGCGGCTTCGGCAGTTGTATCTTTTGCGGCAGTTTGCGCCGTTTGCTCCGTCTTTTCTTCAGGCGGCGTCAGGCTCTCGTCTTCGTGCAGTACCGTCTTGGCAGGTTTAGGTACATATATCGCCTCGGGTCGGTACGAAGTTTCTTTTGGCGCTTCGGACAGTATTCTGTTTTTTTCTACCGCAAATCCCGCCGCGGCAAGTGCAAACAGCACAGCCCCCGTAAACAAAACCAATGTGTATCTTTTTAAAAATTTCATTAAATCACTTCCTTATTTTTAAATATTCCCAAAATTTAACTTTTCATACATATAACATAAATATTAAACTTTAAATACCTCTTTTATTTTGTCATTAAATATGCTATACTAACTTAAAAGAAGGGACTGACATTATGAAAAAGCTTTTGACAATATTTTTATCTTTGATTTTTATGACCTTTAATATATCGGCTGACACTGTTTACGAAAAGACAACGACCGAAACCGTAACGCGCGGTCTGGTACATACCTACACACAGCGCCTTACGACATCGGGCTGGCAAAAGGTAAATGTGCTGACCGCCGATTTGACGGACAAAAATATAGCGGTTACATCTATGTACGACCTGCGCGGTATAAGCTACAAAACGACCACAAGCAAAATGACAGCATCAAACGGCGCGGTTGCAGGCATAAACGCCGACTTTTTTGACTTTACGACGCCGTCGGGCAGAACTACGCCCTTGGGACTTACGGTAAAAGACGGGGATTTGATTTCTACCGCGTCGCACGATACAAACCTCGCCGCCCTTGCCATTGCAGGCGACACGGCTATTGCCGACTATTTCAAAACCGAGGTTTATTTATGTGCGGACAACGGCAACAAGGCGCAGATACTTCATATAAACAAGTACCACCCCACCGCGTCAATCGTTATGTTTACGCCCGATTGGGGTACAGAAACTCCCGGCACGGAAGACGGCTCCTGCGAAATGGTAGTGTCAAAAGACAAAGTTACCGAAATCAAAACGGGTGAGCCGCCCACGGCTATCCCGTCTGACGGGTATGTTTTGCGTGTTGACCCTTCGATAAACAACTTTTTTGCGGAAAATTTTGAAGAAGGCGACAATGCCGAAATCGAAGTTACCATATCGCCCGACATTGAAGAAGATATAGACACATCTGTCGGCGGCGGCACGATTTTGGTGTCAAAGGGCAAGGTCGCGACATTTACAAACAACATAGCAGGCTACAATCCGCGCAGTGCGGCAGGTATCTCAAAAGACGGCAAAACTCTGTATCTTGTAACAGTGGAGGGCAGAGAAAAAAACACGCCCGGAATGACGCAGACAGAGCTTGCGGAGCTTATGATATCGCTGGGCTCTTATACAGCTATCAACTTTGACGGCGGCGGCAGTACGGCTATGGCTCTGCGCGACAAAAACGGCAACATTACGCTTGCAAACACGCCGTCGGAGGGTGCAGAACGCGCAGTATCAACAGGCATAGGCGTAAAATCAGTCGGCAAAGACGCGCATTTTGCGTATATGTCGCTTTCGGCATCGAAGGAAAATGTATTTGCCGGCGACAGCGTTGAAATATGGTGTGCGCCGCTTGACAACTACTACAACCCGACCGTGCTTGAATATCCGCTTGAATTTGCGGCAGACGACGGCGGCAGATTTGAGGATAACCGCTACTATCCAAACGCAGCAGGAAAGCGCACTGTCACGGTAACGGCAGGCGATGTCATCGGGCAGATTGAAATAAATGTTTTGGACAATATCGCAAATCTTTCGTTATACCCTGCTGTTTTTACAGGTCAAAGCGCGTATCTTTCGCTTGTTGCGGCTGACGAAAACGGCTTTAAATCACAGATCACGCCCGAAAATGCCGTGTGGGATACAGACTCGGGCAATGCGGAAATCAAAAACGGAAATATCTCTTGCAGCGGTACGGTAACCGTCAGCGCGTCATTTGCAGGCAAAACGGCGTATGCTTACGGAAATATGCAGACCGCTCCAGCCTTTCAATTTTACGACTCTCTGCAAGGTAGCGTTCAGTCTGCGTCGTTTGTTGTTATGCCGTCAAAGCTTGAAGGCAATACATTTTTGAACTGCATATTAAATAATTTTATTGAAAAAAAAGCCGAGAAAGAAAAGTCTGTTTTTGCGTTCAGTTCTTATAATGCTGATGTTGTACCGTTGACAGCTTTTTCGGAATCGTCACAAAAAAACACGGATTTTATATGCCTTAACAACTCCAAAAGCGTTTTTGAAGGCGGAGTTAATCAATGGCAGAGCCTTATAAGCCTCAAAAATTCGGATAACAAAAATACGGTGATTTTCCTGAGCAGTGGCAATAACTTTACAGATGCAAGCGAAAAATCAATGTTTAAAGCGATTTTGCTTGATTTATACGAATCGGGCAAAACCGTGTTTGTCATCACGGCAGGTGATTCAAACGGCGTTGATATCGAAAACGGCGTGCATTATCTGACCTTGAAAAAGTACCCTGCGGTTGACCTTCAGGATTATGATTTGACAAAAAATGACGCAAAATACCTGCGTTTTTCCATAATCGGCGACAAAATAACATACGAATTTGCAAAAATTTTTGAATAATAGCCAAAAAAGGCTTTACAATTCGCGGAATTTGATATATAATACGCTTGTAGTATTTTGTAGGAGCGGAAGATGTTTTCCGCATTATGTTTAATTTTTTGAAGTATGGAAGGATGGTAGAAATGTTTTTGAAAATTGCGCTCTTACTCGTATTTTTTGCGGTTATGATAGGCGTTGGTCTGTATTGCCGCAAAAGCTCAAAGGATGTTGACGGTTTTGTCCTCGGCGGCAGAAGCGTCGGTCCGTGGCTGACGGCTTTTGCCTTCGGCACATCTTATTTTTCGGCAGTTATCTTTGTCGGCTACGCAGGTCAGTTCGGCTGGTCGTTTGGCCTTGCGTCAACCTGGATAGGTCTCGGCAACGCCTTTATCGGCTCACTTCTCGCTTGGCTTATCTTGGGCAGGCGCACCAGAATTATGACTCAACATATCGACAGCAAGACAATGCCCGACTTCTTTGCAAAGCGTTATGACAGCAAGGCTCTTAAAATTGCGGCGTCAATAATCGTTTTTGTATTTATGATCCCCTACACCGCATCACTTTACAACGGACTTTCAAGCCTTTTTAACATGGCGTTTAATATGCCGTATTGGGTTTGCATTCTTATAATGGCTGTTTTGACAGGCATTTATGTAATCTTGGGCGGATACATGGCAACCGCTATAAACGACTTTATTCAAGGGCTTATTATGCTTGTCGGCATCATCGCGGTCATCGGAGCAACGCTGGCATCTCACGGCGGTCTTATGGGCGCTGTTACAAAGCTTTCCGAAGGCGCGGCAAACGGCATAAACGGCGCGTATGTTTCGTTTTTCGGTCCTGACCCGCTCTCACTCGTGTTTGTTATTCTCCTCACCTCTTTGGGAACTTGGGGTCTGCCGCAAATGGTCGGCAAATTCTACTCCATAAAGAGTGAAGGCGACATCAAAAAAGGTACGATAATCTCAACGGCATTTGCTATAATCGTTGCAGGCGGCTGCTACTTCCTTGGCGGATTCGGCAGACTGTATGCAGACAAGGTACAGATGAATCCCGCAACGGGTGCTCCGCTTTTTGATACGATAGTTCCCACAATGCTCAGCACCTTGCCAGAGCTTATAATCGCAATCGTAATCGTTTTGGTGCTTGCGGCTTCGATGTCAACACTTTCTTCACTTGTTCTGACATCAAGCTCCACGCTAACGCTCGATGTTATCGCACCGGCTGCTAAAAAGGACTTTACCGAAAAGAAAAAGCTCATTACGCTACGCGTTTTCATTGTGTTCTTTATAATTATATCGGCTGTTATCGCGGTTATAAAAGACAAGTTTAACTTCTCGTTTATCGCACAGATGATGGGCGTATCGTGGGGCGCTTTGGCAGGCGCATTTCTCGCTCCGTTCCTGTACGGCTTATATTGGAAGGGCGCTACAAAGGCTTCTGTCTGGGTAAGCTTTATCGTAGGCGTAGGACTTATGATATTCCAGATGCTTATATCGCTCAAGGTCGTATCGGTCGCAGGCAGCGGCGCTTTTATCGAATATATGTTTGCTAATTCCTTGCGTTCAGGCGTTTTGGCGATGGTTCTCGGACTTATACTTGTTCCCATTGTCAGCCTGTTTACCAAAAAGCCGGCGCAAAGCCTTGTTGACGAAGCCTTTAAGGGATATGACGAAAAGGTTACGGTTTCTGCAAAGGAATCGCTCAGCGAATAGTATAAATTTTTACAGCAGAGAGCTATGTGTTCTCTGCTGTTAATCTTGTAAACAACGGAGATGAACTTTATGCCAATTACTGAATTTTTAGAGAGAAATGCAAGAGAATACCCCGATGAAGTAGCACTTGTTGAAATTGCTCCACATATGATGGAGACAGCAAAAATAACCTGGAAGGAATACGCGCTTATCCAGCCCAATCCCGAAGAAAGCGGCAGGCAGGAGCTTACTTGGAACGAGTTTGACCGCAAGGCAAACAAATTTGCAAACCTTTTGTTAAGCCGCGGTATCAAAAAGGGCGACAAGGTCGCAATACTTTTGATGAACTGCCTTGAGTGGCTGCCTATCTACTTTGGCGTTCTTAAGGCAGGCGCTATCGCTGTTCCTTTAAATTACAGATACACCGCAGCAGAAATCAAATACTGCCTCGGATTATCTGATTCCACAACGCTTGTGTTCGGACCTGAATTTATCGGCAGAGTTGAAGAAATATGCGGTCAGATACCGAATGTCGGGCAGATATTTTATGTGGGCAAAAACTGCCCCACATTTGCAGAAAGCTACGACAGGCTTGTAACTTATTGTCGCTCTGCTTCTCCCGATATACAGATAACGGATTCCGATTATTCCGCGATTTATTTTTCGTCGGGTACTACGGGCTTTCCGAAGGCGATACTCCACGACCACGCGGCGCTTGTTCATTCGTGTAGGGTTGAGCAAAATCACCACTCGCAAGCGCGCGGAGACAACTTCCTTTGCATTCCTCCCCTCTATCACACGGGCGCAAAGATGCACTGGTTCGGCAGTCTTATTTCGGGGAGCAAAGCCGTTCTTCTTAAAGGCGTTAAGCCCGAATGGATAATCCGCGCAGTTTCGGAGGAGCGCTGCACTATCGTATGGCTTCTCGTTCCGTGGGCGCAGGATATTCTCGATTCCATCGAACGCGGAGACATTGACCTTTCTAAATACGACCTTTCGCATTGGCGGCTTATGCATATAGGCGCGCAGCCTGTTCCGCCAAGTTTAATAAAGCGCTGGAAGTCCGTTTTCCCAAATCACGAATACGACACAAACTACGGCCTCAGCGAGTCAATAGGCCCGGGTTGTGTTCACCTCGGCGTTGAAAACATCAACAAGGTCGGCGCTATCGGCAAAGCAGGCTACGGCTGGAAAACAAAAATAATAGACGAAAACGGAAGTGAGGTTGCACGCGGCGAAGTCGGTGAGCTTGCGGTTGCGGGCCCCGGCGTTATGAAGTGCTACTACAACGACCCAAAGTCCACCGCCGAGGTTTTACACGGCGAGTGGTTATATACAGGCGATATGGCGCAAGAAGACGAAGACGGATTTATCTTTCTCGTTGACCGCAAAAAAGATGTTATTATTTCGGGCGGCGAAAACCTCTATCCCGTTCAGATAGAGGACTTTATCAGAAAGCACAACGCCGTTAAAGATGTCGCTGTTATCGGGCTTCCTGACGAGCGTCTCGGCGAAATCGCCGCGGCTATTATTGAGGTAAAGCAGGGCTTTGAGCTTACAGAAGAAGAAGTCAACGACTTTTGCCTTGAAATGCCGAAATACAAGCGTCCGCGCAAGATAATTTTTGCGGAAATACCGAGAAATCCGACAGGCAAAATAGAAAAGCCGAAGCTTCGCCAAATTTACTGCGGCGAAAGTCTTGTCACGGCACAAACAAAACATTAAGCGAGGTAAAAATAATGAAAAAGTTAATGCTTGGCAATGAAGCAGTTGCAAGAGGTGCTTATGAAGCAGGGGTAAAGGTCGTCGCGTCTTATCCCGGCACACCGAGTACCGAAATTTCAGAATTTGCAGCTAAATACCCTGAAATATATGCAGAATGGGCTCCTAACGAAAAGGTTGCTCTTGAAGTCAGCACAGGCGCGTCTGTTGCAGGTGCGCGCTCGATGTCCTGTATGAAGCATGTCGGCTTGAATGTTGCTGCAGACCCGCTTTTTACGGCGTCTTACACAGGTGTTTCGGGCGGGCTTGTTATATGCGTTGCAGATGACCCCGGTATGCACTCGTCACAAAACGAACAGGACAGCCGCCACTATGCTGCGGCGTCTAAAATCCCGATGCTCGAGCCGTCAGACAGCTCCGAGTGCCGCGATTATACAAAGCTTGCGTACGAACTCAGCGAAAAGTACGACACTCCCGTTTTACTGCGTTTGACTACGCGTATTTCACACTCGCAGAGCCTTGTGGAGCTTTTTGAGCGTGACGAGAGAGAACTTATTCCCTATAAAAAGGACGCTATGAAATATGTTATGATGCCCGGTATGGCAAAACGCCGCCATATTGTTGTTGAGGAACGCTGTGCCGCTCTTACGGATTATGCCGACGAATCGGGAATTAACAAGATTGAATACGGCGACAAAAAGATAGGCATTATCACGGCAGGCGACTGCTATCAATACGCAAAAGAAGCGTGCCCCGATGCAAGCTTTTTAAAGCTGGGTATGGTATATCCTCTCCCCCAAAAGCTTATAAAAGAGTTTGCGGCAAAGGTTGACAGACTTGTCGTAATTGAGGAGCTTGACCCGATTATTGAAAACCATGTTAAAGCTCTCGGTATTAATTGCGACGGCAAAAACATTCTCACTCTGCTTGGAGAATACTCCGCAGACCTTGTAAAAGAGCGTGTTTTCGGCAAAAAAATCACGGATATTAAAACCGCTGACGAAGCCGTTCCGCCGCGTCCGCCTGTTCTCTGCCCGGGTTGCCCTCACAGAGGTATGCACTATGTATTAAAGAAAATCGGTCTGCGCGTTACGGGCGACATAGGCTGCTATACGCTCGGCGCGCTCGCTCCGCTTGAAAGCATTGACACATGTCTTTGTATGGGTGGTAGCGTAAGCATGGCTCACGGTATGGAAAAGGCAACAGGCAAATCGGACAAAACGGTTGCAATTATCGGTGATTCTACCTTTATGCACTCAGGCATAACAGGTCTTATCGACATAGTATATAACAAAGGTACATCAACTGTTATTATCCTTGACAACTCCATAACGGGTATGACAGGGCATCAGGACAACCCCACGACAGGCAAAACACTTAAAGGCGAGGCTACAAAGCAGGTTGACCTTGAGCTTTTGTGTAAGGCGTGCGGTATCGACAGAGTTACGGTATGCGACCCGTTTGATGTGGATAAATTTGAAAAGGTCGTAAGAGAAGAAGTTGCACAGTCTGAACCTTCGGTCATTATTGCACAGCGTCCGTGTGCGCTTTTAAAGAGCGTTAAGTTTGAGGGCAAAATGTATGTTAATCCGGACAAGTGCAAAAAATGCCGTATGTGTATGAAGATAGGCTGCCCCGCTATCAGCTTTAAAGACGGCGTTGTAATTGACGAAACTCTCTGCAACGGCTGCGGACTGTGTCAGAACATCTGCAAGTTCGGTGCGCTTTCAAAGGAGGTAGAATAATGAGTAACATACTTATTGCAGGCGTAGGCGGTCAAGGTACTTTGCTCGCCAGCCGTATCTTGGGTAATGTCGCTATAACTTTGGGTCACGATGTTAAGGTAAGCGAGGTTCACGGAATGAGCCAGCGCGGAGGAAGCGTTGTGACTTATGTAAAGTTCGGCGAAAAGGTTTATTCCCCTATTATCGGCAACTGCGACGCGGACACCGTGCTCGCGTTTGAGGAGCTTGAAGCATACAGATACCTTGAAGCTCTTAAGCCCGACGGCAAGCTTATTGTAAACACACAGAATATGGACCCGATGCCCGTTATTACAGGCAAAATGACATATCCTGAAAACATAATAGAAAAAATCCGCGCAAAAGGCGTTAATGTTATAGCGGTCGATGCGCTTTCACTCGCGCGCAAGGCAGGTAACGAGCGCGCCGTAAATGTTGTTCTTATCGGCGTTTTGGCGGCAAACACAAATATTGACAAGGCCGTTTTTGAGAAGGTCATTAAAGAGACCGTTCCCGAAAAGTTCAGAGAAGTAAATCTTAAGGCTTTTGATTTGGGCTATAATTTTGCATAAAAAGAGGCAAACGCCTCTTTTTTAATAGGTGATTATATGTTTTCTGAAAAATTACTTGACTTATCAAAAAAAAGCGGAACAGTTGATAGCTCCGCAGTTTGAAAAAATTGAACAAACAGAATTTGAAAACCAGCAAAAAATTCAGGCGGCGTTTGAGGAATGCCGTATTTCTGCGTCGCACTTTATCGCGACAGACGGCTACGGCTATGACGATGAAGGCCGAGACGCGCTGAACAAGGTTTTTGCGCACGCCTTTGGCGCGGAAAGCGCACTTGTCCGCCCGAATTTTATTTCGGGCACGCACACGCTTTCGACGATGCTTTTCGGCGTTCTGCGCCCGGGTGATACGCTTTTGTCAGCCGCCGGTGCGCCGTATGATACGCTTCAGGGTGTAATTCGCGGCAACAAATCGTCGCTGGACACATTTAACATAAACTACAAAGAGGTTGCGCTCAAAGACGGTGCGCCTGATTACGACGGCATTGCAAACGCTCTCACGCCCGATGTCAAGGCGGTTTTAATTCAGCGTTCACGCGGATATGCACTGCGCCCGTCGCTGACTATCGAAAAAATTGAGGACTTATGCCGCCATATCCGCTCCGTCAAAAGCGATGTCATTATCCTTGTTGACAACTGCTACGGCGAATTTGTTGACACGCGCGAGCCTGTGTCGGCCGGTGCTGACCTTATGGCAGGCTCTCTCATAAAAAACCCGGGCGGGGGACTTGCGCCGACAGGCGGTTATATCGCAGGGTGCGCAGACCTCGTTGAGCTTTGCGCAGACGCGCTTTTAGCGCCCGGTATCGGTCTTGAATGTGGCTCAAATTATGGAATGTTAAAGCAGATTTTTCAGGGCTTTTATTTGTCGCCTCACACTGTCGCGCAGGCTATCAAGGCTTCGCTTTTTGCAGGCGCTATATTCTCGCTTTCGGGGTTTGACATTTACCCCTCTCTGACAGACAAGCGCAGCGACATAATTCAGGCAATTAAGCTCCAAAACGCTGAAAATGTCAAAAAGTTCTGCCGCGGAATACAATCAGGCTCGCCTGTTGATTCGTTTGTGTCGCCTGTGCCGTGGCCTATGCCCGGTTACGACTGCGATATTATAATGGCGGCAGGGACATTTACGCAAGGCGCGTCTATCGAAATCAGCGCAGACGCCCCGATGCGCGAGCCGTTTGCCGTGTATATGCAGGGCGGCTTGACATATTCGTCAGCCAAAATCGCGATTTTAAAGGCTGCCGAAGCCGTGCTTGAATAAAAAAAGCTTTTGACAAAAACTCCGCCTGCGGGCGGAGGAATAAGGTAGCGTTTTTGATATTCCGTCATTACTGCATATTACAGTAATTTCATACATAATAAAAACGGGCGAACCGTGATTTACCGCTATATCAAACATACAAAAAGGGCAATTTAAAATTGCCCTTTTAAATATACTTATATATATCCTCAACTGTTTCCGCGATATAATCCGGCTTTGCGTTAAGCAGGTCCTCTCTGTTGCCGAAGCCGTATGTGACCGCTATTGTGGGTACATTGTTTTCACGCGCGCCCAAAACATCGTAGGCAGTATCGCCAATCATAACGGCGTTTGCGGTTTTTTCTCTGTCGAGTACGGCTTTTATGATTTTTTCTTTTGTGTCCATACTTTTATCCATACTCGCCCCGATAATTTCTTTAAAATACTTTTTAAGGTCGAACTTTTCAAGCATAACCGATGTATATTCCACAGGCTTTGCGGTTGCGGTATAAACCGTGTAGCCGTTGTCTGTCATATATTGCAAAAGCTCTTCTATGCCGTCGTACGGCTCGCACTCAAACATTCCTTTTGCAGAGTAATACTCTCTGTATGTTTTAAGTACCGTCTCTGCGTCTTGAGCCGAAACGCCGCAATATTTCATAAAGGATTCCCGAAGAGGCGGCCCTATAAACCTTTTACGCGTTTCAAAACTAAGGGGCGGCAAACCGCATTTTTCAATGCCGTATGCCACTCCCTTTGTTATGCCTTCGCAGGTATTTAAAATCGTACCGTCAACATCAAATAAAATTGTATCAAATTTCATATGCATAATCTATTTTTACTTTTTTCAGCCTCAAATTTAATTTTTTCAAAATCCGCAGTCAAAAATTCGCGGTTTTTATAAACGATTTTGCCGTTAATAATAACGGTTTCAACATCTGCCCCCTGCGCCGAATATACCATATCCGCGCGCAAATCGTGTATCGGGTGAAAATGCGGTCTGTCAATGTCCACGATTATCAAATCCGCTTTATAGCCCTCTTTTATCTCGCCCAAATTCGCAAGTCCGAGCGCTTTTGCACCTGTTTTTGTTGCCGCCGTTATAACCTCGTCAGGCGTAAGCCCCGACAAAAGTGCCGCAAGGTGCATTTCTTCGAACATATTAAGGTTATTGTTTGACGATGCGCCGTCTGTACCGATAGTCCAATTTATCCCTGAGTAATTAAGGCGCTTGATGTCGGGTATTCCGCTCCTCAGCTTGAGATTGCTTGAAGGATTCATCGCCGTAAAAACGCCTTTGCTTTGAAGAATTTTAATGTCCTCATCTGACAAATGCACACAGTGCGCGGCTACGCATGGCGAAATATCAAACACGCCTGCCCTGTCCATCAAAACAGTCGGCGTCACGCCGTATGTTTCAAGGCAGTTTTTGTTTTCGGTTTCCGTCTCGGAAAGGTGAATGTGCATCGTGCCGCCCGATTTTTTGACCTCGCCTGCGACATATTTAAGATACTCGGGCGAGCAGGTATAAACGGCGTGCAGCGAATATCCCACAGTAACTCTGCCGTCTGCCGCGCCGTTAAAATCTTTATAAAACCTCAAGTTATCGAGGAATTTTTCTTCATTTTTATATTCAATTCTGTCGTTATTTGAAAGCCCTCGCGATATTTGCGCCCTTATGCCTGTTTCGGAAACGGCGGCCAATATATCGTCAAGGAAAAAGTACATATCGTTAAAACAGGTCGTGCCTGACGCAATCATCTCCATAGCGGCGAGAAGCGTGCCGTTTTTGACATCTTCACCGCAGAGCCTTGCCTCGGCGGGAAAAATCTTGGTAAAGAGCCAGTCCTCCAACGAAAGTCCCTCGGCATACGAACGGAAAAGAGTCATAGAGCTGTGCGTGTGTGTGTTGATAAGCCCCGGCATCAAAACGCGCCCCGCGCCGTTTATCACGGTATCCGCCGTAAAGTCCGCGCCTGCGCCTATATATTTGATTTTGTCGTTTTCTATGTAAACATCAGCCTCATAAATATCCGAACCGGAGGTTATAATTTTAATGTTTTTAATAAGTATTGACATATTTTGCTCCCCTATGATTTTAACACATTTCTCCAATCGAGATCGCCGCGGTTGATACCCATGACAAGTATCTCCGACGACGCAATATTTGTTGCAAGCGGAATATTATGCACATCACACAATCGCATTATCATATCAATATCCGACTCGTACCCGTGATTGGTAAGCGGGTCGTGGAAAAAAAGCACCGCGTCGATTTCGTTGTACGCAATTCTTGCGCCGATCTGCTGTATTCCGCCCGAACCTGAAAGTAAGCGTTCAACCTTTAATCCTGTTGCTTCGGACACATAGCTGCCTGTGGCATCAGGTGCAATCAGATTATGATTTTTAAATGTTCCTTTGTATGCTATACAAAACTGTGCCATCAATTCCCTTTTCTTTTCGTGCGCAATTATAGCGATGTTCATAAGCTCCTCCTTCCAAAAGTTGCGATATTATCGCCGGCGTATATTTGCAGGATTTCTGCAGTGTTATGTGAAATTTCTTTTTAACCCATATTCAGTTATGATCTCCGATGACTAAATTGCCTTTCTTGAAAACAGCCTTTTCAGCTTAAACCCAATCGACCTATCGTCCTCCAAATCCATAACAGGGACCTTTTCTCCCATAATTCTTTTTGCGATATTGGTATATGCCTGTCCTGCGCGGCTCGACTTATTTAAAACGGCAGGTTCGCCCTTGTTTGCCGCTGCGATTATGCTGTCGTCGTCAGGCACTATTCCTATTAAATCGGCAGCCAAAAGCTCTATTATCTCGTCTATCCCGAGTGCGCCGCCCCTTCTTATGGCAGACAGCTTTACGCGGTTTATCACGATTTCTGCCTTTTTGCCTAAAACCTCAAGCCTTGCAAGAACCCTGTCGGCGTCTCTTACAGATGTGATCTCAGGCGTTGCGACCACTATTGCCCTGTCTGCGCCCTCGCAGGCCATCTGAAACCCGTGTTCTATGCCTGCGGCGCAATCTATAATCACATAGTCGTAGCTTTCTTTTAACTCGTCTGTCAACATCTTCATCTTTTCGATGTCTATCTCGTTTTTGTCCTTTGTCTGCGACGCCGCCAAAAAGTATAGTCCGTCAAATCTTTTGTCCCTGACAACCGCCTGTCTCAATCTGCAATTTTCGTCTAAAACATCGGAAAAGTCAAAAACCACGCTGTTGTCAAGCCCCATAATGATATCTAAATTCCGAAGCCCTACATCGGCATCAAGAAGCATAACCTTTTTGCCCTCTTTTGCCAGCGCACAGCCTATATTTGCGGCAGATGTCGTCTTGCCTACGCCGCCCTTTCCGGAGGTTATAACAATAACTTCACCCATAAAAATCCCCATTCTGACGAAGGTGAAACAAGCGTTCCGCCTCCCGTAAAAATTTAGTTAAAAATTAAAGTTCTGTATACAGTATATCATATATAACCGTTTAAGTCTATATTTTTATTTATCTTGTCAATATATTTTTCTGCCCTATCTGCTTTGCCTGCGTTGCTGAATTAAAATACGCCTCCATAACCGTTCTCACCGCTCTGCCCGCATTGGAGCCGTGCGCTCCATGCTCTATAACGGCACAAACCGCGATAGCAGGCTTGTCAAACGGCGCAAAGCCCAAGAAAATCGCGTTATCCGAGCCGCCTGCGACCTCCGCAGTACCCGTCTTACCGCCAACGGCAACGGGAAAGTCGTCAAACACGGCGCTTGCAGTACCGAGCTCGATAACATTTTTCATTCCCTGCATAACGGCGTTGTAGTTTTCTTCCTTCATTTCAAGCTTATCGACTACCTCGGGTGCATTTTCAAAAAGGACTACGCCCGTTGCAGAATCCCTGACGGATTTGATAAGGTGCGCCTTGTAGCGCGTTCCGCCGTTTACAAGCGTGGCGAGGTAATTTGCAAGCTGAAGCGGCGTAAACATATTATCCGACTGCCCGATTGCCACCTGCATAACATCGCCGGGATTCCATACGCTGCCGCTTGCCTTACGGAGTTCGGGACTTGTAAGCCTGCCCGAGACCTCCTCGCTCGAAAGCTCTATGCCTGTGCTTTCTCCAAGCCCGAATATCTTAGCGTATTTGTTGATGCCCTCGATAGTCGTTCTCCGCCCTATATCGTAAAAGAAGTAGTTACAGGAATTTTCAAGCGCCTGCGTTACATTCTGATAGCCGTGAGTCACCTGCTTACTTCGGTATATCCAGCACGCCGGCTGGTAATCCTCGTAATACTTATATATTCCTTTATCCTCTATGACATCTGACGGCTTAATTACATTTTCTTCAAGTGCCGCGACCGCCGTCAGCATTTTGAATGTAGAACCCGGCTCGTATGCGCCGCCTATTGCCCTGTTGAACATCGGCGCGTTTCTGTCGGTGCTGAGTGTTGCATAATCCTCGTCAAACCGCTCGGGATTATATGTCGGGTATGACGCGAGCGCCAAAATATCGCCCGAATTTACATCAATTACAGCTATTGCTCCGCAGTTTGCGTCAGCGCCATTACCTCCCTCCGACGCGCTCTTGCTTCTTATATACTGAACTGTTTCCTGAAGCGCGCTTTCCGCCGCCTTCTGGACATTCAGGTCAATCGTTAAGATTACATTGTTGCCCATCTTCGGAGGCTCGCTCTCAACTATTTTAATGCGGCTTTGGTCAACGCTCTGCTCGACGCCGCTCAATCCGTCTACGCCTCTTAAGTAGCTCTCGCAGTATTTTTCTATCCCCTGCTTGCCTATCTTGTCGCTCATTTTATAGCCCTGACCGTCAAGAGCCTCGTATTCTTCTTTATAAATCTTGCCCGTTCTGCCCAAAATATGCGCCGCCGTACTGCCGTTTACATATTCCCTGACGGGCGCGGTCGAGATAACAACGCTTGGGTAATCGTCGTTTTTTTCTTTGATTTTGGTCAAAAGTGCCTCACCAATATCAGACGCTATGACAAACGGATTGTTTGCGGAAAATCCTGCGCAGTCCATCTCATAGCGCACGCCGACGAGTGTCCGCAGCGTTAAAAGATTTGATGATTTGTCGATTTCATACTTATCCGCAAAAAAGTCAAACGCGTCGCGCACAGTCGCTATCGGGGAAAGCCCGTATTTTTCCTTCCACGCCTGGATTTCGTCGTCAGAGCGTGAAAAGTTCTTTCCGTCTTCCGTTATGGGAAAGCTGTCTATGACAGCCTCGCCGTTTGCTCTTATCACATTTGCAAGCTTTAAAATAAGCGAGTTAAGCTCTTTGCTTGTGCGCCCCTTCATATAGTGTATCTCAATCGAAAACCCCGTTTTGCTCCTCACCAGCGATGTGCCGTTGCGGTCAAGGATCTCTCCGCGCGGTGCCGGGATACTTGAAGTCCTCAAAAGGTGCTGGCGGCTGACATTGCTGTACTCCGAGCCTTTAACTATCTGCAAGTCCACAAGGCGGCTCACGCATGCAAGCGTAAGAAGCCCGATTAAAAAATATAAAATCTTTTGTCTCATAACCTTTCACCTGCCCTGTTAACCTTTTTGACAAGCATATAAACAAAAATCTGAATAAACGCCGTGTATGCGGCAGCCGGTATCATTATTCTGAAAAGGACATACAAAAAGTTACCCTTTCCGAACAGCAAAAAGCTGACCGCAAAAAATATAATATCGTGCAAAAGTGAAGCCAGAAAAGCAAACAGCACGCACACTGTTATATTCTTTTTATAAACATAGTCCGCCGCAAAGTATAAAGAAACGGCAATATACATAAAAATAAGCGCGTGAATACCGAATACCCTGCCCCACGCCAAGTCGTATATAACTCCCGACGCAAGACCGTATATGAGCGCCTGCATAGGGCTATTGGAGCAGAGAACAACAGACGCTGCGGCGGCGAGCAAAATGTTTGGCACAACGCCCATTATGCCCAAAAAGTGCATAACCGTACTTTGCAATATTAAGCTGAAAATCAAAATCAAGGCGTTCCAAAAATGCCTCACAATTACCAGTTCCTTCCGTCTTGTGTTTTACTGCTTTTTGCCGACTATTATAAGAACTTCTCTTATCTTGTCAAAATCAACCGATGCTTCAACCGTCGCCTGATTGTAAAGCCCCTGAACATCAGGCGTTATCTGTGTTATTTTGCCTATCAGAATACCCTCGGGGTATATGCTGCCGAGGCCCGAAGTCTCCACGCTGTCGCCTGTTGCAACGCTTGCGCCCTTTGCGATATAAAGCATATTGCATTTGCCGCTGTCCACGAGCTCGGTACTACCCTCAACTATTGCCCTGTCGCCTGTTCTGCCCACAATGCAGCCGACTGACGACGACGGATCGAGTATAGTTCTGACCTTGCACCATGTGTTTCCGGCTTCCGACACATAGCCGACAAGCCCTTTATCCGTTATTACTACATCGTCTTTTGATATTCCGTCGTTCGTGCCACGGTTTACCTTTAAATCGGCGTACATATTGCCCGGTTCTTTAGCGGTTATCTGCCCTGCAACAGTTTCAAACTGATTGTTGTACTCCTTAAAGCCCAAAATCGCGCGCAGTCTGTCGTTTTCCGCACGGAGCTCGTCGATTTCCCTGACCTGATTTTCAAGCTCTGTTATTTTGCTTTGCGCCTGCTCGTACATTGTGCGGTATTCGCCTGCCTGCGACGCGCTTGTAAACATATTATCCACACCGCCTGCGGCAGAATAGAAAAGCCTGCTCACGGGCGTTACAACGAACTCAACGGCGTTTGTTATAAAGTTAGGCGTTCCGATAGCCGTTGATATCATCATAAGCGACGCAACCACAACAGTTATGATTATCAAAACAATAAATAATTTACTTTTAAAAAATTTACTCATTTTTATCAAATCCTTCAAAATTTTTATGCAAAACATCATAAAGCCTTGACAGAGGCAGTCCGATAACATTGAGGTAGTCGCCGTCGATTTTTTTAATAAAAACAGCTCCCTTGCCCTGTATAGCGTACGCGCCTGCCTTATCTCGCGGCTCGCCTGTTTTTATATACCAATCTATCTGCTCTTTTGTAAGCTCTTTAAAATAAACATCTGTCTTTTCGCAAAAGGTCACGGATTTATCCTTGCTCCTGACGCTGACCGCGGTATAAACCTGATGCGCCTTGCCCGACAAAAGAGTAAGCATTCTCGCGGCGTCACCGTCATCGCGTGGCTTGCCCAGAATTTCGCTCCCTGTTGCCACGACCGTATCGGCGGCAACAATGATGTTTCTGCCGCAGTCAAGAGCCTCTGCCTTGCGTTTTGCAAGCTCCGTGACATATTCGGAAGGCTCGGTTTTATCGGTAGTTTCGTCAACATCGGCAGGACAAACCTTAAACCTTATCCCTGCGTTTTCAAGTATTTCTCTCCTCCTCGGCGAAGCCGAAGCAAGTATAATCTCCATCAGTATTTTCCTCCGCATTGGTAGCCGCGTGTATATTCGCCGTCGAAAGGTGCTTTAGCCTTATACAAGTCAATCGTCTCAAGACACTCCGCTCCGCTTTCCGTTGTAAAATACATTATCCCCTCCGAAAGCGAATAACAGTCGTACTCCTTGTCAGCAAGGTAAAGCGGTCTTGAGTTAAAAATAATATTTCTGCACGAATTGCCCTCGCGCTGTATCGGAAAGCGCGTATTTGTCCTGTCGGTCAGGGCAGCCCTGCAATCCTTTGTTTTGCAGTTCATAAAGCACACCTGCGTCAGCATCAGCGGCAGTCTGCCGTAAACAACGGCGTTTACAGGGCTTTGCGTACTGTGCGCAAGCTCGCGCATTTGCTCAAACGACAGTTCGGGCGAGAGAGTAAAGCCGCCCAGTCCTGCGCTTTCGTAAAACTCAAGGCTTACGGGGTTTGTGATATTAAGCTCAAACCCTGCCGTTTTGCGGCATTTAAAGTCCTTTACAAGTTCAATATTATCAACGCTTTGGCATACGATTTCATCTGCTCCGCGCTCCAATGCCTTTTGTATATTTTTAAGCGCCTCTTTCTGCTCGCCACGGTGAATGACAGCAGGCAGAACAAGCGCGGCTGATGCATTTATTTCTTGCGTAAAACCCGTCATATAGAGCGGAATATAAAGCTTTTTGACCTTGCCCGACAAGGCTTTAAGCTGTTCTTCTGTACGAACGCACGCCGAAATCTGCGTTTTTGCGTTTTGTTTTTGTGATTTTTTTATCTGATTTTCAAATTTTTCTATCCTGTACGGGCAAGTTTGGGCGGAATTTTCAAGCTTTTCGCAGCATTTGCGCCGCAGTTCATTAAGCTCGGAAATCTTAAGCCCGAATTCTCCGTTTACTTCTATACTTTCCGCGTAAAAAGGCGTACTGCCCAATTTTGCAAGCTGTTCTGTTACTCTTTCGCGCTCAAGCGGGGTTGATGTCATCTGCGCGCTTGCGGTAACGGTAATGCCGCTTTTTTTTGCCGTCAGTACGGCAAGATTATTGTTTGCGGTAAGCTCAAGGCTTATTTTACCGCGTTTGCCCTCTTTTTCGGACAGGTTTTTTGCCCGTGAAAGCAGTTTTGCAGACGCTGTTTTGCCTGTTTTTTCGTTTGACAGATTTTTATTTATTATGTTTTTTTCGCCGCCGTAGTACGCTCTTGTAAAATGCTCTCCGCGGCAAAAAATTTCTTTAAGCTCCTCGCGGTCATCATCTGTTATCTTCTCGCCGTCAAGAGCCTTTCTGTATATTGATGTCACAAGCGCAACATATGACGGCGACTTCATTCTTCCCTCGATTTTAAGAGAGGCAACAGGAAACTCCGACATATCGCGCACATCGTCTAAAAGGCAGAGGTCGTACGGACTTAAAAAATATCCTTGCGAACCGCCCATTTTATACGGAAGCCTGCACGGCTGGGCACATTTGCCGCGGTTGCCGCTCCGCCTGCCTATCATACTGCTTAATAGGCACTTGCCCGAATACGACACACACAGCGCGCCGTGAACAAACACTTCTATCTCGGTATCCGTGTTTTGGCAGATATATTTTACATCATCGCGTGAAAGCTCCCGCGCCGTTACAACACGCGTAAAGCCGTGGCGCGCGAGAAACCTGACGCCCTCGAGCGAGTGAGTGGACATCTGCGTACTTGCGTGCAGGGGCATATCGGGCGATACGGACTTTATGATTTCTGCCGCGCCCAAGTCCTGCACTATAACGCCGTCAACGCCTGCGAGAGAGATGCGTTCCACAGCTTTTGCAAATTCGTTATATTCGCGCGAGAGAAGCAGAGTATTTAAAGCCACATAAGCCTTGCTGTCGCGCAAATGGCAGAATTTTACGGCTTCGTCAAGCTCGTCGTATGAGATATTTTGCGCGCCCTCTCTTGCGCTGAAGTCTTTAAGCCCGAAATATACTGCGTCTGCGCCGCATCTTACGGCGGCTTTAAGCGAGTCAAGGCTCCCCGCAGGTGCTAAAAGCTCTGATTTTTTCATCTTATATCCCTTAATTTGAATGATGTAACGGTGTTACGCATAAGCATTGCGATAGTCATAGGTCCTACGCCGCCCGGCACGGGAGTTATCGCGCCTGCGACTTCGGAAACCGCGTCAAAGTCAACATCGCCGCGCAGTCCCTCCTCTGTACGGTTTATACCGACATCTATTACGACCGCTCCGTCTTTTACCATATCGGCAGTTACAAAGTTTGCCCTGCCGACTGCGGCGACAACTATATCCGCATTTTTGACCTTTTGCTTCAGGTCTTGCGTTTTGGAATGGCAAACGGTCACGGTTGCGCTCTCGTGGAGGAGAAGCATTGCCATCGGCTTGCCGACTATATTACTTCTGCCTATAACAACGGCGTCCTTACCCTGCACCTGTATTCCGCTTTCGTGGATAAGCTCCATAACGCCCGCCGGTGTGCATGGCAAAAAGTCAAAATTACCTATCATAATTTTACCCGTATTTACGGGGTGAAATGCGTCAACATCTTTTTTTGGGTCTATCGCCATAATTATTTTTTCTTCGTCAATATGGCGCGGCAGCGGGAGCTGAACAAGTATGCCGTCAATATCGTCTCTTTTATTAAGTGTATCAATAAGCTTAAGAAGCTCATCTTCGGAAACATCTGACGGAAGTGCATATTCCTCGGAATTTATGCCGACCTCCGCGCATGCCTTTTTCTTATTATTCACATAAATTCGCGATGCGCTGTCGCCCTCAACGATTATTACTGCGAGTCCCGGTTTTGCCCCGTTTTGCGACAGTACCTCCACCTCGTTTTTCAGTTCTTCCTTTATCCTTTTGGAAACTGCCTTTCCGTCCAAAATTTTTGCTTTCATTCGTATTCCTCCTCGGTTTTATAAGGCATTTATCCGAATATCCTATTAAATCTTCGCGTCCTGCCTTTATAAGTGCTTTGTAAACAAGATTATAGTTTTCAGGCTTTGTATATTGCAAAAGTGCTCTTTGCATAGCCTTTTCCTCTTGTGATTTCGGCACAAATATTTTCTTCATTGTTATAGGGTCGATGCCTGTGTAATACTGCGCCGTTGAAATCGTACCCGGTGTGGGATAAAAATCCTGCACCTGCCGGGGGCGTATCCCCCACTTTTTAAGATACAGCGCAAGTTCAATGGCGTCTGCAAGCGTACTTCCCGGGTGGCTCGACATAAGATAAGGCACTAAATACTGCTCCTTGCCTATCTCGTCGTTTATCTCATAAAACTTTTTGCGGAACTTCTCATAAACGCTGACGGGCGGCTTGCCCATAGCCTTTAAAACGCGCTCTGAAACATGCTCGGGCGCTACCTTGAGCTGACCGCTCACATGATACTTGCAAAGTTCTTTAAAAAATTCGTCGTTTTTATCGTGTATAAGATAATCATACCGTATGCCCGAACGGATAAAGACGCGCTTAACGCCGTCTATGGCGCGCAACTTACGCAAAAGATTTATATAATCCGTATGGTCGATTTTAAGATTTTTACACGGCTGGGGGAAAAGGCATTGTTTGCCAATGCACGCGCCGTGCTTTAACTGGTTATCGCAAGCAGGCGTGCGGAAGTTTGCCGTAGGACCTCCCACATCGTGAATATACCCCTTAAAGTCGGGGTCGTAAGTCATATTTTTGGCTTCGTTTATAATTGATTTATGGCTTCTTGCCTGAATTATCCTGCCCTGATGAAAGGTCAGCGCACAAAAATTGCAAGCACCGAAACAGCCGCGTGACGATGTTATGCTGAACTTGACTTCTTCAATCGCAGGAACGCCGTCTTTATACATAGGATGCACGCTCCGCGTATAAGGCAAGGCATAAACCCTGTCCATTTCGCTTTGCGAAAGTGGCTTTGACGGAGGATTTTGGACAACATATATTTTGCCATGCTTTTGGCAAAGCGTTTTGCCCTTAAAGGGGTCCTGATTATTATACTCCGTTTGCATCGCTTTGGCGTAAGCCGTTTTACCGGTCGATACCTCTTCAAAGGATTCAAGCTCTATGCTATCCTTTGGCGGCTCGCTTGTTTTATAGACCGTGCCGCTTACATAGTTTATATCGCTGATGGGCACGCCTGCATTTAGGGCGTTTGCAATTTCAACGGTTGACCTCTCGCCCATTCCGTAGCAAATTATATCAGCCTGACTGTCCACAATAAGCGAATGTCTGACCTTATTATCCCAATAGTCATAATGTGCAAAGCGTCGCAGGCTGGCTTCAAGCCCGCCTACAATGAGCGGAATATCGCCAAAAGCCTCTCTTATGCGGTTTGAATAAACTATCGTACACCGGTCGGGGCGGTGTCCCGCCTCGCCGCCGTTTGAATACAGATCCTCGCTCCTGCGCTTTTTGGCGGCGGTATAGTGATTTACCATAGAATCAATATTGCCGCCCGAAATCATTACGCCGAGGCGCGGTCTGCCAAACTTGATAAAGTCATCTTTACTGTGCCAATCGGGCTGTGGGAGCATTACAACGCGGTAGCCTTCCGCCTCCAGCACTCTGCCGATAATTGCCGCTCCGAACGAGGGATGGTCAACATACGCATCGCCCGATACAAGCAAAAAATCGTATTGATCCCAGCCGAGAGCTTTTACTTCTTCAGTTGAAACAGGTAAAAAGCCGTAGTCTATTCCAAGCATTATATACCTCGTATCAGTTATTCTTCAGGGTGTAAAGATTCGTCGGTGCTCATCATCATTTCATAGAACTGCGCCTTATTTATAAGTACCTGACGCGGTTTTGAGCCTTCATGCGGTCCTACAATGCCGCGCGCTTCCATTTGGTCAACAATGCGCCCTGCGCGTGCATAACCGACCTTGAGCTTTCTCTGAACCCACGATACCGAAGCCTGTCCAGAATCCACTACCATTTCGATTGCTTGCGGAAGCAGCGGGTCTGAATCCCCGGGGTCGTCCTCGTCCATCTCGGGTTTGTCGGCACTTTCAATCCGTTCTATAATATCCTCATCATATTCAGGCTCTGTATCGCCCTTTATGTAATCTACAACGCGGCGTATCTCATCATCGGGAACCCACGCGCCCTGAACGCGTATCGGCTTTGACGCACCGACAGGCAAAAACAGCAAATCACCGTGACCGAGCAGCTTTTCTGCGCCCATCATATCTATAATCGTTCTCGAATCTATCTGGTTTGAAACCTTGAGCGCTACTCTTGACGGAATATTTGCCTTAATCAGTCCCGTGATGACATCGACAGAAGGTCTTTGCGTTGCGATAACAAGGTGCATACCTGCGGCACGCGCCATCTGTGCAAGGCGGCAAATTGAGTCTTCGACTTCTTTGGGCGCTGCCATCATAAGGTCTGACAGCTCGTCTATTATTATAACTATGCTCGGCAGTTTGGGTATGCCCTCCTGCTCTGCATATTCGTTGTAGCCTTCCATATTCCTTACGCCGCAGTCGGAAAACATCTGGTAGCGGTTTACCATTTCCGTAACCGCCCAATTAAGTGCGCCTGCAGCCTTACGCGGCTCTGTTACTATCGGTATCAAAAGATGCGGTATGCCTTCGTACATTTGCATTTCGACCTTTTTGGGGTCTATCATCAAAAGCTTGACCTCGTCGGGGCTTGCATTATACAAAAGGCTTAAAATTATCGAGCTTTCAAATACGCTCTTACCTGAACCCGTAGTACCCGCAATAAGAAGGTGAGGCATTTTTGAAATATCCGAAACTATCGGTGTACCCGATATATCCTTGCCTATCGCAAACGCCGTTTTGGACTTTGCGTTTTGGAAAGCGTCACTCGACAAAACCTCACGCAGCGTTACCATCGCGCGCGACTGATTAGGTATCTCTATCCCGACGGCAGCTTTGCCCGGAATCGGAGCTTCTATTCTGACGCCGAGCGCCGCAAGGTTAAGCGCGATGTCATCGGCAAGGTTTACTATCTTACTGACCTTTACGCCCGCGCTCGGTTGAATTTCGTAGCGCGTAACGCTCGGTCCCTGTGTGACTTCGAGTATCTTTGCGTCAACGCCGAAGCTCTTTAATGTTTCTATCAGCTTTTTGGCGTTTTCTCTAAGGTCGTCTGTTTTATCCTGCTTTTTCGGCTTTTGCGGCTTTGAGAGCAAGTCAAGAGTCGGGTATCTGTACTCCTGACGCGGTTTTGCATTTTCTATCTCTTTTGCGATTTCCTCCTGCGGAATTGCCTCCAAAACTTCTTTTTTGGTGTTTGCCTCCGTCTTTTGCAGCTCCTCGTTCATAAGCTCTTCCGCACTTTTCTTGTTTTCGGGCTGTGACAGCCTTTCGGGCTTGTCCTCCGCAGATACATCGGGGATAGTCACCTGATCGTGCGAAATTATCTTAAAGTCCTGCTCGTCAAAAGGCACCGGAAGCGGTTTTTCCTCAATCGGTTTTTTGGGCGCTGCGGTTGGCTTTTCGGGCTTTTCCTGTTTATCCTGCGGCTTTTCTCCCTCGATATTGCGCTTTTGATAATTTTCTTTAAGTCTGCGGATAAAATCACGCGGCGAGAAAGATGTGAGTATCATCAAAAGGACTATGACCGCCGTAAAAAGGATTATGCCTGTTCCCCATCTGCCCGCAAACGACAAAAGCTTGATAATAGCGCCGCCGATAACTCCGCCGCCGACATTAAATGTGCCAAGCGTATAACAGTCTATGAATTCCGCGTCATATGCACTGCAAAGGTGGATAAACGCCGCAATACACGCAAAAAGCCCCGCGAAAAACCACACGGCGCGCGGCTTGATTTTTCTGTCAAAAAGGTAGCATAAGCCGAAAATCACAAGCACCAGCGGAACTGCATACGCAACAACGCCAATAAGCCCAAGACCGAGGCTTTTAAGAAAGCTGCCGAGTACGCCTGCGGCGTCAAAGTAAAAGCTGACGCCAAACAAAATGCCGATGCCGACTATTATGATAGCCCACATTTCACCCGTCAGTATTTTATTCTTCGGCTCTTTATTCTTTTCCGGTTTTGTGACCTTTCTTTTAGTCTGCGAAATTCGTTTTCGTTGTGCCATTTATTTTCTCCTTAAATAAAACTGATTATCAAAGTAACCACTCCTGCGAGCGCGCAGTAGTATGCAAAAAATCTGAACTTGCCGTTTTTGACGACCTTGAGAAGCACCTTGATTGCCCAAAATCCGCTTGCAGCCGCAACAACTACGCCCAAAAGCGCGGCAAGGGGCGACATATCAAAGCCTGTGGAGAGTACATCTTTAAAGTCCAGAAGCGCCGCTCCGAGTATCGCGGGTATCGACAAAAGGAACGAGAATTTAACAGCAAACTCGCGTGAAAATCCGTTAAAAAGTCCGCCGACGATGGTCGAGCCCGAGCGGCTTATGCCCGGAAGTACCGCAAACGCCTGAAACAGCCCTACGACAAGCGAACTGCCGACCGTGAGGTCTTGGGCTTCTTTTGTGCCTTTTGATATCTTATCACTGATAAACAAAAGAAACGCGGTGATGAAAAGGCATATGCCGACTACCCAAAGTCTGTCTTCTGAGATGCTCTCGATAAAGTCCTTGACGAGCATTCCGAAAACAGCCGCCGGAATACTTGCTACGATAAGCATCAAAAGCATTCTGCGATACGGCGTTTTGATTTCAAATCTGCCTCTGAAAATATCGCCGATAAGGCGGAAGAACTCCAGAATAAGCTCCCAGATGTCCTTATAGTAAACGGCAAAAACAGCTATAAGCGTACCGATATGAAGCATTATATCAAATGTTATGCCGCTTGTAAAAAAGCCTTCACCGAAAATATGCTTGAAAATTGCCAAATGTCCCGAACTTGAAACGGGCAAAAACTCCGTCAAGCCCTGAACAAGACCTAAAATTATAGACTGTATGTACTGCATTCTAAAGTCAACTCCTAAAAATTATTTATATTTTTATTTGATTTTACTATCCAAAAGCCTGTATCCCACAAAAAGCGACGCGGTGGCGCTTACGGCAAGTACCGTATAACTCATTTGCACCGAGCCTGCAATCACATTGCCCACATTGAACATAATGTGGATAAGAATTGTGAGGTATATCGTACCGCTTTTTTTATAAACATAACCGAGCGCAAAGCCAACGACAAATGTATATATGCTCTGAATGGGATTAAAGTGCATTATACCAAACGCGAGCGCCTGAAACAGATTTGCGATTAAGAACGGAAACGCGCGGTTGAACTCCGACAAAATCAGTCCCCTGTACATAACCTCCTCAAACACGGGCGCAAAAAAACCAACCGCAAAAAGTATAACCCAGATATTGCCGTTTAAAACGGATTCCAGCGTGGTATTGTAATACTCTGTGTAAGGCTCCAGCACCTTTAGCGAGGCTATAAGCTCGCTGACGGCGTTAAGACCGTATGTTAAAAACACCGCTGCGGCTATGCTTTTGACCGTAAGCCTGCCTGTCTTTATATATGAGCTTTTGGGCTGTTTGCGGATTTTAAAAATGCCCCAAAACATCAAAAGCGACAAAACAAGCGATATTATAAGTGCATATATCGACGAAGACTGAATACGCGTGAGATTATATATAAACACATCGGCGTTGCCCCTCTCGCGCCATGTCTGAAAAAGCGGCAACGCGCAAAACGCAAGCACATTGGCAACGAGGTAACAGGCTATATACAAAAACACATATAAAAATGATTCAAGTTTTTTTGTCATATTTTTTACCCTATCAATATGAAAATCTTTATAACAATCCACTATCCATTATACTATATTTTTCCAGATTTATCAAGCTTTTATTAAAAAACATTTTCAAATTTTACCGTACAAATTGTTTTTTGTGAGCTTAAAAATATATTTACTTTTTTCGTTGTATATGATACAATGATTTATATAGTAATTATGAATGTGAGTGAAGATTATGTTACGGCGACTCTTTGCTTTTTTAATAGTATTAAGTTTTTTATATATCCCTGTCTGCGCTGATTCTCAAATAATTATTAACGGCAGCTTTGAAGAATCAACTATTCCCTTTGTGAACGCGGTACAATCCGAAGACGACCCGTATGACGGGGAGTTTTGCGCTTTTTTAAAAAGTCCGCTTGAGTACTCCGCCGATAACGGTGTTTTCAGACAGTCCGCTTATATGTATTCTGTTCCGCTTGAACAAGGCAAATTATATGAATTCAAAATGTCGGTCAAATCTACGGTCTCATCATTATCCGCCCCTTTCCTGAGAACAGATTATGACTATGATTACAACAGAATAACCTTTGATGTGATAGGTATAGGCGAACAGTGGCAGGAAGTCAGGCAAATGTTTATTGCAGGGTCTGACGGTCTTTTTGAGCTGTGCCTCAATATATTTGATTCCGAATACTCTTACGGCGTTTATATAGACAGTGTGGAACTGACTGAAAAAGCGTCTGTACCCGTTTCAATTCAAATCGAGGGTGCGCGCAATGTTTTTGTGCCCGAATTCGGTGAAATCAATTATGAATATAATGCCGCGGCAATTGATGAGTACGGAAACATTCTTCCGGTTATCACAGCCAAAATAATCACATCCCCCCTGCCTGACGGTATGTATTTTTCCGAAGAAACAAACACGCTTACGGTCACCTCAAACGCCTCGGCAGGCGACACATTTAAAATATATGCCGCCTCACCTTATGGACCTTCTGACCTTCCCATATATGCAATAAATATAACGGCTGATAACAATTATATTGAAAACGGACATTTTACCGACCTACCTGAATTAAACGGATTTGAAACCGAAGACGGCACATTAAGCGTGTATCATTCAGACGACGGAAAAATTACCGCAAAAATCGCAACGACAGAACAAGACGAAAATGTTTTCACAGCTACTCTTTCGATTGATAAAACATATCTCCTCAACCCCAGCGTAACATATGTTCTCCGCGCAAGGATTTTTACGGAGGAGGATTATCACTCCCGCTTTACGCAAAGCTCAGAATCAATCGTTTCTCCCGATGGAACCGTTTATGTTAATATTTTAAACGCTGACAGTAACGAAAGCGAGGTCATGACGGCTTTTGAAGTCGAAGCATCGGGAATATATCAGATAAAAATCAAGTTTATAAATCCTGATGACCGCCCTGTATATATTTCTTCTGTCGGGCTTTATAAAGAGGAGCTTGCGCCGTCAGAAATTCTTTTTGATATACCGGCGCACATCACAATACCCGAAAGCGATACGCTTTCTGTTCCTGTCGGCTTTGTAGTGCGCGATCAGGCAGGCAACCTGCTCCCTGACTACGAATTTGACGCCTGTATCGAGCCTGAAGGAAACGGCGTTGCGGTAAGCGAAAACAAAATTATTGTTTCGGAAGGCGCGGCCGAAGGGCAATATAAACTGTACTCACATGCCGTAGGCACAGATTTATCCGCCAGCCAAACAGTTGAAATTACAAACGAATCTGTCGGCGACGGAAGCTTTGAAGTGCAGGCTTCCGGTCAGTGCTTTAAAACAGCTTCTCCTTCCGAATTGAGTATTGTGAAAAATTATCACGGATATTATCCTTCCGACGGTCATAGATTTGCGCGTCTGACATTTAACGGAGATGTTTCCGCCGTACTTGCGGATTCCGTCTTCAAATTTGATGCCGGCGCGGCGTATGTTTTTGACGCGTATATCAAAAAAATCGTGCCTGACATTGATACCGTCGTAACGCTTATCGTATATAATACAGACAGTTCATCGTTTGATGAAAGTATGCCTGTTTTGCAGTTCACATTGTCAGACTCTCCTGAGATTAACCGTGTTTTTATACCGAACGAAAGTATGACAGGCAGAATAATGATTGCTTTTAATACCCCTGCCGAGCATTACTCGCAGATTGTTCTTATGGATAACCTTAAAATCAAAAAAGCCGAGGTTTGGGCGTCAGACGTAACAGTAAGCGGCTACCCATATCCATACAAAGTTTTAACGGGAAAGCACCACTTTTCCGCCAATTTTGAAACGGCTGAACTTTCCGTATGCAGATGGCTTTCTTCCCCCACGATAGACGGTGTATATATACCGATTGACGGTGAAACAGAGCCTGTTTTATCCATTACCGAAAGTATGGTCGGAAGCTTTTTAAAATACGAGATAACGCCTTCTTCGTTAAGCGGACCCGTATATGGTGAAAGCGTTACATCGTCTCCCGTTCAGATTATGCCTTTAAGCAATTCAGAAGAGCTTGTGGAAATATCACCCGAGCCGTCAAGTCCGCATAATACGGTGACAATAGGCACTGACGAGCCGTATATGCCTGATACATCTGTTGCCGTAACGCAAGACGGACTTCTTGATGTTGTTAATATATACTCACCAACATTTAAGCAATCCGCCGGCTTTTATGACACAATAAACCATTGGGCAGATGAGGACATAAAAATTATGAGCAGCGCAGGGATAGTAAACGGCCGCGGAGATATGCTGTTTGCGCCTGATGATTTGATTACCCGTGCGGAATTTTCGGCGCTTTTGATACGCTCGTTTTCACTCGCGCCGCTTTATTACACAGGTGCATTTTCCGATGTTAAAATATCGGATTGGTATTCAGGCGTTGTGGAAACAGTAACAAAATATAACATTGCAAACGGAACAGGCGATGGTATTTTCGCACCAGACGCTCCATTAACGCGCGAACAGCTTGCCGCAATGATTATGCGAGCGATTAACCTCACAGGAGTCAGATTTGCCGCGCCATCACCGCTTAAATTTACAGATTCGGGCAACATAAGCATATGGGCAAAAAGCGATGTTGAGACTGCCGTTTCTATGGGGCTTATAACAGGCTTCCCAGACAATACATTTGCGCCGCAAAAAAATTGCACGCGTGCAGAAGCCACCGCGCTTATAAAGCGTATGATCTCGTATGTAATATCAAACTGAACATTCTCCGCATATAATACAAACGGGGGTAGATAAATGTGAAAAATTACGAGCCTCCTATATGGACAGAAAACTTTCCTTCGCCTGTTTTTATGTGGAATTTATACGCAAAAATGATGTCACCAAAACAAAAAAAGGATACCGAGGTCAAACCCTCGCCGTATCCTGAAGACGATTACGATTAAAATTATAAATAAGCCGCCAGGCCGCACAAAGTATTTCTTTTGCGGTCGGGCGGCTTTTTTAGCAGAATTTTAGCTTATAAACTGAAATACGCAAAATGCCGAGTAAACCACAAGCAAAGCTATACCCTGTATGCGCGACAGCTTTTGACGCAAAGCTGCAGGCAAAGTCAATAAAAGCATAACAAAAATCATAACGGGAATGTCAACAACGAGAGATGAATTCATATTTCCTATGAGCTTGCTTTGCGGAAGTGAAAACGGCGAAAGCGTTACCGACACGCCGCTCACCAGCACAATATTGAACAAATTTGCGCCGATTATATTTCCGAGAGAAAGCGCTCCGTGTCCCTTTACAAGTGATGAAATTGCCGTAACAAGCTCCGGCAGAGATGTTCCGAGGGCAACAAAAGTAAGCGCAACCACAGATTCCGGCACGCCTAAAGCCACCGCAATAAGAGTGCCGTTATCAACAAGCAGGTCAGAACCGTAAGCAATTAAAGCCGCTCCCGCAACAAGAAGGATAATATTCTTCCATAAAGGTGAATCGTCAGCATTTTCAATAGCGTTTTCCACCGTTGAGGACTGATTTTTTTGCTGCAAAATCACCGTTATTATATATATCACAAAAAGCGCAAGCAGCACAAGCCCGACAGGGCGTGAAAAGTATTGAAATTCAGCCGCCACAAAGACATAAACCGCCGCCGAAACCCAAAAGAAAATAACAGGCGTGAGAAATGTTTTGCGATCAACCTCTGACGGTTTAATGGCAATAGTCAGCGCGGCAATGAGTGATGTGTTGCAAATAATTGAACCTATCGCGTTGCCGTATGCTATTTCTCCGTGACCGCTGACAGCTGATGTTGCGGAAACCATAACTTCAGGCAAGGTTGTGCCTATTGAAACAACCGTTGCACCGATCAAAAGCTCAGGTATATGAAATTTGTGCGCTATGCCCGTAGCACCGTCAACGAACCAATCGCCGCCTTTTATCAAAAATATAAAACCGACAATGAATAATAATACCGGTATCAACATAATTTTAACCTCTTAAGCCAAATTCTCAACAGCATACTTTTCTCTGTAAAATGTGTACTTTTCGTCAAACTCTCTTTCGCGTTCAGGCTTGTGTACCGAATATTCGTGAGCTTCAAAGCTGCCGCCCGTAATTTGCAGCAGGCATATTCCTATATTTGTGCAATGGTCTGCAACGCGCTCGCAGTTTGTAATAATATCCGAGAATACAAATCCCGTTTCAATGCTGCATCTGCCGTCTTTAAGGCGAACAATATGATTTGTTTTGAGCGTTGCCTTAAGATTGTCAACAACTTCCTCGAGAGGCTCAATATTGCACGCGTCTTGTTCCGAATTATTTATAAATGCCGATGATGCAAGTCCCATTATTTCATCAACTGCGCCCGCAAGGGTTTGCAGTTCTTTTTCTCCGTCAGGGCTGAAATGAATTTTTTTGTCAGATATTTCCTGTGCCGCTTCTGCAATATTCAGCGCGTGGTCACCTATTCTTTCTATATCCCCTATAAGGTGCAAAAGCTTGGACACCTCGCGGCTGTCAGAAACCTTAAGGTCACGCTCGGAAAGCTTTATCAGATATGTTCCGAGCTTATCCTCGTATTTATCAGTTTTATTTTCCGCCTTAACAACCTCGTCAAAGCCGTCTGGCGAATAATCCAAAATAAGCGACAGCGAACGCGAAAGCGCTTTTTGCGCGTAACCTATCATTTTTTCGGTAACAGTCCTTGCCTGTGAAACCGCAAGAGATGGCGAGTCGAAAAAGCGTTCGTCAAGAAGATTGATTTCGTCGTCTTCCTTACCGTCGGGTATGATTTTAACAACAAGCTTTTCAAGCTGTTTGTTAACAGGGAACAGTGCAACAAGTCCGAATACCTTGAAAATCGTGTTCACAAGCGCAATCCCGAACGGATTTGCATTTTCCGAAAGAATTGTAATATATGGCTTAACAATAACAAATATAATTATAAACAATATAGCGCCTATAACATTATACAAAAGATGGAACGCAGCAACACGCTTGGCAGCTTTGTTTGCGCCTATACTTGACAAGATTGCCGTGATGCAAGTACCGATGTTTTGACCGAGCACGATAGGCACTACCGTCAGATACGATATATTGATAGATGTTGAAAGCGCCTGTAAAATACCGATCGAAGCCGACGACGACTGTATAACAGCCGTAACAAGCGTTCCGACGAGTATGCCCAAAACGGGGTTGGAAAATACAACCAAAAGATTACGGAAAGCTTCGCTGTCCTTGAGCGGCTCAACAGCCGACGACATTGTTTGCATACCGAACATAAGAACCGAAAATCCTATAAGAACGCTGCCGAGGTCTTTTTTGCGGTTCTTTTTGGACATCAAAATCAATATTCCGACGAGCGCAAGAATCGGAGAAAACGACTCTGGATTTAAAAGCCGCATAAAGAAATTGCCGCTCTGAATACCCGTAAGAGACAAAATCCAGTTTGTTATCATAGCGCCGACATTTGCGCCTATAATAACACCTGTGGACTGCGAAAATGTCATAATGCCCGAGTTCACAAAACCAATTATCATAACCGTTGTGGCTGATGATGACTGCATTACAGCCGTAACGGCAGCACCTAAGAGCATACCCTTTAAGGGACTTGCGGTCAGCTTTTCAAGAACGGACTTCATTTTGCCGCCCTGGCTCTTTTCAAGCGAGTCTCCCATTACTCTCATTCCGTAAAGAAAAAGAGCAAGACCTCCAATCATTTTTAAAATGTCAAATACTGTCAACTGACAATCTCTCCTTTGTATCCGAATGCATTGTATAAACTTAACTTCTTGACTTTTTTACCTCTTTTATTCTCTCAAGCACGCTGTACGGAATAGTCAGACTTCCTCTGCCCTTTCCGATTGCAATATGTGGCTTCATCTCTCCGTGAAAGTCGGTTCCGCCCGAAAGCTCAAGCCCTAATTCTTTGGCAAAGGAACGGTATTTTTGTCCCATTTCAGTCGTGTAATCTGTGTAATATCCTTCAATACCGCAAAGCCCTGCGGTCTTCATATCCTTCAAAAAATCATATAAATCCTCGTCAGATTTCTTCATAAGATGCAAATGCGCGCAAAAAGCAAGACCGCCTGCCGTATTTATAAGGCTGATACATTCTTTATCGGTCAAAAGCTGCCTTTTGCTGTAACACGGCTTGCCGTAAGACAAAAAGCGGTCAAAAGCGTCTTGAACGCTGTCAGCATATCCCTTTTTAACCATTGCCTTTGCAAAGTGCGCGCGACCGAGCATATCAGAGCCTGCAAATTCCGCCGCGTCTTCCAAAGTAATGTCAAATCCGTATGCCTGCAGATTTGCCGCTGTATCGGCGTTGCGCTCGATGCGCTTTTGTTTTATTTCGGCAAGCTTTTCTGTAAGAATGGGATTGTATATGTCGATATAATATCCGAGGATATGAGTTTCGGTTTCGGACTGTGCGGAAAGCTCAACGGCAGGAACAACTTCTAAACCGATTTTTTTACCCTCATTATATGCCTCCTGCACACCGTCAATTCCGTCGTGGTCTGAAAGCGCAATAGCGGTAAGACCTTGTTTTTTTGCGTGGCGCACAAGTTCAGACGGCGTCATAGACCCGTCTGATTTGTTTGAATGTGTATGTAAATCTATTGTCCTCACAAATATACCTCTCTGATTAAATACTGCTGTCCGTAAAATTTTTAACAATAAATCAACATTTTAAGTATAACATACCTGATTTTTACAGTCAAGTATTAACCGCAAAATATATTGAATTTACTAATAATTTAATGCTTAATTTAAGAGTATAAAAAAGCCCGCGCAGGCATATATATTAAGTATATAAATACTTGGAGGTTTGTATTGTGAGAGAATACATCGAAAAGCGCGCGGTGGAATTCGCAAATTACATAATATTTAATAAAACTACAGTCAGGGACACTGCAAAGGTTTTTGCAATAAGTAAAAGTACTGTACATAAAGATATAGTGGAAAGACTCCCCAAGATCAACAAGGATCTGTATATGGGAGTCCGGAAAATCCTTGAAGAAAACAAATCTCAGAGACACATAAGAGGCGGTCTTGCAACAAAGAATAAATATCTCGCAATGAGAGGTGATTTATAAAATACCGTACGGCATAAATATCCGCAATTTTTATCCACAACACAAAAGCTGCGGCAATTTAAAATTTGTCGCAGCCAATTTTTTAATTTATTTCAGATAGGTCAAATTCCGCACACGACTCCATCAGAGGTTTAAGATTATCATCAAAAATCATTACCTTAAGATTTGTGTACTCAGCCTTAGAAGCAGGAAAACTGTATGTAGGTCCTTCGTCAATTTCTTGCACCTTTACAGGAATACATATAGACTTATCATCATTATATACAGCGGCAAACATCATACCGTCTGTAATACTTTTATCCAGCGAAATAACATAGTTGCTTTTGTTGCGCGACACTTTGACCAATGACGGTAAATCAAATGTATCTTCATATACAAGTTCATATTTTACCGAGTTTCCGCTTTGAGACATCTTCATAACACAGTATCTCGCGTTTCCACCGTCTTTAACAAGACCGCATACATATGTATATTGCTCATCTGTATCAAGCGTAACTT
>JAFSYJ010000015.1 GCA_017450025.1 Clostridia bacterium | reverse complement strand
TGTCGGAGGGTAAAACCGTTATAATGATAGCGCACAGGCTCTCAACCGTGGCGAACGCAGACTGTATTTATGTGCTTGCCGACGGAAAAATCGCCGAAAGCGGAACGCGTGACGAGCTTATAGAGAAAAACGGGATATTTACAAGAATGTGGAACGACTATAATAAGTCGGTTGAATGGAAGATAGGAGGCTGTCAGAATGATTAAATGGCTTCAAAGACGCTTCGCGCTCTCCGGGCAGGGCGCAAAGGATTTAATAAAGGGCTGCCTTGCGTGTGTCGCGCAGGATATTGCGCTTATGCTTCCCGTCGGACTTTTATACTATCTTGTCCTTGACCTTATGAACGGCGAACTCGCGGGCGGACAGCTTGCTTTTTATATAACCGGCTCAATCGTGTGCCTTGCACTTATTTTCGCCGTGACCTGGTTTCAGTACAACGGTACATTTCTTGCCACATATATTGAAAGCGGAGTACGCCGAATATCACTTGCGGAAAAGCTTAGGAAAATCCCTCTGTCATTCTTCGGCAAAAAGGATTTGGCAGACCTCACAAGCGCGATAATGAACGACTGTGCCGTGCTTGAACAGGCATTCTCCCATTATGTACCGCCGCTTGTAGGCTCGATAATATCCTCCGCGCTTATAGCCATCAGCCTGTTTGTATTCGATTGGCGGCTTGCAATTGCGGCGATATGGGTACTGCCTGTTGCGTTTGCTTTAACTGCTTTTTCCTCGAAGGTGCAGGAGCGTTTTTACACAAAGCAGTCCGAGGCAAATATAGCTCTTGCTGACGGTATACAGGAGTGTATAGAAGCGCTTGCCGATTTAAAATCGAATAACGCGGAGGAAAATTATTTAAAGGGACTTAACAAGAAAATCGACACAGCAGAAAAGCGTCATATACTGACCGAGTTTGGAATAGCTTCGTTTGTTATGTCCTCAACGCTTATATTAAAGCTCGGCATAGCGACAGTCGCGCTTGTAGGCTCAGCGCTTCTGATTAACGGGAAAACGGACATACCCACCTTCTTTATGTTCCTGTTGGTAGCGTCAAGAATGTACTCGCCGCTTGAGGGCGCGCTGCAAAGCCTGTCGGCGATAATCTCCACGCGCACAAATATAAACCGTATGAACGAGATACTTGACCACCCGATACAGACAGGGGACACTAAAATTGAAAACAACGGTTATGACATAGAATTTAATAATGTCGGCTTTGAATATAACACAGGCGAAACGGTGCTTAAAGATGTATCGTTTATAGCAAAACAGGGAGAGGTGACCGCGCTTGTCGGCCCCTCGGGCGGCGGCAAAACAACGGTTTCGCGCCTTGCCGCAAGATTTTGGGATATAGACAAGGGTAAAATAACCGTAGGCGGCGCGGATATATCAAAGATTGACCCCGAAACACTGTTGTCGCTTTACTCAATCGTATTTCAGGACGTAACGCTGTTCAATAACACAATTATGGAAAACATACGCATAGGCAGAAAGGACGCTACGGACGAGGAGGTAATCGCCGCGGCGCGTCTTGCAAACTGCGAGGAATTTGCAATGAAATTACCCGAAGGCTATAACAGTATGATAGGCGAGAACGGCTGCGAATTATCGGGCGGCGAAAGACAGCGTATTTCAATCGCAAGAGCCTTCCTGAAAAATGCGCCGATAATTCTCTTAGATGAGGCTAAGCTGGGATTAAGAAAGATTGTGTGATTTGTGCATTGACAACTTGGCTGTTCAGTGTTATTATGTTATAAAATGAATATCAGGGAATGATGTCTCCCTTAGTACCTTGTTACTAAAACCGCTTAAAAAGCTGATGACTTCTGCAATTTTATTTTGATGCAGAAGTGTCAGCTTTTCTGCATCTTATTAGGAGTTGATATTTATGCTGATGAGTCTCTCTGTTATAATGTTGTGTGGTTTGTTTTT
>JAFSYJ010000014.1 GCA_017450025.1 Clostridia bacterium | reverse complement strand
CTTTCATGGTGAGGTAACTAAGGTAATGAAAAAAATAATACAATATTCTTGTTTTGGTTTAACAGTTGTGCTGTCTTTATTTTGCCTTGTTTATCCTCTTAAATATAGTTTTCTGTTTCTTAAATTTCCTAATATTCATTCAACGGTAGGTCTTATATTATATATATTTGTTGGTTTGTTGCTTCCCGTTGCCGCAATGGGATTCGGCTTTTGGGCGATTAGAGAGAAAATTCGTTATTTAAGTGTTTGCATTGCAATTCTGTGCGCAATAAGCTTCTTCCCCGTTGTTTCCATAGATGTTGCCGTTTGCGGGGAGTCTTTCTCCTCGGAAACCTCGGACATTAATAACTATATGGTCTTTGACGGGAAAGTTAAAGAAAAAATAGAAATACACAAATTATCGGATCTTTTTCCTGAGCAAAGTATAGTTAAAAATGACACTTCAAAATATGAATATCTATATATACCTGCATATGGGGAAGCATCTATAGATTTGCTTTTACATTTTGATGATAATTCCTCTTTTAACGCGGAGACGTCACGGCTTTTTGCATTATATAACGATAGAGAACAACAAGATTACGGGTCGAACAATATGTTTTATCTATTTAATAATGCAATTGCAAAAATGTATTTTGAGATCGAATATGATTGTTGTGAGATCCATTATAATATGCATATTACACTTAGTTGAGCACTAGTAATAGTAATTGTCGCTACATATACCAACGCATCGAATACCATAATATAGTTGTTTTCAATTATTATGAAGACGATAGAAGCATTCTTCCAATTGTAAGTTCGAAAACTCTTAAAATGCATTAACTCCTTTTATTGAAGCCTACGATTCATTTTTCGTTTGCGAATAATTGGTTTGAAAAAGGGTGATTTTTTGATAAGGTTTAAACTAATCAATAAGATCTTTATTATTTGTTTTGTGGCTTTTGAAGCGATCAATCTGCTCGTTTATCTGCTGACTGAAAAAACCGCGGCTTTTTATTTTCCAATGGCAGGAAGCGCATGGGTGACTACACTCTATAATTCTTCAGTTCCGAAATGGATTCAAATATTTGTACAAATTGCATTTATGATTCTGATGTTGACTCTTCCATATATGATACGAAGACTATTTGGTAAAATCGAGAAGTATGGGAAAACATTTTTTATCCTTGATTGCCTTTCCGTTTTCTATCTGTTATTAGATGCTGTTTTTGTTGTAATTCTTAACAAAATTAATTTCACCCCGCGGTCGTATGGTGTTGATATTCTGTTATACGGCGAAAGCTGGATCCCTGCGATTTCAATTATAGTGGATATTTTTTGGATCGTCTTTATGTTGGTAAATCAAATACAAGATACTATGACTTTCTTGCAGGAGAAAAAGAGGTAAAATTCTGAGTAGGATTATATAGATAGAAAATCATATTTATTATTGTTAGGCTTTCTTCCGATATCTATTACCAATATGACAGCGCCGGAACACCCTTTTGGGGTACACGATCTTGAAAGCTTTACAGTTGGCGGCGTTGAGTTTGAGTACAGCGGGACGGAGAATTTCGGCTATTGCAAACTAAAAAACAACGGCGGGATCATCACCGGAGACGGAATGAAAATCGTTATAGTTTATTACGGCGGCGCTGACGGTGAAAACGTGATTTGCCGTATTTACGGATGAAAGGATCGTATGATAAAAATACTCGGATATATTTTGATCGCGATAGTGCTTACTGTTGCCGCGTCGTTTATCGTTTACTGCGTCCGTAAAAGAATTTGGTTTTTTGATTTTCTTGAATCCGCGATCGACGGCGCAGGCTTATTATTCGCTTTATTCGTTATCGGATTGATATTGATTACAAGGTGACTGAATGATAATTAAGAAGTTAATTAAGGTCGGTATAGTATTCGCCGTTGTTTGCGGAATAGCCGCGATTGTACTGATAAACGGAATAACAATTGATATCAGCGGAGTGATTTGCTTCAACACCAAGTTCTATTCGACCCCCGGCGAGTCTTTGGCGTCCGGAGATATCGACGTTTCGGGAGAGATCAGGGATATTGCAACCGTACATATAGACGACTATAACGCCATATACCTCGCGCTCTGCGGTGAGGGAGATATTCTTGCCGCACAGATGAAAAAAGGCGGGAGCGGATATCATTTTATGGGCAATTATATCGTTTATCACACCGCAGACTCCGAGATGGATAATACATATTCCGAGGATAAGACGGACGTGCTGGGACAGGCGCTTAGCTCTTCCGTAAAATACGCTGAATCCAACATTTACTGTGGATTATTTACCCGGGTACCGGAGCCGAACGACGCCAACGTAAATTCAGTCGATCTGCCCTTTGACGGCTTCAAGTTTGTTTATTTCATAAAATGATCGCAAAGGATGTAAGATCAATGTATTTCGCAAAGCCTGAGGACCATTTCAGAATATACGGCAGTGAATTTGTACGCGATCTCCGTTGCGCGGAAAACAGTGACGCTTATCCGACAGTGAAGCGTCCGGCGGATTATTCCGGTCAACCGGTGATAAGGTTCGCGCCTTCGCAGTTAAGCGGGATGAGCCCACATGCTCAAAAAAAGCTGACCGACGAGTGGGCGGCTTTTTTGACCGAGAACAAGCTTCCTCTAACGGAAGTGCAAGTCGTCACTTCGCTTGTTCAGCGCGTTTTTGACGGGTTGTGCATGCAGGATTCGATTGAGTCGCTGCGTATCAAATGGATAAACTGCTCGGATATCTCACGGATACGCGGATTGACGGGCCTGAAAAAGCTTTTTATTGAAAACGGATCGAGGCTTACCGATATTTCACCTATCGCCGATCTGCGGTATCTTGATACTCTTATCCTCGGCGAGACAGTCAAGGTAACCGACTATTCCTGTCTGAGCGCCCTCAAACGGTTGAAAGTGTTTTCGGTCTGCTCCTATCAGACTTTTATTCATTCTCGATTGACTATGAATTCCGCTGAATTCTTACGATATATGGATCAGCTTGAATACGTCGATATCTTAGACGTAAAACAAGCGTAAAGAGCTAACGGCTTTTACAACGGATTGGGATGGTTTACGCAAGCGTCACGCACCGGCGGAGACCATTCTCCGATATTCTGTATTTCACCTAAAAAGATCTGCCGCAAGGCTTTCGGCGCGGCGTGATAAGGATGTTTTTTGATATGCCTATGCCGCGCCGAAATGAATTGCGCCTGTCGGCGCGTGAATTGACCTTCGGTCATAAATTGTGCCTTCGGCACGCGAATTGCCCTGCGGGGCATAAGGCGCAATTCCATTCACGGCGAAGCCAATTCATGCCGCACAGCGGCAATTCATGACGGCAAAGCCGTCAATTCATAAAAAATACAAGCTGAGAAAAACGAT
>JAFSYJ010000013.1 GCA_017450025.1 Clostridia bacterium | reverse complement strand
TTGCAAATAATGCCGCATTGCGGTAAAGCTTCGGAATAGACATTTTATACGTCACAAGCAGGTGGTAAAGGTACATATGCACCATTGTGTAGAACAGCGCTATAACGAGCACAACATACTTTCCATAATACAGAATACCCGAGGACGAGCCGTAGAAGAAGTATGCGTAGCATAAAAGCGTAAACATTATAACATCAATTATCCATACAATAATCGACTGCTTAAAATTCTTCTTCACTCTCTCGAAGTAGTCGCTAATAAAGTGTGTCGGCTCCTCCCAGAGATATGACCTCAATATATACACAAAACCAGCCGTAACAGGCCCGCCGCCCCAAAGCACCGCGAATAACGCGGAAATATAGAAGCGGAAAATAAGGTCGGTTGTGATTGAAACTCTTGCCGCCGTAACAGCCGAGGCGCTTTCGCCCATAAGCTGCATAAGGCTGTCAAGACTTGCACCCAAGCGGTTTGTAATCATACCGGAAAGTATAAACACAACTGCAAAGGTCGGTAAAAGCGTTGCTATATATAATAGGTTCAGCTTTATCAAATCCCAGAACTTGCGTATAAGTATTTCATAAAACCTCGCAAGGCCCTTTTTCTTGCGCTCATTTTTCGATACGCCTGCACCAGGCTTTGAGTAATCGGAATTAAAAATACCCATCAGTAACCCAGCTCCTCTGCAACCATAATAACGGTAATTCTCTTGGGGAAGTGGAAGCAGCCGTCAACAATGCCTATAAAGTTGCACATTCTCGGCTGTCCCTCGCAGTTTGAACAGGTACAGCAGTCCTCCGTTGCGCAGGGCGTCTTGTGGCGTATGCGCTTTGCGTTAAGCGGCGCAATCGAACGCGCGCGCTTAATGCCGTCCTCCATAGTATCCACAATCTTATTGACGCCGCAAACGACAATCGCTTTCTTTGGGCCAAACGCGATCTGACTTGCGCGGTTGCCGACACAGTCGATGTTTACGAGCTGACCCTCCTTTGTAACGGCATTCGAGCTTGCAACTATGAAATCCGCCTTGTAGCTTTCGCGGTAAACATCGTGCATAGCCGCAACGCTTTCGGTGTGGAAGCGGTCATAAAAGTTATATCTGCCGCTTGTAATCTCATCAATAATACCCGTTTCTTTAAGCGTTACCGAGCCGCCGACACAAATGCTCGCGCCCTCCGGCACCATTTCAAGGAAAATCCTCTTTGCCTCATCTCTGTCCTCGGCGTAAACCGCGTTAAAATTCTTTGAATTCAAAATATCAACCATTTCCTTGGCCTTAAGCCTGTAAGACCACTTTTGAACCTCATCCATAGCCGAAACCTCCCATTATTTCAATATAGTTTAATTATACTATATTTAAAAACGCGTGACAATCATTAAGCTTAAATTTTGCTAAAAATCAGTAATCAATGGCAAGAAAAAGTATTTTAATTTGCGTCAGTGTCTGCTATACTGTATGTAATGAAAAATTGATGTACTGAAAACAGGAGGGAAAAGATGGAAAAAAG
>JAFSYJ010000012.1 GCA_017450025.1 Clostridia bacterium | reverse complement strand
TGGGCGCATAGCTCAGCTGGGAGAGCATCTGCCTTACAAGCAGAGGGTCATAGGTTCGAGCCCTATTGTGCCCACCATTTTTTTGGCCCGGTAGTTCAGTTGGTTAGAACGCCAGCCTGTCACGCTGGAGGTCGTGAGTTCGAGCCTCATCCGGGTCGCCAAGAGCCTGAGGAGAATTTATTTCTCCTCAGATATGCCTCTGTAGCTCAGTCGGTAGAGCAGAGGACTGAAAATCCTCGTGTCGGTGGTTCGATCCCGCCCGGAGGCACCAAAAAAAACGACTTGTTTCGACAAGGCGTTTTTTTTAGCTAAATTCGCCTGACGGCGAGTTAAATTGTGCAAGCACAGCTAAAATGCCTATGGCAGCTAAATGTGCTTCGCACGCTATTTGGCGAATTTAATTTGGCTTAAAACCGTAGGTTTTTAATTTCACATTTGCAAAGCAAATATTTCGCTTTGCACGAAGTGCAAAATTCAGCTAAGATGCTACATCTAAACCGTTCGGCTTTTTTACTTATTCACTATTTACTTTTCCTCAAAAATAGCCACTTTAATCTTTTAAAATGTCTGCATAGTCTTTTTTTAATACTTTTGAGAACGCGCATATTTCAATATCGGTTACAAAACGCTTTCCGCACTCAATACGCTGAATTGCATTTTTGTCCATATCAAGGCCAAATATTTGCATTTTATCTGCAAGAGCCCGCTGTGAAATATTCATTTCTTTTCTAAAGGCAGCAATGTTTTTTCCACAAATATTATTAAGACCTTTTGCTGATTTATTTATAAACATAATTTACTCCTTTTGACATTTACTACTTGTCAACAAGGAAATTATATGTTATAATGAGAAAAAATATGACATTCACAAGATGTCAAATAAAGGAGGACAAACATTTATGAAAAAATTTATTGCAGGATTGCTATTTGGGATTATACTGTGTGGCGCGGTTGGAGCAGCTACATTGTATGAAGCACAGCCGGCGACATTTAAGGTTATGGTGAACGGAAAAGAGTTTAATTCCGATCCGCCGGCACTTGTTGTTGAAGGAAGGACATATTTGCCGTTGAGAGCAATGGGAGAGGCACTTGGAGTTCCTATAAACTGGAATCAGGAGTTAAATCAAGCAGAGGTTGGGAATCAGGCGGCTGTTGCTGACACAAATCAGTATTCAAGAAATAACCCGGCGCCTCTGGATACTGTGCAGATATATACAAAAGAAAATAAATACAGCGACGATGATTATACAATATCTATGCGAATACTTGAAACCGTAAGGGGCGAAAAGGCAATGAAAATGCTTATTGAGGCAAATATGTTTAACGATGAGCCTCAAGAGGGATATGAGTATGTTCTCGCCAAGGTATCGGTATCAGCTTTAAATGTAGAAAACGATGGGGCTTTTACATTGAATGACTATGATTTTACAGCATTCAGCAGCAATAATGAAGAAATGCCGCAGGAATTTGTTGTTGAGCCGGAGCCGGCATTTGAAGGTAAAATTTATGCAGGCGGCAACGCAGAAGGCTGGATATGCGTTTTGGTAAGAAAGAATGACAGCAATCCAAAGCTCGCATATGGACTGGATTATGACGGTCGCGGCGGTATATGGTTTGCATTGCAATAATTGATTGCCATGTAAAAATGATTGATATCATATATTCATAAGTATCCTTACAGCCTATTTGACAAAAAAACTTTTTTATGGTAAAATTTTATCAAATAAACTTTAAGGAGGAAAATAATATGAACTACGATGATGCTTCGACTTATTCAACAGCTTCAGGACAGAATTTGCAGTATGTTGTGTTGCAGGTTACACTAAAAGAAAAATTTATTGGAACCGGTTCCGGCAATTTGACGGAATTGGAAGGAGTTATCAACGCCCAGGCAAGTAAGGGATATCGCTTGCATACCATAGCTACTTCAAACGGAGGTAGCAAAGGACTTTTAGGCGGGGACAGAATTCAGGCTACTATGGTTTTTGAAAAAATAGTATAATTACATATTTTATAAAAAAAGCGGCACGATTGTGCCGCTTTAAAATTATCGTCCGATCTTTCTAAACTTTTCATATCTCTTATTCAGCAAATCGTTAGGTGAAAGTTTTCTTTTGGCGTGGATTTCGCTGACGATATAATTTTTTAAATCGGAGCAAATTTCTTCTATTGATTTATCTTTTTCTTCGATTACCTTTTCTATTATACCGAACTTGAACAAGTCGTAAGATGTCAGCTTTAATGCGTCGGCCGCATCGGGCGCTTTTGCAGCGTTCTTCCACAAAATACTTGCGCAGCCTTCGGGCGAAATAACGGAATAAATCGAATTTTCCAGCATAATTGCGGTATCGCAAACACCGAGAGCAAGTGCGCCGCCGCTGCCACCTTCGCCGACGATAACAGAAATAATCGGCGTTTTAATGCCCATCATTTCAAAAAGATTTTCGGCAATGGCTTCGCCCTGTCCGCGCTTCTCGGCTTCAACTCCGGGGTAAGCGCCCGAACTGCCGATAAAGCATATTATAGGGCGTTTGAACTTCTCCGCTTCCTTCATAAGCCTTAACGCTTTGCGGTAGCCTTCAGGTGTGGGGCAGCCAAAATGGCGTCTCATTCTGTCCTCGATAGTGTCACCGCGCTCCATTGCAATAGCCGTTACGGGGATTCCGTTAAGAAGGCCTATTCCACCGACGATCGCCGCATCATCGCCAAAGCGTCTGTCACCGTGAAGCTCGATAAAGTTATCTAAAAGATGCTCTATAAAGTATCCTCCCATAGGGCGCTTGCTGTTTCTTGCAGCTTGAACGCGATCATAAGATGTCACCTTGCTCATTTTCCCACCTCCCGTGAATGCAGCTCAAGAAGTCTGGCTATCGTATATTTCATACGGCTTCGTTCTTCGATCAAATCTATAAAGCCGTGCTGCATAAGAAATTCTGCCCTCTGAAAGCCTGGGGGAAGTGTTTCGCCTGTGGTCTGTTCAATAACCCTCTGACCTGCGAAGCCGATAAGCGCTTTAGGCTCGGAAATCAAAATATCGCCCTGCATTGCAAAGCTGGCGGTCACGCCACCTGTTGTCGGGTCTGTCAGAACGGTGATATATAGATTGCCGCCGTCGCTGTGCCTTTTAACTGCGCCGCTGACCTTTGCCATTTGCATAAGAGAATAAATTCCCTCCTGCATTCTTGCACCGCCCGATGTGGTAAAACCTACGACAGGGAGCTTTTCACGCGTTGCCTTTTCAAAAAGGCGCGTTAATTTTTCACCGACGACCGTACCCATACTGCCCATCATAAAAGAGGAATCCATAACAAATATTGCACATTTATTGCCGTCTATTGTGGCTGTGCCGCATACAACCGCCTCGTTTAATGAGCTGGCTTCTTTTGCCGCGTCAAGCTTTTCTTTATATCCGGGAAAGTCAATTATATTTTTGCTTTTAAGGGATTTGTCAATTTCTTTAAATGAGCCTTCGTCGACGGTGATCTCAAGGCGCTCATAAGCACCCATTCTCATATATACACCGCATGACGGGCAAATCATAAAGTTTTCAAATAAATCTTCGTAGTTATGTTCTGTGCCGCATTTTTTACAGGTTTTTGTTTCGGGCACTTTATTTGACTTTTTAAAGCCCGAAAATAAATTTTTTAAATCCATAGCGAGTATCTCCTATTTTTTATCCGTTACGGCAAACGAAAATTCTGCGCTTACGCAAAGCTTGCCGTCAACATAGCCCTCTCCTTTTGCAAAGTAAAAAGGCTCACGGATCTTTGTGATTTCGCATTTTGTCTCAAAAAGGTCGCCCGGCAAAACTGTCTTGCGGAACTTGACCTTGTCAAGCCCTGTGAAGAACGGAAGCTGATTTTCTTTTATCACGCCTTCAAGACATACGCTGACGGACTGGCCCAATATTTCACACAATATAACGCCGGGAACAACAGGCGCACCGGGGAAGTGACCTTTTAAAAACCATTCCTCGCCTGTTATTTTCTTTTTGCCGTGGGCTACGCCGTCTATAACCTCTGCTTCGTCAAGAAGCAGCATATTGTCTCTGTGCGGAAGTATTTTTTTGAGTTCTTCCTGATTCATAGCTTGCCTCCTTTAAATTTTTGCAAAGCTTATGCAGGCGTTGTGACCGCCGAAGCCGAGCGATGTCGACATAGCAAATTCAAGCTCGGTCTCAACCGCTTTTAGGGGCGTATAATCGAGGTCACATTCCTCGTCTTTTTCTTTATAGTTAATCGTCGGCGGAACGATATTTTCGCCAAGAGCCTTGACGGCAGCTATGGCTTCAATAGCTCCTGCCGCACCCAAAAGATGCCCTGTCATTGACTTGGTAGAGCTGATATGAACCTTATACGCATCGTCGCCAAAAGCGTTTTTAATTGCCTGTGTTTCGGTTTTATCATTTAACGGCGTGCTTGTGCCGTGCGCGTTGATATATACCTTTGACGCGTCAAGGGCGATGCCTGATTCCTTTATACAATCGGAAATAGCCCTGCCCGACGATGTTGCTTCGGAGTCGGGAGCGGTAACATGGAAAGCGTCGCAAGTGCTGCCGTAGCCCGTGACTTCGGCATAAATTTTTGCGCCGCGTGCCTTTGCGTGCTCGTATTCTTCAACTATGAGCGCGCCTGCGCCCTCACCGATTACAAAGCCGCTTCTGCGCTTGTCAAACGGAACAGAAGCCGCGTCTTTGTCGGTGCTTTCGGTGAGCGCCATACAGTTCATAAAGCCTGCAACCGCAAGGGGAGAGATAGTGGCGTCAACGCCGCCTGCTATGATTGCGTCCGCATAGCCGCCCTTGATTGTCCTGTAAGCCTCTCCGACAGCGCTCGTACCTGTTGCGCAAGCTGTGGAAATAGAAATACAAGGGCCTTTTGCGCCAAACTTAATAGCAATATTGCCTGCCGCCATATTTGAAATCATCTTTGGGATAAACAGAGGTGAAACTCTTGAAGGGCCTCTGTTTAAAAGATTGTTGTGTTCGTTTATAAATGTTTCAAATCCGCCAACACCCGAGCCGTAATATACTCCGAAGCGGTTGGAGTCGATTTTGCCGTTAATATTTGCATCGGCAACTGCCTGACTTGCCGCCGCTATTGCAAACTGGACAAATTTATCGCTTCTGCGCGCGTCGCCCTTTTCCATATAAAGAAGCGGGTCAAAATTCTTGACCTCTGCCGCGAGCTTTACGCGAAAGTCAGCAGTATCAAAAAGTGTGATAATATCAATGCCGTTTTTGCCGTTTTTGATGCTTTCCCAAAAAGAAGGAACATCGTTTCCAACGGGTGTCACAGCGCCGAGACCTGTTATAACAACTCTTCTCATATGAGTTACCTCCTTATTAAGCGGATCACATAGCGAGTCCGCCGTCAACCTTTATAACTTCGCCCGTTATGTAATCGGACTCCGGACTTGCAAGAAATGCCGCAAGCTTTGCAACATCTTCAACCTCACCGAGGCGTTTAAGGGGAATTTGCTTTAAAAATTCATCGTCGCTGCCGAGTTCTTCTGTCATTTTTGTTTTAATAAAGCCGGGTGCTATCGCGTTACAGCAAACATTTTTGCCGCCGAATTCGCGCGCCGTAACCTTTGTGAGTGCGATTATACCTGCCTTTGACGATGAGTAGTTTGCCTGTCCTGCAATACCGAGGAGCGCAGAAACAGATGCGATATTTATGATTTTGCCGTATTTTCTTCTGATAAAGTTCCTGCCACATGCTTTTATCATATTGAATGTGCCCTTGAGGTTTGTACCGATGACGGCGTCAAATTCGGCTTCTTCCATAGTTACGATAAGGTTGTCGCGTGTGATGCCCGCATTATTGACAAGAATATCTATTCCGCCAAAGTCGTCAGTTATCGCTTTTACGACTTCCTTACACGCGTCAGGCGAGGAAACATCACATTTGTAAGATTCGACCTTTACGCCGTATTCAGAGGCGATTTTGGCTTTTTCGTCTTCTGCGTCGCCGTAGTCAACTATTGCTATATCTGCGCCCATAGAAGCGTATTTTTCGGCTATTGCCGCGCCGATGCCTCTTGACGCGCCGGTTATAAGTGCTGTTTTGCCTTTAAGCATTTGTTTTTACCTCCTTTAAGGTTTCCGCAAGTGAAGATGAGTCCTGAACATTATATACATTTACATCTTTTGAGATTTTTTTGATAAGCCCCGAAAGTGTTTTGCCCGCGCCTACTTCAATAAAGTCCGTATATCCGTCGGCAATCATATTTTCGATCGTTTCCTGCCATCTTACGGGGTTATTTATCTGCGATTTTAATGTATAAGCCGCGTTGCCCGTGTAGGGCTTTGCGGTGAGATTAGCGTAAACGGGGATTTTAGGAGCGTTTACAGTAAAACCGTTTAACGCTTTTCCGAAATTTTCTGCCGCATCATTCATAAAAGGCGAGTGGAAAGCCGCAGATACCGCGAGAGGAATACACCTTCCGCCAAGCTCTTTTATCTTTTCTTCAAAAGGCGGCATACTGCTTTTAAGACCGGAAACAACCGTCTGACCGGGAGAATTAAAGTTCACGGCGTAAAGCCCCTCAAACTCTGCCGCAGCTTTTGCGACTGTTTGTGCGTCAAGCTTTAAAACTGCGCACATTGAAGTATCAAACTTGTTTGCGGCTTCGTTCATAATAGCGCCGCGCTTTGTGACTATTTTAAAGCCATCGGAATAGCTGTACGCGCCTGCGTAAGCGAGAGCGGCAACTTCTCCGAGAGAAAATCCTGCAACACCGTCGGCTTTTATGCCGTTTTCGTCAAGTGCAAGAGCAGCCGATAAATCCACAAGGTACAGACATGGCTGTGTGTTTTTTGTTATCTTAAGTTCTTCATCAGAGCCTTCAAACGACTGCGCTTTTGTGCCCGGGCGTGAGGCTTCGGCGTCATCGTATATCGCCTGCATCTGACCGCCCATATCGTAAAGCTCTTTTCCCATACCGCTGTACTGCGCGCCCTGACCTGCAAAAACAAACGCTATTTTAACCATTTTGTACCTCCGTTTAAAATAACCTCGGCTTCAGCAAAAATTTCTTCTATTATTTCAGAAGCCTTTTGCTCCTTGTTTACAAGTCCGGAGATCTGTCCTGCCAGGAACGAGCCGTTTTTGTCGTCTCCGTCTACAACTGCGGCGCGGAGCGAACCTATTGCCATTTGTTCGAGTTCTTCGTCGCTTATCTGCGTGTATTCAGCCTTTGCATAATTTCTTGAAAACGGGGATTTAAGACTTCTCACGGGGTGACCGAGGCGTCTGCCCGTGACGATTGTTGATGTATCGTTTGCTTTTAAAAGCTTTTTCTTGTAGTTTTCGTGTATTGAACATTCCTCGGCAACGAGAAAGCGCGTTCCTATCTGCACAGCCTGCGCACCGAGCGCAAACGCTGCTGCAACGCCTCTGCCGTCTGCAATACCGCCTGCCGCAATAACGGGAATGTCAACAGCGTCGCAAACCTGCGGAACAAGAGCCATTGTCGTCATATCGCCTACATGACCGCCCGATTCGCCACCCTCGGCGATAACGGCGTCAGCGCCTGTGCGCGCAACCATTTTTGCCAGAGCAGTCGACGGTATAACCGGTATAACCTTGATGCCTGCCGATTTCCACATTTCAATATATTTATCGGGATTTCCGGCGCCTGTTGTTACGACATCAACCCTTTTTTGCGCTACCAGCTCCGCTATCTCATCTATGTTATTACCCATTAGCATAATATTTACGCCAAAAGGGTTATCTGTCAGTTTTTTTGTCATATCAATCTGCTTTTCTATCTCGGCAACATTGCCGCTTGCGGCGGATATAATACCGAGACCGCCGCCGTTGGAAACGGCAGCGGCAAGTTTAGCGTCTGATATGTGAGCCATACCGCCCTGAAAAATCGGATATTTTATTCCGAGCATTTCGCAAATAGGGGTGGTAATCATAAATCTCACAACCTTTCGGTATTCATAATTACTTTAACTTTTCGTCAATGTAAGCAACGAGGTCCTTAACGGACTTGCCTGCTTCTGCAGGTTTGATTTCAACACCGAATTCGTCTTCCATTTCCATCATAATTTCAACGGAATCGAGAGAATCAACGCCGAGGTCTTCAAAAGTTGTTTCCTCTGTGATTTCGCTTGGTTCCATTTCGAGGTGGTCTGCCAATACCTTAATTACTCTTTCTACTGTCATGATAAAATCCTCCATTATAAAATTTAATCAGTATTTTATGATACAGGCGGCGCTTGAAAGCCCTCCGCCGAACGCGCACATTGCAACAATGTCTCCCCGTTTGAGCCTTCCGCTTTCGGCAAGCTCCGAAAACGCTATCGGAACGCTTGCAGACGAGGTGTTTCCATATTTATGTATGTTAACATAAAACTTTTCCTTTGGAACTTTTAACCTTTTTGAGGCATAATCTATGATTCTGACATTTGCCTGATGCGGAACGATGTAGTCTATATCGTCAATAGACAGTCCTGCTTTTTCGGTGACTTCCTTGATGTCGGAAACAATTTTGTTGACTGCGAACTTAAAAGTTTCCTGCCCCTGCATAAAAATATACGGCGGCAGCTTAATGCCATTATAAAACGGCGATTCGCCCGCATAATTCGGAATTTCAATAATATCGTTTCCACCTGCTGTATATAGCTTGGAAGAGAGGTATCCGTCGCCTTTTGAAATAACAAAAGCTCCTGCGCCGTCACCAAATATAACGCAAGTGGAACGGTCTGTCCAGTCCACGATTTTACTGAGCCTTTCTGCGCCGATAACAAGTATATTTTCAGCACATCCGCGCTCCATAAACGAAACTGCTGTGTCAAGTGCAAATATAAAGCCGCTGCAAGCGGAATTTACATCAAATGAGGGACATGAGGCACCGATTTTCATTTGAACATAACCTGCCACGGTAGGGCATAAATCGTTAGACGATATTGAAGCCGCAATTATCATATCAAGCTTGTCGGCACTAAGACCTGATGAAGCCAGAGCCTTCTCTGCGGCGGCAGCGGCCATATCCGAAGCCGTCATATCAACGGAAACGCGCCTTTCCCGAACGCCCACACGCTGCATAATCCATTCGTCGGAGGTATCTACCATCTTTGATAAATCATCGTTTGTAATAACCTTATCGGGAACATAAAATCCCGTGCCCATTATCCTGAAGCTCAATGCTAACCCTCCTTTCAGCACACCGTGTGCTGAAAATATTGTACCATAAAAATATATATGTGTCAATAATTTTGAGAAATTTTTTTACATATATTGAATATAATAAAACTATTTGGTATAATATTTTTGTATTGAAAAATATGAAAGAATGATTTTGAATGAATATTGAGCCTGTTGCATACATATATACCGATTTTAAGGAAAAATTTGGGATACCGCGGCAGAGCGGAAGAGTGCCTTCTCTCAGTGGAAGGATAGTTTTTGACGCAAGGTACAAAAATCCAGACGCTCTGAGGGGCATAGAAAAATTTTCGCACCTTTGGCTGATTTTTGATTTTTCCGCTTCCCACAGCGAAGAATTTTCGCCCACAGTACGGCCGCCACGGCTTGGCGGCAACGAAAGAGTAGGCGTTTTTGCCAGCCGCTCGCCCTTTAGACCTAACAGCTTGGGCTTATCGTGCGTAAAGCTTGACAGAGTGGAGGAAGACGCCTTGTATGTGTCCGGCGTCGATATGCTTGACGGCACGCCGATATACGATATAAAGCCGTACATACCTTATTCCGATTGCATAGCGGAAGCGACAGGCGGCTACACAGATGAGGTTGAGCGAAAGAGTCTTACGGTAAAATTTCCGCAGGATTTGCTTGAAGTAATACCGGAGGATAAGCGCGACGCCGTATTGGGATGCCTTGCCGAAGACCCGCGCCCGTCATATCACGACGACGCGGACAGAATATATAATATGAAGTTTTCCTGTTACGATATACATTTTACGGTAGAGGGAGAAGCTTTAAAAGTAATTGAAGTGGATAAAAAATAGTTTTAAATATCTCAAAAAAAGCGTTAAATTTTATATTATATAAGGAAAGAAAAAGAAAATAAAAAATTTTTTTATTTTTTTTCAAAAAACTCTTGCATTATACAAAATTTTGTAATATAATATCATCTGCTGTGACATGACATACGATGAAGCGGGAGGTTGCCGAAGGTATTTCGGGTTTTTCCGTGGAGAATGTCCGATTCTTGAAATTGGGCGACAGTCACTGTACGATGGTAGCATAGGATGGGATACTGTGTGCTTATTTCTACGGCATATAAGTCCTGCCAGGCTTCTTTTGTGCCCGAGGTTACATTTGTGTAATTTTGGGTTTTTAAATTGATGTGCGTGATACACACGGCACTGTGTACAGTAATTTCTCGTCTGTCGGCGTGTCAGTAACATACCGTATAAACGGAAAATATTTTTAGGAGGCGAGATTTTTGGCTAAACAAAAAATCAGAATACGCTTAAAGGCGTATGACCACGCTTTGCTGGATCAGTCAGCGGAGAAAATCGTAGAAACGGCAAAAAGAACAGGTTCATCTGTGTCGGGACCTATTCCGCTGCCTACCGAAAAGGAAATCATCACGATTCTCCGTGCTGTCCACAAGTACAAGGATTCCAGAGAGCAGTTTGAGATGAGAACTCATAAGAGACTTATCGACATCAACTCTCCGACAGCTAAAACAGCTGAAGCTCTTGGTCGTCTGGAAGTTCCTGCAGGCGTTAATATTGAAATTAAGCTTGTAGGCAAAGACGCAAGGTAAATGTTGGCGATACGGTCAACCAATAACCATTAAGGAGGATTTATTATGAAGAAAGCAATTATAGGTAAAAAAATTGGAATGACTCAGATTTTTGCGCCTGACGGTAAGCTTGTGCCGGTAACTGTTATTGAAGCAGGTCCCTGCCCCGTCGTTCAGAAAAAAACAGTTGAAAACGACGGATATGAAGCAGTTCAGCTCGGATTCGGCACAAAGAAAGAAAAAAAGGTTAACAAGCCTGAAAAGGGACATTTTGCAAAAGCTGGTGTTGACGCAACAAGAATATTGAGAGAATTCAGACTTGAAGATACAGCTTCTTTGAATCTCGGCGATATTGTTAAGGCTGACATTTTTGCAGAGGGCGAAAAAGTTGATATAGCAGGTACATCCAAAGGTCACGGATACGCAGGTACTGTTAAGCGTTTCGGAACCCACAGAGGTCCTATGGCTCACGGCTCTAAATATCACAGAGGCGTTGGCTCTCTCGGAGCTTGCTCGACACCTTCAAAGGTTATGAAGGGTAAAAAACTTCCGGGACATATGGGTGTTGAGAGAGTTACAGTATTAAATCTCGACATTGTCCGTGTTGACGCTGAAAGAAATCTCCTTCTCGTTAAGGGTGCTGTACCCGGACCGAAGGGCGGATATGTAACAGTCAGAAATACGGTTAAAGCGTAAGGAAAGGAGGATTACGGTAAATGCCTAAAATAGATTTATACAAAATGGACGGCTCCGTTGCAGGTAAGATAGAACTTTCCGAAGCTGTTTTCGGTCAGAAAGTTAACGCTTCTGTTCTGCACACGGTCGTTGTTAATCATCTTGCTAATAAAAGACAGGGAACTCAAAGCGCAAAAACACGCAGCGAAGTTTCCGGCGGCGGCGCAAAGCCTTTCAGACAGAAGGGAACAGGCCGTGCAAGACAGGGTAGCATTCGTGCTGCACAGTGGATCAAGGGCGGCGTAGTTTTCGCTCCGAAGCCACGCGATTACAGATTTTCTGTAAATAAAAAGGTTAAAAAGGTTGCTATGAGATCTGCACTTTCTGATAAGGTTGCAGAAAACAGCATGATCGTAATCGATGACCTCAAGTTTGAGGAAATCAAAACAAAACAGGTTAATGAGCTTCTCAAAAACCTCGGAGTTGATACAAAGGCTCTCATCGTTACTTGCGACAAGGACGAAAATATTTATCTTTCCGCAAGAAATATTTACGGTGTTGACGCATCTTTCGTAGGTATGCTGAATGTTTATGACATTCTTAATCACGCAAAGCTCATTGTTGCCCGTGATGCGGTTGAAAAGATTGAGGAGGTGTACGCATAATGGCTAATTCTTACGATATTATAATACGCCCGATTATCTCCGAAAACAGTATGGAACAGATTGCAGACAGAAAATACACATTTGAAGTTGCTAAATCAGCCAACAAAATAGAGATTAAAAAGGCTATTGAAGAAGTTTTCCCCGGCGTACAGGTTGAAAGCGTAAACACCTTGAATGTAATAGGTAAGGTTAAGAGAATGGGTCGTAACGAAGGCAAGAGACCCGATTGGAAAAAGGCTATCGTTAAGCTCAAAGAAGGCAGCAAAACGATCGAATTCTTTGAAGGCCTGATATAAAAAAGTGAGGAGTGATATAAAGTGGCAATAAAGAAATATAAACCAACTTCTCCGGCGCGCAGATTTATGACTGTTTCGGCCTTTGAGGAAATCACGAAGAAGACACCGGAACGCTCTTTGCTTAAGCCTCAGAAGAAAAATGCCGGAAGAAATTCATACGGCAGAATAACCGTTCGCCATCGCGGCGGCGGCAACAAGCAGAAATACAGAGTTATTGATTTCAAGAGAAACAAACTCGATATGCCTGCAACAGTAATAGGTATTGAATATGATCCTAACCGCAGCGCAAATATTGCTCTTTTGCAATATGAAGACGGCGAAAAGAGATATATTCTTGCACCTCTCGGACTTACAGACGGCGATGTAGTTATTGCAAGTGCATCGGCAGATATTAAGCCCGGCAACGCACTTCCGATAAGCGCTATTCCCGTTGGTACGCTCATTCACAACATTGAACTTACAGCAGGTAAGGGCGGTCAGATGGTCCGTGCAGCCGGAACAAGCGCACAGCTTATGGCTAAAGAAGGCAAGTATGCTCAGGTAAGACTTCCTTCCGGCGAAGTTAGAATGGTCAGAATCAACTGTATGGCTACAATCGGCCAGATCGGTAATATAGATCATGAGAATGTATCAATCGGTAAAGCCGGCAGAAAGCGCCATATGGGTATCCGTCCGACAGTCCGCGGTGTTGTAATGAATCCTTGTGACCACCCGCACGGCGGCGGCGAAGGCAAATCGCCTATCGGTATGCCAAGCCCTGTTACTCCGTGGGGTAAGCCTGCTCTCGGTCTTAAGACCCGTAAGAAGAATAAGCAGAGCGACAAGTATATTGTTAAACGCCGCAACCAAAAGTAATTTGGTATATTAGGAGGATTTTAAATATGTCAAGATCAGTTAAAAAAGGACCTTTCGTTGAAGAAAGACTTATAAAACGCATAATCAGCATGAATGAAAGCGGCGATAAGCAGGTTATAAAGACATGGTCGAGAAGCTCGACGATCTTTCCTGAAATGGTTGGTCACACGATCGCTGTTCACGATGGAAGAAAACATGTTCCTGTATATGTAACCGAGGATATGGTTGGTCATAAGCTCGGAGAATTTGCTCCGACAAGAACCTTCAGAGGTCATGCAGGATCAAAAACATCCGGCAAATAATTATCGTTAGTATTCACTATGCTGTGAGAGGAGGATTTTAAATGAGTGAAAGAACAGGAGCAAGCGCAACATTGCGTTATGCAAGAATTTCACCAAGCAAAGTTAAAATTGTTTTGGACTTGATTCGAAATAAACCTGTAAGCGAAGCGTTGGGTATTTTATACAATACTCCGAGAGCAGCTTCTGAGTTGCTTATAAAGCTTTTAAATTCAGCAATAGCTAATGCAGAAAACAACTTTGGATTAAGTTCCGATAATTTGATAGTATCTGAGGCGTATGCAAACCCCGGTCCGACGCTTAAGCGTATTCAGCCGAGAGCAAAGGGCAGAGCATTCAGAATTTTAAAGAGAACAAGCCATATTACGGTGGCTGTCAACGAGAAGTAAGGAGGCGTTTAAATGGGTCAGAAGGTAAATCCGCACGGTCTCAGAGTCGGTATTATCAAAGATTGGGATTCGCATTGGTACGCTGAGAACGGTAATTTCGGAGATAATTTAATTGAAGACCATAAAATAAGAACTTTTGTAAAGAAGTACGCTTTTGGCGCCGGTGTACCAAAGGTAGAAATTGAAAGAGCTGCCAATAAGGTTACTGTTTCAATTCATGCTGCAAAGCCCGGTCTTATAATAGGTAAAAACGGTGCTGAAATCGAAAAGTTAAAAGCAAAGCTTGAAGCTATGACAGGCAAAAAGGTTAATGTCAACATAGTTGAGGTTAAGAATGCTGACGCAAACGCTCAGCTTGTTGCCGAAAACATAGCAGCTCAGCTTGAAAAGAGAATTTCGTTCAGACGCGCAATGAAGTCGTCAATGCAGAGAGCAATGAAGATGGGCGTTAAGGGTATTAAAACAACTTGCTCGGGTAGACTTGGCGGAGCCGAAATCGCGCGTGCAGAGCATTATCACGAGGGAACTATTCCGCTGCAGACATTGAGAGCTGATATAGACTACGGCTTCTACGAGGCTGATACAACATACGGTAAAATCGGCGTTAAGGTTTGGATTTATAACGGCGAAGTACTTCCCGAGAGCAAGAATGCACCAAAGGCGGAGGGAGGCAAAAAAAATGTTAATGCCTAAAAGAGTTAAATACAGAAGAGTTATGCGCGGCAGAATGAAGGGCAAAGCATCAAGAGGCAACACAGTTGTTTACGGTGATTACGGCCTTCAGGCTCTCGAACCTGCTTGGATCACCTCCAATCAGATAGAGGCAGCCCGTATCGCTATGACTCGTTATATAAAGAGAGGCGGTCAGGTTTGGATAAAGATATTCCCTGACAAGCCTGTAACCGAAAAGCCGGCTGAAACCCGTATGGGTAGCGGTAAAGGTTCTCCCGAATATTGGGTAGCAGTTGTTAAGCCGGGCAGAATAATGTTTGAAATAGGCGGAGTGCCTGAAGAAACAGCACGCGAGGCAATGCGCCTTGCCGCTCACAAGCTTCCTATTAAGTGTAAGTTTGTAGCCCGCGAGTCCGACGGAACGGAGGGTGAAGCTAATGAAGATTAAAGAGATTAGAGAAATGAGCACTGCAGAACTCGAAGCTCAGATTTTGGATTTAAAAAAGGAACTTTTTAATTTGCGTTTCCAGCACGCTACCAATCAGCTTGATAACCCTATGAGAATAGGCGAAGTTAAAAAGACTATTGCAAGGATTAAAACGGTTTTAAGAGAGAACGAACTCAAGAAAAACTAACCGTTTAATTGAAAGGAGGAAGCTTTAGTGGCTGAAAGAAATGCTCGTAAAGTAAGAATCGGAACAGTTGTCAGCAATAAAATGGATAAGACAATCGTAGTTGCGATCAAATATAATATCAAGCATCCGCTGTATAACAAAATCGTAAAGAGAACTTATAAGCTTAAGGCTCACGATGAAGAAAACAGCGCAGGTGTAGGCGACAGAGTAAAGGTTATGGAGACCAGACCTCTTAGCCGTGAAAAAAGATGGAGACTTGTCGAAATAGTAGAGAAGGCAAGATAATTTATTGGAAGGAGTGAATCCAAAGTGGTACAGCAACAGACGCTTCTTAAAGTAGCCGATAATACAGGTGCAAAAGAAATTATGTGTATCCGTTGTTTGGGCGGCTCACTTAAAAGATATGCAAATGTTGGCGATGTCATCGTTGCTTCTGTTAAGAAGGCGACACCGGGCGGTGTTGTTAAAAAGGGTGAGGTTGTCAAGGCAGTGGTTGTGCGCACTGTTAAAGGTGTAAAAAGACCTGACGGCAGTTATTTGAGATTTGACGAAAATGCAGCCGTTATTATCAGAGAAGATAAAAATCCGAGAGGTACCCGTATATTCGGGCCGGTAGCTCGTGAACTCCGTGACAAGGACTATATGAAGATAGTTTCCTTGGCTCCGGAAGTACTGTAAGGAGGTGCTACGAGTGGCTAAAATGCACATTAAAAAAGATGATATGGTTCAAGTAATGTCCGGCGTAGATAAGGGTAAAAAGGGCAAAGTTCTTGAAGTTATCCCCTCAGCAGGTAAGGTTGTTGTTGAAGATGTTGCAATGGTTTCCAGACACACCAAGCCCAGAAAACAGGGTGAAGTCGGCGGTATTATAAAAAAGGAAGCACCCATATATGCTTCAAAGGTTATGCACATTTGCAATAAGTGCGGCAAAACAACTCGTATCGCCAAAAAGGTTTTGGAAAACGGTAAGTCGGTAAGAGTTTGCAAGCACTGCAACGAAACCTTTAACGATTAAATTGTGTGAAAGGAGGTATAATGCCAGTGTCCAGACTTAAGGATAAATATGTAAACGAGGTAGCTCCCGCGCTTATGAAAAAGTTTGAATACAAAAGCGTGATGCAGATACCGAAGTTTGAAAAAGTTGTTATAAATATAGGCTTGGGTGAAGCAAAAGACAACCCGAAAGCAGTTGAAGCTGCATGCGGAGATCTTGCGTTGATTACAGGTCAAAAGCCAGTCGTTACAAAAGCAAAGAAATCCGTTGCTAATTTTAAACTGAGACAGGGCATGAATATAGGTTGTAAGGTAACTCTCAGAAGTGAGAAAATGTACGAATTTATTGATAGACTGTTCAATGTAGCACTGCCCAGAGTTCGTGACTTCAGAGGAATCAATGCAGATTCTTTTGACGGAAGAGGTAACTACTCAATGGGTATTCGCGAGCAGCTTATCTTCCCCGAAATCGAATACGATAAGATTGACAAAATAAGAGGTATGGATATTATTTTTGTCACGACTGCAGAGACAGACGAAGAAGCGCGTGAACTGTTAACGCTTATGGGCGCTCCTTTCGCTAAGAACTGAGGGGAGGGAATAAATTATGGCAAAAAAAGCAATGGTGTTAAAGCAGCAGCGTACACCTAAGTTCAGCACAAGAGCCTATAACAGATGCAGAATATGTGGAAGACCGCACGCTTATTTGAGAAAATTCGGTATATGCCGTATTTGCTTCAGAGAATTGGCTTATAAAGGTCAGATTCCCGGAGTTAAAAAGGCGAGCTGGTAATACTTTTAAAAACGAAGTTACGGAAAAGGAGGTAGTAACATGAATGTAACAGATCCTGTTGCAGATATGCTCACACGCATCAGAAATGCAAATTCCGCAAGACATGAGACTGTTGATGTTCCTTCGTCAAATCTTAAGAAGGCAATAGCCGAGATTTTGAACGAAGAAGGTTACATCAAAGGTTATCAGATAATTGACGACGGCAAACAGGGAATTATCAAAATTACCCTCAAGTACGGCGCTAATAAAGAAAAGGTATTGTCCGGTCTTAAGAGAATATCAAAGCCCGGACTCAGAGTTTACGCAAGCCGCGATGAACTCCCCAAAGTTTTAAAGGGCTTAGGCATCGCTATTATTTCTACATCAAAGGGAATAATGACTGACAAAAAGGCAAGAGCTTTGAATGTCGGCGGCGAGGTTTTGGCGTTTATTTGGTAATTACAAACTTTAGAAATGGTGGTGAAATAAAGTGTCGAGAATAGGAAGAATGCCTATCACCGTACCCGCGGGCGTTGATGTTAAGATTACAGATGATAATTTTGTAACAGTTAAGGGTCCCAAGGGAACATTGAATCAGAAGCTTCATCCTGATATGATAATTGAACGCGACGGAGCAGATATTATTATCAAGCGTCCTTCGGATGTTAAAGAACACAGAGCACTGCACGGACTTACAAGATCGCTTTTAGCAAATATGGTTAAGGGCGTAACTGAAGGGTTTTCAAAGGAACTTGAAGTAAACGGCGTCGGATACAGAGCCCAGCTTCAGGGTAAAAAACTCGTTATGAACCTCGGATATTCACATCCCGTTGAAATGGAACCCGTTGACGGTATTGAAATCGAAGTTCCGGCTCCAAACAAAATCGTTGTAAAAGGAGCAGATAAACAGTTAGTAGGTCACATTGCAGCAAATATCCGTGAAAAGAGATTGCCTGAACCTTACAAGGGCAAAGGTATTAAATATGCTACTGAGCATATTCGTCGTAAGGAAGGCAAGGCCGGCAAGGCTAAAGCTTAAGGAAGGGAGTGCATGAGAAGTGATAAAAAAAGCAAGCAGTAATAAATTAAGACAAAAACGCCATATGAGACTGCGCAGCAGACTGTCAGGCACAGAGGCTCGTCCCAGACTTTGCGTTTTCAGAAGTCTTAATAACATTTACGCTCAGATCGTTGATGATTCAAAGGGCCAGACTCTTGTTGCAGCTTCCTCGCTTGATAAGGATTTAAGTCTGGAATACGGCGGAAATAAGGCAGCTGCACGCGAAGTCGGCAAGGCTATTGCTAAAAAAGCTGCAGACAAGGGTATAAAAGCAGTTGTTTTTGACCGTGGAGGTTACATCTATCATGGACGCGTTGCGGAGTTCGCAGACGGAGCTCGCGAAGGCGGTCTTGAGTTTTAAAGAAGGAGGTAGAACATGGCAGAGAAATTCGATCCATCTGAACATGATATTAAAGAGAAAGTTGTCAGCATAAATCGCGTTGCCAAGGTTGTTAAGGGCGGTCGTAATTTCCGTTTTACAGCTCTCGTTGTTGTAGGTGACGAAAACGGACATGTTGGCAGTGGCCTCGGAAAAGCGGCAGAAATCCCCGATGCAATAAGAAAGGGTATTGAAGACGCTAAGAAAAATATGGTGGAGGTACCGCTTTTAGACGGAACAGTTCCACACGAAATTATTGGTATATACGGCGCAGGTACAGTTCTTATTAAGCCTGCTGCAGAAGGTACCGGTATTATTGCAGGCGGTGCTGTCCGTGCAGTTATGGAGCTTGCAGGTGTAAGAAATATTCGTACAAAATCTTTGCGTAGCAATAATCCGAAGAATGTTGTAAATGCAGCTATTGAAGGTCTTAAGAACCTGAAATGCGCTGAGCAGGTAGCACGTCTTAGAGGAAAAGCTATCGAAGAATTGTAATTTTAAGGTTAGGAGGCTTTACAATGTCTAAACTGAAGATTACACTCATAAAAAGCGTCATCGGAAGAAAAAAAGACCAGATTGCTACTGTTGAAGCACTCGGACTTAAAAAAATCCGTGATGTTGTAGAAAAAGATGATAACCCCGCAGTAAGGGGTATGATTACTAAGGTAAGCCATTTGGTTTCCGTAGAGGAAGCATAATTAAAAGGAGGTGTGACATCATGAAGCTTTATGAGCTTAAACCTGCTATCGGCAGCACAACCGAGGGCAAGAGAAAGGGCAGAGGCGCCGGTACAGGTAACGGAAAAACAGCCGGCAGAGGTCATAAAGGTCAGAATGCGCGTTCCGGCGGCGGAGTCCGTCCCGGATTTGAAGGCGGCCAGATGCCTTTGTACAGGCGTTTGCCGAAGAGAGGATTTACTAACATTTTCGCAAAAGAATATGTTGAAATAAATGTTGCAGACCTTAATAAGTTTGATGAAGGCACAGAAGTAACACCTGAAGTTCTTAAAGAAGCAGGAGTTATCAGTAAAATTTGCGACGGTGTCGTTGTACTTGGAAGAGGAGAGCTTGAAAAGAAGCTCACCGTTAAAGCTTCCAGATTTTCAAAATCCGCACAGGAAAAGATTGAAAAGTCCGGAGGAAAGGCTGAGGTGATCTAATGTTTCAGGTACTCAGAAATGCGTGGAGAATCCCGGAACTAAGGAAAAAAATGCTCTACACATTGCTCTTGCTTGTGGTATTCAGATTAGGCTCGTTCATTCCCGTACCGTGGCTTGATGCCACTGTACTGAAGCAACTTGTTGAAAGTAGTTCAAACTCCATTTTCGGAATTATGAACACCTTCTCGGGCGGCGCATTTGAAAATGCTACAATTTTCGCAATGAGTATTACACCGTATATTAACTCGTCGATTATTATTCAGCTTTTGACAGTTGCTATTCCTGCTCTTGAGAGATTGAGCAAGGAAGGCGAAGAAGGCAGAAAGAAGATTCAGAACATTGTCCGTTATGTTACAATAGTTCTCGCATTCCTTCAGGCTGCAGGACTGTATATAGGCCTTAATAATTCGCACGCTGTAACAAATCCGAGCTTTTTGACATTTATCACCATCACATTCAGCTTTACGGCAGGCACAGCCTTCCTTATGTGGCTTGGTGAAGAAATTACTGAAAAGGGTATCGGAAACGGTATATCGCTCATTATCTTCGCAGGTATAGTTGCCAGAATACCGAGAATGGCCGGACAGGTTTGGAATAACTACCATGACAACTGGATCATTATTTTGATAATACTTGCATTTGCCGTTGCACTTATCGGATTTATCGTATTGTTCAACAATGCGGAAAGAAGAATCCCCGTTCAGTACGCAAAGCGTGTTGTAGGCAGAAAGATGTACGGCGGACAAAGCACTTTTATTCCGATAAAGTTAGCTATGGCAGGCGTTATGCCTATAATCTTTGCAATGAGCATTATGGCATTCCCCGGAACAATTTCCGCTTTGGTTAATCCTAATGCAACATCAGGCATAGCTGCATGGATATCAGGATTTTTCAGCCAGAGTAATCCGTGGTATGCAATAATCTACTTTATTCTTATTATTGCTTTCACATACTTCTATACATCGATTACATTCAATCCGATAGAAGTATCAAATAATATGAAGAAAAACGGTGGATTTATTCCGGGTATCAGACCCGGCAGACCTACATCTGATTTTATCGCAAGAGTATTGTCTAAAATCACTCTTGTAGGCGCATTTTTCCTTGCGATTGTTGCAATTATTCCGATAATGCTCGCAATGATAAATCCGGGACTTGCCGGTGTAAGCCTGGGCGGCACATCTTTGTTGATCGTTGTAGGATTTGCACTTGAAACTGTTAAACAGCTTGAATCACAAATGCTTATGCGTCATTATAAAGGATTTTTGGAATAAGGCTGGGGTAATAAAATGAAGCTTATATTTTTAGGACCTCCGGGTGCCGGAAAGGGCACTCAAGCTGCTGTGATTGCTGAACATTTCAATATACCGACAATTTCAACAGGCGCTATGATAAGAGAAGAAATCAATGCCGAAACTCCTCTTGGGCTTGCCGCAAAGCAGCTCATTAACGAGGGCAAGCTTATTTCCGACGATGTCATTATGAAAATGCTTGAAGAAAGATTAAAGTATAAAGATTGTCAGAACGGATTTATTTTAGACGGTGTTCCGAGAACTATCCCGCAGGCGGAAATGATTGATGCAATTACAAAAATCGATAAGGTTATCGAAATAAGTGTTGCAGACGAAGTTATTGTTGAAAGGCTCAGCGGCAGACGCGAATGTGCTGATTGCAAGCTGACATACAATATAAAGTCCAATCCGCCGAAGATTGAGGGCAAATGCGATAAATGCGGCAAAGAGCTTTCAATTAGGGACGACGACAGACCGGAAACTATTAAGAACCGTCTTGCTGTTTATCATAAGCAGACAGAACCTTTGAAAGATTTTTATAAAGATAAAGGCATTTTGTCAGTGTTTGACGGGACAAATGATATAGATAAAATATCAGCCGATATTATTAAAGCCTTAGAGGTGATAGCGTGATTTGGCTAAAGAGCAAAGAAGAAATAGTCAAAATGCGTAAAGCAGGCAGGCTCACAGGAGAAACCCTCAACGCTGTTGAAGCTGTCGTAAGACCCGGGATAACAACAAAGGAAATCAGTGATTTTGTTGATGACTATATTACAAGCCACGGCGGAATACCTTCCTTTAAAGGATACGGCGGTTTTCCCGCCGCGGCGTGTGTGTCGCTCAATGACACGGTTGTTCACGGGATCCCCGACAACACGAAGCTTTATGAGGGAGATATAGTCAGCATTGATGTAGGGGCGATAGTGGAAGGTTACCACGGCGACGCCGCAAGAACCTTTGCGGTTGGCACAATATCCCCCGAAGCTGAAAAGCTTATTGAAGTCACGAAGCAAAGTTTTTTTGAAGGAATAAAATTTGCACAGCCGGGTTACAGAATAGGCGATATTGCATCAGCTATTCAAAACTACGCCGAAAGCTTTGGATACGGCGTTGTGCGCAGTCTTGTCGGTCATGGGGTAGGCCGTGATCTTCACGAAGAACCCGATGTTCCCAATTTCGGCAGACCCGGAAAGGGCGCAAGACTTGCGGCCGGTATGACGCTTGCAATTGAACCTATGATAAACGCAGGCACATACGGAGTAAAGGTGCTTGACGACGGTTGGACCGTTAAAACTAAAGACGGTAAATTGTCAGCCCACTATGAAAACTCTGTAGTGATTACCGATAACGGCTTGGAAATTTTAACTCTTATAGAAAATTAAGAGGTGAGTTGTTTGGATGTTGAAGCGGGCAGTTTGGTTTTTTCCGAAGCCGGCAGAGATAAGGGCGGAATATTTCTTGTCCTTGACCGGCAGGGTGAATATTGCTTCATAGCCAACGGGAGAGGCAGAAAAGCAGAAAATCCCAAAAAGAAAAAGCTGAAACACCTAAGAAGTGCAGAAGAGACAATAGCTTCTTTAAAATCTAAGATTGAACTCGGCGAAAAGCCGACAAATACAGAAATTAGAAAAGGTATAAAAGAGTTTGCTGACAGAATAGGACATGAGCTTTAAGGAGGTGCTTGCCTTGGCAAAAGACGATGTATTGGAACTTGAAGGAACGGTGCTTGAAGCATTGCCTAACGCTATGTTTAAGGTTGAGCTTCCAAACGGTCATCAGATATTGGCGCATATATCGGGAAAGCTTAGAATGAACTTTATCAGGATTCTTCCCGGTGATAAAGTAACCGTAGAGTTATCGCCATACGACTTGACGCGCGGAAGAATCACATGGAGAGCGAAATAGGCGCATCAAAGTACAGTCCTTAAACAGCCTGATAAATGTTTATTATGCTGTATAAAATAAAGCCTTAAAGGCAATAGAAAGGAAGATTTCAAATGAAAGTCAGACCATCTGTAAAGCCTATTTGTGAGAAATGTAAAATCATAAAAAGAAAAGGCAGAATTATGGTAATTTGCGAGAACCCGAAGCATAAACAAAAACAGGGTTAATAAACAGAAATTCTAAGTGCGGCTGCGTGGTTGGCTATATTGCCAGACTACGGCTTAGTGTAATAAATTGTATTTACTCATTTTAGGAGGTGTAATTTATGGCAAGAATATCCGGTATTGACTTACCAAGAGAGAAAAGGGTAGAAATCGGGCTGACTTATATTTTTGGCATCGGCAGAAGCAGTGCAACAAAAATATTAGAAGCAACAGGTATCAACCCTGACACAAGGGTTAAAGACCTGACAGAAGATGAAATAGCAAAACTCAGAGATATCATTGATAAAGACTATAAGGTAGAGGGTGACCTCAGAAGAAGTGTTTCTCTGGACATCAAACGCCTTGTAGAAATCGGCTGCTACCGTGGCATAAGACATAGAAAAGGTTTGCCCGTAAGAGGCCAGAAAACAAAGACAAATGCGCGTACACGCAAAGGTCCAAAGAGAACTATTGCGGGTAAGAAGAAGTAAAAGGAGGTTAAATAAATGGCTAAAACTGCTGTTAAGAGAAGAGGCGGAAAAAGACGCGAGCGCAAGAATATTGCAAGCGGCGCAGCCCATATCCGTTCATCGTTTAACAATACCATTGTTACAATAACAGATACTGCCGGAAACGCACTTTCTTGGGCAAGTGCAGGCGGACTTGGTTTCAGAGGTTCAAGAAAAAGCACTCCTTTTGCGGCGCAGACTGCAGCAGAAACAGCTGCAAAAGCTGCTATGGAGCATGGACTTAAAACCGTTGAAGTATATGTTAAGGGACCCGGCGCAGGCCGTGAAGCCGCAATCCGTGCGCTTCAGGCTGCAGGTCTTGAAGTTAGCATGATCAAGGACATCACACCCATTCCTCATAATGGTTGTCGTCCGCCCAAACGCAGAAGAGTTTGATTTTTAGAGGATAGGAGGTTAAAAGCATGGCAAGAAATATGCAGCCGATTGCAAAAAGATGTAAAGCACTCGGCATAGAACCTGCTGTTATGGGATACAGCAAATCCACAAAGAGAAATCCCAAGCCGGCAAGAAGAAAACAGTCTGAATACGGTATCCAGTTGAATGAAAAACAAAAGGTTAAGTTTATATACGGAGTACTTGAAAAGCAGTTCAGAAAGTATTATGAATTAGCTGAAAAGCAGTCCGGTATAACGGGTCAAAATCTTCTTCAGATCCTTGAATCAAGACTTGACAATGTAGTTTTCAGAAGCGGACTTGCCAATACACGCAAACAGGCTCGTCAGATCGTTACACACGGTCATATCCTCGTGAACGGCAAAAAGGTTGACATTCCGTCATACCTTGTAAAAGCGGGCGATGTTATCTCTGTTGCAGATAAAAACAGATCCACACAGTTGGCTAAAAATATGCTTGAAGAAACTGCAAAAATTGCAGCTCCAAAGTGGCTTGAGGTTGATAGAGAAAACGCCGTTGCAAAAGTTGTTACACTTGCAAGCCGCGACGACATTGACTATGAAGTTCAGGAAACACTCATCGTCGAGTTGTACTCCAAGTAATATTTAGCCCTCGGATTTGAAGAGGTTAAATACCGGTTTTTGTTCCGGTTAACTGCAATAGGCGGGAATATCCCGCCTCCATAAGACGCTAAGGACAAAGCGTGTCTTTGTCGGCGTTAGTAAAGGAGGGTATATGTATGATAGAAATAGAGAAGCCAAAGGTAGAGTGTACCGAGTTAGATGAAAATAATCATTACGGTAAATTTACTGTTGAGCCGCTTGAAAGAGGATATGGTATCACTCTTGGAAACTCTTTGAGAAGGATAATGCTTTCATCACTTCCGGGAGCTGCCGTAACTTCCGTTAAAATTGACGGCATACTGCACGAGTTTTCAAGTATTCCCGGAGTTAAAGAAGATGTTTCCGAAATTATTCTTAACATAAAGCGGCTTGTTGTAAAAATGCACACTGATGCTCCTAAAACTGTCTATATAGAGGCAAACGGCGCGTGTGAAATTACGGCGGCAGATATAAAGATTGACCAGGATGTTGAAATTTTAAATCCGGATTTGCATATTGCAACTCTTAATGAGGACGCAAAATTATACATGGAAATTACCATAAATAAGGGCAGAGGATATGTTTCTGCTGATAGAAACAAGCAAATAAGTCAGCCTGTTATAGGTCTTATACCCGTAGATTCCATATATACTCCGGTACCCAAGGTTAATTTTGAAGTCCAAGATACCCGCGTAGGGCAAATTACAGACTATGATAAATTAACGCTTGAAATTTGGACAAACGGTTCTCTTACTCCTAATGAAGCTGTAAGCTTAGCAGCAAAAATATTAAACGAGCATTTAAATCTCTTTATAGAACTTTCCGATAATGCCATAAACGCAGAGATTATGGTCGAAAAGGAAGAAACAAAGAAGGAAAAAGTGCTTGAAATGACAATAGAGGAGCTTGATTTGTCAGTTCGTTCGTATAACTGTCTTAAGAGAGCTTCCATCAATACTGTTGAGGAGCTTATCCAAAAGACCGAAGAAGATATGATGAAAGTGCGTAACCTCGGAAGAAAGTCTCTGGAAGAGGTTATCAATAAGCTTTATGCTTTAGGTCTTTCGCTGGCTTCGGAAGAAGAATGATAATTTTGATTTAATCAAGTGGAATTTTGGAGGTGAGTGTAAATGCCGAGAAAGTTAGGCAGACCAACTGATCATCGTAACCTTATGCTCAGAGGTATGGTTACGGCATTATTGGAAAACGGTAAGATAGTAACAACCGTTACAAGAGCAAAAGAAATCCGCCCAATAGCTGAAAAGCTTATTACTTTAGGTAAAAAGAATACTTTGCATACAAGAAGACAGGCTTTGTCATATATTACAAAGTCAGATGTTGTTTATAAGCTGTTTGAAGAAATTTCACCTAAATATGCAGAGAGAAACGGCGGTTATACAAGAATTATAAGAGCAGGGGTAAGACGCGGCGACGCAGCTCCCATGGCTGTTATTTCTCTTGTTGACTAATTAGTTCATAACTTAACAAAAGCTAATGCAAACAATTCAAAACAGTTTGCATTAGTTTTTTTATGCCTTTACACTATATAAGTTCACAAATATTTTAGTTGACAATTTATATGTTGTATGATATTATTATTTTGTAATCATATATTTAAAAGGCTAATTATATATGTTAAAGTAGGCAATATAATTTTTATAGACGCATATACTTGCATTCTTCTCACAGTAAGACAGTTTATTCATTGAATTTACTTCGATTTTTGATGAGATTGCACTTATAGGGGGGATAAAGTTTTGAAAAAGTTACGATTAGGATTTAAAAATAAAGAAGTTTCTGAGCCAAAAAATCATATTTTAAATGACAAATCTGATTTTGCCACAGTTGAAACATTCAAGACCATCAGAACAAATATAATGTTCTCTATTCCAAAGTCAGAAAAAGGTAAACCCATTGTTATTACAAGCTCATCACCCGGAGAAGGCAAGACAACGGCTTGTATCAATCTTGCAATAACATTTGCACAGATGGGCGCAAAGGTTATTATCCTCGACTGTGATTTAAGAAAGTCGAGAGTTCACCGCTATTTAGGTGTTGAAAGAAAAGACGGCGTTTCAAATGTTCTTTGCGGATTTACCGAGCTTGACAGTGCCATTAAGCATAATGTCAGAGATAATCTGGACTGCCTGACAGCCGGAGAAATCCCTCCCAACCCTGCGGAACTGTTGGGATCAGATGAGTTTAAAGAGCTTGTCAATAATTTGTGTAAGAGATATGATTATATTTTTATAGATACACCGCCCGTTACTGTGGTAACAGATGCACTTCTGGCAATGGAGAGCAGTATTGGCGTTATAGTAATGGTAAGACAAGATTATACGACATTTGATTTGCTGGATATAACAATGGAAAGCATCAAAAAAAGCGGTATGAAAATACTGGGTGTACTTATGCGCGGCAGCGAAATAAAAGTGAGCAAGTACGGGAGTTATAAAAACACAGGAGGCAAATACGGTTATATATACCGTTATGGTTATAAGTACGGCTATAAATACGGCGATCAAACTGAAACCAGAGAGTAGGAATAAATATGATTGACATACATGCACATTTTCTTCCGTCAATAGATGACGGTGCCACAGATGTTGAAATGAGTATTCAAATGCTTACTGAAAGCTCCAATCAGGGGGTAGAGGTGTGTGTAGCTACGCCGCACTGCGTTTTGCACAAGCATAATGATTTAAGATCGTTTTTGGCAAAACGCGAAGAAAGCGCAACTATTTTGAAGGCAGAACTTGAAAAAAAAGGTATTAAACATCCCAGATTGATGTATGGAGCGGAGGTTATGCTGGATAATGACATCAATGCATATCCCGGCATTGAGCAGTTGTGTATAGATGACACGCCGTATATGCTATTGGAATTTGATATTGTCAGAGATAGCCGCAAATATGCGGATTGGCTTTACTCTCTTACACTGAGAGGGATTAAACCTATAATAGCGCATATTGACCGCTATCCTGATTTTGATTTGCTTATAAGGGAATTTAAAGGCATAGATATTATTTATCAGATAAATGCAAGCCGTTTTAATTCTTTTTTGGGCAGAAGAATAATAAAGCACTTGTTAAATTATAATAATACATACATTGTTTCAAGTGATATGCACAATATGGCAGCAAGAAGGTGCAATATGCAGTCTGCATATCAAAAAGCATTAAAAAAGTTTCCTGCAGAAGCAGATAAATTGTTCATTTTGAATGGGCAAAAAATATTGGAAGAAACAAAGTAAAGTACAATAAAATTTGCACATATTTTTTAAACAGCTTTAGTAAAAAATGATGAAAGAAGATTTACTATATGAAAAATAAGAGAATACTTCGCAACAGATATTTTCTTTTGATAGATATTTTGCTTGTTTTCCTGACATATGCAGCGGCAATTGCACTGGTATTTCCAATCCGTGAAGTTTTCGGGAAGTATCACGACGGAATACACCTCATTCTTTTGACCGCTGTTTTGTATATAGCCGCTATGTTTGCGGTTCGCGCATATTATATTGACATCGGCAAGGCAGGACCTACCGAATACGCAAGGGTATTTTTGGGCTGTGCTGCAGCAGCCATAGCAAGCGTAGTGGTCGGTCTTTATGTGTCCAAAACTGCTATTTTCCCAAAGCTAAATATAATGGTAAATGTGGTTTTGGTTATTATGTTTTTCTCTGTCAGAATAGCTATTAAGACTTTGCAAAAGCTTATTATAGGCTACTCGAGAGAAAAAGGTAAAAATGTACTTGTAATTGGCGCGGGTAGTTTGGCAAACCTGCTTTTAAAGGATATCGAAGAAAATCCGGTTCTTAACTATAATGTTATTGGAATGATAGACGATAATCCTGCAAAAAGACGGCTTATTATTCACGGCGCAAAGGTTCTTGGCACAAGGAATGACATTGAAAGAATATGCGCTGATAAGAATGTTGATGAGATTATATTTGCCATATATTCAATAGAATCGTCAGAAAAAAGAGCGATTCTCGATATATGCAGCAGAACAGGTAAAAAGCTAAAGATTTTGCCCGGCTTCGAGGCATTTTTGACAGGTGCCGGTCGCGGTGTTTCCGGTATAAGAGATGTTGCGATAGAGGATTTGCTCGGCAGAGATTGTGTTAAGCTCGATAATAAGCTTATAGGTGAAGATATATCCGGTAAATGCGTACTTGTCACGGGCGGCGGCGGCTCAATAGGCTCCGAGCTTTGCAGGCAGATAATCAAGTATAATCCGGCAAGACTTATTATACTTGACATATATGAAAATACAACATATGAGCTTCAGAATGAACTCTCGGAAAAATATCCTAATCAAAAGCTTGATGTTTTGATTGCATCTGTCAGGGATAAGCAGAGATTAAACGCAATTTTTGAACAATACCGCCCCGATATTGTTTTTCATGCGGCAGCACATAAGCATGTTCCGCTTATGGAGGACAGTCCCGGAGAAGCAATTAAAAATAATGTTTTCGGCACATACAACACAGCTGTTTGCGCAAATGAATACGGAGCAAAGCGTTTCGTAATGATTTCAACTGATAAGGCAGTTAACCCGACAAACATAATGGGCGCAAGCAAGAGAATGTGCGAAATGATCGTGCAAACCTTGCAAAAGACTTGTAAAACCGAGTATGTTGCCGTACGCTTCGGTAATGTGCTTGGCTCAAACGGCTCTGTTGTCCCGCGATTCAGAAAACAAATAGAATCCGGCGGTCCGGTTACGGTAACTCACCCAGAGATCACGCGCTATTTTATGACCATCCCGGAGGCTGCACAGCTCGTGCTTCAAGCGGCGGCATATGCTAAAGGCGGCGAGATATTTGTGCTCGATATGGGCGAGCCTGTTAAGATATACGACCTCGCCAAGAAGATGATAAGCCTGTCGGGCTTGAGACCCAATGTTGATATAAAAATAGAGTTTACAGGGCTCAGACCCGGAGAAAAGCTTTATGAAGAACTTTTGATGGGCGAAGAGGGTCTGCAAAAAACAGCTCACAGTAAGATATTTATAGGTAAGCCGATTGACCTGACGCCTGAAGAACTTTTGGAAAAGCTTAAGCTTTTGGAGTCTTCGCTTTCAGGGGATACCGAAGAAATCAGCCAGGCAATCAAAAAAGCTGTTCCTACATATGTTATACCGCAAATTATGGCATAGTGTGGCAGCGCGGCTTTGCTTGAGTAACAATAGTATTTTATTTCTTAAAAAAACACGGCAAAATGCCGTGTTTTTTATCTAATTTCTTTGACATTTGCTTTTTTCTTTGATATAATATTATAGAATTTGGAAATTTATACCCTTGCAGGGTAGAAAGGCTATGGAATTTTGTATGAAAGACGAGCTTGATATTACCAAAAACATAAGATTAACCGAATATTTAAAAGCGGATATTATAGGAAGTACATCAGAACTTTATAAGCGTATGGCGCAAAATGCCGACAGCCGTGATGTTGCTGAAGCGATTGGTGATATAATACTTAAAGCATATCTTTTGTCCGACACCTTGGGCATCGGATATGTTGCTGTTGACAGTAAACTGGCAGAGCTTATAAAACGCGCAGAAAATGAATTTGGAGACAATATTGATTTAAGCAATTTAAAGCGCCATTTAAACATTTCAAGAGGCAGGGAATAAAAATAGTGAAGGATTATGTTTTTCGAATTTTGCTGGCGGCTTTGCTTTGCGTACCATTGATATTTGGGTTTCCGTTTCTTTCAGTGCTGGCACTTTGTTCGCTATTTACATATAATCTTGTAAAAAATTCTTTTAAGGTCTTTGCTGTAATTGCGGCGGTTGTTCTTTTGATTATGTTTGCTGCTTTCAGAGGCAATATACCTGCTATTTTGAGTTTTTTCGGATTGTTGGTAATTGTTTCATATGTGCTTGGCATGGGTATAAGCAAAAAAAAGACTTTTTCAAGCACTATGATTTCGACTGTAACAGCGGCAATAGCGGCAATAACACTTATTTTGCTATACTATACTCATACCACGGGTAAGACGGCTTTTACTTTGTTGTTCGGAGACTATATCGAAGTACTTAAACAAACCTTTGCGCAGCTCGATATATCATCGGATTTTGCGGATTTGTTTGCACAGCAGCTTGAGCTTATGATGCCGTCGTTTATAATAATTTCTACGGCAATTACTGTATATATTGTATTCTGCATAAGCCGTGGCTTTTTGGAGCGCAACGGGTATATGATTGATAATATGCCGCATTTTGAGGAACTAAGCTTGAACAGGACATTTTCAACGGTGTTTCTTTTTATACTGTTGTTCTCGATGTTTGACGGAGTAAGCGCGGTAGCCATGAATATTATAATGGTTGTCGTGACGCTTTTTGCCATGTGCGGCTTGTCCGTCGGCGTGTATTACATAAAAACATTCGGTCTGCCAAAGGCAATCCGTGTTATAATTTATATTTTGCTGGTTGTTATAATGATGTTTGTGAACGCTCTTGGCGGAATACCTACGATTGTATTGCTTATAGTCGGTGTAATAGATAGTTACAGACCGCTCAGATTCAGAAAAGGGGAATGATATAAATGAAGGTTATTTTAAAAACTGATGTAAAGGGACAAGGCAAAAAGGGGCAAATGGTAGAGGTTTCAGACGGCTACGCAAGGAACTTTCTTTTGCCGCGCGGACTCGCGTCAGAGGCTACAAAGTCAGCAGTTAATGACTTTAAAGGAAAAGAAAGCTCGGCTCAGTTCCATAAAGAGCAAGAGATTAAAGAAGCAAAAGAGATTGCCGCAAAGATTGAAGGCAAGAAGGTTGTTATCAAGGCAAAGGCAGGAGCAAACGGCAAACTGTTCGGAGCTATAACCTCCCAGATTGTGGCGGAGGCTTTAAAGATGCAACTTCATGTTGTCGTTGATAAAAAGAAGCTTGTGATGAACGACATAAAAACCGTGGGAGAAACAAAAGTAGATGTAAAAATATACCCTGAAATATCGGCCGGAATCACTGTATCGGTTGAAGAGGAGTAAGCTATGGATGTACCAATTGGCAGAACTATGCCGTATAGTCTTGAGGCAGAACAGGCAGTTATAGGCAGTATGATTTTGAATACGGAGGCTTTGACAAAATCAGTTGACAGACTGAAAAAGGGTGATTTTTACCTTGAAGTCCATCAGCTTATTTTTGATGCCCTCGTACGGCTTTTTATGCTCAATAAGCCGGTTGATGTTGTAACGCTGTCCGAAGAACTCAAAGATGACCTTGAAACAATAGGCGGCGTGGCATATTTGGGACATCTCGTCAGTATGGTCAGCACAACAGAAAACCTCAAATCATATATTGATATAATTTCAAATAAATCGGTTTTAAGAAAGCTTATAAATGCGGCAGGAGAAATAACAGAAATCAGCTTTGATGAGAGTAACGATATATCTTATGTTCTGGATAGTGCCGAACAAAAGATTTTTGACATACTTCAAAACAGAGACTCAAAGCAGTTTTATCATATAAAAGAAGTCGTGCCTGAAAATATTAAAGCCATCGAAAAGGCGCGTGAGACAGGAGGCGGCATCACAGGTATCAGAACGGGCTATAAACGCCTTGATGAGCTTATCGGCGGCTTGCAAAAGACCAATCTCATTATTTTGGCCGCCCAGACCGCTGTCGGTAAAACAGCCTTTGCGCTTAATGTTGCAAGAAATGCGGCATACTATTCAAAAGAGCCCGTTGCAATTTTCAGCCTTGAAATGTCAAAGGAAGACCTCGTAAACCGCCTTTTGTGGAGTGAAGCAAAGGTAGAAGGCCAAAAGGTGAGAGCCGGCGACCTTAACGCAGACGATATGAAAAAGATTGCTCACGCAGTCGGAAATCTTATAAAGCTTCCGATACACATAAGTGACTCGGGCAGCACCACAGTTGCCGATATACGGACAAAGTGCCGTAAGCTAAAGCTTGAACACGGTCTCGGATTTGTCGTAATAGACTATTTGCAGCTTATTGAAGCCGGTAAGCAAACTTCGGGAGAAAACAGACAGGTCATAGTTGCACAGATTTCGCGCCAGCTTAAAAGTATGGCTATGGATTTGGAGGTTCCCGTGCTTGCGTTGGCACAGCTTAACCGTGAAAGTGAAAAGCACGACCGCCCGATGCTGAGCGATGTCCGTGAGTCAGGTGCTATTGCACAGGATGCGAACATTGTGCTGTTCCTTAACAGAAAGACGGGCGATGATTTGCCGCCTGAGGAGCAGAATAAGGCAGAGTGCATCGTGGCAAAAAACAGACAGGGCGCGCAGGGCACGGTACCGCTTATCTGGCGCGGTGAATACACTACATTTATGGAGCCTGACAATGTGCACTAAAACAATGTATGATAAATTTGTCAGATGTATTGAAAAGTATAATATGATTGATAAAAGCGGCGTTGTGGTAGCTGTTTCGGGAGGCGCGGACAGTACTTGCCTTCTGGATTTGTCAGTCAAGCTCGGCGTACCGGTTTACTGCGCCCATGTCAATCACGGGATACGGGACACGGCGGAAAGAGACGAAGAATTTGTGCGCGGACTGTGTGCAGAATATGGCGTTAAGTTTTTTGTTAAAAGGCTCGATATACCCCAAATTTCCAAAGAACGCAAAATATCGGAGGAACTTTGCGGCAGAGAGGAAAGATACAAATTTTTCTTTGAAATATTGCAAAAAACAAACAGCTCCGCAATTTTCACAGCGCATAATAAAAATGATAGCGCAGAATCCGTTATATTCCATCTTGCCAGAGGCAGCGGAGCAAACGGACTTTCAGGCATCAGTCCGTGCCGCGGAGACGGAGTCTATAGACCGCTTGTAGGGTTTACAAGGAATGAAATAGAAGCCTATCTTAAAGAAAACAATATCCCGTGGGTAGAAGATGAAACAAACCAAACAGATAATTACACACGGAATTTTATAAGGCATAATATTATACCCGGACTTGAAAATATAAATCACGCTGTTACCGATGCAATAGTTAAGGCAGGGACAATTATTTCAGCAGATAACGCTTTTTTGGAAAAGATGGCGCTCGAATTAAATGCCCTTAAATCGGAAAACGGCAAAATTATTATAGATAAAAAAATATTGACGGTAGCGCCGGAGCCTTTGACGCGCAGAGTGATATTAAAAGCGTTGTCAATGGCAGGAATTATGCCGAGCTTTAATGATGTAACGGCGGTGGAGGAGCTTGTTTCAAAGCAGTCGGGTAAAAAGCACATTTTCCCGTGCCAAAAAACGGCGCAGGTCGTGTATGATAAAATCGTAATAGGAGACAGCGTCGTTGTTCCCGATTATGAATATGAGCTACAATGCGGAGGCACAACATATATAAAAGAAACGGGCTTGACGGTCGGCTTGTACGACAGTGCTCCGGAAAAGCCGTATATCAAAATACCGGATCGGGCGGGCTCATATATAGCGAGAAAGCGCCGCTCAGGCGATAGATTTACGCCAAAGGGTATGCAAGGCTCCAAGACGGTAAAAAAGTTCTTTATTGATTTAAAAATAGATGAAAACGAGAGGGATTGTATTCCGCTAATCGTTAATCAGGGACAGATAGTATCCGTCGGTATGCTGCGCGCGGCAGAGGATACTTCAAAGACAAAAAGTGTGCTTTATTTAAAAATACAGTGACTTAAATTTAACGAAAGAGGGTAAAATTATGTACGGCGACATTGAAAAGGTGCTTATATCCGAAGAAGAACTAAAGAAAAAAACAAAAGAACTCGGAGAGAAAATTACAAAAGATTATACAGGAAAAAATCTTTTGATTATAAGCGTATTAAAGGGCGGATTTGTTTTCACATCTGACCTTATGCGCGCAATAAAGATCAGCGCGCCTGTTGAATTTATGGCGGTTTCAAGTTATGGAAGCTCCACCAAGTCCAGCGGCGTTGTTGAAATCAGAAAAGACCTTGACAGGGATATCAAGGGTATGGATGTTCTTATTGTTGAAGATGTTCTGGACAGCGGACTGACGCTTTCGTATTTGTCAAAGCTTCTCAGAACGCGCGGCGCAAAAAGTATAAAGATATGCACTATTCTGAATAAACCGCAGTGCCGCAAGGCTGATGTCGAGGCTGATTACATAGGATTTAATATCGGAGACGACTTTGTTGTAGGCTACGGTCTGGACTTTAACGAAAATTACAGAAATCTTCCGTTTGTCGGCGTTCTCAAATCCGAGGTATATGAAAACAAAGTGTGAATAATTAAAAAAACAGCTTGAATTAAGCATTTTCTTGTGTTAAACTGTTTTATATTATTAAGAGGGGAGGAATGTTTTGGTGTCAAAACTTTTTAAAAATATAAGTTTTTATATTCTGCTGTTTATAATAATTGCATTTTTATTTACAATGCTCAACTCCAGCAGCGACCTTGAAGTCTCGTTCACCGAATTTATGCAGTATCTCAAAAACGGCGAAATTACCGAGATGTATGTTGAAAATCAACAAGTCAGGGCAAAGCTCGATAAGGCTGAAACCGTCGACGGCAGACAATATAAAGATATAGTGGTGGCAATAGATTCTGTTGATGTTTTGTATCAGCACGCAGGGGACATAATCAAAGAGCAGGTGGCAAATCAGACGCTTGAACTCACAATGGTACCTCCGCAGTCTATGCCTATTTGGCTTTCTATACTGCCTACCGTTATAATAATCATTATATTTATTGTATTTTGGTTCTTCTTTATACAGCAATCACAGGGCGGCGCAGGCGGCGGCAGAATGATGTCGTTTGGCAAGAGCAAGGCGCGTGTGACGATTGACCCGAACAACCGCAAAACATTTGACGATGTTGCAGGCGAAGACGAAGAAAAAGAGGAACTCAAGGAAATAGTTGACTTCCTTAAGGAACCAAAGCGCTATATTGAGCTTGGCGCGAGAATCCCTAAAGGTATGCTTCTCGTAGGACCTCCCGGAACAGGTAAAACGCTTCTGGCAAAGGCTGTTGCAGGAGAAGCCGGCGTGCCGTTCTTCAGCATAAGCGGCAGTGACTTTGTTGAGATGTTCGTAGGCGTCGGCGCATCGCGTGTGCGCGACTTGTTTGAACAGGCCAAAAAGAATTCTCCGTGTATCGTGTTTATAGATGAAATTGACGCAGTCGGCCGTCACCGTGGCGCAGGTCTCGGCGGCGGACACGACGAAAGAGAACAGACATTGAATCAGCTCCTTGTTGAAATGGACGGATTTGGCGTCAACGAAGGCGTTATTATCATCGCCGCTACAAACAGACCCGACATTTTAGACCCTGCACTGCTTCGACCGGGCAGATTTGACAGGCAGGTTGTTGTCGGTGTGCCTGATGTCAAGGGCAGAGAAGAAATTTTAAAGGTTCACTCCAAGTTCAAACCGCTTGCTGCAGATGTTGACTTGTCAGTTATTGCCAAGACAACGGCAGGCTTTACGGGAGCGGATTTAGAAAACCTTATGAATGAAGCCGCAATCCTCGCCGCAAGAAAACATAAAAAATCAATCAGTATGGATGATCTTAACGAGGCTATGATCAAAGTCGTTGCAGGACCCGAAAAGAAAACAAGGGTTATGAACGATAAGGCAAAAAAGCTCACCGCTTTTCACGAAGCCGGACACGCGCTTATCACAAAGCTTCTGCCCGGTCAGGATCCCGTACATCAGATTTCAATTATTCCAAGAGGCAGAGCGGGCGGATTTACAATGTCGCTTCCGCAGGATGATAAGTTTTATGTTTCCAAGCAGGATATGCTTGATCAGATAACGGTGCTTCTCGGCGGCAGAGTTTCTGAGCAGATTGCTCTTGACGATATATCGTCAGGCGCGTCAAATGACCTCGAAAGAGCGACCTCAATAGCGAGAAGTATGGTTATGAAGTACGGTATGAGCGATAAACTCGGACCCGTGACCTTCGGCTCGCCGAATGAAGAAGTTTTCATCGGCAGAGATTTCGGACAGGCAAAGAATTTCAGCGAGAGCGTTTTTGCGGAAATAGATAACGAAATTTCAAACATTATAAATATGTGTTATGAAAAATGTAAGCGTATTCTCACCGAAAACAGACCGATGCTCGATAAAATTGCTGATCTTCTCATAAAGCAGGAAAAAATCGAAGGCGATGAATTTGAAAAGCTTTTTGAAGAAGAAAAAGCAGAAGATGCGTTTAACGACGAAAGCGCAGACAGCGAAGAAGTTTAATCTGAAAGCCCTCCGAAAGGTGGGCTTCAGTCATAAAACAGGAGGTAAATATGGATTTGTTTTATAAAAAGGAAAACGGCTGGAAGGACTGTGACGAAAAAGATAAAATATTTGATTTTGCCGAAGGGTATAAAAAGTTTCTTGACAGCGCAAAAACAGAACGGGAATTTGCTAAAAAAACTGTTGAAGAAGCCGAAAAACAAGGCTTTAAGCCGCTTGATTCGTTTACAAAGCTTTCCGCAGGGGATAAGGTTTACCGCGTAAACCGCGGCAAGGGAGTAATGCTGGTGGTCATAGGCTCTGAAGATATTGAAAACGGCAGTAACATTGTCGGCGCACATATTGACTCGCCGCGCCTTGATTTAAAACCGTCTCCCGTGTATGAGGATAGCGAGATGGCTCTTTTCAAGACTCATTATTACGGCGGCATAAAAAAATACCAATGGACTGCAATACCGCTTGCAATGCACGGAACTGTCGTTAAAAATAACGGTGAAACAGTTGAAATTGCATTCGGAGACGAAGGCGACGACATAGCCTTCACGATAACTGACCTCCTTCCACATCTTGCCGATGAGCAGTACAAAAAAACCGTCGGCAAGGCAATCGAAGGCGAAGCACTCAATATTCTCATAGGTTCTATCCCGCTCGATGACGAGGAAGAAAAGGAACCTGTAAAAGCGGCAGTATTGCAGATTTTAAACGACAAGTTCGGAATTTGCGAGGAGGATTTTTTAAGCGCAGAGATTGAATTTGTGCCTAACTATAATATGAAGGACATCGGGCTTGACCGCAGCTTTGTAGGTGGTGCAGGACAGGACGACAGAGTTTGCGCTTACACATCGCTCCAAGCAATTTTTGAGATAACAAAGCCTTCCAAAACGGCTGTTTGCCTCCTTGTTGATAAAGAGGAGATAGGAAGTATGGGCGTTACCGGTATGATGTCGCGCTTTTTTGAAAACACTATGGCGGAAATCTGCGCAAAAATCAAGCCGTATAACGACCTTGTTTTAAGACGCTGCCTGTCAAATTCCACTTGCCTGTCGGCTGATGTTTGCGCAATGCACGACCCTAATTATCCGTCTGTGCTTGAAAAAAACAATGCCGCAAAGGCGGGCTACGGCGTTGCGATTATGAAGTATACAGGCGCACGCGGTAAGAGTGGCGCATCTGACGCTTCGGCTGAGCTTATGGGCAAGATCCGTAAGATTTTTAATGATGCCGGCGTTTTGTGGCAGGTGGCGGAACTCGGCAAGATAGACCTTGGCGGCGGCGGAACAATTTCGCAGTATGTTGCAAATCTGGATATAGATACTGTTGACTGCGGCGTTCCTGTTTTGTCAATGCACTCGCCGTATGAGGTAACATCAAAAATGGATATTTATAATGCTTATAAGGGATATAAAGCTTTTATGAAATAGAATATATTTTTTGTACGGGCGGTTCGTGAGCCGCCCGTATGACTGTTAAATTAAGACAAGAATAAAAAACAACCGTAAAAATAAAAAAACTCTTGATTTTTTAAATATTATGTAGTATAATAGACAAGTATTCGGCCCCATCGTCTAGCGGCCTAGGACGTAGCCCTCTCACGGCTAAAACGGGAGTTCGATTCTCCCTGGGGTCACCACATCGCAGCGAAATGTGCTGCAATCAAAAGTCGCACGCTGTGCGGCTTTTTTTGTAAGGTGAACTATGCTGAAAAAAATAAAAAATATTTACAGTAAATACAAAGATATTATTTTGTATCTTTTTTACGGCGTGCTGACAACGCTTGTTAACTTTGCGGTTTTTTATGTGCTTTTTAATATCACAAAGCTTCACTATGCCGCCGCAAATGTCTTGGCGTGGATTGCCGCAGTGGCTTTTGCGTACATTACAAACAGGCGCTTTGTGTTTGACAGTAAAAAAACAGGCGGCGCAATAGTGGGAGAGGCGGCAATGTTTGTCGCGGCAAGACTTCTTTCGCTCGGCTGCGAAACCCTGATACTTCTTGCAGGAGACGCATTGGATTTTGATGTTAATACCGTCAAAATCGCAGCACTGATCGTGGTAGTAGTGCTTAATTACATATTCAGTAAGCTTTTTGTTTTTAAAAAAAATTAGCGCCTTCATGGGCGTTATTTTTATGCTTGAAAAAATTATAAAAGTGTGGTAAAATATAACAAAAAGGGAATTATATAAAAGCACGAAAGGCGTGTAATTATTGATAAGAAAAGTAATATCCTGCGCTTTGACGGGGCTTGAGGGAAATATAATCGAAGTTGAAGCCGATTGCGCTATGGGGTTGCCGGCATTTGACATTGTCGGATTGCCCGATACCGCTGTTAAAGAGTCTAAAGAACGCGTGAGAGCGGCAATAAGGAACTGCGGATTTGATTTCCCGAGCCGCAGATATACGGTCAACCTTGCGCCTGCCAATATTAAAAAAGCAGGACCGCTTTTTGATTTGCCGATTGCCATAGCTATTTTGTGCGCGACAGGTCAAATGCAGTTTGACGCAGAACAGTACGCCATAATGGGTGAGCTTTCGCTTTCGGGTGAGATACGCTTTGTGCCCGGTGTATTGCCGAGCGTTATGACTGCCGTTAAGTCAGGGTATAAAAAAATAATAGTTCCTGCTGAAAACGCACAGGAAGCCGCGCTTGTCAGCGATGCAGAGGTTTACGGAGTAAAGACCTTGGCAGAAGCCGTAAATCTTTTAGAGGGCAAAACAGAAGGTCAAAGAGCGTCTGTTGATATTGATAAGCTTTTTACGAATAATCAGATTTATTCCTGCGATTTTTCGGAAGTTAAGGGACAGCAAAGCGTAAAACGCGCGTTGGAAATCGCAGCGGCAGGCGGACATAACTGCCTTATGATAGGCTCGCCGGGTTCGGGCAAATCAATGCTCGCAAAGCGCATTCCGACGATTCTCCCTGACCTTACGATGGACGAAGCGCTGGAAGTTACAAAAGTCCACTCCGTAGCGGGGCTTTTAAATAACGGCCTTCCGCTTGTTACAACACGCCCATTCCGCGCGCCGCATCATAGCATTTCGACGGTAGGGCTTGTCGGCGGAGGTTCTGTTCCAAAGCCGGGAGAAATCTCTCTCGCACATAACGGAGTGCTGTTTTTAGACGAGCTTCCCGAGTTTCGCCGTGATACGACAGAGGCTATGCGCCAACCTATTGAAGACGGAGAGATTCACATAACAAGAGTTTACGCAAGTATCGCATATCCTTGCAAAACTATGGTTGTAGCCGCTATGAACCCTTGTAAATGCGGATATTACGGAGATAAAAGCCGTAAATGCCGTTGCAGCACGACATCAATACATAATTATCTTGCAAAGGTCAGCGGTCCGCTGCTCGATAGATTTGACATACAGACTGAGGCTTCAAGCATTTCTTACGGTGAGGTCAATTCCGAGCCGGGCGAAAGCTCCGCTGAAATCAAAAAAAGAGTCGTCGCGGCAAGAGATATTCAAACAGCGCGCTACAAAAACGAGCCGTTTTACTGCAATGCGGATTTGGAGGGCGACAGCGTTTTCAGATATTGCGTACTTGACAGCGACGCAGAAAGTATTCTGCAAAAGTCGTTTGAATCGCTTAATTTGAGTATGCGCGCATATTCGCGTATTTTAAAGGTCGCGCGTACTATTGCAGACCTCGAAAACGAAGAAAAAATCGGCTATCTTCATATAACAGAAGCAATAAGCTACCGAACTCTTGACAGAAAGTTCTGGGGATAGGATTATGATATACAAAACGCATAATACAGATGAAACCATAGAACTTGCCGCAAAATTGGCAAATGAATATCCTGTACCGCACACATTTTGCCTTAAAGGCGACCTCGGCGCAGGGAAAACAGCATTCACGCGCGGGCTGGCAAAGGGATACGGCTATGACGGCAGAGTTTCAAGCCCGACATTTACCATTATGAATATATACGAGTGTGTCAATACAGAAATACACCACTACGACCTTTACCGTATCGCCGACGAAGATGAGCTTTATGAAATCGGCTTTGAAGCGCAAGAGGATAACTGCATAACGGTCGTTGAGTGGTATGATGATTATGTGCATCTTTTCCCAAAGGAAGGAACTACTTTTGTGAATATAATGAGGGTTGATTCCAATGACGATTACAGGCAAATTGAGGTGAGCGAATGAATATACTTGCAGTAGAGTCATCAGGCGCGGCGGCAGGCGCCGCAGTGTTATGTGACGGCACGCTCCGCGCGGAAGGTTACGCCGATACCGGGCTTACACATTCAGAAGGCCTGCTTCCGCTCATAGACAGCGTTCTTGCCGCCTCTAAAATAAAAATAGATTCAATAGACGCCTTTGCAGTGTCGGCAGGGCCCGGCTCATTTACGGGTATAAGGATAGGCATCGGTACGGTAAAGGGCCTGGCATACGGAAACGGAGCAAAGGCGTGCGCGGTTTCAAGCCTTGAGGCGCTTTGCTATAATGTTCCCAATTCAAAAGGCGTTATTTGCCCAATGATCGACGCGCGCCATAACGAGGTTTATAACGCCCTGTATAAGTGGGAAGACGGAACGCTTTATGAGCTTTGCGCTCCGCGCGCGATATTCGTGTCAGAGCTTTTAAAAGAACTTCCCGAAGGAACGGTATTTGTGGGTGACGGAGCTTTGGCGTATTCTGCCGAGATTGCGGAAAATACCGTAAATTCCATAATAACCCCGCCGCATATTGCACTTCCGCGAGCGAGCGGAATTGCACTTGCGGCTGTTAATAAAAACTTTACCGACGCTGCGGAAATATCACCGATATATTTAAAAAAACCGCAGGCGGAACGGGAACTAATAGAAAGGAATGAGAAAAAATGATTGCAATAGGATGCGACCACGGAGGAGTAAATTTAAAAAAAGAGGTTATAAACCACCTACAGGAAAGAGGATTTGAGGTAAAGGATTTCGGCTGTAACGGTGAAAAGTGCGACTATCCAGATATAGCGTTTGCAGTTGCGGAGAGCGTAGCGTCAGGCGAGAGCGATAAAGGCGTTTTGATTTGCGGCACAGGTATAGGTATGAGTATAGCGGCAAACAAGGTACGCGGCATAAGAGCAGCTGTTGTGACCGAGCCTACATCGGCAGGACTTACAAAGGAACATAACAATACAAACATTCTTTGTATGGGAGAGAGAATAATAGGCACTGTGCTTGCTATTGAAACTCTTGACTCGTGGCTTTATTCCGAGTTTATGGGCGGCAGACACCAGCAGAGAATAGACAAAATCGCTGAATACGAAGAAAAACACTAAAAAGGCAGGTAACTATTATGAAATGTCCTTATTGCGGCTTTGATGAAAGCAAAGTAATCGATTCGCGCCCCGTTGAGGAAGGCGATTCCATAAGGCGCAGAAGAGAGTGCCTAAAATGCGAGAAAAGATTTACCACATATGAAAAAATCGAGAGCGTACCGATAATGGTAATCAAAAAGGATAAATCAAGAGAGTCCTTTAATCGAGAAAAGCTTATGAGCGGACTTTTAAAGGCGTGTGAAAAACGCCCCGTGCCCACGGATAAGCTTGAAAATCTCGCCAATGAGATAGAAAATATAATTGCAAACACAATGGAACGCGAAATAACTACCTCGGAAATAGGCGAGCTTGTAATGGATAAGCTGAAAGCACTTGATGAAGTCGCATATGTTCGCTTTGCGTCGGTTTACAGGCAGTTTAAGGATATAAATACATTTATGAAGGAGCTTAATTCTCTGCTTGGGGATAAAAAGTAGAATATTTAAGAATAACTTCTTTAGCGGTAAGAGCGGCCGATTCAAAATTCATATTGTAGCTTATTTGATTTTTGACATAGCTTGATAGATATGTGTTGTACTGCTTTGCCCAAAATGCGGCGCATACAACAAAAATTACCGCTAAAATCCGTATAACAAAAATTTTGCGTTTAAGGGACATTCGATTGACCGAATGTTCCTTTTTTCTGCGTGCTGATACCGCGGAGCTTGAAGTCCTTTTTGCCAAAAAAATCACACCCTTCGGTAAATCTTATTTACCAAAAGGTGTGAATATGTCATATAATAATCAGTTCCTTGGGCGATTTTGTCATAATTTCCGCGCCGCCCTGCGTTATAACTGCCATATCTTCAATCCTTACGCCGCCAAAGCCCTCAATGTAAATTCCCGGCTCAACCGTTATGATGTTTCCGCGGTTTAGGGGATTTTTGTTCCTCGGTGACAAATTCGGAAGTTCATGAATTTCGATGCCGACTCCGTGACCGAGTGAATGTGAAAAATATTTGGCGTCAAAAGCTTTGCCGATAACATCGCGCGCGGCTTTGTCGGCGTCACAGCCCAAAACGCCTTCCGTAATCATCTTTTCTGCGGCGGACTGTGCAGATAAAACAGTATCGTACATTTTGCGCTGATATTCAGTTGGAGTGCCGATAAATACTGTTCTTGTTATATCACTGCAATATCCGTCAAGGATACAGCCGTAGTCCATGGTCAAAAAGTTGTTTTCGGTAAGAAATTTACCCGTTGCCACGCCGTGGGGCATGGCGCTGCGCTCGCCCGAGGCGCAAATCGTGTCAAATGAAGGCTTTTGCGCGCCGCCGCGACGCATATATTCTTCAATCAGCGCGGCGACATCGGTTTCGCGCATATTCTTTTTAATACGCGGATAAACATAGCAAAACGCCTCGTCTGCAAGGCGCAATGCCTCACGCATTTTAGCTATTTCATTTTCGTCTTTTACGGCTCTTACCTGCGTAAGTTCCGAATTAAGTGGTATAAATTCCGCATCAGGCAAAAGCTCCTTTAAAGTGAGATACATTTCAACCGTCATTCGCTGATTTTCAAATGCTATACTTTTTTTACCGCATTTTGTGACTACCTCGGCAATAAGCTTTGTGTTTGCTGAACTGCCGGAAACAAGCTCGTACTGCGGACATTCGATTCCCGCCTGAATCGTATAACGCGAATCCGTAATGATAAACTGACCGCTTTCCGTTATTATAAGACACGCGTCATCGCCTGCCGTAAAACCGCTTAAATAAAATACATTTTCACTTGATGTGATAATCGCCGCGTCTGCACCGGTACGCCCCAAAATTTCTGTGAGTTTGTGTGAGCGGTTCATCACTTCACCTCGGCAAACGCTTTGAGCGCAAGAATGTATCCGTATTTGCCAAGCCCCGAAATCTGTCCCTTGCATACGGGAGCGGTAACGGACTTGTGCCTGAACTCCTCACGCGCGTATATGTTTGACAAGTGTACTTCTATGCACGGTACGCCTGCACCCGATATTGCGTCGCGTACGGCGTAGCTGTAATGCGTTAAAGCACCGGGATTTATGATTATGCCGTCAAAGTCTTGTGATGCCCATATTTCGTCAATAATCGCGCCTTCGTAGTTTGATTGGAAGAACACGACATCAACGCCAAGCTTTTCAGCTTCTTTTTGTATTTCGGCGTTTATCGTATCAAGAGTTACCGCACCGTAAACAGACGGTTCTCTTGTGCCGGTCATATTAAGATTAGGGCCGTTAATGATTTTTATTTTCATTTTTTGTCCTCCAAAGCCATCTTCATAATATCGTTTGAACGCTTTATAAATTCGCCTAACGACGCGCTGTCAAGAGGCGCTTGCGCCAGACGCGCGATGTCGTAAATCTGCTTGCATATCGGGATTGCAACATCTTTGTTGTCCTTGTTTTTGACAAGTGTTTCAATAAGTGGACTTGCAATGTTTAAGGAAAGCGTAGCCTCTGCCGTAAACATATTGGCAGGCATACCCATATTGCCATATACAAGAGACATTTCCTGAAGCCTTCTCGATTCCTCACTCAAAAGCAGAACTGCGGGAACTTCGCTGTCCTTGAGCGAAACAGTTTCGAACTTGAGCTTGTCGTTGCCGATTGCCTCTTTAAAAAGCTCGGCGATAGAGTCGTCCTGTTTATCGCCGTCTTTGAGGGAAGAGGCAATATCGGAATCGATGCGTTTAAACTTAACGCCGGGGTTTTTCATCTCGGCAAAGGATATAAACGCGCCGTCAATCAATGTAGGCATTATAACGGCTTCGATCCCCTGCGCTTTGTAAAGGTCGATATACTGCGCCTGCTGTAAGGGGTCTGACGCGTAGTAAACGGTATTTTCGTGCGAGTGCGCCTTTGCGTCCTCAAGATAATCCTCAAGCGAAACATACCTGTCATCAGTTGTTTTATAAATAATAATATCCTTGATTTTGTCGTAGAACTTTTCATCTTTAAGACAGCCGAACTTAACAAACGGAGCGATGTCGTCCCAATATTTGTTGTAGTCTTCGCGATTGTTTTTGTAAAGGCCTTTCAGCTTGTCAGCAACCTTTTTTGTGATGTGAGCCGATACTTTTTGTGCGTAACCGTCATTCTGTAAAAAGCTTCTCGAAACATTCAAAGGCAAGTCGGGGCAGTCAATGCATCCCTTCAAAAGCAGTAAAAATTCGGGGATAATTTCTTTTACATTGTCGGCTACAAACACTTGATTGGAATACAGCTTTATCTTGCCCTCCGACGGCTCAAATTCGTGCTTGAGCTTCGGGAAGTATAAAATACCCTTCAGATTAAAAGGATAGTCAACATTCAAATGTATATAAAATAAAGGATCGGAAAAATCCAAAAATACCTTGTGGTAAAACTCCTTGTACTCCTCGTCAGTACATTCCGAGGGATTTTTAAGCCACAGCGGAGCGGTATCATTGATTTTTTCACCCTGTTCTTCGCCTTCTTCGTAGAGGTAAACAGGAGTGGGGAAGAATGCACAGTACTTGTCAAGTATTCCCGCAAGCGTCGCCTTGTCAAGCAGATCCTTTTCTTCTTTCGGAATGTGCAAAATTACCTCCGTACCGCGCGCCTCGCGCGTACCTTCGGAAATTTCATATTCCGAGCCGCCATCAGAAGTCCAGAAAACGCTTTGCGCGCCGTTCTCAAAGGAAAGCGTGTTAATGTCGACGCGTTCCGAAACCATAAACGCCGAATAAAATCCAAGACCAAAGTGACCGATAATCCTGCTGCCTTCTTTGTCCTCGTCTTTGTACTTGTCCACAAAGTCCTGCGCGCCCGAAAACGCTACGCTTGTAATGTAGTTTATAACCTCATCGCGAGTCATTCCCAAGCCGTTGTCGATTATCTTGATTTTCTTTGCCTTCTTGTCGAGAATAACATCTACATGCAGCTCCTCGCCATCGTCAAGCTGTGCCTTGCCGAGTGCTGCAAGCTTTCTAAGCTTTATTACAGCGTCGTTTCCGTTTGAAACAAGCTCACGAAGGAAAATATCCTTGTCAGAATATAACCATTTTTTTATAATAGGCATTAAATTCTCGGTGTTTACCGAAATATTACCTTTTTCCATTTTGATCACTCCCGGATATGTATAATTAAAAATATCTATCTAAAATAATATTTTAGCACAAACAAAAACCCTTGTCAAGCTTGGCTGACAAGGGTTTTTATATACAGTAAAATTATTCTTCGTCGTTGTCACAGCAACCGCAGTCGCAACCGCAATCCTCAAACTCAAGCTCGATTTCTTTGCCGCAAGCAGGGCAGGTAATTGTATCGTCTTCAGAGTCGAGAATGTCGGAATCTATTGCGATGGATTCGCCGCAGTACGGACATTCAACATCTTCAATGAGAAAATCGTCAAAATCGTCCTCGTCCTCGCCAAAGAGATAATCCTCAACATCTGCGAGGTCTTCGTCGATCTCGTCGATCTCATTCTGGAGTTCAAACTGTGTATCGTCAATAGCTGTAACTTCGTTTGCGATTTCGTCTAAAACATCAATAATGTTTACAAGAAGCTTGCCTTCAGGCTTGGAATCATCAATGTCAAGACCTTCGCAAAGACCTCTTAAATAAGCAACTTTTTCTGTTAACATAATATAAAACCTCCTGTTTTATGTTTTACGCGCGTTCCATATATTCGCCCGTGCGTGTATCAACTCTTATCATATCGCCGTTGTCAATAAAGAGCGGAACAGCGATTTCTGCGCCTGTTTCAAGCGTTGCAGGCTTTGTTGCGCCCGTTGATGTGTCACCCTTAAAGCCAGGCTCCGTAGCCGTAACCTGAAGCTCTACAAAGTTAGGCGGTTCAACGCCAAACACATTGCCCTTGTAAGAAAGAATTTTAACAACCATATTCTCTTTGACAAACTTAAGAGCGTCACCGAGCTGTGAGCTGTTCAACGGAAGCTGCTCGTATGTTTCCTGATCCATAAAGTAGAACAGGTCGCCGTCTTGATACAGGTATTCCATATCCTTTCTCTCAATATGAGCCTTCGGCATTTTATCGGTCGGGCGGAAGGTCTTTTCAACAACGCCGCCGTTTATTACATTTTTAAGTTTAGTTCTTACAAACGCAGCACCTTTTCCGGGTTTAACATGTTGAAACTCAACTATCTGGTAAACATTTCCCTCAAACTCGAATGTTACTCCGTTTCTGAATTCTCCGGCACTTATCATATGCTAACCTCCAAATAATTATTCATAATATATACCATTATATATGAAAAATGGAAAATTATCAAGTGTTTTTTGAAATAAATTCAAAAGGAGAGTAAAAAGTTTTTATACTTTTATTATTTGGGATAGTAAAAAATGATTTAGAACGGATAAACTGAGCCAAAGCGAAAGCTTTGGGTTACCGAAGCTGTATATGGATACAGCGAGGTGAAGTTTATTCGTAGCAAAAGGCATATTAACAAAGAAAGAATCGAATAAGATTCGATTCTTTCTCCATTTTAGTATAAGATTTAATGTTTTAGCTTATTACATATTGAATTGAGCCTTTTGCATTCTGGACATTTTTAACATCCCAAAATCATACTCCAAGTTTGTTTCTTCTGATCTGCTCAACATTAGTAAAGTTGGCAGTCGAAACATGACCCGGAAGCGGGAGGATCTTTTCGTTGATTGCGTCGAGGATCCATTCAGGCTGCGGGAAGAAGTAATTTTCAAGCTCGTGTGCAGGTGTTATCCAGTTGCGTGCGCCTACAACAACAGGAGGAGCATCGAGATAATCAAATGCCAATTCGCTGATTGTCTGAGCCATATCCTTAAGGTGTGAGCCGCGTTCGCAAGCGTCGCTTACGAGAACGATTCTGCCTGTCTTTTTAACGCTTTCAAGAACCTTTTCATAATTGAACGGAACGATTGAACGAGCGTCTATAACTTCTGCAGAGATGCCGTATTTTTCTTTGAGCATATCAACAGCGGGAAGTACACGGTAAAGTGTTGCGCCTATCGAAAGGATAGTGATGTCGGAACCTGCGCGCTTAATATCAGGCTCGCCGAACGGGATCTCGTAGTAGCCCTCGGGAACGCCGCCCTCGTGGAACTGCTCGCCTACATCGTAAATTCTCTGGCTCTCAAAGAATATAACAGGATCAGTACCTGCCAAAGCAGAAGCCATCAAGCCCTTAGCGTCATAAGGTGTTGCAGGGAATGCAACCTTTAAGCCGGGGATATGTGCAACGATGGAGGTCCAGTCTTGTGAGTGCTGTGCACCGTATTTGCTGCCAACGGAAACACGGATTACAACAGGCATCTTTATAATACCTGCGGACATTGACTGCCATTTTGCGAGCTGGTTGAATATTTCGTCGCCTGCTCTGCCTATGAAGTCGCAGTACATAATTTCAGCAAGTGCGCGTCCGCCGCTCATAGCGTAACCAACAGCACTGCCGACGATAGCTGCTTCAGAGATAGGAGCGTTAAAGAAACGGTGATAAGGAAGAGCCTCAGTCATGCCGCGGTAAACTGCGAATGCGCCGCCCCAGTCACGGTTGTCTTCGCCGTATGCGATGAGGGTAGGATCTTTGTAGAAGCGGTCGATGATTGCTTCAAAAAGACCGTCACGCAGCTGGTAAACCTTGTTCTTTGATACAGGCTTGCCCTTTGCGTCAAATCCCCAGCGTGAACGCTTTGCGATCTGCTGAACTCTCGGATTTTCTTCCATAGGCATAAGAACATCGGGCTTTCTGTCGTCAAACTTCTCAACCTTTTCGTTGGAGAACATAATGCTTTCGATAGTGTCAGGCTGCTTTGAAAGGTCAATGCGGGGAGAAACTTCGTCGTTTGTAGCCAAACCGCAAACCTTTGTCATGCGCTCAATAATGTCTTCGTCAATTTTAGCAAAGTCAGCTTCTTTGGCAACGCGTGCTTTGATAAGCTTAGCCTTGTAGTTAACAAGTACATCATGCTCTGCCCAAGCATCCTTTTCCTCTTTTGTTCTGTAGCTGTCGGAATCTGACGGCGAGTGACCTGCCATACGGTATGTAAGAGTATCGAGAAGAACAGGACCGTCACCCTTCTTGATAATGTCAATCTTGCGGCGCATAGCGTCGATAACAGCGAGAGGATTGTAACCGTCAACGCGTTCTGCATGGAGCTGTGTCGGGCTTACGCCTGCGCCGACGCGGGCAAGAATGTGGTAAGCCATTGTTTCGCCCATTGTCTGACCGCCCATGCCGTAGAGGTTATCAAAGAAGTTAAAGATGATCGGAAGACCTTTGTTAAAGCCTTCTTCCCAAAGTGTTGTGAACTGTTCCATAGCGCCCATGTTGAGAGCTTCCCAAACAGGACCGCAACCGAGTGAAGCGTCACCGACATTGGAAACAACGATACCCTTTTTCTTGTTAACTTTTTTATAAAGAGCAGCACCCATAGCGATTGTAGCCGAGCCGCCAACGATAGCGTTGTTCGGATAAATGCCGAAAGGTGTGAAGAAAGCGTGCATTGAGCCGCCGAGACCTTTGTTAAAGCCTGTTTCTCTTGCAAATACTTCTGCAAGTGCACCGTAGAGAAGGAAGTCCATTGCAAGCTCTTTTACATTGCCCTTATCCTTCTGCTTGCCCTCGATAGCGCGGAGAGTTTTGCCGCCGAGGAAGGATTCCATAGTTTCGGTAAGCTCTTTTTCGGAAAGCTTTTCTATAGCGGAAAGACCTTTTGCAAGGATTTCGCCGTGGCTTCTGTGAGAACCGAAAATGTTATCGTCTGTTGTCAGGAGATATGCCTGTCCGACAGCGGATGCCTCCTGTCCCATGGAAAGATGGGCAGGACCGGGGTTGTTGTATTCTACCGTGTTGTATGCGCCTGTTGTTTTGATGAGATAAAGCATTGTTTCAAATTCGCGGATAATTCTCATATCGCGGTAAATGCGCATAAAATCAGCTTTTGAAAAATTCTTTTTCTCTTCTTCAATTGTTTTTTTGTACTGGTTTACCGGAATGTCGGTAAACTTAACTTTGTCGGGCTTTCTAAGCTCGTTTGGGTCCAAAAATAATGATTTTGTCACCTTTTGTCATTCCTTTCTATTTTATTTGAAATATTGCTTCTCTGATTATTTCGCAAACTGTCGGATGCGGGAACACAAGTTCCTTGATATCGTCTATTCTCATCTGTGTTTCTACAAGAATAGCTGCTGCAACTATAAACTCAGAAGCATAGTTTCCTATAACATGGCAACCTAAGAGACGGTTGTACTTTTTGTCGACAATAAGCTTGCAGATACCGTCGCCGCCGCCTTCTGCAACATAACGGCCGCTGTAAACCATGGGAGTTTTAACAACTGCAATGTCATAGCCTGCGTCTTTTGCAGCTTTTTCTGTAAGACCGACAGCGCCGACCTCGGGATTTGTATAGATAACTGACGGAATAGCGTCATAACGCATAACATCGCGTTTGCCGAGAATGTTGTTTACAGCGACTTCCGTTTCTCTGTAAGCTGTGTGCGCGAGCATTATTTTGCCGTTAACATCGCCCGAAGCATATACATTGGGAATATTTGTCTTCATATATTCGTCTGTAACTATTGCACCGCGCTCTGTCAAAACGCCTATTGTTTCAAGACCGATGCCCTTTGTTCTTGCGCGTCTGCCTATTGAAAGCAGAACCTTTTCGGCAGGAACGGACTGCGTTTTGCCGTCTTTTTCAAATTCAACAGCGTTGTCGGTGATTTTGGTAACCTTTGCGCCGAGGTTGAATTTGATGCCCTTTTTCTCGTAATTCTTTTTGAGAATATCGCTGATGTCGCTGTCGGTAGGACCTGCGATATGGTCGAGCATTTCGATAACCGTTACTTCGCTGCCTACGGAATTGAAGTACGAAGCCATCTCAAGACCTATAACGCCGCCGCCTACAACAACGAGAGTTTTCGGGATTGCTTCAAGGTCGAGGATTTCGCGGTTTGTGAGGACATGACCTGCCTTTACACCCTCGGGTACACCGGGGATGGGCGGAACAACAGCCTCGGAGCCCGTGCAGATAAGGAGCTTGTCGCAGGTGTAGGTTTTGCCTGCGGCTTCAAGAGTGTAGCCGTCTGCGGATTTGCCTGTAATAACGGCAGTTTCCTTAACAACCTCGCACTTATTTGCCTTAAGCTGCATTTCGATACCGGAAACAAGAGTCTTAACGACCTTGTTCTTTCTTGCAACGACCTTTTTCTGGTCGATTGAAGCTTCGCCGACGGTAATGCCGTAATCTGCGGCGTGCTTGTTATAATCAAGAGCCTTTGCACAGTAAAGAAGTGATTTTGAAGGAACGCAGCCCTCGTTAAGGCAAACACCGCCGAGGCTTCTTTCTTCAAAAACAAGTGTTTTCAGTCCTGCGTGACCTGCGCGCTCGCCTGCAAGATAACCTGCAGGGCCGCCGCCGAGGACGATCAAATCATATTTCATATGTTTTCACCCTTTCTTCGTAACATAGAACATTGTGCACCACTCTGCCCCCAAGATCGGGGGACAGAAGCTGATGTGCTAAAACGCTTTTTATTTTGAAAGCATCAGGCTGAAGTTTTCAAGACCGAATACGATATCCTTAAGCAGTCTTGCAGCGGGAGCGCCGTCAACGGCTCTGTGGTCAAATGTGAGTGAGAGACCCATTTGCTTGTAAGCCTTAAGCTCGCCGTTTACTTCTTTAACGCCTGTTGTTATTGTGTCAACGCCGAGAATACCTGTCTGCGGCGGATTGATAACGGGTGTAAATGACTCTATTCCGAGAGAGCCGAGGTTTGTAACGGTAAATGTACCGCCGGAAAGCAGATCAGGGCTTATTGTGCCGCTCTGTGCTGCTGCGGCAAGCTCTTTGCTTTCTGTTGCGATCTGGTTAAGCGACTTTGTGTTTGCCGCAAAAATTGTGGGAACCATAAGTCCGCGCGGAGTATCAACGGCAACGCCTAAGTTTACATTGCTGAAATACTTCATAGATGTTCCCGTAAAGTGAGCGTTCATATCCTTGTGATTGAGGAGAGCTCTGGAAACAACATACAAAACGATGTCGTTGAGAGTGATGTTTGCAAGACCGAGCTGTTCGCCGCCTGCTTTAACCTTTGCGCGGAACGCCATGATCTCTGTTGCATCAAATGATGTGTTGAGAGTGAGCTGTGCCATTTCGGAGAGCGAAGCGTGCATACTCTTTGCAATAACTTTTCTGATATTAGAGAGCGGAACTTCCGTAACCTCTGCCACGGGAGCAGCCTCTGCCGCTGCAGCCGCAGGAGCTTTGCCGAGGTCTTCAACTCTTACCTTGCCGCCTATGCCTGTGCCGGCAATACCTGCCGTACCGGAAGAGAGAGCAGCACCGAGACCGCTGTCGATGACAGCGCGAACATCGCGCTCAATAATTCTTCCGTAAGGACCTGTCGGAGCTGCCATTGTAACATCTATGCCGTTCTTTTCAGCAAGTGCGCGTGCACGCGGAGATGCTTTTACATCGCCTGTTGTGTTTACTGTAACTGCGGGCTTTTCAGCTTCTTCTTCCTTAACTTCTTCTTTTGCTTCCTCTGCGGGAGCGTCATCATCGTCACCTGCGGGCTTGAAAGCAGAAGTATCTTCGCCTTCTGCGCCTATAACGCAGACATTTGTAAGACAGGGAACATCGTCGCCTTCTTCAAAGAAAACATCGATAAGAGTACCGGCTTCCTTTGCTTCTTCGTCAAATGTTGCCTTGTCTGTTTCGTAGGTGAAGAGCATATCGCCTACTTCAACCTTGTCACCTTTTTGCTTGTGCCATTTTGCAATGATACAGCTTTCAACGGACTGACCTTGCTTTGGCATAATAATAGGTGTTGCCATTTTATCATATCCTTTCGTAAAAGATTTTTAAATTTAAAACATCAGCATAAAACTGAAAGGTTTTACGGATTGTCAGTTCCAACCGCAAGGATGGCGGCGGAGTAAAAATTATGTTATATTTCGGGAGCGTTTTCAAGCAGATATTTTTCCGCTTCGGCGTTCCAAAGGCCGTTGTGTCTTGAAACGATCTCGGCAAGCTTTGCAAAAAACGGATTTGATTTGCCTGCTTCCGCAAAATCGTCAATAGCTGTGAGCGGAATATTTTTGTGCGTGTAGATGAGCTTTTTGCCACCCTTTATGTTCGGGAGGTTTTTGGTTGTTTCAACGCCTGCATTAAGACCGCCGATGTGTGTTATCATCGCTGCAGGATTGATTTCAGCCTTTTCCATCATACGGAGAGATTCCTTCATATCGTCTGTGTTGCCGCCCGATGTGCCCACAACATGGGTTGAAGCGTAGTGTACATTGTAGAAGTTAAATTCTGCGGCAAAAGCGGGATTTGTCGGACCTGCAAAGAAGTTCAGACAGCCGTCTCTGCCGAGCATTGCGCTTGCCATTTCAACAACGGGTTTAACGGGGGCATAAACATAAATATCGTCGAATCCCACGCCGCCTGTAATAGCGACAACATCTTCGGCCGTCATATTAGCTGTGTTTATGTATCTGAGGTCAACGCCGTTTGCTTTTGCGTCTTCGGGTGTCAGAATACTTGCGGCGCGCTCGAGGCGTGCATCGTCAATATCCGTAACGATGAGGAGCTTTGGCTTTATTGCGTTGTGAACAGCATAGTCAACAGCGCCGAGACCCATAGGACCTGCGCCTGCGAGAATAGCCATGTTGCCGCCCTCTTTAATGCCCATATCGTGAACATAAGAGCCGTTTGTTGTGTGATACTGCGCGTGGAATGCGCCCACGATACAGCTCATCGGCTCTGCGAGAGAACCGTAGAAGAAGGCATCGCCGTCATAGGGGAGCAGACAGCCTGTTTCCATAACCTCGTGAGGAATTACAACATACTGCGCCTGACCGCCGATATACTGATACGAATAACCGGGTGCTTCAAGCGAGCCTTTGTAGTTCATTGCGGGCTGAATGGAAAAGCGCTGACCTTCTTTCCAGTCCTTTTGCCATTTTGCGCCGACCTTGATAATTTCGCCACAAAATTCGTGACCGATTATAATCGGCTTTTCAGCGACATTGTTCGGAACTCTTTTGTGTTTTGCGCCCTGTACGGTTGCCTTGTAGGAAGACATACAGATAGAGTCGGAAACAACCTTTGCCAGAATTTCATCGTCTTTGATTTCGGGCAGTTCAAAGGTTTCCAGTCTCAAATCGTTTTCGCCGTAGAGCCTGATTGCTTTTGTCTGCATAAAAACAACTCCTTTTACTTTATTAAAATATATAAATTTATTTACAGTACCTTCAAGCCTTCTGCCTCCAGCTTTGCCTTAACTGTTTTGTCAAAGCTGTTGTCCGACACAAGATAATCTGCGTCACACGGCATCGCAAATGTAAAGGGGTGACTTCTGCCGAGCTTGGTGCTGTCCATAACAATAATCACGCGCGCCGCCTTTTCTATAACGGTTTTTTTAAGCTGACATTCGTCATAATTGCCGCAGGTAAAGCCGGAGCGTTCCGTAAAACCCGAAGCGGCGATTATAGCCGTGCCGATATTGATGTCCTTTAAAAATTCGATGGAGGTAAGACCGGAAAGAGAAATATTTTCGCGGTGAAGGTGACCGCAAACAACATTTATCGTGCAGTTTTTGTTTTTGGAAAGCTCCATTGCGATATTGGGACCGCTTGTTATGGTGTACATAGATTTTTGACCGAGAGCCTTGACGATTTCCATAACTGTACTGCCGGCATCAAAAAAGACGCATGAGTTGTCCTCGATTAAAGCGGCTGCCTTTTCGGCAAGCTCGCGCTTTAATTCGGGGTTAATATACTCGCGTCTGTTATATGCTTCTTCTTTTTGCATGGACAGGTGCATAATGCTTTTTGCTCCGCCCTTGGTGCGAACGATTTCACCTTGAGTTTCGAGATACTCAAGGTCGCGGCGCAGAGTCATTGTGGAGACATCGGGAAATAACGAAGAAAGCTCGGTAAGAGTTACAAAGCCCTTGGAAATTATATGCTTTTTTATCTGTTCGCGCCTTTCTTTCAAGTATTTCACCGCCCGTTAAAGCAAAAAAATTGATAAAAATTCACACCTTACTTACATTATAAATGAAAAAAAATAACATGTCAAGTGTTATTTTTGAAAATATAAAGGTTTAAAAATTTTTATTGCAAAAAAACGGCGACTGATAAAATCAGTCACCGGAAATATGAATTTTTATTTTCGCCAAAACAGGTAATAACTTGGATTTGCAGGCTTGGTATCGGCCTCTATCACTTGCATATCACATAAAGCAACAACATTGTTTTTTAATTCCACCAAACCGCGGCGGCCTTCTTCATCATATTTGCCGTCAACCAAGGACGGGTCCAAAACGGCGATACGCCCGTCGCGTTCCTCCGATATTGCGGCAACATAATGCCCTTTGTGGCTGAAAACACCCACATACCCGTCTCTGTCACCTTTTATATGGAGAACAGCCGCACCGCCCGTACGCAAACAAAAGCGTAAACGCTCTGTGTCATTTGTCATTTCCAAATCAAGACCGCACCTTTCGGCAAACGCTGGAGCAAATATTTTGTAATCCGTACCGACTTGGTGATTTGCATTATTGTCGTAAGAGATACGGATAGCGTCCTTAAGCTCAAAATTGCAGTTTGGAATAAGCCGCGATGCTACCATAACCGCAGAGCATAAACCGCAGCCTGAGCTGCTAATTGTTGTAGTGCGTCCACGCTCAACCGATTCGGGATCGCTCATGTTTACTCTTGTAACATATAAAATGTCAGGGTACTTTTTTTGATTGATATATTTCATATCTATATAAAATCCTTCACTTGTTAATTCTGCTTTATATTATAAATAGGAAGGAATAACAAGTCAAGCACTTATAAAAAAGTTTATGAATTTGTTGATTTTTTTTGTAAAATGTGTTAAAATACGAAAGAAACGGAGGAATAAGTTATGGAAAGAACATATATAAAGGACGCAAAGGACAACGCAGGTAAAAAAATCAAAGTACAGGGCTTTGTTGAAAATATCAGAAACGGCAAGGCAATGGCGTTTATTGTGCTAAAGGACATTACAGGCAAGCTCCAGATAACGGTTGAAAAGGAAAAACACCCCGAAATGACAGAGATACTTGACGCTTTGACGGGCGATTCCGTAATTACCGTTGTAGGATGCCTTGAGCTCAGCGAGTATGTCAAAATGGGCGGAATGGAGCTTTATCCCGACGAGATAGTTGTTGAGAGCATTGCAGACGCCCTTCCGATAGCGAGAAAAGAAATCCCCGCGACAAAGAAAAAGCAGGCTGTTGAACGCTCGTCAATCGACCAGAGAATCGACTATCGCTGGATTGACCTCAGAACAGATGAAAACCAGATGATTTTTAAGGTACAGACTGTTTTGGTAAACGCGATGAGACAGTTCCTTCTGGACAGAAACTTTTTGGAAATTCATACACCTAAGCTTATCGGCACAGCGTCCGAGAGCGGCGCAGATGTGTTTGAGCTTAAATATTTTGACCGCGCGGCATATCTTGCACAAAGTCCGCAGTTTTATAAGCAAATGGCAATGGCGAGCGGATTTGAACGCATCTTTGAGGTAGGTCCAGTTTTCCGTGCCGAAAAGTCTTATACAAGTAAGCACACGACGGAATTCACAGGCTTTGACCTTGAATTCAGCTATATAGATTCCTATCGTGATGTTATGAAAATCGAAGCGGATATCCTCGCATACGCACTCGGAGTCGTTAAGGAAAAGTACGGCGAAGAAATCAAAGAAATGTTCGGAATTGAAGTTGTAGTGCCCGAGACTCCGTTCCCCGTAATAACACTTGCCGAGTTGTATGAGGAGCTTGAAAAAGAGTTCGGTTATAAGCCTGACGAAAGCGAAAAAGGCGACCTCACAACAGATGCAGAGCGTTTGAGCTTTGATTGGGTGCAGAAAAAGTACGGACACGAGTTTCTGTTCGTTACAGACTATAACGCAGAAAAGAGAGCATTTTATCATATGCGCGATGAAAACGGCGTTCCGCAGGGCTATGACCTTATCTGGCGCGGCGTAGAAATCACAACAGGCGCACAAAGAGAGCATCGCTACGAGATACTCAAAAAGCAGGCGCAGGAAAAGGGCTTGGACGAGGATGTTAAGTTCTATCTTGAATTTTTCAAATACGGCTGTCCTCCGCACGGCGGCTTTGGCTTGGGCGTAGATAGACTGACAATGCTCCTGCTCGGTCTGCATATAAAAGACGCTATGTTTATTTTCCGCGGTCCCAACCGCTTAAATCCGTAAAAAAGATTATGTTGTATGGGCAATTCACGAATTGCCAGTTCCAAATTCTACGCACAACCTATTAACAACACAGTCCGTAGGGGCGATTCACGAATCGCCCGTATCAGAAAACTATGCCGCGCTTATATGACGCGGCTGTTTTTTGATAAATTAAAAATTTGCAATTTTCTTCTTTTTGCATATTCTAATGTTTTTGCAGCACCTCCCCAAGGATATTCAACATTGCATATTAAAAATTCGGAATTATTTATCATATATTCGTTTGCTTTTATTATGTATATTCTTTTGGGAGTTTTTTCAGGAATATCCGCCATTAAAATATTGTCAAATCTTTTGTGGTAAAAATCCGTGTTTTGGCATATATCTTTTGTCAGATAGGGAATAACTAAATCAATTTCTATAGCATATTCTTTTTTAAGAGCCTGCAAAATACTTCTCGCGCAAAAATCAAATTGTCCGTAATTGCCAATCCAAAATTCTTTAACACCGTATTGTGTTATTAAAAGCTCAGCGGTTTTTGCTAAGCTTTCGCGAATATCCTCGCCATATACTTTGTTGTGACCGGCAAAACAACATCTCAAGTTTTTCTCCATATTAAACCCCTCACACACAGCGTTACCTTCTGTAATACGGTAGTTTTATTTAATTATAAACAATAAAAATGTATTTGTAAATAGTATATAATTATTTCCGTAGAATAAAAATATAAAAAGGTGTTTATTTTATGGAAAGCTTTAACGAAAAAGAGTATAAAATGTTTATAATAAAAGTCGGCTTAAAGGTTGGCTATTACCGCAGATTGGCAAATATGACACAGGAACAGTTGAGCGAATATAGCGGAATGTCACTTAATTTTATTTCTCAGCTTGAAGGACCGAGCGCGCCGTATGTGCCGTCTTTGAAATCGCTGTATAAAATCAGTAATGCACTTGGCGTTCCCGTCAGCAAGCTTACAGATGTTGATAATGATTGATGAAAAGAGTGTAAAATTACTTTTTTACACTCTTTTTTCTTGACTTTATTTACCTAAAGCTATATAATAAAGCCAAATGAAAGGAGACGGGTATATGAAGCAGACAAAAATTCCTGCAGGATATAAACAGCCGCTTGACCGCTATGATATGCAGCGCGCAATATCGTGTATTAAAGACACTTTTCAAAAGGAGTTTTCCTCAGCACTTAATTTAAAGCGTGTATCAGCGCCGCTTTTTGTGACTGAAGCATCGGGGATAAACGATAATTTAAACGGCGTAGAAAGACCCGTTTCATTTGATATTCCGGCTGTCGGTGAGGAGGCGCAGATAGTTCATTCGCTCGCAAAATGGAAGCGCCTTGCGCTCAAAAGATACGATTTTGAAGTCGGAAAAGGTCTTTATACCGATATGAACGCCATAAGGCGTGATGAGGAGCTTGATAATTTCCACTCCGTTTATGTTGACCAGTGGGATTGGGAAAAGATAATAACGCGTGAAACGAGAAACGAGGAATATTTAAAATTAACGGTTAAAGCCATTGTAAAAGCAATTTGCGCCACAAATAAACAGATGCGGCTTATCTTTCCGCAGCTCAAGACAGAGCTTTCTGAAGAAGTCACATTCGTAACATCGCAGGAGCTTGAGGATATGTTCCCGCAGATGACGCCGCAGGAGAGAGAAACCGCGTTTGTCCGTGAGCATAAAACCGCGTTCATTATGCAAATAGGCGGTGCGCTCAAATCAGGCAAACCGCACGACGGACGCGCTCCCGATTATGACGATTGGTCGTTGAACGGCGATATTTTCTTCTGGAATAATACGCTTGACTGTGCTATGGAAATCTCGTCAATGGGAATAAGAGTTGACGCACAGTCGCTTGATAAACAACTTAAGATCGCAGGCTGCGAGGATAGAAAAAACCTGTATTTCCATAAGCTTTTGCTGAACGGTGAACTGCCTTTGACGATAGGCGGCGGAATAGGTCAGTCAAGACTTTGTATGCTCATTTTGGGCTGCGCGCATATAGGCGAAGTCCAGTCAAGCATTTGGGATAAAATAACAGTTCAGGAGTGCAAAAAAGCAGGAATTATGCTTTTGTAGGGAGGATAAAATGAAAGCTTTAGTAAGTGATATTTATAAAAGCCCCGAATCCTTCGGCGGCAAAGAAGTCAAAATTTCAGGCTGGATAAGAACTATCCGCGCCTCAAATGCTTTTGGCTTTATCGAGGTAAATGACGGTACATACTTTAAAAATATTCAGGTCGTTTTTGAAAGCGATAACCTTGCAAATTATAAGGAAATCGCGGCGTTAAACGGCGGAGCGGCCATAAATGTTACGGGTACTTTGGTTCTTACGCCCGAAGCAAAACAGCCGTTTGAGGTAAAAGCGTCTGAAATTGATGTAGAGGGCGCGTCAACACCTGACTATCCCTTGCAGAAAAAAAGACATTCGCTCGAATATCTGCGAACAATAGCGCATTTGAGACCGAGGACAAATACCTTTTCGGCTGTTTTTAGGGTAAGAAGCCTTGCAGCGTATGCAATCCATAAGTTCTTTAACGAGCGCGGCTTTGTGTATTCACATACGCCGATAATTACGGCAAGCGACTGCGAAGGCGCAGGCGAGATGTTCCGCGTTACAACGCTTGATTTAAACGATGTTCCCAAAAAAGACGGCGAGGTTGACTATTCCGAGGACTTCTTCGGAAAGAGCGCAAACCTCACGGTTTCGGGGCAATTAAGCGCCGAAACAATGGCTATGGCGTTCCGCAATGTTTATACATTCGGCCCTACCTTCCGTGCCGAAAATTCAAACACCACGCGCCACGCGGCGGAGTTCTGGATGATCGAGCCGGAAATTGCGTTTGCCGATTTGCAGGACGATATGCAACTTGCCGAGGATATGCTCAAATATGTAATAAATTATGTGCTTGAAAACGCACCCGAGGAAATAAACTTCTTCAATTCGTTTGTTGATAAGGGGCTTCTGGAGAGACTGCACGGCGTTGCAAATTCGGATTTCGGCAGAGTTACATATACCGAAGCCGTTGAGATTTTAAAGAAAAATAACGATAAGTTTGACTACCCCGTTGAATGGGGCAGCGATCTGCAAACAGAGCACGAAAGATACCTGACAGAGGTTGTATTTAAAAAACCTGTTTTCGTAACGGATTATCCAAAGGAAATCAAAGCGTTTTATATGCGCCTCAATGACGACGGCAAAACTGTCGCGGCAATGGATTGTCTCGTTCCCGGCATCGGTGAAATCATAGGCGGCTCACAGCGTGAAGAAAGACTTGATGTTTTAACCAAGCGTATGAAGGAGCTCGGCCTCAAAGAAGAAGATTATTGGTGGTATCTCGATTTAAGACGCTTTGGCGGCACAAAGCACGCAGGCTACGGGCTCGGCTTTGAAAGAGCGGTTATGTACCTCACAGGTATTTCCAATATCCGCGATGTTATACCGTATCCGAGAACAGTCGGCAACGCAGAATTTTAAAATACTTACTCGCGCCAAAAGGACAGCAGTATTTTTGGATACTGCTGTCCTTTATTGTTGGTGCCTTTAGGCGTGGAAATAAACCCCCAGTTCTACTGGGGGAAGATAAAAAGCTTTAGCATGAGAAAAACCTCTATGATATAATAGTAAATGGTTTGGCGACCGCATTACTAAAAAAATATCATGGAGGTTTTTAAC
>JAFSYJ010000011.1 GCA_017450025.1 Clostridia bacterium | reverse complement strand
TCGTCTGAAATCTCATAATTTAAAGTCCTTCGGAGTTTGTTTCGTGCAAATTTTTGTCGAGGCAAGGAAAATGCCGCGGGGAATACTTGGTGTATTTACAAGGTATTTGACGAAGTATCGGCATAAATTTGCCAAAAAAAAACCGTAGTTCAAATTAGAGCCATCAGGCTATGCCTTCGGCATAGCCCACGGGAACTGTAAAAATAATGCCCGAATTGCTCTTTTCGAGGCCGCCTGTGACTTCGTTTACAATTTTTGAAACCTCGGGAATAAGGTGGTCGTCTATAACAGAAAATATGGTATAGTTTTCTTTATGTATAGGGTCGAGCAAGATTTTAAGGCTTTCTATAAAGCGCATTTTGTCAAGATCCATCAGGCTGTGAGCCATACCCTTGCTTGAAATTATTGTCGCTCGGACATTGTGCTCTGAAAGCTTTTCCATAAGTTCTTCGAGACATTCTGTTTTGTTAAGCACTATTACTATTGCTTGCATTTGTATCACTCCTTATTGTAGGATTGTATCATAAAAAAGGCTAAAAGTCAAATCTGCGGTGAATTAAAAAAAGAGGTAAAACAGGTGTAATGTATTGTGCCTCGGAAAGGAAAGCGTATAATTATGCATACCGTAAAAAAACACGAAATCGATATGACGCAAGGCTCTCTGTTTAAAAATATTTTATTATTTGCTTTGCCTCTTATGTTGACAGGCGTTTTGCAGCTTTTTTATAACGCCGCCGATGTTATAGTTGTCGGGCGCTTTGCAGGAAGCGATTCGCTTGCCGCAGTTGGCTCTACAAACTCGCTCAACAATTTGATAGTAAATTTTTTTCTGGGTCTTTCCGTCGGTACTGCTGTGCTTGTCGCAAATTGCTACGGCTCGCGCAATATACAAAAGCTTCACCGTGCCGTTCATACCGCAATAACTCTCAGCGTCATTATCGGTATTTTTCTTGCGATGGCAGGCTTTTTTGTTGCAAGACCTGCTCTTAAGCTTATGGGCTCTCCCGAAAAAATCATTGGCAAATCCACGCTTTATCTCCAAATTTATTTTCTCGGACTGCCTGCCCATTTGCTTTATCAGTTCGGTAGTGCTGTACTCCGCTCCGTGGGCGATACAAAAAGACCTTTGTTTTTTGCGATTGTTTCGGGAATTGTAAATGTTGTGCTTAATCTTATTTTTGTAATTGTTTTTCATATGGATGTCGCAGGCGTCGCGCTTGCCACGATTATTTCACAGGCTTTGTCCGCGGCACTTACCGTCAGCTGCCTTATCAGGGCAAACGGCGTATATAGGCTGGAAATCAAAAAGCTTAAAATATACAAAGCCGAAATGTTTGAAATCATACGCATCGGTTTGCCTTCCGGTTTTCAAAGCTCGCTGTTTTCTCTGTCCAATGTTATAATACAGTCGTCTGTCAACACATTCGGACCGGATATTATGGCAGGGCGCGCCGCCGCCGCAAGCGTGACGGGTTTTGTCTATACCGCGCAGAACGCCTTTCTACACACATCTCTTACTGCCACGGCGCAGAATTTTGGCGCAAAAAATATCAAACGCGTAAAACAAAGTCTCGTTGCTTGCTTGATTTCTGTAACTGTTGTCGGTCTTTGTATGGGTTTTCTGATTCTTGCGTTGGCAAAACCTATTCTTTCCATTTACACGCAAAATGCCGACGCGATCGCCGCAGCTACGCTTATTCTGACGATATTGCTTCCGACTTATTTTATCTGCGGTATTATGGAGGTCTTTGTCGGCGCGTTGAGAGGTCTGGGGAGCGCTGTTATGCCGATGATAGTTTCGCTTATAGGCTCATGCGTTATGCGTGTGGTTTGGGTTTATACTGTTTTCAGTCATTACAGAACGCTCGAATCGCTTTTTGTTTCTTATCCGATTTCATGGATTATAACAACGCTTGTCCATCTAATATGCTTTATATTTTTATTTAAAACAAAGAAAAAACTGCTTACAAACTAAAATACAGCAAATCGCTAAAAACCGCCTTGACGACAACACCGTCAGGCGGTTTTTTAACAAAATATTTTTTTTTGCATAAAATATTTAGGAAAGGACTGAAAGCGATTTGAGAAAAAAGATTATTATTATGGGCGGTGATCTACGGCTTTCGTATGCCGCCTCATACCTTGCGGACAAAAATTATGAAACTGTTTATTTCCGCGGCTCTGCAGATGAAAATACAATTAAGCGGAGCGGCATTTTGCTTTTAGGCGTGCCTGTAAGCTCTGACGGTGAAACTCTTAACGCTCCTTTGAGCGAAGACAAAATATATTTAAACGGGCTTGCCGAAAGCATAGATTCAGACACAATTTTAATAGGCGGCAAAATTCCCGAAAACATTTTTAAGTGCAGGACATATGACCTGTTAAAAAGAGATGACTTTGCATATTATAACGCCGTACCGACTGCCGAAGGCGTTTTGGAAACGGCAATGCGTGAAACAAATTACTGTATTTCGCAAAGTAAATGCCTTGTAATAGGATATGGAAGAATAGGCAAGGTCATCTGCGATATGCTCGGCAAATTAGGAACGCGCGTCACGGTTTCCGCAAGAAAGGCAAGCGATATGGCTCTTGCTGAGGCGTTGGGACACAAAGCGGAAAACACTTTGTTCTTGAAAAATTTTGTCGGGGATTACGATATAATTATAAACACCGTTCCTCAAAAAATACTGAACGCAGAAGTTTTAGAGCGGACTTCGCCCGACTCACTTATAATAGATACGGCTTCCAAGCCCGGCGGAGTCGATACAGACGAAGCTTTCAGACTTTCGCGCAAGGTTGTTTGCGCTTTGTCGCTGCCCGGAAAGGTCGCGCCGAAAACGGCAGGCGAAATTATCGGGCGCACAACACAGAACATATTAGATGAATTGGGAGAGTAATAAATGGACTTATCCGGCATCAGAGTCGGCTTTGCGCTGACCGGCTCATTTTGTACTCTCAGCGCAGTTGTGCCCGAGATAAAAAATTTAAAGGACAAAGGCGCGGTTATAACGCCGATTATGAGCGAAAATGTATTCTCCACCGATACAAGATTCGGTACGGCGGAGAGTTTTACTTCCGAAATAGAGGAAATCTCAGAAAACAAAATCTTAAAAACAATTCCCGATGTCGAACCGTTAGGACCGCGCGCGCTACTGGATATACTGATAATAGCGCCGTGTACGGGAAATACGCTCGGAAAGCTTGCAAGCGGCATTTCCGATACATCGGTCACAATGGCGGCAAAGGCTCATATGAGAAATTCCCGACCTGTTTTGATAGCCGTTTCAACAAATGACGGTCTGGCGTCAAGTGCCAAAAACATAGGCTTTCTGCTGAATTACAAAAACATTTTCTTTGTACCCTTCGGACAGGACGATTATTTAAAAAAACCAAATTCGCTTGTTGCCGATATGCAGCAAATTCCGCAAGCCTGCGAGTTTGCGCTGCACAGACGGCAAATCCAGCCTGTTCTTATATAAGCTTTACGGAATTTAAACGGGATTACCGACAGTTTATTCACCGTCGATAATCCCGTTGATTTTTTCTCTGTATATTTCTGCAGCTTCCTGCGCATATTCTTCCTTTGAGGATTCAATTATCATTTTACAAACGGGCCGTTTCATATCCGGCATAATAAGGACAAGCGACCTTCCGTCTTTAAATTGCACTCCGTCAACTGTATTTAAATCATCTGACCGCGTTTCCGCAAAAGACTTTATTACCCTTCCCTTGTCCCTCGCAGAACACTTTACCTCTCTGCGTATTATATAAAATTCAGGAATTTCTTCCAAAAGCTGCGACAATTTTAACGAATGATTTTTTAAAAATTCCATAAGCTTTACAATCGCTCCCACCGCGTCAAAATGCAGTACAAATTGGTCTCTGAGTTCGGGGAGCGTGTTTTGTCCGCAAAGCTCTCCCATAAGTTCAATGGGCGATTCCCTGGTGATTTGAACAGTCGCGCCGTATTTTTCAGCCAATCCGCTTATTACGGACGGAGCGGAAATATCCGCGACTATTTTAGCGCCTTTATATTCCTTCATTATTATAAGCGCCGCAAGCACTTTATATAAATCACTGTCTATGATTTTTCCTTTATCGGTAATCAGAACAATGTTTTCACAGCCGTCATCAATAACCGCTCCGAAATCATAATTTTCATTTGCAACTTTTTTTGCAAAATCAGAAATATTGTCCTCTATTGGCTCATTTATTATTTTAATGTTGCTGTTTAAGTCCGCGGCCGCGCCCTTCAAAAGCTTTTGTCCCCATATGGACTGTACCGCTATCAAAATATTTATATTCAAGTTTTTATTGCTGACGGAATTGATAAGCTCTCTCAAATAGTATAGCTTGTATTCGTAAATATCGGATATTTTTTTGATTTCGTCAGCAGGATTTTTTTTGAAGTCGTTTCTGTCGAGCAAAGCTCTCATCTTGCGCTCGTCATCTCTTGAAATATCCGCGCCGTACTCGTTTATAAACTCAATATATCCCTTTTTATTGCAGGCAGTATGAACAGCGCCGTCAAGTCCGTAAAACTTTACTCCCGCTCTCGTTATCGGTACGGGCTGGTCACCGAAGTCGCATACCTCTGCCCCAGCGGAGCAAAGCCCCGAGCACACGGCGTTTTTCATCATAACGCCTGCCGGAGAGCCGTCTGAAGATATTCCGATTTTTCCGCCGTTTTTCATTGCGGCATACGCCTCTCCGAACCTTGCAACAACCTCGGCAGAAAAATCAACTCCGACCTCGCCGCTTATGCCTTTTTCGCCAAAAAGACTGCTTTGTCCGCTCCTGCTCCAGACAAGATTTGTGTAAACGCTTTCTCCGCTTTCTATGCTCTTATACGGCCACACCTTGACTCCGGGCTTGACGCACGCTCCTTCGCCGACTATCGAGCCTTCGCCTATCAAAGACTGCTCGTACACCGCCGCCTTTGCGCGCACGATACACCTGTCGCACAAAACTGCGCCGCGTATCTGCGCCCCAGTACCTATAAGAACATTGTCCCATACAACGCTGCGTTTGACCGACGCTCCGCTGTTTACCGTAACATTTTCGCCGATAACCGTGTATGGCTCTATCACAGCGCCTGTCTTTATTCTGCTGCTTTTGCCAATAAACGCAGGGGATTTTATCACAGCTCCCTTTTCGATAATTGCGCCGTCGCATATATATATGCCGTTTTCTCTCTGCCTTGCGTCTATCCGCAGATCCGCTTTTTTGTCAAAAATATCATAGTGACAATGCCTGTAAACATCAATATCACCTATATCACACCAATACCCGCCCGTATTATATCCGTAAAGGGCGCGGCCTTCGCTTAAAAGTTTTGGAAAAACATCTTTTGAAAAATCAAAGTTTTTTCTGTCAAAGCCTTTAAAAACAGAAGGACTTAATACATAAATGCCTGTATTTATCGTATCACTGAACACCTGACTCCACACGGGTTTTTCCAAAAACCGCGTAATTTTTCCGTCGTTTTTTGTAACAACGACGCCGTATTCGAGCGGCACCTCAACAGTATAGAGAACAAGCGTTGCTTCCGCATTTGAATTTTTATGAAACGCTATTGCCTCCGACAAGTCAATATCACAAAGCGCGTCTCCGCTTATAACAAGAAAATCCCCGTCAAGAAAATCACCTGCCGCCAAAACGCTGCCTGCCGTTCCGAGAGGCTCGTCCTCAACAAAATATTCAAGCTTTACTCCAAAGCCCGCCCCGTCTCCGAAGTATTCTTTTATCACATCGGGCATATACTGAAGCGTCACGCCTATTTCGGTTATGCCGTGCTTTTTCAAAAGCTCTATAATATGCTCCATAACAGGCTTGTTCATAACCTTTGCCATCGGTTTGGGAACACAGCAAGTCATGGGTCTCAGTCTTGTACCGCAGCCGCCTGCCATAATAATTGCCTTCATTGTTAAAACCCCTTCAAAGTATATTTTCAAGGCTGAGTGCCTCTCTCCTCGGTATATGTTCGATAAGCTCCCTCAATGTTGCCGTTTCCGCCATCATTTCGGGTATGTCTCTGTACTTTTCATATTCCTTGACCGCCGCAAAGCTCATAATTATATTATCTATTTCGGCATGTTCCACGAACATTGCAATCCATTTTGCCGTATTATGCAGCTTTTTTTCAAGATTTGTCATTGATTTATCAGCGTTTTCCCATTGCTTTTTTTCCACTTCGTCTGCAAGTCTGTCAATTTCCGCGACAACATTTTTGCTCGTTTTTTCCAAAGTGCTTTGAATTACCGCCGCACCCGAAAGCATTAAAATAAAAAATGAAACCGCAACCGCAAAACCGCGCATATGCTACCTCCTTTGGATTTTAAGTCCGCCGCTCTCCGAATATGTCGCGAGAATTATATCCCGCACCGTATATCCGCTTTTTTTGATTTCTCCTGTCAGCCATTCTTCCGTTTTGCCTGTTTTTTTAAGATTGTCTGATATTATCCTGCCGTCGCTGACAAGAGTGTACGGAAGCGTTTCTTTATCGGGTGTTAAGCCTATATCTCTCGGCGTGAGAGGGCGTCTGTCAGGCTTTGGGATTATGCACATTTGCCCGTTGGTATCCACTATCGCCATATCGACATCGTTTATGTCGCTGACATCTTTATTGCGCAGTTCCTCAAGCAAATCGTCTACATTCAAGCGCAGTCTTCGCAGTTCCGGCGTGTTTATTTCTCCGTTTTGTATCACAATACTCGGTCTGCCCGACAAAAAACTGCGTAGTTTTTTACTTTTAAGGCACAAAAACGAAATCACGACTTCTGTAAACACAAGCGTTATAATAGGTACGATTCCGCTTGTTATCGGTATGCCCGTTTCCTGCATAGGTACAGACGCAAGATCGCCCAAAATAATAGTAATAACAAGCTCCGACGGCTGAAGCTCGCCTATTTGCCGCTTGCCCATAACCCGTATCGCCGCCATGACCGCAAAGTATAAAATAATTGTTCTGACAAAAGAAACAAGCATTTTTTGCACCTCAGGTTATATTTTGTTCAATGACCATAAATTTATGCAAAAATTCTTTTTTAAAAAAGTATTGCATTTTTTTTCACTATGTTGTATAATATACAAAAATATTTATGGAGGTATTTTTTATGAAGAAACTAATTGTATTATTACTCGCAGTTGCAATGGTATTTACATTGGCAGCTTGCGGCAACCAGCAGACACCTGTTGAAGAGCCTGAAAAAACAGCTACGGAAAGTGCTTATAAAGGCACATACGATGTTCTCAAGATGGCTACAAACGCAGCTTTCCCTCCTTATGAATACAAAGAGGGCGAAGATTTTGCAGGTATAGATGTTGAGATCGCTACCGCTATCGCAAAAGAACTCGGCGCTGAGCTTGAGATCGTTGATATGGAATTTGATTCCATAATCGCTTCTGTTCAGTCCGGTGAAACAAGCTTTGGTATGGCAGGAATGACAGTTACAGACGAGCGCAAAGAAGAAGTTGATTTTTCTTCCAGCTACGCAACAGGCGTACAGGTTGTAATCGTTGCTGAGGATTCCGACATAGCTTCTCTCGACGATCTCGAAGGTAAAAAAATCGGTGTTCAGCTTGGCACAACAGGCGACTTCTATGCAACAGACGATTACGGCTCTGAAAATGTTACACAGTACGGTAAAGGCGCAGATGCTGTTATAGCTCTTAAGGGCGGCGATGTTGACGCGGTTATTATCGACAACGAGCCTGCAAAAGCTTTTGTTGCTGAAAACGAAGGTCTTAAGATCCTTAACACAGAATACGCTGTTGAAGACTATGCAATAGCAATTTCCAAGGATAATGCAGATCTTTTGGCTGACATCAACAAAGCTTTGGAAAAACTTACAGCTGACGGCACAATAGATGCAATCATCGCAAAGTACATCAAGGCTGAATAATAATAAAAATTTTACTGTCAAAAACAGGGAATTTTATTCCCTGTTCAGCGTGTCGATAAACTTATCGGCACGCTGGCAGACTGCGAAAAAGGAAGGCAGATTTGACGATTTGACACTCGTCGGCGTACGAGGGTACGGTAGAGCGGCAAATCGTCAAAAGCAGTATTTGCAAGCCTTCTATGGAATGGCAAAAAATGTTTTTATTACCAATCGCAAAGAAGCCGCCAAACCGCATAAAGTAATTTTCTTGCGGTCTGGCGACTTTTTCGACGGTCTGAACAGGGAATTTTATTCCCTGTTTTTGCTCTTTATATTATTTTTTTGGATATGGAATCCGTGTTTAAAAAAATAATATAAAATCCGGAGGATTGATACATATGGCAAAAAAACGGCTCTTGGCGGTTATAATTACGGCAGCAATAATTATCGGTATAGCCGCAGTCCTGATAGTTACAATAAACAGCGAATCAAAAGCGCAGGAAATTACCGCAGAACAGGCAACGGAGTTTGTAAACAAAGATCTTGACTCTCTTGCAACAACAAAGGCGCTTAAAGAAATCGCCGGCAAAAACGATATTACCGTAAACAGTATCGAATATGGCGACAAAAAAGATATAATACTTAATTGTACCGTGACCACGCTTGACGCGCACGGCGCAATTTCTCCGTATTACGATTCGTTTATGAGTACGGACATCAAAAAATCAACAGGTACTATGTTCAAATCGGCACTTGATTTTAAGATTGAGTTTGAAGACAAGATCATTGAGCTTTTAGAAAGCGCCGACACGAAAACCGCTGATTTAAAGCTCTCTCTCTACGACACAAAAGACGGGCTTATTCTTTTCCGCACAAATGATGTCATTAACGCGGTTTACGGTGGCACTGTTGATATAGAAAATGATATTAACGAAAAGAAAACTGCGATTGTCACAGATGAAAACGGCAAAAAAACAGAAATTGCACTTGACTCGTCAAACCTGAAAAAAGGATTTATACAGTGCATCGGTATTGACGAAATGAAAGACGAGCCTGACACATCAACTCCTTTGGTCAAGGCGTGGAATTCGCTTAAAAAAGACTTTCACAAAAACTTTATAGAAAAAGACAGATGGAAGGCTATCTTGACAGGCGTATGGTTCACGATCTCTCTGACCATACTCGCCCTCCTTCTCGGAATAATCATTGGCTTTATCGTCGCATTGATAAGATGCACTTATCTTAAAACAACAAAGCACGGAATTATACTTAAAATTCTCAATGCGATTTCGCAGGTTTATCTGACGGTTATCCGCGGAACACCTGTCGTTGTGCAGATCATGATTATTTTCTTTGTTATTTTTCTGCCGTCAGGACTTAAGAACAAATTTGTAGCCTCTGTTATATGCTTCGGACTTAATTCCGGCGCGTATGTTGCCGAAATCGTCAGAGGCGGAATTATGAGCATAGACAACGGTCAGATGGAAGCCGGAAGAAGCCTCGGATTTAACTATTTTCAGACTATGTACCATATTATTTTTCCGCAGGCCTTTAAAGCGGTTCTGCCTGCTCTCGGCAACGAATTTATCGTTTTGCTTAAAGAAACATCGGTAGCGTTTTACATAGGTCTCGGTGACCTGATGTATGCCGGCAATTCCATACGTGCGGCAACATACAGCGCGTTTATGCCGCTTGTAACGGTAGCTCTTATTTACCTTGTTATGGTTATCGGGCTTTCAAAGCTTGTCGGACTTCTTGAGAGGAGGCTCAGAAACAGTGAACGATAATATAATAATTAAAACGGTTAATCTTACAAAAACATTTAAAGATACTATCCACGCTCTTTGTGATGTCAATACGGAAATACACAAGGGCGAGGTCGTCGTTGTAATAGGACCTTCGGGTTCGGGCAAATCTACTTATCTGCGTTCGCTCAATCTTTTGGAAGAACCGACAGGCGGACAAATATTTTTTGAGGGAATTGACATAACCTCTCCGAAAACCGACATCAACAAAATGCGTATGAAGATGGGAATGGTATTTCAGCAATTTAATCTCTTTCCTCATATGACAGTTTTAAAAAATATGACGCTTGCGCCTGTTAAGCTTTTAAATCTCTCTACCGAAGAAGCCGAAAAAAAAGCTCTGTCACTTCTTGACAGAGTAGGTCTGTTGGACAGAGCTGACGCTTATCCGTCACAGCTTTCGGGCGGACAAAAGCAGAGAGTTGCAATAGTACGCGCCCTTTGTATGAATCCCGATGTAATGCTTTTTGACGAGCCGACCTCCGCTCTTGACCCCGAAATGGTCGGTGAAGTTCTTGATGTTATGAAAAGCCTTGCAAAAGAAGGTATGACAATGATCGTTGTAACACATGAAATGGGCTTTGCAAAAGAAGTTGCTGACAAAGTGATATTTATGGAAAGCGGCAGTATTCTTGCCGAAGGAACGCCTGAAGAAATTTTTGATAACACTCAAAACGCAAGACTTCAAAGCTTTTTGGGGAAGGTTTTATAATCCTCCGTTTATCGTAATCGTACGGTTTTATACAGTATATTATAAATTTACAATAAAAGGAGCTTTATCGCAAAAGGTGACGCGCGGTATTGCAATTTGGAAACAACGCTGAGCCGTGGAGAGTTTTTTTCCTGAGCAATACTGCGGCGGAAGCTATTTAAGAGCTGAGCCTACTGTCTTGAACGATGTTAAAAATTTTGGATTCAATATGCTCAGCTTTGCCAACAATCATTCAATGGATTTTTCTCACGAAGGTCTTATGGCAACAAAAAACGAGGTAGATAAGGCAGGTTTTCCGAACGCCGGTGCAGGCGCAAATTTAGATGAAGCGGCAGCCTCTGCATACCTTGATACAAGAGAAGGGCGCGTTGCCTTGATTTCAGCCGTGTCAACAATGTCTGCGGACGCTGCAATGGCAGGAAAGCAGTCGCGCAGATTTCGCGGTCGTCCCGGCGTCAACGGGCTGAGAATAGATGAGCATATTGAGGTAACAAAGGCGCAGCTTGATGTTATTGATGAAATAATAAATAAAAGCAATGTAAACGGCGCAAAAAATATTTCCATAGCGGAAGCTTTGGGTTATCCGAAGCGGTATATAGATACCGCGAGAGACGAAGTTCGTAGCATAAAGCAAATAAAAATAAAAACTCGCTATAAAGCGAATTTTTATTTTTATTTTAACTTATATCAGGGTATTAAAATGCTTTTTTCAACAACTTGTATGCTTTATGCGCTCTGTGCATTTGGTCACAGCCCCTCTTTTATGAGAGTTTAATTCTGCTTATACATTCGGGGCATACCTTTTTGCCTCTGAAATTATAAAGGTCTTTTGCGTTGCCGCAAAATATGCAGGCTGGCACATATTTTTTTAAGATAATGCTGTCATCATCTACATATATTTCCAGCGGATCTTTTATGTCAATAGCCAAAATCCGTCGTAATTCGACCGGTAATGTAATACGCCCCAATTCGTCAACTTTTCTGACAATACCTGTAGATTTCATACTAACACTCCTCTTTTGCATTTGTATGTATATTACCATAAATTCCATAAATTGTCAATGTATAAAGTAAAAAATTTTAGATGGGGATTTTTACCAAACCCCCATCCTTTAAGTTGGCAAACATAAAGATGCAATCAAATTTTAAGTGCACAGTTATATAGAATTTTAGTCAATCTTATAATTTTAATTACCCTATAAACATCTGCGTCCAATAATTGCCGTCGGCAACATATCCGACGCCTATCTGTTTATACGATGAGTTCAGTATATTTGCCCTGTGCCCGCTTGAGTTCATCCAACCGTCAACTACCGCCTTTGGTGTTCTGTAACCCATTGCGATATTTTCACCTGCCGTACGGTATGTGATGCCAAAGCTTTTCATCATATTGAACGGCGTGCCGTATGTCGGACTTGTGTGCGAAAAATACTTATTATCGTGCATATCCTGCGATTTGTACCTTGCAACGCGGCTGAGTTCCCAGTTTGCAGTAAGCGCGCCGAGCCCGTAGCTTTTGCGTATCTCGTTTACAAGTCGGATAACCTCGCTTTCATAAGAATCAACGCTTTCGTCAACAGAAGGCACTTCAATTTTATCGCCTATATTGATTATGTTGGGATTTTTGAGGCTTTTGTTTGCCGAAATTATCTCGCTTAGTCCGATTTTATACCTGACTGCTATTTTCCAGAGCGTATCGCCGGACACTACCGTATGTGTGCAGGCGGCTGACACCGGCACCATAAACAGCATACAGAATGTCAGAACTAAGACTATTGTTTTTTTCATTGTAAATCCTCCCTTCACATTTTATTATACATTGCCGTATCCCCGAATTCAAATGTAAGTAATGGAAGGGGTTACAAAAAGCGGACCGCCCGAAAGCAGTCCGTTTCTTTAAGCATAAATCAATGCTTTATTTTATTCCATATCATATCCATTTCATCAAGCGAGAGGTCTTCAAGCCTTTTGCCGCTTTTTAAAACTTCGTCCTCCATCTTTGCAAAGCGTTTAATGAATTTTCTTGTTGACTGAGTGAGTGCTTCTTCCGAATCGACCTTTGCAAATCTCGCGGCGTTAACAACCGAAAAAAGCAGATCTCCCAATTCTTCCTCTGTATTGGAGCCGTTTTTGACGGCTTCTTCAAACTCCGCTGTCTCCTCTTTTATTTTATCTATCGCGCCGCCTATATCCTCCCAATCAAATCCGGCCTTGGACGCCTTTTTCTGCACCTTTTGTGCGCGTATCAAAGCAGGCAGAGAGTGCGCTACCGAATCAAGCCCTTCCGAGGTTTTACTTTCGCCCTTTTCAACTTTTTTTATCTTTTCCCAATTATCCAGAACTTCTTCCGAGCCGTTGACCTGTGTTGTGCCGAAAACATGGGGATGGCGGCGAATCATCTTTGTACTAACGGCATTTGTAACATCGGCTATATCAAATTCGCCGTTTTCTTTTGCGATTTGAGCGTGCATAACAACCTGCAACAGCAAATCTCCAAGCTCGTCATAAACCTTTGTCATATCACCGCTTTCGATAGCTTCAACCGCCTCATAAGCTTCTTCAACCATACACTTTTTTATACTTTCGTGCGTTTGCTCCGCGTCCCACGGGCAACCTCCGGGAGCTCGCAGCTTTTCAATAATCTTACACAAATCGTCAAAACTGTACTTTTCCATAATTTCTCCTTTGTTATCTGATAATTCCTCTTTTTTGAAGTATTGCCGCGATTTTTTCACCTTTTGGTAGAGATTTGATGTCCTCGGCGTCAACAGCTTTAACCAGCAGGACAGCAAGCGCGTAAATAAAGGCGCAAACGGCTATTTCAGCAATACACATAATTCTGCCCATCGGAAGTACCTTTGCTATTGCAAAGCCCGCTATGCCCATAATCACAGCCGCGGCGACAGGCTTTATTACGCATTTTATCCATCTGAAACGGATTCCCGACGCCTTTACGATAGAAATTATATTCAGAATTGCAATTATCAGGTAGCAGATGCAAGTTCCGACCGGTGCGCCGTCTATTCCGAGGTACGGAATACAGAAAAAGTTGATGAGCGCCTTGATGATTCCGCCGATTATCATATGAACAACAGGCTTATATACCTTGCCGTATGCCTGAAGTATAGAGTTTGACACCTGAACGAGAGCAACAGGTATAATTGCCATTGAAAGTACGGTGAGCACAGAGTGTGCGTCATAAGTACCGAACAGGAGGTTTAATATTTCCTGCGACAAAACAGCCAAGCCTATCGAGCAAGGTGCGGCAAAAAGCATCGCTATATGCAATGTGTTTTCTGTTATTTTTTTTGCCTCCTGTTTGCTGTTCTTGGCAACGGCAGCAGCAATTGCAGGCACAACACTTGTACCGAGTGCCACAATCAGCGTCAGCGGCAGATTAAACATCGTCAGTGCTTTGCCTGTATACATTCCGTAAAGCATAGTAGCTTTATGTGTCAGGAGCGTAATACCATGCCAGCCGCCTTCAATCGCCTTTTCAAAAAACTCTGTTCCCTCCCGAAACAGAAACGCATATTTATCAAGCACTACAGGGCGCACAACAAGTCTGCGGCTTATTGTCATCATATCAATAAGTGTGGTGAGGCTTGAAACAGACGCGCCTATCGTTATCGGAACGGCAATTCTGACAAGCGACTTCAAAATAGTCCTATTGCCGTGCGGAACATCAAGCGACACCTCTCGCCGTTTGCGTGTGAAAAAATATATTACGGACAACAATAGCGCGGAAAGCAGCGTTCCTGCCGTTACACCGAATATTGCGCCCGTCGATGCAAGCACTGTACGCGTATTCTGGTCTGAAACTGTCCTTGCCGCAATATCGACAAAGCCTTTTATATTTGGGTCAATCGCCATTCCCATAAAAAATGACGCTCCCAAAAGACCTATTATCATTTTGCCTGATGACTCTACGACCTCGCTGAATGCGGTGGGGTACATATTCTGTCTGCCCTGAAAATATCCTCTGAAAGCAGACGAAATCGCAACAAACAATACCGCCGGCGCAATTACTCTTATTCCGGCTTCCGCATCGGGAATATGTACAAGTGCCGCAAGCTTATCCGCAAAGAAATAAAGAATAAGGCTACCGGCAAATCCGACGCAGACAAGAAATCTGAGCGCAACCGAAAAAACTTTGCGTGCTTCATTATTACAGCCGCGAGCCATACTTTCTGAAACCATCTTGGATATTGCAACAGGGAAGCCTGCCGTCGCCACTATGAACATAAATGTATATATCTGATATGCTATATTAAAATATCCGCTGCCCTCATCGCCTATAATGTTGATGAGAGGTATTTTAAATCCCGCTCCTATGAGCTTGACTATGAGATTTGCGATACCTAAAATCAGCGCACCTTTAATAAATGATTTTGCCTTTTTTTCCAATTTACCACCCTCTGAATTTATATAACGCTTTTTAAGTAATCAAGTGCCGAAATATGTCCTATGTGTATCTTGATAAATTCTTCACACAGCTTTGTTCCTTCGCGCACGGCGTCAGGATCGGCTTTAAAATAAAGTGCGTCCTTGAGTGACGACGAGGTGTAAAAATTCATAAGCTGCCGCGCCGCGTCTGAAATTTTGCGTGAGCTTTGTGTTCTGCAAGAATCACACACTACGCCTCCGCTTTGCACATCAAACCACAGAGCAGCTTCGTTCCCGCATTCGCTGCAAGCGTCAAAGGTGGGCGCGTAGCCCTCAACAGTCAATGCAAAAAGCTCAAACATAAGCCTTAAATCTTCTTTTTCCTTAAGGTTTTTTTCAAGAAAATACAGGGAATTAAGAAGAAGTCTTAAAATCTCTCCTGCTTCCATTCCTTGCGGCGCAACAGTATCCGCAAACGACGCAAAATACATAGCGTAGGCGAGCTCCTCAAGAGAATTGCGAAGACCGTAAAAGCTTTCTTTAAGCGTTGCGGAAGAAAGCGTATAAACATCGCCCTTTGGCAGTAGTACAAATTCGCTGTAACTGAGCAGCGCCATCGACGAATGTGCGTCGTGCTTCTGGCTTTTGGCACCTTTTGCCCACACGCTTATTCTGCCAAAGTCGGCGCTCAACACGGTAAGCATTTTATTGTAGTCGCCCACTGTTGTCGAGTGCACGACTATTCCCGTTGTCTTTATGGGCTCCATTTTTTGTTTCCCTTTCTTCTTCCTTGTATATTATATATGCATCAAGACTGCCTGTCTTGTTAAAAAATTCCCACCAAAAATCCATAATGCCCTCCTGAGAAATGTTGTTGATTTTATTTTTTCTACTGCTGATACAAAATATAAATGGGAATTTATAACAAGCCTTTTTGATAGCTGTTATTTATCTGTAAATCCAAAATCCTTTAATGTAAAATTGTCGTTTCTCCAATCGTCTTTTACCTTTACCCACAGCGAAAGATATACCTTTTTGCCGAGGAATTCCTCAAGATCCTGTCTTGCATATGAGCCGATTTTTTTGAGCATCGCGCCGCCCTTGCCGATTATAATCGACTTATGCGAAGCCTTTTCGCAGTATATATTTGCGCTTATCGAAACGACTTTGTTTTTTTCCTTCATCTGAAAAACCTCAACCGCCGTTCCGTGTGGGATTTCCTCGTCAAGAAGGCGGAGCAGCTTTTCGCGTATTATTTCGGCTGCAATTTCGCGCTCGGTCTTGTCTGTTATTGCGTCCTGCGGATAAAATGCAGGTCCGGGGATAAGGAACTTCATTATCTCCTCTTTGACCGTTTCTACCCCGTCGTTATGCATTGCGCTTACGGGGATTATATCCTCAAACTCCATTTTATCGCTCATATCCGCTATGAGCGGCAAAATTTTTTCCTTCTTTATCAAATCAATTTTATTTATTACAAGCACCGTGGGGATTTGCTTTGTCTTGAGCTCATCAGTGATTTTTGTCTCGGGTATGCCAAAGCCTTTTTGCGCATCAACGACCAATATTGCCGCGTCAACCTCTCCGATAGTACCCAAAGCGACATTATTCATATAGTCGCCGAGCTTTGTCTTTGAGCGGTGAACGCCGGGCGTGTCCACAAAAATTATTTGGTAGTCTTCTTCGTTAAGTATAGACAGGATTTTGTTACGGGTTGTCTGCGGTTTATTTGAGATTATTGATATTTTTTCACCCGTTATTTTATTCATAAGAGTAGATTTGCCGACATTTGCGCGTCCTACCATAGCAATAAATGCCGATTTAAACTCATTTGTCATATGCTTCCTCCAAACCAAGCCCTTTCATAATCTGTTTTTCACGCGCGCGCATCTTCAGCCTGTCCTCATCTTCCATATGGTCATAGCCGAGAAGATGAAGCATTGAATGAACGGTCAGATATGCTATCTCGCGTTCTGTGCCGTGGCCGTATTCCGCCGCCTGCGACGCCGCTTTTTCAAGAGATATTACTATATCTCCGAGAGGCATATCCGCTTCGGCTTCTTCCTCCTCAAAAGGAACTTCCGGCTCCGAAAATTCAAGCATCGGAAACGACAGCACATCGGTTTCTTTGTCTATATCGCGGAATTCGCGGTTTATTTCTTTTATTTTGCCGTTATCCGTTATCGTCACCGAAATTTCGTAATCGCCGCTCATTTTGCTATGCTCTATAACATATCTTACGGCCTTTTTTATAAGCGCGCGGTATTCCGCGGTAAATTCAAGCCGTTTTTGCCTATTTGTTATCAGTATTTTCATTTGTTTTCTCCTTTTGTTCGGGATACTGCACCCTCGAATGAAAATATCCGCTGAAAACCTTTAAAAATGCGTTTTCAATTTCTGTTATTTCCCAGAATGTCAGGTCGGAGCCCGAAAGCTGTCCGTCATAGATTTTTCCGTTTACCACTTTGCTTATCATCTTGCATATTTCATCTTCTGATTTGACATCAAGCGAACGCACCGACGCTTCAACAGAATCCGAAAGCATAACGATAGCTTCTTCCTTTGTCCTCGGCTTTGGCGCGTGATAGCGGAAATCTTCTTCGTCAATATTAAGACCTGCCTCCTTTGCCTTTTCGTAAAAATAGCTGACCTTTGTATTGCCGTGATGCGAATATATCATATTTTTTATAGCACTCGGCAGCTTGTACTGTCCGGCAAGTCTGACACCCTCTTTAACATGCTCTGTTATATACTTAACGCTTTCGGAAGGCATCAATGAATCGTGCGGATTTATGAGATACTGGTTTTCAGAAAACATATCCGGATTATAAAGCTTGCCTATATCGTGATAATACGCTCCCGCTCTTGCAAGCAAATCGTTTCCGCCAACGGCTTCGCAGGCTGCTTCAGCAAGGTTGCCAACCATAAGGCTATGATGGTATGTACCGGGTGCTTCAACAAGAAGCCTTTTTAAAAGCGGCTGATTTGGGTTTGTCAGCTCAACAAGTCTGAATGGCGTATTTATATCGAATACCGTTTCCCAAAACGGCAGAGTTCCCAAAACAAACACCGAGGTTATAAACGCGCTCAACATTCCAAATAATGTATGGCGCAAAATTCCCATTACCTCGATGCCTTCCAAAAGTCCTACGATACCTATAACGGCACCGTTATAGAGACAAAACAGCATCGACGAAAATACAAGCTTTTTTCTCATTGTGATATTGCTGAAAAGGTATGCTCCTATTGTGCCTGTTATTATAATTGCACACATATAGTATATATTTGCGCCGACGGCAACTGACGCCACCGCAGCAATGATTGCGTTAAGAAATATCGCAAATTTGACATTGAGCAAAATTGCAATAAGAACGGCGCATATTGACACAGGCAGTATATAATAATCGACCTGACTGTAAATACATATATAAAGCGTCTGTACGGTAAATGCTGCAACTATCGCTGTTATTACCTTTGAATTATTTTGCGACAAGACCCTGTTACGGCTTTTTGCAAAATATATACCCGTCATCACAAAGCACATAAGCACAAACAAAACAGAGCCGAGGATTCTGACAAGCTTTGTATCGCCCTCGCCGCTTATAAGCCCCAAGTCAGACAGTATCGCGTACTGGGCTTCTGTTATGATTTCACCCTTGCGCACTACTATCTGGTTTTCTTTATAAACTACATTCGGAACATCGTTTCTCACGCGCTGTATCTCTGCGTCGGTTTTTTCCTGACTGAATTCCTTATTGACGGCAATCGTGTTTTTAAGTATGTCCACGCCTGCGTTTGCGGCTTCTTCACTGCCGAGACGGGATTTGAGCGTTTCGCTTATTTCGTTCAGCGCATCTTGCTTTGATGTAACGCCTTTATTGAGGATTTCCTGCTGCAAGCTTGTGAGAACATTTCTGAAGTTTTGAAATTCACTTTCGGAAATTTGCATAACATAGCGGTTATCTGACGATATACGGTTTGCCCGTTCTTCCGCTATGCCGATAAAAACATTTGCAAGGTCGCGGTCTGCGCGCTGCGTAACGGCATTGTCGAGCTCATACTGTGAAGCGACCGAAGCTTCTGCCTCATCTTTTTGCCTTTCGGTAGTCACCTTATCGACAACTGTTCTTGATGCATAAATATCGGCAGGCGACGCTTCTCCTACTGTGACCTCATACTTTACAGGCTCAACGCCTTTTATGAGCATCACGGTTATTAGGACATAGCATATTGCAACTATAACCAAATATAAATGTTTTTTCATCTTTTTTTCCTTTCCGGACCTTTGTTATTCTCAAATTTTTCGTACGCATCTATTATCTTTTGCACAAGCGGATGTCTTACAATATCCTTTGATGTGAGGTACACAAAATCAAGTCCCTCAATGTTTTTCAGTATTTTCATTGCGACTTTAAGCCCCGAGCGCTTGCCGTCGGGCAAATCTATCTGGGTTATGTCGCCCGTTATCAGTGCTTTTGAACCAAAGCCTATTCTCGTCAGAAACATCTTCATTTGCTCCGGCGTTGTGTTTTGGGCTTCATCAAGAATGATAAACGCATCGTCAAGCGTTCTGCCGCGCATATATGCAAGCGGCGCTATCTCTATAAGTCCCTTTTCAAAGTATTTTTGGTATCCCTCCGTGCCGAGCATATCGCCGAGCGAATCGTAAAGCGGTCTTAAATACGGGTCAACCTTATTCTGCAAGTCACCGGGGAGAAATCCGAGCTTCTCACCGGCTTCAACGGCAGGTCGTGTCAAAATAATTTTGCTGACCTGTTTTTTTCTGAACGCGTCAACTGCAAGAGCGACTGCGAGGTATGTTTTACCCGTTCCGGCAGGCCCTATGCCAAATACGACCGTGTTCTTTCTCACGCTGTCGATATACTCCTTTTGCCCCATCGTTTTGGCTCTTACGGGCTTGCCGCTTGCCGTGACGCAAATATAGTTATCGCCAAGCTTTGACGCGTCGTATTCTACTCCGTCAGCCGCCATGGAAACAGCGTAACGCACATCTTGTTCTGTCAGTGAACTGTTTTTTTCAAGCGTGGCTTCCATGTTGGCAAGGGCTTTTTCCGCCTTTTCGACATTTGCCTCATCGCCTATGATTTTTAAGTTATCATCGCGGGTTATAAGCTGAACTGTCAGCTCGCTTTCTATGAGCTTTAAGTTTTTGTCAAATTCTCCGAAAAGCGACGACGCGTCCTTCGGTCTGTAAAATTTCTCAGTCACCTGAATCCTCCATATCGTTTTTATACAAGGGTGCTTGCTGCCCTATTTCTTCTCTGCATTGCAAGGAGCACTTAACATAAATTTTATCCCCTTGCAATTCATAGTTTGCATCTTTATTTATTATTTCCACATCTGCGGAAAATTGCCGCTCCATTTTTTTACAAAGTTCGTCTGTATAAAATCCGAAAGCTTCTTCCTCATTCATTGTGACGCTGTTCTCTGTAATTTCTTCTATATAGTATGACTTCCACGATGCGGGAAGATACAAATCTCCCCATAGCTTTAATGTCTTTTCTTCTGTGTTTTTATCATATTGTTCAAACGGTATTTTTGAAAAAGGATAAACGGGGACTTCCCAATTTGCTATTTTTACGCCAAAACGCGACTGTGAATTACCCGTTTTAAATTTTTCGGTCCTCGTAAGCGGAAAAACTCCGCTTTCCTCGTGCCAGGTCATAGCATAAACCTCTCCGTCGGCGTGATACATTATGGGTCCCGTATAGTTTGTGTCGTCAACACCGCTCACAAGCAGGTCGCCTTTTTTTACAATATCGCCTTCCGAGACAACTGTTTTACCCTTTAAAATTACCGTATTTTCTATTATTCCGTCGCAGTCGGCAACTATGTTGCACGGCTCGCCGTCCGGCACGATGTCGGGCTTTTCTGTGCGTTCTTTGACCTCGACAAAAGCCCGTGTACCCTTTATATCAACCCATATCCAAGCAATATCGGGATTTAAAAGCATCATTTTACGCTTTACTTCCTGTGGGCTGTGATTGAATTTTAAAACGCCCGCATCAATGCCGCAGGAACGCAGTTCGTCACGCAAAACGGCTTCGTCAATTTTTTCTGTGCCTGAAATTTCAACAGACCATACAAAAGAACTGAGGCAGGAAATTATGATGCCGAAAAGTATAATCCCTATGAGAAACGCTTTTCTCTTTTTATGCTTATTCATAAAATTGGGCAATCCTCTGCGCTCTTTTATTACGACCTTTGTAGCGGTAGCATGCGCCGCTTTCCCGATTTTTTTATAGCCCAAAATGCTTATTTTAAGCGTCATTTTATTTCTGGAAATTTTTTTGATGTCCCACAAAAAAATATTGCTCTTAATTGCAAGGTTTATAAACCGCTCCAAAAACAAGCCTTCGGCTTCGATAACAAGATACCCTCTCAAGAACTTTAAAAATGCAAAAATCATTTTATCTCAAACCCCGTTACCTTGCCATGAAGCGTTACCTCGTCATCTGTTACCGTTTTGATGTCGAGCTCTTCGCCCGTAATCTCAAAAATCCCGATGGATGTATTCAAAACGACCTTTTTGTCGTCATATTCAACTATTCCTTTATAATTTTGCACGCTGGCTTCACAGCCACCGAGTACCGTTATGCCCGGTATTCCCAATACCACATCGGGCGGCAGTTCAAGTGCTTTAGCAACCTTCAGAGCTTTTGGGGCGTTTTCTGTTCTTTTTTTTCTCAAATTGTCTCCCTCCCTTGCTAAATTATATGCCTGCGCACAATTTTAAAGTCCTTTTTTTGATAATAAGGCAATATAAATATCAAAGGAGGATATTATGAATATTATTTTTATAGTTATTACATCTGTTTTATCTGTACTTATCGCATCGTTCCCGGACGCGTCTCTCGCCGCGGCGCGCGACGCCCTCACGATGTGCGGAAATATTATAATTCCATCGCTGTTTCCGTATTTTGTCTGCGCCAATATCCTTACAGCTCTCGGAATATCAAAATATTTATCAAAAGCCTTCGGCAGATTTATGATGCCATTATTTAATATCGGCGGAGCAGGTGCGCTCGCGCTTATATTAGGTCTTTTAAGCGGCTATCCGTGCGGTGCTGCAACGGCGTGCAGACTGTACGACGAAGGAAGCCTTGAAAAAAACGAGGCAGAACGCCTTGTGGCATTTGCAAACAATTCGGGTCCTCTTTTTATCATAAGTGCCGTCGGTATAGGAATATTCCACAGCCAAAAAGCCGGAATAATTTTATACATAAGTCATATTGCAGGCGCAATTCTGACCGGATTTGTCTTTAGGTTTTTCGGCAAAAGCCATAATAAAAGCAACCCGGCGAAGCTCAAAAAAGCGTCTGTTTTTGCAGCCGTCGGTGACAGCGTTATAAGTATCATAACTCTTTGCGGATACATTATTTTCTTTGCCGTTATACTTGCTATGCTTCGCAAAACGGGACTGCTCGCCTTGTCATCAGGCTTTTTAAAGCTCTTTGGAATATCCTCCGAAGATTCCGTTCTGCTCACATCGGGACTGTTTGAAATAACAAGCGGACTTAACTCTTCCCATTCCGTCAACCTGCCGCTTGTGAGCCTTATACTGTCTCTCGGCGGTGTTTCCGTACTTTTGCAGACATATTCGTTTTTACGGAAAAGTTCGCTTTCACTAAAGCCGTATATCGCCGGTAAGCTTTTATCGGGCGGGTTTTCTGCGCTTTGTACCAAGATAATTCTCTGTTTTTATCCCGTAGAGGTTTCTGTTTTTTCATTTTGGGAAAGTCCCAAAACAGCTTTTTACATAAACTATCTCACGGCTTTTCTGCTCGCCTTTTTTATTTTTATGGCGTTTGGATTTCTACGCAAAACGCGCTGAATTTATTTGGAAATATACTCTTTTTGCTCAGGCGTGAGCGAGTCTATTGCCTTGCCCCAAGTCTTGAGCTTAAGGCGTGCGACATATTCGTCGATCTCAGGCGGTACAAGGTAAACACGGTTTTCCAAAAAAGCGTGGTTTTTTGCAAGATACCTCACGGACATAGTCTGAATTGCAAAGCTCATATCCATAATCTCCGCAGGGTGACCGTCGCCTGCCGCAAGATTTACGAGCCTACCTTCAGCAAGCAGATACAGGCTTTTACCGCCGATTTTGTATTCCGTGATATTGGGTTTGATTTCTCCGAACGAAGAAGATAGCGCCTCCAAATCGGGCTTTGAAATTTCCACATCAAAATGACCTGCGTTAGCCATTATCGCTCCGTTTTTCATTTTTTCAAAATGGTGCTTTGTAATTACATCCTTGCAGCCTGTAACAGTAACAAAAACATCTCCGATTTCTGCGGCTTCGTCCATCGTCAGGACTTCAAACCCGTCCATAACGGCTTCAATAGCCTTAACGGCGTCAATTTCACAAACAAAGACCTTTGCTCCCATTCCCTTTGCGCGCATAGCGCAGCCGCGACCGCACCAGCCGTATCCTGCAACGACGACATTTTTGCCGGCAACTATCAGGTTTGTAGTGCGGTTGATGCCGTCCCATACCGACTGGCCTGTTCCGTAGCGGTTGTCAAAAAGGTGCTTGCACATTGCGTCGTTTGCCGAAATCATCGGGAACAGCAGTCTGCCTGCCTTTTCTTTGGCGCGCAGGCGCATAACACCTGTCGTAGTCTCCTCCGATCCGCCCCATATACTGTCGGCAAGCTCTCTTTTTTCTCCGTGCAGAGCCTCAACCAAGTCACCGCCGTCGTCAATAAACACGCTCGGTTTTGTGTCAAGTGCCGCGCCTATATGCTTAAAATATTCTTCGTCTGATACTCCGTGAACGGCGTAAACTTCCATACCGCAATCGTACAAAGCCGCCGCGACATCATCCTGTGTGGAAAGCGGATTGCAGCCCGTTACTGTCACATTTGCTCCGCCTGCCGCAAGCACCTCCGCCATATACGCTGTTTTTGCTTCAACATGAATACTTATCGAAACATTAAGTCCGTCAAGCGGCTTTTCCTTGATAAAATCCTGTTCAATACTGTTCAAAAGCGGCATATGCCTTTTGACCCAATCTATTTTTTTATATCCGCTGTCCTTAAGCGACTTGTCTTTAATAACGCTCATAGTTTATTCCTCACTCAGCTTTGAAATTTTTATAAACCGCCTTTGATATACCTGAGCCTACGACGGTACACGCAACGGCTTCAACAAGCGCGTTAATGCCGACAAACAGCGCGACAAAGACAATTACATTGCTGCCTGCCTTTGTGTAAAGCTCGGGGTATCTTTCCACAATCGGGTTAAAAAAGCACAAAAGCAGCGTTGACATAAAAAGTATCGTATTAAGCACAGGTGCGGAAAGGGCGGATATCACAAACGGCAAAAAGCTGTTGGGTTTAGCTTTTTTAAGACCTTTGAATATCAGTCCGCACAGCCAGCCCATCAGTGTACGCGTTACAACGCAGGTAATAAAGGCAAGCACGGGATTTATGCTGATAATATATAACACAAGTGCGCTGCCTCCCAGGAAAAAGCTCGTCATACCGAAGGCAAATCCCAGAATTGCTCCTGCCAGAGGTCCCACAAGAATTGCGCCTATCATAACAGGTATGGTGAGAAATGTTATAGATAAAGCTCCTATCTTAAGATAACCAAGCGGCGTAAGGCTCATAATAACAATAATAGCTATAAGCAGCGCGCAGGTTACAAGCTTTTTTGTATCCTTCATTTTACATCACTCCATTAAATCCAATTTTATCATTAAATTTTATCATATAAGTAGGAAAAATGCAACACTTTTTGGCGTTTTTGTCATGCTTTTCCGTTCGTATAATTTAATTTTAATTTTTTTTGACAAATCTGTTTAATTGTAGTATAATATATATAAAGTTACTATTATTGCAACATTGTAGAATATTTTTACCCGGAAAGGCTGAAGCGCTTCAGATGTATAAAATTGGCGACAAGGTCGTTTACCCTATGCACGGCGCAGGGGTGATCGAATCCATTGAAGAAAAAGAAATATTGGGCGTAACGCAAAAGTATTATGTTATGAAAATGCCTTTTGGAGATATGAAGGTTATGATCCCTATGTCCAACTGCGACGAAATAGGAATTCGCGACATAATCGACAACGAAGAAGCCGACAAGGTTCTCGCAGCGTTTAAGGATCTTAGTCTTGACTTTAATCTGAACTGGAACAAAAGGTACAGAGAAAATATGCTCAAAATCAAAAGCGGCGATGTTTATGAGGTCGCAAGAGTCGTCAAGGCGCTTATGGGACGCGAAAAGGAAAAGGGGCTTTCGACGGGTGAACGAAAAATGCTGACAAACGCCAAGCGTATTTTGATCAGCGAGCTTGTTTTAGCTAAAAATGTGGAACAGGAAGAAATCGAAGAAATGCTCGTATAATACAAAGCCGCAATGTTTTGCGGCTTTTTAGTAGGTGAAATGTTTATGTATTCTGTGGCGGCGATCATAGCTGCAGGAGGCTCCGGCAGCCGTATGGGAATGGGCGACAAGCTCCTTTGCAAAATAGGCGGACAAACTGTTCTTAAGCGCACGCTTGATGTGTTTGAAGCTTGTGAAATAATAAATGCGGTTATACTTGTCAAATCTCCAAGCGCGGTATATAATACGGCAAAGTACAAAAAAATAATACGCGTTGTTCACGGAGGAGAAACAAGACAGCAATCGGTCTATAACGGTCTGCTTGCCGCGGACGGATACGATTTTGTCGCGGTTCACGACGCCGCAAGGGCTTTGGTCACAGACGAGGTTATAACCGCGACCGTTCTCAAAGCGTTTGAAACAGGCGCGGCCGTAACGGGGTACAATGTTATCGACACGGTAAAAACCGTTAATGCGGAAAAGATAATAACGGGCACGCCGGACAGAAGTATGCTTTTTGCCGCGGCAACGCCGCAGGTTTTCAGGCGCGAGCTGCTTTTAAAAGCTTACAGGCGCAACATATCTTCCGCAACAGATGACGCATCTCTTGTCGAAGGCATTTGCGCTGTCAGTGCAGTTGTGGGAGACAGAGAAAATATCAAGATAACGACACCGTTCGACCTCATTATGGCGGAAGCAATACTTAAGAAGAGAAAGGATGATGCAAATGAGAGTCGGGATAGGTCATGACGCGCATTGCCTTGTTGAAGGGCGCAAGCTTTTTTTGGGCGGAGTTGAAGTCCCCCACTCAAAAGGACTGCTTGGTCACTCCGACGGAGACTGCCTTATACACGCAATAATCGACGCGCTTTTCGGCGCGGCTTGCTGCGGAGACATCGGCACGCATTTTCCGCCGTCTGACGATACATACAAAGGGATTTACAGCATAGAGCTGCTTGAAAAATCCGTTGAAATTATTAAACAACACGGATTTGAAATCGAAAACATAGACGCAACCGTTGTTGCGCAAGCTCCCAAGCTTGCGCCGTATATCCCGCTTATGCGTGAAAAAATCGCCTCTGCGTGCGACAAAGACGCAGACTGCATAAGCGTCAAGGCGACAACAACAGAACATATGGGTTATGAAGGCAGAGAGGAAGGAATGTCAGCCATTGCCGTCTGCCTTTTAAAATAAGAGAACCTCTAAAAAAAATGATGTAGAAAGGAAACACTATGAACATTAAATTTGATTACAAAAATGCACTCAACTTTATGAGAGAAGACGAGCTTGCGCTTATCAGTCCCGCTGTTTCGGCTGCTCACAGCACGCTTCACAACGGCACAGCCGCAGGCAGTGATTTTACGGGCTGGCTCAATCTCCCTGAAGATTACGATAAAGATGAATTTGAAGAAGTAATAAAAGCCGCAGAAAAAATACGCTCCGACTCCGATGTGCTTATTGTAATAGGCATAGGCGGCTCGTATCTCGGTGCGAGAGCGGCAATAGAAATGCTTAAGGGCGCTCTTTACAACAACCTCGACGACGGGCAGCGCGGCGGCCCTCAAATTTACTTTGCAGGTAACGGAATAAGCTCCACTTATCTCGCACAGCTTGTGGATATTATCCGCAACAAAGAGGTTTCTCTTAATGTGATTTCAAAGTCGGGAACAACGACCGAGCCTGCAATAGCGTTCCGCGTTCTTCTTGAAATTATGAACGAAAAATACGGCGCAAACGCATCGTCGAGAATTTACGCTACGACCGACAAGGCGCGCGGCGCGCTTTTCACAATGGCAAAGCAGGCCGGCTACAAAACATTTGTTATTCCCGACAATGTCGGCGGCAGATACAGCGTTTTGACGCCTGTCGGACTTTTGCCTATCGCCGTAAGCGGCGCGGATATAAAAATGTTTATGCAGGGCGCAAAAGACGCTATGGCAGCTTACTCCAATCCGAATCTTGACGAAAACGACTGCTATCAATATGCCGCAGTCAGAAATATTCTTTACAGAAAAGGCTACACGACCGAAATGCTCATAAATTACGAAACACAACTACACTACTTTGGCGAGTGGTGGAAGCAGCTTTACGGCGAGAGCGAGGGAAAAGACCACAAGGGCATATTCCCTGCGGCTGCAGACTTTTCGACAGATTTACATTCGATGGGGCAATATATCCAAGACGGCAGAAGAAACCTGTTTGAAACGGTAATTACAGTCAAAAAGCCCAATGCAGAAATAACAATACCCGAAAACAAAGAAAACCTTGACGGCCTTAACTATATAGCAGGCAAAACCATTGATTATGTGAACACACAGGCGTTTTTGGGTACTGTTATGGCTCACAACGACGGCGGTGTTCCGAATCTTGTAATAGAAATTGAAAAAATGGACGAATACACTCTCGGAAACCTCGTATATTTCTTTGAAAAAGCCTGCGGCATAAGCGGATATATACTCGGTGTAAACCCGTTTGACCAGCCCGGAGTTGAAGCTTATAAGAAAAATATGTTTGCGCTTTTGGGCAAGCCCGGCTTTGAGGATATGCACGATTTACTTGCAAAAAGGCTGAAAAACTGAAAAAACCAAATTTAATATTGAAATTTATTATTATTTATAGTATGATATTATTAGCAAAATATAAGGAGGCAAATTTATTATGGTTAAAGTTATTATAGGTGAAAAAGGTTCAGGCAAGACCAATGCTCTTTTAAAAAGCGTACAGTCGGCGGTGGAACGCGATCACGGCTCCGTAGTATTTATTAACAATAATAAAAGGCATGTTCTTGATTTAAACTATAAGGTGAGAATGATCGATACATCGGAATTTGACATCGCTAATTTTGAAGAACTTTACGGTTTGGTAAGCGGCGTTATTTCACAAAATTACGATATAACACATATTTTTGTTGACAGCATTACAAAAATTGCAAACGGCGATGTATGCGATATAGAAAAATATCTTGACAGAGTTGCCAAAATTGCTGACAAGTTTAATATAGAAGTACTTATGACAATAAGTATGAGCGAAAACAGCGCAAGCGACGGAATCAAAAAATATTTGGCATAAATACAATTATTTGCAAGCCTGAACTGAAAAGTTCAGGCTTGATGTAAAGGACTGAAAAGAATGGACTATAACAGCACGAGAAACGATTCGGTTAAAGTTTCTGCGTCTGAAGCAATAATTAAAGGGCTTGCCCCCGACGGCGGTCTGTTTGTACCTGTGGATTTTCCCCGTGTTGACAGGTTTGACCTTTTAAAGCTTTCGCAGATGAGCTATAACGAGAGAGCTTATTTTATCTTGAGCCGTTACCTTACCGATTTTACGGAAACGGAGCTCAAAAAGTGCATTGACAGCGCTTACAGCAAGGAAAAGTTTGAAACAGACTCTATTGCTCCTTTATATAAGCTGTCAAACAATATGTATATTCTTGAATTATGGCACGGTCCGACCTGTGCTTTTAAAGATATGGCGCTTCAGATACTGCCGCACTTTACGGTAACGGCTTCTGCAAAGCTCGGTCTTGATAACGAAACCGTTATCCTCGTCGCAACAAGCGGCGATACGGGCAAGGCGGCTCTTGAAGGCTTCCGCGATGTTGACAATACAAAAATTATTGTATTTTATCCGCAGTCGGGCGTCAGCCATATACAGCAGCTTCAAATGGTAACGCAGGAAGGCTCAAATGTCTTTGTGTGCGCCGTAAACGGCAACTTTGACGACGCTCAAAACGGTGTAAAGGCAATATTTACGGATAAAGCTTTTGCTGCCCTCTTAAAGCAAAACAAAAAAGCGTTTTCATCTGCCAATTCGATAAATTGGGGAAGGCTCGCGCCGCAGATAGTTTATTATTTTTCAGCCTATGCGGATTTGATCAAAAACGAAGAAATACAAACAGGCGACGAAATAAACATCGTTGTTCCTACGGGTAACTTCGGCAACATTCTGGCGGCGTATTATGCAAAGCGTATGGGACTGCCCGTTTCAAAGCTTATTTGCGCTTCAAACGAGAACAATGTCCTTACGGATTTTATAAACACAGGCGTTTATGACAAAAACCGCGAGTTTAAGATGACTATTTCACCGTCTATGGATATTCTTATTTCAAGCAATCTTGAAAGATTTTTATACGATATTTCCGGCGGAGATACGGAAAAAATCAACAAGCTTATGTCAGAGCTCAAATCAAACGGCAAATACGATGTGGGCGAAGATATGCGCAAAAAAATCTCTGATATTTTCTGTGCCGGCTTCTGTAACGACGATGAAACTCTTGAGTGTATAAAAAACACTCAGGAAAATTATTCTTACACGCTTGACACGCATACGGCAGTTGCGGTAAAGGTATATACAGATTATATCAAGGAAACGGGCGACAACAAAAAGACAGTTATCGCATCGACCGCCAGCCCGTACAAGTTCGGGAAAAGCGTTGTCGGCGCTGTCAGTGGCAGTGATGCCGTTAAGGGTAAAAACGAATTTGAAATTATTGAGATGCTGCATGATATTTCCGGTCTTAAAGTCCCGCCGTCTCTTGCAGCTCTTAAAGATAAAAAAGTCAGGTTTGAGCGTGTATGCAAGCCTGACGGTATGCAAATTGCAGTAAAAGACTTTCTCAATATATAATTCAAAAAGTGCCGTTTCGGCGGCACTTTTTGAAATTACTGTTTATCGGTGTAAGTTTGACAGTCGGTCTTTGCCGCTCCTTTGGCATTTGCCACTTCTATCATAGCGGCGCTGCATCCTCCGTCCTGCGTGTTATAATAACAGCCTTCGACGGTGCATTTTACGCCTTCAATCGGGTAATCCGTTTTAAGAGGTTTATTAAACTTCATTTTGCATGCAACCTTTCTGACCGCTTGATTTGTTTTGCGGACCGGTTTTAGTTTGTCACACATTATATAAAATATTCATTTTAAAATAATTGTGAGGTTATATGGCGATATTTGCTATTTCTGATCTGCACCTGCCGCTGGGAATAAATAAGCCTATGAATATCTTCGGCTGGACAGATTATGTTGAAAAAATACAACAAAATTGGGTTGAGTCCGTAAAAGAGAACGATACCGTTTTAATAAACGGCGATGTCTCCTGGGCCACTTATCTGGAAGAATCCTTAAAGGATCTTGATTTTATAAACAATCTTCCAGGCAAAAAGATATTATCAAAGGGCAATCACGACTATTGGTGGACTACGGCCGCAAAGCTTAATAAATTTAAAGCAGACAACGGCTTTGACAGTATAACATTTTTACATAATAATTCCATGCCTGTTCAGGACTTTGCAATTTGCTGTACGCGCGGCTGGAAGTCCCCGTTTGACAAGGATTTTAACACCGATGACGAAAAGATATACGAGCGCGAACTGATACGCCTCAGGCTTTCTCTTGAAGAAGGCGCAAAGCTCTCGGACAAGATTATCGTTATGCTTCACTATCCGCCCGATGTCGGATTTTATGAGCTTTTAGACGAATATAAAGTAAAGCTTTGCATTTACGGTCACCTGCACGGCTCTGCGGCCTGGGCAAAGGGACCTAAGAGCGAAAATATAACGCTTGTTTCAGCGGATTACTTGAATTTTTGTCCGCTTAAGCTGTACGATTAACGATCAAGGAGTGATATTTATGAATGAAAAAATAAGAGTCGGCATTGTCGGCTACGGCAATCTCGGCAAAGGAACGCAGATTGCTGTCAGCAATGCGCCCGATATGGAGCTTGTCGGTATTTTTACAAGGCGCGACCCGTCGTCTGTTGACGCAAAGGGTACAAATGTATATAAAAGCGACGACGCAGCTTCCATGCAGGATAAAATTGATGTAATGGTTCTTTGCGGAGGCAGCGCAACTGACCTTGAGGTTCAGGGACCTCACTTTGCGGCGATGTTCAATACAATAGACAGTTTTGATACGCACGCGAGAATTCCGCAATATTTTGCAGCCGTAGATAATGCGGCAAAGTCCAACGACAATGTGTCTATCATATCCGTCGGCTGGGACCCCGGTATGTTCTCTTTAAACAGGCTTTATGCCGAAAGCATACTCACAAAGGGTGAAACTTATACATTCTGGGGCAAGGGCGTAAGTCAGGGTCATTCTGACGCTATAAGACGCGTTGAAGGCGTTAAAAACGGCATACAGTATACTGTTCCCGTTCAAAGCGCAATAGACAGAGTAAGGCGCGGCGAAAATCCTAAACTCACAACAAGAGAAAAGCATTTGAGAGAATGTTATGTCGTTGCGGAAGACGGAGCTGACTTGTCGGAAATAGAAAGAAAAATCAAAACTATGCCGAACTACTTTGACGAGTACGACACCGTTGTAAACTTTATCACAGAAGAAGAACTCAAAGCAAAGCACAACAAAATGCCTCACGGCGGATTTGTTATCAGAAGCGGCGAGACAAACGGCGGTGCAAACAAGCATATTATCGAATATTCGCTGACGCTTGATTCCAACCCCGAATTTACATCGAGTGTTTTAACGGCTTACGCAAGGGCCGCATACCGTCTGGCAGGCAAGGGCGACTTCGGCGCAAAAACCGTATTTGATATAGCGCCTGCATTGCTTTCCGCAGCAAGCGGCGAAGAACTCAGAAAAAAATTGCTTTAATGCAATTTAAATGTTATAAAAGGAGTAATACATATGAAAAAGTTTTTTGCAGAATTCAAAGAATTTGCAATGAAGGGCAATGTGCTTGATATGGCAGTCGGCGTTATCATCGGTGCTGCTTTTAAAGCTATTGTTGATTCCCTCGTTGCAGATATCATCTCACCCCTTCTTGGTCTGTTGTTTAAAAGCAACTTTGACAACCTCGCAATCCAGATACCCAACACCGAGGTTGTGATCGGATACGGAAAGTTTATAACAGCCGTAATCAACTTTATTATAATGGCATTTGTTATCTTCTGTATTATTAAGGCAATCAACAAGGTAACCAACTTGGTAAAGAAGGATGAAGAAGTTGTAGAAGAAGCTACAACAAAAGAATGCCCGTACTGCAAGAGCGAAATTGCTATTGAAGCTACAAGATGCCCGCATTGCACATCTGAAGTTGAATAAAATCAAATAATGTGCATAAAACCTCGCCTTTATCTAAAAATAAGGGCGAGGTGATTTTTTTGTATAATATAAGAACAGACTTGGCTGTTGAAGCGAGGGATATCTATAAAGAGAGCAGCAAGCTTGACTCTATCCCCGGCATAGAAAGCGAAGAAGACGACAGAGGAAATATCAGTATAACGCGCGTGCGCGTCACAAACGAAGAAGGCGAGCGTGCAATAGGCAAAAAGCCCGGAATATACATTACAATCGAAACTCCTGCCCTGCGCGGAAACAATCCAGACGAAGCGGAAAAAATAACAAATGTCCTGAAAGACGAACTCACTAAAATTCTCGGTGACTGCGAAAAGAAAAATGTACTCGTGGCAGGACTCGGCAACAGCCGTATAACTCCCGACTCAATAGGCCCTAAAACGGTTTCAAACCTCGTCGTTACAAGGCATCTGTTTTCCACAATGCCGCATGAATTCTGCGACGGGCTTTCCCATGTCTGCGCCATTGCACCGGGTGTTTTAGGCGTTACGGGCATAGAAACAGGCGAAATCATAAGAGGCGTTGCAGAGCGCATCAAGCCTGATGTTATAATAGCGGTTGACGCGCTCGCATCAAGGAAAATGGAAAGGGTCAGCACAACTATTCAGATCGCCGACACGGGCATAAGTCCCGGCAGCGGCGTAGGAAACAAGCGCAAGGCACTTGACAGAGAAACTCTCGGCGTTCCTGTTATTGCAATAGGCGTGCCGATGGTAGTAGATGCGGCAACGATCGCAATAGACACGATAGACGCCCTGATAGGAGCAATGGACAACAGTACCGTTTTGGACAATCAAAAAGAATCTCTTATCCGCAGCGTCGTGAGCGACACGCAGACTATGGTAACTCCAAAGGATATAGACTCCATAGCGGAGCGCATATCAAAAATTCTTGCAAACGGCATCAACTTTGCGCTCCATAAAGGCTTGAGCGCCGAAGAAATCAGTGTTTTTACCGGCTGAAAAAAAGTCCGACCGCAACGGCCGCAATCGCAAACCCCGTAAAATCCGCCAAAAGGGCGGATTTTAATGTATGGCGCGCATTTTTTATTCCGACAGCTCCGTAATAAACAGTAAGGGTGTAAAGCGTTGTTTCCGTAGAACCCGAAATTACAGACGCAACCCTTCCTGCAAACGAATCCGCTCCGTGATTATTTAATATATCGCGCAAAACCGCGAGCGACGCGCTGCCTGAAACAGGTCTCAAGACCGCAAGCGGCAATGCCTCGGGCGGAAAGCCCAAGATTTTTGTAAGCGGCGAAAGCCCGTGGCATATAAGTTCCAGTGCTCCGCTTGCGCGGAACATCGAAACAGCGCTCAACAGCCCGACAAGCGGCACTATTATACCGACGGTCGTTTTTAATCCCTTTTTTGCGCCGCCGAGGAATGTGTCGTAAACGGGAATATTTTTAAAAAGCGCCGCCGCCAAAATTACGAGCAATATTACGGGAATCGCCATAGCGGATATAGTTTTCATTAAAGTGCCTTTCTTTTTTGAAATATCTTTGCCGCCGTCACTCCCACTAAAACGGAGGCGGCGGAGGTTATCCATACAGGAAGAATAATTTCGGTAGGCGCGGCGGAGCCTGCCGCGGCACGCAGAGCAATAAGTGTTGCGGGAATAAGTTGAATTGAAGCCGTATTTATCACGACAAACATACACATCTCATCAGACGCGCTGTCTTTATTTTTGTTTAATTCCTTAAGCTCCTGCATAGCCTTAAGTCCGAGAGGCGTCGCAGCATTCGCCATACCCAAAATATTTGCCGTCATATTCATCACAATTGCCGACATCGCGCGGCTGTTCTGCGGGATTTTAGGAAAAAGCAGTCTTGTTAAAGGCGACAAGAGTTTAGAGATCCTTTTGACTATTCCGCCCTTTTCCGCAATTTCCATTATCCCCGTCCAAAAGCACATAACGCCGCAAAGCTCAAGGCAGAGCTTTACTCCGTCGCCTGCGCCTTCAATAGCCGCAACAGACACGGCTTCAAATTTACCTGTAAAAAACGACACCACAACAGATATAATCATAATTGCAGGCCAGATATAATTCATCATTTTTTTACCCTCTCTTGTTGAATTTATATGCAATAAGCCTTTATATATGCTCAAAACATATTCAAATTGTCAAAATTTGCTTTTATTGCTTGAAATAGCTCAATAAATATGCTACAATGTAAAAGGATTATTATGTTAATTAAAGAAGGGTTAAGAAAATGCAGTTAATTATATGCAAGGACTATGAGGAAATAAGTAAACGGGCGGCAAGCGAGGTTGCGGCAGCTATTGCGGCAAAGCCTGATTGTGTGCTCGGTTTGCCAACGGGCTCGACCCCTGTCGGAATGTACAAAAATCTTGTTTCTATGAACAAGACGGGAGAGGTTGATTTTTCGTCGGTCACAACATTTAACCTTGACGAATACTATCCCATCGAAAAAGATGACAGCCAAAGTTATTATACTTTTATGTATGATAATCTTTTTTCACATATAAACATCAACACATCAAATGTGCATATTCCAAGCGGTCAGTCAGAAGATACGGAAAAGTTCTGCTTTGAATACGAAGAAGCTATAAGAGAAGCCGGCGGAATCGATTTGCAGGTTCTCGGCGCTGGCGTAAACGGTCATATCGGATTTAACGAGCCTGATGACGCGCTGTCTCTCTGCACACACAAAACCGCGCTCACAAAAAACACGATAGAAGTTAATTCGAGATTTTTTGACGATATTTCAAAAGTTCCCACTCACGCTGTTACAATGGGTATAAAAACTATTTTAGACGCACGCAAAATAATCATACTCATAAGCGGAGAAAGCAAAGCGCCTGTAATTGACGCCATGTTGAGCGGCAAGATCACAACGCGCTGTCCGGCCACACTGCTTCAGCTTCATAAAGATGTTATCCTTATAACCGATGTGGCTACAATGGCAAAAACAGAGAAATGAAAAAGGCTGTTTTAACCATACTTTTTGCAGCCATCGTGCTTTGTGCGTGCGGAAAACAGCCCGATGTGCTGCCACAGCCCGAAGAAGGCGTCAAGCCTATGAGCGAGGCTCTCAACGCGCCGGAGGGCTCTGTTATGTTCACCATAAAGAACAACATCGGTGGCGATATTTATGAAATACGGATAGCTCCGAGCGAAACTGACGAATACGGCGAGGATATTTTAAAAAACAAAATCCTTAAAAGTACCGAAAGCGCCGAGGTATCGTTCCTACCAAGCAGCAGCACTGCATACTATGACCTGCGTGTTTTGGGCGAGAGCGGAAACTATTACATATGGTACAATATTCAGTTCGGTAATTTTTCCGAAATAACGCTTGAAATAGGCGACAACGGCCCTGTTTTCAGTACAAATTAGGAAAGGCGGCAATTATGTATAGCTCAAACGGCTGGAAGGATTATGAGATTATTGAAGCTTCAGACGGTATGAAAACCGAACGCTGGGACAATATTATTCTGAAGCGCCCCGACCCACAGGTTATATGGAAAAGCGATGGCTCCTGCCGCACAAAAATCGACGCTGTATATCACCGCAGTCAAAGCGGCGGCGGCAAGTGGGAGTTTTATAAAAAGCTGCCCGAGCGCTGGACTGTAAAATATAAAGATTTAAAGTTCTATGTCCGCCCCACAGGCTTTAAGCACACAGGCTTATTCCCCGAGCAGGCGGTAAATTGGGATTATATCTCACAGCGCGTCAGAAAGCATGGCAAGTGTAATGTGCTTAATCTTTTCGCCTATACGGGCGGAGCTACGCTTGCCGCGGCAGAAGCAGGCGCAGATGTAGTTCATGTAGACGCGTCAAAGGGTATGGTCACCTGGGCAAAGGAGAATTTAGCCCTGTCAGGTCTTGCTGACAGATATGTGAGATTTATCGTTGACGACTGTGAAAAGTTTATTGTCCGCGAAATCAAGCGCGGCCACAAATACGACGGAATTATAATGGACCCTCCGTCATACGGGCGCGGTCCAGGCGGCGAACTGTGGAAAATGGAGGACAAAATTTACACCTTTGCGCGCCTTTGCGCAGAAGTCCTCAGCGACGATCCCGCATTTTTTATTATAAATTCATATACGACAGGCCTTGCGCCTACCGTAATTAAAAATATAATTTCCCTTGCCCTGCACGCAAAGGCGGAAGCGGACGAAATAGGACTCCCCATAACCTCAAGCGGTTTATATCTGCCGTGCGGAGCAACAGGGAGATTGATAATTTAGGCTGTGAAACAATGATAAAAACCGAAGAACTTAAATTTTCATACAAAAGCGAAGACAAAGTAACCGATGTCCTTAATGACATAAATATTAATATTATAGAAGGCGAATTTGTGGCGGTTCTTGGCAGAAACGGCAGCGGCAAGTCCACCTTTGCAAAGCTGATGAACGCTATTTTGCTCCCCACGGGTGGAAAGGCTTATGTCTGTGGCATTGACTCCGCAGATGAAGACAAAATATACGATATCCGCAAAAATATTGGTATGGTCTTTCAAAACCCTGACAATCAGCTTGTCGCGACAATCGTTGAAGAAGATGTTGCCTTCGGCCCTGAAAATTTGGGCGTAGAACCGTCTGAAATCCGCAAGCGTGTTGATTGGGCTCTTGATGTTGTCGGAATGAGGGAATTTGCGGAAGCCGCACCGCACCATCTTTCCGGCGGTCAAAAACAGCGTATTGCCATAGCAGGAATTCTTGCGATGAAACCTCAATGCATAGTACTTGACGAGCCTACCGCTATGCTTGACCCTTCGGGCAGGCGTGAAATAATAAACACCGTAAAGCAGCTTAACCGCGAGCTTGGTATCACCATTGTGCTTATCACGCACTATATGGACGAGGCAGCTCTTGCCGACAGGATAATCGTTATGTCCGGTGGCTCGGTATGCCTTGACGGTACGCCAAAAGATGTTTTGACCCAAAGGGAGCGCATTAAATCTCTTGGACTTGATACGCCTCAGGTCACGGAGCTTATGTATAACTTAAAAGCTTGCGGATTTGATGTTAACGATAAAATAATCAATGTGGAGGAGTGCGTAAACGAGCTTTTACGCCTCATAAAAAAAGAAAAAAATGATTGAAGTAAAAAATGTTTGCTATGAATATTCGCCTGACGAGCCGTCGCTTGGTGCCGCGGTTGAAGATATAAACCTCACCGTTGAGGATAATCATTTTTACTCTCTTATCGGGCATACGGGCAGCGGCAAAACAACTTTGATTCAGCTTATGTCAGGACTTCTTAAGCCCACGGCTGGCGAAATTTATATCGACGGAATAAATATATGCGATAAAAAAATAAAAACACGCGATTTGACGCGAAAAATAGGTGTTGTATTTCAGTACCCCGAATATCAGCTTTTTGAGGATACCGTATTTTCAGATGTTGCATTCGGTCCCAAAAACCTCGGTTGTGACGAAGCGGAAATCAAAAACCGTGTTCAAAAAGCACTTAAAACCGTCGGGCTTGACGAATCATATTACGAGATTTCACCTTTTGAGCTGTCAGGCGGTCAAAAGCGGCGCGTTGCAATTGCAGGCACTATCGCCATGGAGCCTGATATCCTTGTTCTTGACGAGCCGACGGCAGGTCTTGACCCCGCAGGCAGAGATGAAATTTTGTCCGAAGTCAAACGCCTTAAAGATGAACGCGGCATATCCGTTATAATGGTATCGCACAGTATGGAAGATGTGGCAAAGGTCGCAGACCGTGTTATAGTTATGAACAAAGGCCATATCGCTATGACGGGAACGCTGTCGGAGGTTTTTTCAAAAAGCGACGAGCTTTATTCTATGGGACTTGAAATTCCGCAGATAAGCAAGGTTATTTTAAAGCTCAGGGAAAATAATGTAAATATTAAAAGCGAAATATACACTGTAAAAGACGCTGTAACTGAAATTTCAAAACTTTTGAAGGGATAAAAATGATAAGGGATATTACGCTGGGGCAGTTCTTCCCCGGAAAATCTTTGCTTCACAGACTTGACCCACGGGTAAAATTACTTTGGGTTCTTGTTTATATCATATTGCTTTTTTTGGTAAATACAGCCTTGGGCTTTACACTTTATGTCGTTATCACCGCTGTTTTGATAAAGCTTTCAGGCATAAGAGTCAAAATGTTTTTTAAGGGTATGCGCCCAATCGTTTTTCTGCTTGTTTTTACGGCGGTTATAAATATGTTTATGACAGCAGGCGAGCCTATTTTTAAGCTTGGGTTTTTATCGGTTACAAAAGAAGGCATACGGATAGCCGTTTTTATGGCGCTGCGCTTGATGCTGCTTGTTACAGGCACATCGCTTTTGACATTTACCACTTCTCCGATAATGCTCACCGACGCCATCGAAAGAATACTCTCCCCGTTTTCAAAAATCGGCGTGCCCGCAGACGCTATCGCTATGATGATGACAATAGCAATACGATTTATACCTACCATTCTTGAAGAAACCGACAAAATAATAAAAGCGCAAAAGGCTCGCGGAGCTGACTTTGAGAGCGGTAACATTCTGGCGCGCGCAAAGGCTATGACGCCGATACTTATTCCGCTTTTTATAAGCGCTTTCAGACGCGCCGATGAGCTTGCAGTTGCTATGGAGTGCCGATGCTATCACGGCGGAGAGGGCCGCACAAGGCTCAAACAACTGAAAATATCAAAAATTGACATAGAATCGCTTTGCTTTATACCTGTCCTTTTGATACTTGTAATTTTCTCAAGACAGTTTAGTTTAGGATTGATGTGATTTGGAAAAACGCAATATTTTGCTTAAATTATCATACGACGGCACTTGCTATCACGGATTCCAACGCCAAAAAAACGGTCTGACCGTACAAGAGGCGGTTGAATCCGCAATTAAGTGCATAACAGGAGAAAATGTCTCTCTCACGGGCTGCGGAAGAACAGACGCGGGCGTTCATGCGGAAGTTTATTATGCAAATTTTGAAACAAGCTCCGCTATCGCGTGTGAAAAACTTCCTCTTGCACTAAACTCACAGCTTTGCGATGACATAAGGGTAATCTCGGCGCAAGATGTTCCGCTTGATTTTCACGCGCGCTTCAGCGCGATAAAAAAGGCGTATTCGTACACGATAGACAATTCCGCCGCGGCAAATGTATTCCTCCGTAATTACAGCTGGTTTTACCCAAAAAAGCTGGATGTTGACAAGATGCGTAAAGCTGCGGAGTATATAATCGGCGAGCGCGACTTTGCCGCTTTTATGGCGGCAGGCTCTCCCGTAAAATCTACCGTGCGTAATGTTGAATACATCAATATATCACAAAACAAAGGCATAATCGAAATAGAAATTATGGCAAACGGATTTCTTTATAATATGGTGCGTATAATCGCCGGAACACTTGTTTATGTGGGCGTCGGAAAAATTGCACCCGATGATATCCCCGTAATTCTTGCCTCCAAAAGCCGCGTTTTGGCAGGTAAAACCGCTCCGGCAAAGGGATTAAGATTAAAAAAGGTCGTTTACGGACAGGAAATCTATACTGAGGAGAATTAAAATGGGCGAAATAATCAAATTTAAACCCAAAAAGAAAAAAACTATTTATATAGCTTTGAGCTTGCTTCTTTTGACTACTTTGATATTGCTGTATATCAATCTGGCTCACAGCGCATACAATAAGACGCTCAGCCTCAACAGGACATCTATTATGAGCCTCGAGGATTCAAGTTACAGCTTTGGAAAAGCTGAAGGCAATATAATCGTGTGCGGTCAGGAGGGCTTATCCGCAATAAACCGCAACGGTGACATAGTGTGGAAGTACAGCTATCCCATGAGCAATCCAATTATTTCAACATCAGGCAATTACTCGCTTTACGCTGATTTCGGCGGAAAGGCGTGCCATGTTGTTTCTCGGGGCAAGCTTGTGTCGTCTTATGAATCGCCTTACGAAATAATCACGGCAAAGGTCAACGATAACGGTTATTATGCCGTTGCTTCAAAAGAACGCGGATACAAATCACAGGTAGTGGTTTTTGACCGTAACGGCAACAAGCTTTTCGCGTGGCATTCAACACAGTATTATGTTTTAGATGTAGCAGTGACAAACGACAACTCATCGCTTTTTGTGTCGGCTCTTAATACCGAAAGCGAGGACAGCTCCATATCCAAGGTTCTGTACTTTTCATTCCGCTCTGACGAGCCTGTAATTTTGGAAACAGGAGACAATAACCTGATAGCAAGCCTTTGCACCTCGCAGACAAATGTCCTCGCCATAGGCGATTTCGGAATGTACGCGTTTGACCGCAACGGCAAAAGAATATTTGTTGTAAACTACGAAGGCAGAACGCTTCAGGAATACTCCCTCGGAAGCGGCATAATAGCCCTCGGCCTCACAAAGGGCTCGGTAGAGGGTTATTACGGCGGCTCTGTCATAGAAGTTTACAATATGCGCGGCTCTTTGCGCGGTAAATACGAAATCGATGACGAAGTCAAATTCCTCGACGCCGAGGGAAATAAAATACTCGTAAACTCTCTTGACGGCGCATATATTTTAAGTGACACAGGGCGGCTTTACGGCAACATCACTTACGAAAACGATGTGCGCGAAGGTATGATTTTTGACGGCGGCAAAAAGCTTATGCTTGTAAACGGCTCCAATGTAAATGTATATGACGCAAAATAATTAAAATATCATTAAGGGTGATTGTATGCTTGTTGATATAATTTTGGTTGCAATAATCGTTTTGCTTGCCGTTATCGGCAGAAAGCGCGGTCTTTTTAAAACGCTTGCCGGCGTGTTTTCGTTTGCAATAAGCACTTTTCTGGTGTTTGCATTTTCTAAAGAAATTCTGGACTTTTTCAAAAAGACTTCGTTGTATGACACGCTTTATAAACTGGTTTTTGACAGGCTCGCAGAGCAAAGCGGCGTTCCGCTTCTTTTCGGCAACACGGTCGGCTCAGGCTTGGCGGAAAGCTTTACAAACCTCATTTTAAAAATATTGCTGGCTATACTTATTTTTATCTTGGTTAAAATAATAATAAAGGTCATAGACAAGATTTTTCATCTGCCTGTACTTAAATCTTTTAACCGCCTCGGCGGTTTGATTTTTGGTTTGGTGCAAGGGTTTATCATAATTTATGTTATTTTTGCCGTTTGGGGCAGCGCAACGCTTTTTGCTGTTCCCGAAGCGCTTGAAAATTCAACGCTCGCCAAGTCAATGTTTGAAAACAACCTGCTTATGATAATTTTTGCTTAGAAAGGGAAAACTATGAATGACTGCATTTTAAGGGCGCTCACGGGAGACGGCGCTGTAAGAGCTTTTTCCGCCGTGACGACAAATATGGTGGAACAGGCAAGAACTACGCATTTTCTTTCGCCCACTATGACGGCGGCGCTTGGCAGAACTCTTACAGCGTGCGCGATGATGGGCTGTATGCTTAAAAACGATGATGAAAGCATTTCAATACAAATAGACGGTCACGGCCCCGGCGGAAGAATTATAACCTTAAGTGACAGTAGTGCAAATGTCAAAGGCTATGCGGACAACCCTGCCTGCGAATTGCCGCTCAAAAACGGCAAGCTCGATGTGGGCGGCGCTGTCGGGAAAGACGGCTTTTTGGGCATTGTGCGCGACTACGGAATGAAGGAATGTTACACGGGCAAGGTTGAGCTTGTAAGCGGCGAAATTGGCGATGACCTCGCACAGTATTTTGCGCAGAGCGAGCAAGTACCGTCTGTTGTGGCGCTTGGCGTTCTTGTTGATACAGACTGTTCCGTAAAGGCAGCAGGCGGGCTTATCGTGCAGGTTCTGCCTAACGCGACTGACGAGCATATCACCGCTCTTGAAAATATGATAGCACAGCTCCCGCCCATAACTACGATAATTTCCGGCGGCGGCACGGCAGAAGATATTCTGGCACGCGCGTTTGCGTCGTTTGACTCATATACATTTGAAACTCTTGAAACAAAATACAAATGCGACTGCAGCCGCGACAGAATAAAACGCGCTGTGGCGTCGCTCGGTAAAAAGGAAATAACCGATATAATAAACACGCAAGGCTCTGCGGAGCTCACCTGTCATTTTTGCAACACAAAGTACACGCTCTCAAAGGACGAGCTTGAGGAACTTATCGGCTGACAGGCACAAAAATTCAACACCCTTAATAAAATAATATAGATTTATTAAGGAGTTGATATTATGGTCAAAAGACATTTTTTTGCAGGTGTTAATTCTCCGCGCGGATTTTTTTCGAGGTTTTCCGATATTGCCGCCGATAAGGAATGTAAAAGAAAAATCTATATTAAAGGCGGCTCGGGAATGGGCAAATCGACCATTATGAAAAAAATTGCCCAAAAGGCTGATGTTGAAGGCTTCAGCGTTGACTATTTCCATTGTTCGTCAGACCCAAATTCGCTTGACGGCGTTTATATTGACGGGCTTAAAACAGCAGTTATAGACGCGACTGCGCCGCACAATTCCGACCCCGCATACCCCGGCGCCACGGGCGAGATTTTTAACTGCGCCGATTTTTTGGACAGCGAAAAGGTAAGGGAAAATAAAGAAGAAATATTTGAGCTTGCAGACCGCAAAAAGAGGGCGTTTTCACGCGCGTACAAATATATGCGCGCCGCGTCGGATGTCCTTGACGATATTACGGATTCTTACAAAAACACGATGTACGCTCACGGGATAGACCTTGAGGCGGAAAAGCTGATACGGCGCTATCTTCCCGAAATTATTATGCCAAAGCCGGGCAGCCTGCGCCGTCTTTTTGTCAGCGCGGTAACAGCCGACGGGTTTGAAAATTATATGGACACCGTTTTTGACACGCGTAATGTCATTACGGTAAAGGGCGGCTGCGGCACAGATATTTTGCTCAAAAAAATAGCCGACGCGTCGCTTTCACGGGGCTTTTCGGTAGAAGCTTTTTACTGTCCGATGTCTCCGGAAAACAAACTCGAGCATATAGTGATAAACGACATCAAAGCTGTATTTACTACATACAATCACTATCATCACTACTTGGGCAACGACACGGTCGATTTAGACGAATATCTGACGCAGATGCCGCTTGAAACTGACGGCGCGTATTCGCTGGCAAATTCGCTTTTGGAGCAGGCGACAACATCGCTTGGCGAGGCACGCGCTGCGCATAGCTTTTTAGAAAACTTTTATACCCCGGCTATGGACTTTGACGGATTAGAAAAACATTCAAATATTTTAATAAACAGTATATTTATTTAGAAAGGTATAAACAAATGAAAATTTCTGATGTAATCACGGAGCTTGAAAATTACGCTCCGCCCGTTTTGGCGGAGGAGTATGACAATGTAGGCTTGCTCGTTGGGGACAGAGAGCGCGAGGTCACAAGCGTTTTGCTTGCGCTTGATGTTGATATGGGCGTTGCGGAGGAGGCAAAGGCAAAGGGCGCAAACTTGATAGTAAGCCACCATCCGCTTATCTTTGACGGCGTCAAGAACATAACTGCCGACACGCCGCTTGGCAGGTGCATCACTTACCTGATAGAAAATAAAATCGCGGTTTATGCGGCGCATACAAACCTTGACAGCGCGCAGGGCGGTCTTAACGATATTATGGCAGGCATATTAGGGCTGGAAAACACGGTTTCTCTTTCGGGCAATATGGCTGACACAGGTATAGGCCGTGTCGGCAGCCTCGACCCCGAAACAACGGTTGCCGGGCTTGCGCAAAAGCTAAAGTCCGTATTTAATTTGCCGTTTATAAAGTACACAGGCGACGGAACTGCCCCCGTAACGCGCGTTGCGGTGTGCACAGGGTCAGGCGCAAGCCTTTTAGACGAGGTTATATATATAGGCGCAGATGTCTATATAACAGGCGATATGAAGTATCACAATGTGCGTGACGCTTATACGGCAGGCGTAAATATTATCGAGCTCGGGCATTATGACAGCGAATTTATATGCACCCGTCTTTTTAATCGGATCTTGGACGGCGTCGTTGCGACGCAGGTTTCCGAAAGCAACCGTAATATTTTTAATATAATTTGACACACAAAAAATTTTTTGATAGAATATTTTGCGAGTAAGCTGAACAATCGCGGTGATTTTGCAAAAAATCAATGAGGAAAGTCCGAGCTCCATAGGGCAAGGGTGCCGGATAACGTCCGGTGGAGGCGACTCTAAGGAAAGTGCAACAGAAAATAACCGCCGCGCGAGCGGTAAGGATGGAAAGGCGAGGTAAGAGCTCACCGGGGATATGGAGACATATCTGCCATGTAAACCCCACCCGGAGCAACACCATAAAGGAAAGAATTAAGCCGGCCCGGCGTTCTTTCGGGTTGGTGGCTAAAGCGGCGCAGCAATGTGTCGCGTAGATAGATGATTGTTCTCGACAGAACTCGGCTTACAGGCTTACTCATTTATAACCTCTTAAACTTTTTTCGGTTTAAGGGGTTTTTACTTATACATTTCAATTTTTTGTTGCCTTAAAATATTTTTTATGATAAAATAATCTTATAACAGGATTATTGAGGGGGAAAGGAAATTTATGAATATCAAAAAGACATTATTGCTGCTGACATTGGTAATAACAACTTTTGTGCTTTCAACTGGAGCTTATGCTGATTTTACCGCTTCGGATTGGGCAAAAGGCGAGCTTGACGAAGCCGCAGGTATGGGAATAATCCCCGACAGCCTGCAAAACGCGGATTTAACACAGGATATAACGCGTGCCTAGTTTGCCGCGGTGTCTGTCAAGCTGTATGAAGCCTTGAGCAGAAAAGAAGTGCCGCTTGATAACGCTTCGCCCTTTACCGATACAGACGACAAATATGTTGCCGCGGCTTATGCTTTGGGCGTTACGGCAGGCACATCGGCAGACGCATTTTCGCCCGACCTGCTCTTAAACAGAGAACAGGCAGCCGTAATGCTGACAAGAGTTTATAAAAAGCTCGCTTTTGACGCGTGGTCTTTAAGCAGCGACAGCTCGTTTGATCTTGAGTTTGAACAGACAAAAGAATTTACCGATGACGGCAAAATATCGGACTGGGCGAAAAACTCGGTGTATTTTATGGCGGCAAACGGCATTATAAAGGGCGTTTCGGAAACTGAATTTGCGCCCAAAAACACGACGGAAGAAGAAGCCGCTCTCGGTTACGCAAACGCGACAAGAGAAGCCGCTATACTTTTGGCGGCACGCACCGCAAAGCTTGAACTGCCCGAAAAAATTGATGCGACGATCCCCGACCCTTATCAGGATGTTCAGGAAGCTCCCATAAAGCCCAACGACCCTAACGCCTATACTGTTGCGTTTATAGGCGGCTCGCTCACAGAAGGCGGCGCACTTTGGATAAGCAACACAAAATCCGTTTTAGAACAAAATATGCCGGATAAAACGATATACACTTTAAATGCCGGCAAAGGCGGAACAACATCTGCTTACGGCGCGGCAAGATTTATGGAAGATGTCGGACAGTACGAGCCTGATATGGTGGTTATCGAATTTGCCGTAAATGACAGATACTACGGTGAAGAAAATTCTAAAATATATATGGAGTCTCTTGTCCGTCAATGCCTGAGGCTGCCAAAGGTGCCCGTTGTAGTATTTGTCTATGCGCCGCTGCCATACGATAAGGATTCCGATACATACGCGTCCTGGGCAAACGGCGTTGCGTGGAAGGAAGAAATCGCCCGGCATTACGGAATTAAATCTATAAATGTTTACGATTATATGCAGAGAGATTATAACAATATAAAGGACGAAAAGGGATATGCCACATTCCGCGATTATTTGAACACTATGTACAGCGGTACCGACGCACACGGCGGTTACCAAAAATACGGCGAAGCTATAATTGAGGCGTTTTCAAATGATTTTAACGGTTGTATGACTGTTCCGTTAAAAAAGGAAGTTTATTGCACGGAAAAACGAGACATTGTTGAAGCAAGATACAAACAGCTTATGATAACAAACCCCGCAATTTATTACTTGGGCGAGTGGGAGACATATACAAAGTACAATCCACTTAAAACAGACGACCCGTACGCTAAAATCCCCGTAAAGCATTTTTCGTATCCGTTTTTTACAGAAGGTGAAAAGCAGGTCGTAAATAAAGTTGCGGCGTTTGGATTTATGTCTAAAGCGGCGGCGTTCTCGATTAACTATACATCATCATCCGCCGGCAGCAATGTTAAGGTTTATATTGACGGTACGCAGGCAACGGCTATATCATGCTATTCGGAAAACAACAGGGTAAATTATAACTCCGATTGGGTCAGCTTGCCAAACGACGGCAAAGAACACAAGGTTATCCTGTCGGTAGAAGAACCAACCGCAGATAAATATGTTTTCAGATTCGGCAGCGTCATAGAAAGATTTACAAAATAACCAAAAAGGAAGTTAATATTATGAAAAAATATATTTCTTTATTTTTAACACTTTGCTTTGTTTTTGCATTCGCTTCAGCTTGTGGCAAAAAAGCAGGCGCAGAGCCTGACCAAAACAGCTTAATAGGCGTGTGGACCATTGACTCAACTAATTTAAAAAAAGCTCCCGGTCCCATTACTGACGCGCTTGTAAATCTGCTTGACGGATATATTTCTTCCTCTGACAAAATTGAATTTAAGGAAGGCGGAAAGGCAGTTATAGGCGACAGCGAAATTGATTATACGCTTGAAGGCAAAAACCTTACCCTTACATGGGACAGCTCGCAAAACTTTTTGCTTAACGCAATACAAAACGGTGACGAACTAAATTTAAACTTTCAGGATCATTATGATATAGCATTGAAAAAGATAAACCCTTAAAGTCATTCGTGTTTTCTTATGCAAAAAAGCGTTTTGAGCAATCGCTCTAAACGCTTTTTTAATATTCTGCAAAATACACAACAAGTCATACTGTTGAGTTTTTAATTTTCTTTACTGTTTTTGAGAGCCAAACACATCGAATCAAAAATCCGGTCATGCTTATCTGTGCTGTATTTTTGTACTTCATTTAAGCTGAATTGCACTGCTTTTTTATAAAGCTCCCTGTCACCGGCAACGGACTTTATGCAATGCGCCATTTGTTTAAAGTCATCTGTTCTGTGGATAAGCTCCTTTAATGTAACATATGACAGACCGCCAACGCCTGACGATATAACAGGCAAGCCGCGGCTCATAGCCTCCAGCGTTGCCATCGGAAGCCCCTCTGTGCGGCTGGGCTGAACATATATATCCATTGTATCAAGCCAGTTCAGAACTTGCTTGCCACCCGGCAAGCATCCGCAAAAGTGTATCCTATTAAAAACTTTCAGTTTTTTTGCAAGAGTCACCCACTTATCGGGTTTCCCCTTGCCAAGCAAATAGAGATTGAACTCAGGCGGCAAACACGAAATCGCACGGATTGCCGTATCAATACCTTTTATATTATTATATATCTGCCCTACAAGGGCAACTTTTATCTCGGCTTTTTGCGTTAAATCGGCGTTTATTCGCTTTTCAACAAAAATATCACCACATTTTTCACGATATATATCAGTCCATATAAAAACATTTCCTTTGGTGGGATACTCTTTTTCCAAATGAGGTGAACAGTAAATAACATTATCACTTTCCATAGCACTTTTTTTAAATGCCCATTGTGCAAATGGAGCGGCAAGCTTCTTATGAAGGCTTCCGATTGACATTAAACTCTCGTAATAAGAGCATCCAAAATATGTCACAACCGGCTTGCCAAGCTTTTTTGCCGCCTTTTGCGCTATTATACCGTTATAAATACGGCAAAAAACAGCGTCGCTTTCCGTAACCTCCGCAGTGATTGTATTTATAATGCTTTTACGGCTTTTTATAAAATTCTTTGGGTTTGTAATTTTAGGAACAACCTTGACGCTAACGCCGTTAAAGTCTATCTTAACGCAATCCATTTTTTCATCGCGCGCTGTTGCTATTACTGTTATGCTGTCAAAATGTACTCTGAATTTTTTGATGAGGTCATAGTTCATTAAATCGCAGTACCATACGCCGTTTTCCGTATAAAACTTTGAGTCGGTCACAAAGGCAAGCTTCATACTGTCCGTTCCCCTTGTCAGTTTTTCTTTTTATCCCAATATGCTTTATTCGTCTGCTCCATTTTATTATTGCCGTAGTAATAGTATGTTTTATCTTTGATTTCATCAGGCAAGTATTGCTGTTTGACATAGTTGCCTTCAAACGAATGAGGATATTTGTAGCCGTCGCCATGTCCGAGCTTTGATGCGCCGCTGTAATGAGAGTCCTTTAAATGCTGCGGCACATCGCCCGTATATCCCTTTTGAATATCCCCGAGTGCTGTCCAATATGCCATTGCAGCCGAATTGGACTTTGGCGCTGTCGCAAGTAAAATAACAGCCTCCGAAAGCGGAAGCCCAGCCTCAGGAAAGCCAACCTGAAACGCGCTGTCCACGCATGCCTTTACTATTGATATTGCCTGCGGATAAGCAAGCCCTATATCCTCCGCGGCGATAACAACAAGCCTGCGGCATATAGACGCAAGGTCGCCCGATTCGCTCAAACGGGCAAGGTAATAAACTGCCGCATCAGGGTCGCTGCCGCGTATGGATTTTTGGAACGCGCTCAATAAATTATAATGCGAATCCCCGTCGCGGTCATAGCGTGACGAGCACTTTCCGCTCAATGCGTCAACTGTATCAGTCGTCACGGTAATTTTATTATTTTTGGAAGGCGCGGTACTCAAAACGGCTGTCTCTAATGTATTGACTGCCTTTCTGACATCTCCGCCGCTCCGGAACGCAATAGAATCAAGAACTTCTTTTTCGGCAACGACATTTATGCCGCCTTCACACAAAATCCGCACGGCTCTTTCAAGCGCGGTTGAAATCGCCTGCGGAGAAACTTCTTTAAATTCAAACACCATACAGCGCGACAGGATAGCGTTATATATATAGAAATACGGATTTTCTGTCGTGCTTGCAATAAGCGTTATTTTGCCGTTTTCTATAAACTCTAAAAGTGATTGCTGCTGTTTTTTATTAAAATTTTGGATCTCGTCAAGGTACAAAAGCACACCGTCGAGCCCCTCAAAGCCGTTAATATCGCTTATTATCGCCTTGATATCTGAAACCGACGCGTTTGTTGCGTTGAGTTTATACAGCTTTTTGCCGCACTTTTTGGCGGCAATATTTGCAACCGTTGTTTTTCCCGTCCCCGAAGGACCGAAAAAAATCATATTCGGAATATTGCCGCTTTCTATTATTTTATTTAAAATACCGTCTTTGCCCAGCAGGTGCTCCTGTCCCACAACCTCGAAAAGTTCCTGCGGTCTGATTTTATCAGCTAAAGGTTTATTCATATATGACACTCTTTCGATTATTCATATAAGGGATATTTTTTCAGCAAAGCTGCAACGCGCGTTCTTATTTCGTCTGCTTTGTTATCAAAATCTTTGATCGCGAGTGTGATAAGCGAAGCTATCTCTTTCATATCGTCTTCCTTCATACCGCGCGATGTAACAGCAGGTGTGCCTACTCTTATGCCGCTTGTAACAAACGGACTTTTAGTGTCAAACGGAATTGCATTTTTATTAACTGTAATGCCAACCTCATCAAGAAGGGCTTCTACCTCCTTGCCTGTCTTACCCGTATCTGTAAGATCCACAAGCATAAGGTGGTTGTCTGTGCCGCCCGAAACTAACTTAAGACCGTTTTCGGTAAATGCTTTTGCCAGAGCTGCTGCGTTTTTGACGATCTGCTTTTGATATTCCTTGAACTCGGGGCTGAGAGCCTCTTTAAAGCAAACTGCCTTTGCGGCAATAATGTGCATCAGAGGTCCGCCCTGAATACCCGGGAATATAGCCTTATCAATGAGCTTTGCGTGCTCCTCTTTACAGAGAATAAGTCCACCGCGCGGTCCGCGCAATGTTTTATGTGTGGTTGTTGTTACAAAATCGGCATACGGCACGGGATTTGGGTGGAGTCCTGCCGCTACAAGCCCTGCAATATGCGCCATATCCACCATAAAGTATGCGCCGACTTCTTTTGCAATTTCGGCAAATTTTTCAAAATCTATAACGCGCGAATATGCGCTTGCTCCTGCAAGGATGAGCTTTGGCTTGTGTTCGATAGCAAGGGAGCGGACAACATCGTAATCTATCTTGCCGTCTGCCTCTGATACGCCGTAAGGAACTATATTGAAGTATTTACCTGATATATTAACGGGGCTTCCGTGGCTAAGATGTCCTCCGTGTGCCAAATTCATACTCAAAACTGTATCTCCCGGATTTAAAACCGCAAAGAAAACAGCCATATTTGCCTGAGCTCCTGAATGGGGCTGAACATTTGCGTGGTCGGCTCCGAATATTTTACACGCTCTGTCGCGAGCGAGATTTTCAACTACATCAACAAATTCGCAGCCGCCGTAATAACGCTTGCCCGGGTAGCCCTCTGCATATTTATTTGTCAGGGGCGTTCCCATTGCTTCCATAACAGCCTTACTTACAAAATTTTCAGAAGCTATAAGCTCTATTTTATTTCTCTGTCTGCTAAGCTCAGATTCAATGGCAGCGGCTGTCTCGGGGTCGGTTTTTCTTATTTCTTCAAACATTTTTATCTTCCTTTACTTTTGGTATTTATATTTTTATATTATACAATATTTGGACTGTGTTTTCAAGTGTTTTTCAAACAATTACGGCAAATGCGTCATGTATATTTCTGATTTTTGCCTTTTCAACATCGCCACCGTACTCTCCGTCGATCGTCCACGGTATGGGCGCGTCGCTTTCAAGCGTGATTTCAGACGCTTTGAACGACACAAACAGGTCTGAAGAAAAATTTTGCGACACCATTGCCGCAAGTATTGCCTGCAAGTCAAGCGGGTTTTTTGTTTCGCGTACGAGAAGAACTTCAAACATACCGTCGTTGAGAGATTTTGTACTTGTTCCCTGCGTTCTGAAAATACCGCCCACCTGTAAGGTGTTGGTTATCATTCCGTAAATAAAATTGCCTTCTATGACCTTACCCTCCGCCGTTATCTTCATATGATTTGCCTTGATTGTTCCAAGCCTGCGGATACCTTCAACTATATACGCAAAGTGACCGAAGGTGTTTTTGAGTTCCTGCGAGGTGTCATACGCCACAGAGGTAAACGCTCCGAATGCGGCAATATATGCAAAATACTTATCGCCAAAGCTCCCCGCATCACACAAAAACGGCTTGCCCTTTTTTATTTTTCTTGCACAGGATCTTATATCGTTTGAGAGCCCGACAGACGCCGCAAAATCATTTGTGCTGCCGGCGGGAATATAAGCTATCGGTGGCCTTTCGTCAGGGAGAAACTGCATTACTGCGTTCACGGTTTCATTGAGCATACCGTCACCGCCGCAAACAGCTATAACATCGTAATTTAAAGCGTGATTTGAAAAATACTCGTAGCAATCGTGCTTTTTTGCGGTAGGGTGAACCGTCACGCGGTAATTGTGTTTTGTGAGCGTTTCCAAAATATCGGTCATCGCGTCTTTTATTTGCCCCCTGCCGCTTACGGGATTATAAATAAAAAGCATTGTTTTTTCCATATCCTACACCTCTTTTTTATTGTAACACAAAGCGCAAATAAAAGTCAATCTTTACATTTACAATGTATTTTGGTAAAATGTATTTGAGGTGAGAAAATTGACGAAAAAAGAAATATATTTTAAAATACAGAAAATTTTTGATAGCATCTATCCCGACGCAGACTGCTCTCTTGATTATACAGAGGCTTGGGACTTACTCGTTGCAACGCAGCTCGCCGCCCAATGCACAGACGCGCGTGTAAATCTCGTGACGCCTGCGCTTTTTGAAAGATACCCTACACCGAGGGACTTTGCCAATGCAGAAATAGGGGAATTGGAAGCTTTAATACGCTCCACAGGGTTTTTCCGTAACAAAGCGAAAAATTTAAAGGCGTGCGGTCAGGTTTTGTGCAGGGAGTTCGGCGGTGTTGTCCCTGACACGATGGAAGAGCTTTTGAGGCTGCCAGGAGTGGGGAGAAAAACCGCAAACCTTGTGCTTGGCGATATTTTTGGAAAAGGCGGAGTTGTTGTTGACACCCACGCGGGCAGAATTGCAAGAAGACTTGGATTTACAAAAAACACAGACCCTACCAAAGTGGAATTTGACTTGGCTAAAATAATCCCCGAAAAAAGCCAAACGCATTTTTGCCATCAGCTTGTATGGCACGGAAGAGCCGTATGTACTGCGCGATCGCCAAAATGTGAAGAATGCCCCGTAAACGGATACTGCAAAAAAGCAGGCGTTGCTAAATAACGCTTTATCTTAAAACGCAGCCATTTAATAAAAACATTTCCAATGTGTGCATAAATAAAAATAAATTGCTAAAAATACTTGACAAACAGTAATTTTGGCTTTATAATATTTATTGCACATTGCGGAATTGTGTAAAGGTAGCACGAGTGACTCTGACTCACTTTGTCTGGGTTCGAATCCTAGTTCCGCAGCCACATAAGAACGCTTATCTTGATAAAAAGAGAGCGTTCTTTTTCTATGCCTGAAAATCCTTTATTTTAAGTGTTTTTCAGAATTAACGCATGTAAAAGCAAACCGCTCTGACCGAAATCAGAACGGTTAATATGACTTTTTTAATGTACTTTTTCAAAAAGCAATTCCTTAAGTTTTATTGGTAAAACCCTGCATTTCCTATATGAACAAAACCTTCTTGATTAGTATTTATGATTTTTAGATCGTTACATCCTGTAATATTTACATCAAAATAAATAGGCGCAGATGACTTATTTATTTCTGGTGATGTATAAACCGTTTTCCCATCAGTTTTTATAACTATTTGTGTTGCAGCATTACCTGAATAACCATTTTCAACATATATTGTACCTTTTAATTTTGTATATCTCATATTACATAAGACTTCATATGGATTTCCATCAACGGCATCGTATTGCGATGTAGACCAATATTGGTGAATTGCGCGGGCATAATTATTACCATAATTATCTTTTAATTTGGAAGATGTAACCCACCACATTCCACCAATGTTATCATCAATACTAACTTCTTTGGTTGGATAATCAAAATCCCCATTCATTTTGCCCAAATAAACTGTCATATTTGGCCCGTCCCAATAAACTTCTTTGCCAAAAGCATTAGCAACAGCCCTTACTGGTAAATAGGTTGTTCCATTATAGATAATAGGCTCTACCGCATTTCCATTAGCATCTGTAGGATTGATTTTTTGCCCGTCAACAACTATCTTTACGCCTCCAATCAACACATTATAAAGTGTTGTTGTGTTCGCCGCATACCCGATGCCTGTTACAAGTAGCGAAGCGCTTAAAAATCCTATTAGATACCATTTTATTGGTTTTTTCATACTTCATTCCTCCATTACACTCATTTATATTGAGTTTTTACTCAATATTATCATATTTTAATTTGATTGTCAATAGTTTATAATTATTTTATATAATAAAAATATTATAGGATTGAGTATTATGATTAATGAAAATGAATATAAAGGTATATTGCTAAATATAGGAATTAAAATAGGTTATTACAGAAGGAAAGCCGGAATGACTCAAGCAGAACTTGCCGAACACACCGGATTGACCTTATCATATATAAGCCAGTTAGAAAGTCCAAATCTTCCATACTGTCCTTCCGTAAAATCTCTTTTTACGATTGCTAAAGTTTTAGGAGTGAAAGCATCAAAATTAATCGATATTGATGATGATTAAAAAATATATAAATCATAATTCTTCCCAAGAATGTGTTTTATTAAAACGAATCTTCTTTGCATAATTATTACATGATTTGAACTAATCTTTTTATCATAAGAAATCGATTATTGTAAATTTTATCAATATTATAGTTCTTTGCCATGAAAAGAGCGTTTGTTTTAATACAAACGCTCTTTTTGTATATACCCGTATTAAATGCTGTACTACCGTTTTCGCTGTTTACCTCTTTAGCCTTTTTACTGCCGCATAAATTCCGTAGCCTACCGCAACGCCGAGCGTGTTTATAATCAAATCGTCGATGTCCGAAGCTCTGGAGGCAAACGGCAGTTGGATTATTTCGATGCAAAGAGATATAAGCGCGCCTGCCGCAACGACCTTCCAAAAGTTGTCAAGCCTTTTGTATGCTATGGGCAACACGATTCCGCACGGGATAAAAAGCACCATATTGCCGACTACATTCCAGATTATCTCCCCGACACTGTTATAATTAAACAGATGCATAAATGGAACAAGATTTATGCGGAATGGGAATGCGGTTTCAGGGTCATACACTATCGGCTGTACCTGTCCGTTGACCATTGCCTTTGGGAAAAACACAAACCGTATTATAACGGCAATATTGATATACATCAAAAGCAAAACGGCTTCCCGTTTCCAGCTTATTTGCCCACGCTTTCTCCATATTATCAGCCTTACAAAAAGCCATATCGCAGAAAAAACAAGTTCTGCGGCAACAAATGATATGTTTATCATGCAGCGCCCCTCAATAATTTATTTTTTATGACATTATCACCCTTTTATCATTACATATCCGAGAATCAGGCTCGGAACAAGCACAACAAGAGTGTTTCTTATCATCTTAAGTCTTAAGCGTTTCCATTCTTTTTCTGTCAGTTCCTTGACCTTTGGCGTTTTGAGCAAGCTCAAAATTACAGCCGATGCCGTCACATATTCCATAGCCTGATGGCGCTAATTTGAACACGCTTTAAATGTCGATATTTCGCCGCTTTTTACCTTATCGGTCTTGAGGGGCGACAGCCCATCATCGCCCTCTGCGGCAAAAATCGTCTGAAATCTCATAATTTAAAGTCCTTCGG
>JAFSYJ010000010.1 GCA_017450025.1 Clostridia bacterium | reverse complement strand
CTTGCCCTTGTACTTGTCCTTTATGCTCATAAACATAGCATAGTTTGAAATCCACTTGTCGTTTTCCTGCAAAAACTGATTAAACTCTGTCAAATCGCCCTTTTTAAAGCGGCGAAACGCTTTTTTCAGAACCTTGAAGCGTGTTTTGTAAATTGTTGCGTAATCAACGTAATTTTTATGACCGCCCCAGTCGAGGTCTTTGTATTCGTCCTTTTTCAGAAGTTTTTCCTCCGCAAGCATATCAAGGTCGATAAAGTACGGATTACCGGCAAAGGTAGAGAACGACTGATACGGTGAGTCGCCGTAGCTTGTCGGGCCTACGGGCAAAATCTGCCAGTAGCCTTGCTTTGCTTCCTTTAAAAAGTCAACAAATTTGTATGCTTCCCTGCCCATTGTACCTATGCCGTAGTCGGACGGCAGTGATGATATGTGCAATAAAATTCCGCTTTTTCTCATTGTGTTCCTCCCAATATATCTAAAATCTCGCTTGGCTTTTTTATGATATGCTCCGCGCCGGCCTCTTTAAGCTCCGCTTCGTCACGGAAGCCCCACAAAACGCCTACGCTGTTCATATCCGCGTTTACGGCTGTGCGTATGTCAACGTTTGTGTCACCCATAAACAGGCACTCGCGCGGCTCTAAACCAAACGCGTCCGCAATTTGCAGCGCGGCTTTTGGGTCGGGCTTTGTCGCGCCGCCCTTTTTGACGCCGCTTATAATATCAAACGTGCCCTTGCCGAAAATGGTTTCAACCACAAAATGCGCCACGTTGTCGGGTTTGTTGGTGCAGACGGCGATTTTTATACCGCGCGTTTTTAATTCAGCTATCAATTCGCGTATACCGTCATATGCGTCTGTGTCGTACAGAAAATCCTTTTCGTAATTCTCGTCATACACCGCGCCGACCTTTTGGTACATTTCCTCGTTGTCGCTGTCTGTTACGGTAAGCATACGGTGAATGAGCTTGTCGCGCCCGTCACCGACGTGGTATTTGTAGTCCTCGGTGGCTATCGGCGGCAGACCGTATGCAGTGAGCGCCAGATTGCCGAAATGCGCTATTGCATTAAGCGTATTCGTAAGCGTGCCGTCAAGATCAAAAATGACCGCTTTTATTTTACTCATATAATAAATCCCCCTGATTTTGGTTTAATATATTATATAGGTAAAAGGGCTGATTGTCAAATTTTCATTTGGCGGCTTTTCGGGTACGGCTTCGGCTCGTCCGTAAGGCGCAGAATGTAGTCGGTGGACGTGCCGTAAAAACGCGCGAGCTTAATAAGCGCGTCAAGCGGCAGTTCGTGTATGCCGTTCTCGTATTGCGAGTAGGTGTTCTGTTTTACATTTAATATGTCGGCAACCTGTTTTTGCGTCAAATCCAAATCTTCTCTTAAATCTTTTAATCTCATAAGAACACCTCCGTTAAGCTGATTATAAAATATCTCATTTTGAGATATTGACAAATATCTTGTTTCGTGATAATATTATTGACGATTTATGCAACCTGTGATAGGGTAGAAAAGTATTTATTATAGGATAAACATTTTAGGAGGCAGAAAAAATGAAACGAAAGATTACATCAATATTATTGGCAGTGATTATGATTTTATCACTTGCGCCGTGTGCTTTGGCGGCAAGCTCGGGCGAGGTCGAAACGAGGATGGGTGCTGTTACGTGGAGTATTTCGGGTAATACGCTTACGATTAACGGAACGGGCGAGATACCGGACGATTTTTCTACAGACGAGCTCGATAACTCTGCAAGACAGAACGTAACAAAGCTTGTTGTCGGAAATGGTATTACAAGCATAGGCAGCGGCGCATTTGAGTTTCTCTCAGACCTTGAAACGGCGGAGCTTGCGGCTTCTGTAGAAGCTATAGGCGATGATGCGTTTATGAATTTGCAGTATTTATACAAGGTAACAATGCCGGGTGTTGTGACTATTGGAGATAGCGCGTTCTATCGGACGCTGCTTGACGAGGATTATGCTCCGCTGCCGGAAACACTTGCGGTTATCGGCAATTCTGCTTTTGCTGAAACCAAATACAGTGAATTTACGTTGCCTGCGTCTGTAAGCACCATAGGCGAGAATGCGCTTGGTTCTGAGCAGCTTTCGCGTATAACGGTTGCAGAAGAAAACCCGATGTTCAGCGCGGAAAATGGTATTTTGTTTGACAAGGAAAAGACCGCGCTTATCTGCTATCCTGCAAAGTGCAGGTTAAAGGAATGGGACAGGGAAACAACACCGGAGTATGAGCCGGATACGTATACGATACCCTCTACCGTAAAGCGAATATACGGATATGCGTTAAATGATGCTATTTATCTTGGTAAGGTGATAATGCCTGCGTCTGTTGAGGAAATAGGAAAGTACGCCTTTAATCCGGCGGTGCTTACCGAGATAGACACAACTGCGAACGATAATTTTACATATGAAAACGGTGTTTTGTATGACAATCCCAAGACAATGGTTTATACGGGTCTGGTTAATTCTGTTCCGGAAAAGCTTGTTATTGCAGATGGCGTGAAATATATAGAAAGATTTGCGTTTTCAAGCTGTGCGATAACAGAGCTTGTACTGCCGGAGAGTTTGGAAACGATAGGCAGAAACGCGTTTGTGGATTGCGAAAGTCTTGCGAAGGTGACTATGTATAAGGGAGTAAAGGGGATTGAATACGGCGCGTTTTCATGGGATAACGCTATTGCAGCGGTTCAGTTTAACGGAACAAAGGGGGATTGGAATAGGCTTGAGGAAACAGCCGAAAACGGTAATGCAACCTTATTTAATGCTGAGGTGACATTTTCAGATCCCGACGGTGTCAGTGAGCCGATGCTTATAAGTTTTGGCTATCTTCCTGCAGCGGAGGTGTGGCACCTTGAGTTTTACGCGGGAACGGTAACAGACAATTGTAAGGCGCTCATCGCTTTATATGATAAGACAAAAAAAGCGCTGCTGGGTGTTCGTGAGAAAACTCTTACATCAGAGAGTGTTATAGAGTTTGTTGATTTTGATGAGGTTCCTGAGGATGCAAGTGTTAAGGCGGTTGTATATTGTTGGAACAGCACTGGCGGTATGGAGCCGGTTTGGAATACGCCGCTTGTGAGTGAGTAAACAATTTACATTCATATATACAAGAGCCGCTTTTCGGAGCGGCTTTTTGCATTGTGAAAATATACAAAAAAGAGGTTTAAAATTCTACAACTTTGTAGAAAATTTTATTGGGAAAAATTTAAAAAAGTCTTGCAAAATATAGCATATTACTGTATAATTGGTATGTTGT
>JAFSYJ010000009.1 GCA_017450025.1 Clostridia bacterium | reverse complement strand
TCTTTTAAAAGGTTGCCGCTGTCGAATAATGCGGTAACAAAGATTTTTTTGCCGCGGTGAGTGACAATCATATTATGCAGACGCTTTATCCGTTTTTTTTGGACCAGTTTCATAAAAATTGTTACAGCCGCAAACGATATTACAAGCATAGGTAAAAATATTTTTTGCGGAAGGTCAAAATATACTACCCCGGCTTTAAAGACAGCACCGGTCGTCATACCGGATATAAGAGCAATCGCTATCATCGCTGCAATAAGTATTGCCGACAAAGCAAAAAGCCAGATAATATGTGTTAAAATTTGCCGTTTTTGCTCGTAAAAGGCAATAAATACCATTATTACGGCGGTTGATATTCTTAAAAGATATTCAAGCGGCAACGCTGACTGCAGCGAAAACTGAACAACCGCAGCCACCGCTCCAAGCCCGGATGCAAACAACAAACGCCATTTTTTTAATTTTGTTTTTACAATAAATTTGCCGAGAAGATAAAGCAGCGCATATGCCGATATGAAATTTATAAGAAAAAGCACATCGGCGTACACAACCATTTTGCTCACCTCTATGTGGTATTATACTCCCATATGCGCCAATAAAATGTCAAAGACGGTTGTCGAATGGATAAAATGTTACGACAAAATCCGCGCTGTATAAAAGGGCAAAAAAAGAACGCCCGAAGGCGTTCCGAAACAATTTTTAAGATTTCAATTCATAGCCGCCGACCGGTCTTATCGAGAGAACGTGGCACATTCCCTCACCAAGCACGGCTTCCATTTTTGATTTAAATTCGTCAAGCATATCAAACGGTACAAATGCCTGAACCGTTCCGGCAAATCCTCCGCCGTGTACACGGTATGCGCCGCGCTCGCCCAAAATTTCATCACACAAAGCAAGCGTAAGCGACACCGCCTGTGCTTTTGGCATACTTGCTGCAAATACGTTTTGCAGATACATATACGATGAGCGGCCGGACTCCTTTATAAGACGACAGAACTCCTCAAAGTCATTTTTTTCAAGCGCCTTGACTTCCTTTTGCGCGCGCTCGTTGTCATTAAAGAAATGAATAGCGCGCAGCAGCGCTCTGTCGTTGTGGATTTTTTCGCGGATGTTCTTTATATTCGCATAGAAATCGTTTACATCAACCTCACGGAGATAATCCCTGCCGAAGAAAGCAGCAACCTCTTTCATATCGGACGGAACGGATGCGTATTCATCTGTCAAATCAGCGTGGTCTGCTCCGGAGTCAATAATGCACAATGCGTGACCGTTCTTTGCGAGGTCAAATTCAACCTTCTCGACAATCGGATTTTCGGTGCTGTTGAAGTCAATAGCAACAACACTGCCTACCGAGGACGCCATCTGATCCATAAGACCGGAAGGCTTGTTGTAGTACACATTCTCCGCGTATTGACCGAACTTTGCTATTTCTATGGGATTTACCTCACTGTTGGCGAAAAGTCCGTTTATGATTGTGCCGACAAGCACCTCAAATGCAGCCGAGGAGCTTAGTCCCGAACCCTTTAATACATTTGAAGTTGTGTAAGCGTCAAATCCCTTTACCTCATAGCCGAGTTCGACAAACCTTTTTATAACTCCGCGTATAAGCGCGATTGCCTTGTCAAACTGTTCAGGATGAATTTCAAGGTCTGCAAGATCTATCGTGTCCATATTGTAGCCGCGCGACTGTATGCGAACCGTGTTTGTACCGTTAGGCCGTGCGGCAGCGATTACATCAAGGTTGACGCTGCCGGCTAAAACGCAGCCGTGCTGGTGGTCT
>JAFSYJ010000008.1 GCA_017450025.1 Clostridia bacterium | reverse complement strand
CTGAAATCTCATAATTTAAAGTCCTTCGGAGTTTGTTTCGTGCAAATTTTTGTCGAGGCAAGGAAAATGCCGCGGGGAATACTTGGTGTATTTACAAGGTATTTGACGAAGTATCGGCATAAATTTGCCAAAAAAACCGTATTTCAAATTAGCGCCATCAGGCTATGATATCAAATCATAGTATAGTTGCTTAACATCTGGGTAAATATATGTCGGCTTTGTGTCGCTTTTTTTTATGTCCTCCATTGTCCCCTCTCCGCTAAGCACAAAAATTGTATCAACACCCGCGTTAGCTCCGCAGGCTATATCCGTATAAAGCCTGTCTCCTATAATTACGGTTTCTGCCTTTCCAAACCCTGTTTTTTCCATTGCCAGATATACCATTTCGGACTGTGGCTTGCCGATAAATATAGGCATTCTCTTTGTCGCGTTATAAAGCATCCGGCTGACAGAGCCACAATCCGGTACATATCCGTACGCTGTCGGACAAACATAGTCGGGATTTGTTGCTACATAGTCAATTCCGCGCCCAAGCAAAATGCACGCGTGCTCAAGCTTTTTAAATGTAAGCTCCGTGTCAAACCCCATACATAAACAGTCCACGCCGTCACATAATTCGCCGGTAATATTAAGACCGCTTTCAGTCAACTGCTTTTTAAACGACTCCGTTCCAAAAGCATATATTAGCTTGTAGCCGCGTTTTTTAAGATAAAGTACGGTGGCGTTTGTTGAAGTAACAAAATCGTCTTTTTCCGATTTTATTCCCAATGATGCAAGCTTGTCAATATATGCGTCAACACTTTTTGACGAATTGTTTGTAAGAAATATATATCTTCCGCCCACATTTTTTATGTGTTCCAAAAGCTCCTTCGTCTTTTCAAACAAATTATCGTCAAGATATATAGTTCCGTCCATATCAAAAAGAAAAAGGCGTTTTTGTTTCAGACTTTCAGTTATTTTCATATATTTATTCTCCCAAACGCGTATATTAACACATACCGTGTCTTTTGTCAAGAAAATTCAAGCAATCCGTACTTTGTTTTTATTCTCTCAAGCTTTTCTATCATAGGCTTTGACAAAACCAATAAAAAAATCACGGTTGATGCGGCGTGTATCAGGTCAAACGGTATGCCCGTTAAATATGCCGAAATAATCATAGCAAAATTTGGACTTAGCGGCTGCATAAGCACAGAAGCAGGATTCATAATCCCACCGTAAATAATAAGCGTGGAAAGCCCCCCGTATATGCATAGTGAAGCTTTTGATTTGTTTATTATTCCTTTTCTGAAAAGAATCCCTGCAAAAAGCCCTATAAGCCCAAATGCAAACATCTGCCACGGTGTCCACGGTCCCTGCCCCAAAAACATATTAGAAACAAATCCCGTTACTGCTCCCACCAAAAAGCCTGCCTCACCGCCAAAACACACTCCGGCAATTATCACGATTGCGGCAACAGGCTTAAACTGCGGAATCATCGAAAACGCGGTTCTGCCTGCAACAGCGATGGCGCATAGCACGCTTATTATTATCAGTTCTCTCGCCTGCGGCTTTCTGCTCTCAAACGCCACAAGAAACGGTATCGTCACTTCAATTATAATGAGTAAGCTAATAAAATAATACCGCCTGTCCTGCAAAAGAAACACTCCTGCATAAAGCGTTAAAGGAACTGCCAAAAGTGTGAGAATTATAGACAATATTGTCCGCTTTGACAGTTTTCTTTTTTGCGGTTCGGCTTGCTCTGCCGTCTGCACTTTCTGCTTGGGATATGTAAAGCTATTGATTCGCATGTCATTAAAATCCTGCGGCTTTCCTCCAAAGGAAAGAATCACATCATCGGTCAGAACAGCGCTTGGGAGCGTTGTCCTCGCCATACGGTTAGCGCTTGTCGTATAAAAGTTTTTGCCTGCAAAAAACTCTCTTGAATTACCGCAAGAAGATATTGAACCGTCAAAAAACATAGCGCACCTGTCAGCGTTTTCCGCACAGAATTCTATGTCGTGCGAAACAATAATTATTGTGACACCACTTAATTTTAACTCCTTTAAAATCTCTGCAAATATCATTTTAAAATGTGCGTCCATACCCTTTGTAGGCTCGTCAAGAAGTAAAATACGCGGAGACCTTAAAAGTATTTTTGCAAACGCTGCGCGCTGCTGCTCACCGCCCGACAAGTCGTACGGGTGGCTTTCAAGCAATTCTTCTATCCTGCAAAGCGATGATATATTTTTTATCCGTTCTTCCCGCTCATATGATGATATTTTAAGTCCGGACATCGCATCTGCAAGGTCGAGATATACAGTATTTTTTACAAATAATGTCTGCGGATTTTGCGGCAAATACGCCACCACTCCGTTATACAGGTTTGGAATATCCGAAGGCTCTTTGCCCTCTATCAAAACTTTCCCCCTGTACGGAGTGTTAAGTCCGCACATCAAAGATAACGCCGTTGTTTTGCCTGCCGCGTTTCCCCCTACTATCCCAAATATCTCGCCTTTGTAAATTTTGGCGTTAAAACCTTTTATTATGTCAGGCGAGTTTTTTTCATACCTGAAGTGGGCGTCTTTGACTTCAACCGTGACTTCTTCTGTTTGATTTTTCAAAGGCTTCGGTATCAAGCCTGCGTCGGGCTTTTTTGACTTTGCATAATTTTCAAGCCATATTCTTCCGTCTCGGACAGTTATAGGATACTCCGTACCGTTTTCCAGCGCGCCGTATATTCTCGTAGGCGACGGCAGAGCGCAATACATACTGTGCTTTGTATCTTTTAGGATTTTTCCTATCTTCTGCGGAACATCGTCGGCAATAACCTTGCCGCCATCGAGCACGATAACTCTGTCAGATATCGGGAAAGCGTCATCAAGACGGTGCTCGGCCAAAATGACTGTTGTTCCAAGCTCGCGGTTTATTTTTTCAAGTATGTTTAAAAAGTCCTGTGCAGCTATCGGGTCAAGCCTGCTGGTAGGCTCGTCAAGTATAAGTACAGACGGCTGCATAACCATAACGGAGGCAAGGTTTAAAATTTGCTTCTGTCCTCCCGAAAGCTGCGCCGTTTTTTTATGAAACCAAGCCTGAATACCAAAAAAAGACGCCATTTCAGAAACTCTCGCTCTGATTTCGGGCGTGGGCAATCCAAGGCTTTCCAAACCAAACGCAAGTTCGTGCCACACCTTGTCTGTCACTATCTGATTATCGGGATTTTGCATAACAAATCCGATTTCAGACGCCTGCTCCCTTTCGTCAATGTCAGACAACTGTTTGTTCTTAAAAACTATGTTGCCGCCGGTTGTACCAAAAGGCGTAAGTGTAGGCTTCATAAGCCTTAAAAGAGTAGTCTTCCCACAGCCCGACCTGCCGCATATTGTAATAAATTCGCCGTCACATACATAAAGGTCCACGCCGCAAAGAGCTGCCTTTTCTCTGTTTGGATATGTAAAACTCAAATTTTCGATTTTAAAGATTTCCACTTTTTCACCTCACAAAGCTCAATAGCAGCAGGAAAAATACAAAGTGCAAAATATGCGGCATAGACGCTTATGCCGTATCCAGTGAATTCTGCTCCCCTTATTGACGGAAAATAACTGAACTGCGTAGCTCCGTTAATACTTCCCACAAGGACATACAAAGATAAACAAACTATCCATAAAAGCGCCAGCGCATCTCTTTTGTCAAAAACAAAAATTGAAAATGCTGTTCTGCCCGATAGCCCGTAGCCCCTTGATTTCATACTGTCTGCGGTTTCAACGGAATTTTCAAGCGCCCATGTCGTCATTGATGATAATATAGAAAGTCCTTTTTTTGCTCTTGTCATAATATTGCCGCCTGACATATCACAGCCGATACATTTTTGAGCGTTTTTTAATTCCTTAAGATGTTCTGCAAATTTCGGGACAAAGCGCAGGGTCATAGAAAGCACAAGCGACATAGACGGTATTATCCTGCCGAACAGATAAATAAACTTGTCGCTTGTCATAACTGCGTTGTAGCACGAAAACCAGCATATAACATTAAAAATCAAAAATGCCGCCGCAAGCCCGTAAATAATTGACTCCATTGTAAGCGGATTGCCGTTTTTAAAAAACATCAAAACAGTAACTCCCTCGTGATTGAAGGCAGGATTTATCAGGGCTATGGCAATCATCATCGGAATTAAATAGAACATTTTTAATTTTACCCCTTTTATCGCCGCCATACAGATAAGCACACTAAGAAAAGATATTCCGAGACAGACGGGGTGCATAAAACATACGGAAAATCCGATTACCGATATAAAATATATTAAATTGACGATAGGATGATATGTTTTAAATCCGTTCAATTTATCACATTCCGTTTCTTGAAGAATAATCGCCGCCGACATCAGCTCCCAAATCGCAGGTGTAAACCCATTCGACCTTGTCCCCCTGATGAAGCAAATACCGCGAACAGCCGTAGTTCGGAAACCAGCCGTTCACCTTATACATCCAGCCCGAAAGCTCGCCGCAGTCGAATTCATAAAGGTTTCCGATGCCCTCGATATACACGCTGTTAAAGACAGGCGTGTTCTTAAATTCCATATGAATTCTGTTTTGTTTTGTTTCCCGAAGGAGCAAATTGAACACGCTTTCGCCTTCGTAAAAGGCAACGGTTTTTTCTGCGAGGAAAATGCCGTCAGGCGGGATAATATCTGCTTTTGCGGGGTCAAGGAGTGCGAGGTTTGAAAGCACGGTGTCGCATCGTATTGAAAAGGTGCAAGTGAGCTCCGTGCTTGAAACATCTGTGTTTTGAGGGTCAGCAGGAGCAGGGTTTTCCTGCTCCTTTGGGGTATTATCCGCTTCTTCCTGCTTGGTGATTTGTGCTTCTTTTTGTCCAAAATTATCGTCATTTTCTGCTGAAATATCCGAAAAACCGTCTTTTTTTTCGTCTGTTGCAACTATATTTTCTTGGATTTGTTCGGTTTTTGCTACGGTTTTTTCGGGATTTTCTGCGATTTCTGCGGATTTTTTGAGTGCTCCTCCCTGCCAAAATGCAAAAATGAGAACTACAAAAATTACAAGCGCGGCTATGATTTTATTTTTATGTTTTTTCATCGGCACTTCTCCTTAATATAGTCCGGAAATGATAAGCATATTATATAGCATTTGTGCAATTTCGGCACGGAGTACAAATTCTTTGGGTTTGACCTCCAAAACGCTGTCGGAAAGAATTCCGCTGTCAAAGCAAAAAGCCATTGCGCTCATTGCCCAATCCGAGATTTTTATATAATCCGAAAACCCTGCCATAATATTACGGGATTCAAATGCATCGTACTCCGTTTTTAAGCCGCAAAGCTTTGCCGCTCTTGCGGCCATAACGGCTGCCTCCTCGCGTGTTATAGTACCGTTTGGGTTAAATTCTGTTTGCGACACGCCCTTTGCAATGCCGTAATGACAAGCCGTATTTACAAAGCCGAAGAACCAATCGCTTTCCGTAACATCTGAAAATGCGCTATCTCCCTTAAACGGAAGTCCGAGACTTTTGACTGTTATTGTCGCAAACTCAGCTCTTGTCATTGTGCTGTCGGGGTCAAATAAGTTTTCTGTTTTGCCGCTTATGATATTTCTTTGTGCAAGCCATTCTATTGCGGTCCTATTATTATGCTCTGCAATATCCTGAAATGTCTTGCCGTATGATATTAAAGACGCTTTACGAACATCAGGATCTATGTATTTTTTATTATCTTCAGCAAATGATTTTTTATCTCCGGTCATACGGTAGAGGCTTTCCCTGCCCTCGCTCATACGCTTGAGCGAAACAAGCGCGCAAAAGCCTTGTTCCGTCGCCATTTGATTTGATTCGGCTTCGCTCTGTATATGCTTAAAGCCTTTATGCGGAATATAATATGAACAAAGGTAATCAAGCATCGTTTTACCGTTCTTGACAAAGCGCGCGTCCTCCAAAGGTATTCCAAGCTCGCACAATGCAATTATCATCTGCGCGCAGCTTTCGGAATTCTCTGTGCCCCAGCTTGCAAATCCGCCATTACCGTTTTGCATAGCTGACACGGCTGACAACGCTTTTTCTGTTGCCTTTTTTACATCTTCTCTGTCCTGATATTTGGAAAGTGCCTGAAGTGCCATTGCCGTAACATCAGGGTCGGCGATGTCTCCCGACATCGCCCACCCTCCGTCCTGCGTTTGATTTTGAAGAATGAAATTTACATACAATTCTCTTGTTGCCCGGATTTCGGCATCTTTATTTTGCGGCACATCATAGTTATTACTGTCAAGAGCAATAAGTGCCCATGCCGCTCCGTTCAAGCCCTGCCAAACGGTTTTTGCATAATCTCCGAGCGGAGTTAAAAGGTTAAAGCCTGCAACATCGGCGGGATTTTTGCCTATCGCTGTAAGCGCAACGACAAGTCTGGAATATTCAGTGTACTTTTTGTCGTGCAGAACTCCGCCGCATTTTTTTACATAGTTTTCTGCATTGGCATAATAATCTTTATAAAAAGCCTCGGGAATATCAATTCCGCTCCGTGCCAAACCCAAGACAGCCCACTCGCCGCCGATTGAGCCTATCTGCGGATCTTTTACTGTTTCGTACATATATTCCGCAGTATCGGACACCATTGTATCTACTGCGCCGCTATCAAAGGCAAACGAGTGTGTGCCAAAGCTGAAAATCACTATTATACATAAAACTGCCGGCAGAAATTTTTTCATTCTTGTTTTATTTCCTTTCAGTTACTTTACAACATTTTTACAAAAGCGCATTAGTATTTCCGCTATCTGTGCGCGTGTTGCAGTATCTTTTGGCGATATAGTTTTATCGCTCGTTCCTTTGATAAGCTGTACGGCATTTGCCCACGCGATTGCCTCGACAGCCCAATCGCTTACCTGATCTGCATCAGTAAACTGTGACAGTTCAACCGATGCTTCGGTATTATATTTTTTGAACTTTGCGTAGCGGTACATAATAACGGCAAGCTGTTCGCGGCTGATACTTTCATCAGGCGCAAAGTGTGTGCTATCCAAACCTTCTGCAACACCGTTTGCAGAAGCCCACGAAACGGCATCGGAATACCATTCTCCCTCCGCCACATCGGCAAATTTGCCCGTAACTGAAGATGCCTTGGTATTTTCAAGTCTGTAAAGAACTGTTACAAGCATTGCTCTTGTCATTTTGCCGTTTGGTTCAAAGCCTTTATCCGTACCCTGCATAAGCTTTTTCTCAAGTGCATACTTAACGGCTTCATAAAACCAATCGGTTTCTTTTACATCACTGAATACGGATTGTACGCTTTGTTCCGTATCATTGTTCTTGTCGTCGCTTGGATTATTATTCACAAGCGTTACAGTACTTTTTGATGATGACTTTTTCCACGGCTCAGAACCTGCTTCCTCTGTATAGTCATCAGTATAGAACCAAACTATACTTGAATTACTTGTGAGCTTGACATTTCGGCAGCCCGTCTGCGAGGTCTTTCCGTCAACCATAAAGAGCCAGCCTGAATTCTGACCGTGGTCAAATTCGTCCAGTCCGTCTATTGATGAAATGTAGCCGTATGTTTTTTCCTTATAGCTTATGTTTTCTTCGGACAGGAACAAGTGAAGCGCATCAAATACGGTTTGTCCCGAGCTTACAGATACAGTACCGCTTGCGAGCGGTGTATATGCAGACGCATTTGCCTTATATGTAACCGAATTATTGCATTTATCCGCATCGTGAGTTAATATTTTTATTGAAACATTCAGCTTGTTGCTGCCTGACGATGGCTCGCTTACGAGCGAAACATTAACAGCTTTGGGAGTGTGAGTGTTTTCTTCCTGTTCATCTACTGTAAATGTGCCGTTTGCGGTTACATAGCCTTCTTTGGAAACTGTATAGCTATACTCACCCTGCTGCAAGTCATACAAGTTTTGATATACAGAATCCTGACCTTTTACCGCTACGGTTGCATCATCAGGAACAACATTAAATGTAACAGGACAGTAATTCCCCCATGTTGCATATGCTGTTTTATTTTCGTTTGCAGAAAAATCAAATATTGTACCCTTTTTCTGTTCTAAAAGCTGCCAAGCGAGAAGCCCTCTGAAGCCTTGTTCTGTTGAAATGCTGTTTGATAATGGCAAAAATCCGTTTTTTGTGTCAGACACCTGCGCCATAAGACCGTCAATAAGGCTTTTTTCACCGTTTTTAACATCTTCTCCGTCAATGCCGACGGAAGAAAGTGCCGCAAGTGCAAGTCCTGATGAAGCTGCATTTCCGATCGAGCCATTCTCTGCTTGTTCATTTTTAATTATCTCAACTGTTTCATCAATTATGCTCTTTACATTATCGTTTGTACTGTAAAACGGAGCAAGTGCGCAAACCATTGGAGTTGCGCCATCGACTCCCCATGCGGTACTCTGCCAATCGTCTTTTTGTTCGAGTGCAGAGCTGATAAGTGAGTTGAGCGTTTCGTTATCTGCGTAATCCTTTACTGCAATAATTATATAAGGGAGTGTGTAAATATATGTTACCCTTGAATCCTCGCCTGCTATAAGTGCGTCAAGTTTATCTACGACATTTATCTGGCGGTAATCTGATGTAACTATATCCTCCGGATTATATCCGAGAGCGCGCAAAGCAATAATACATTTTGCAAAATCTGCCGGAGATTCTGCAGTGTCGGCAGTATCAATGAGTTTGTCAAGATACTCTTGTATCTGCGCGTCTGAAAGCTTATTCTCACTATTCGGATACAATGTGCCATACGCGGAAAAATCCGCTGCAAACCACGGTGCATTTGCGTCTGAAGCTATGCCGCTTTGCGCATATCTGGCAGCTATTGCGTGAATTACTGAAGCGGCTTCGGGAGCCTTATTTACTGTAACTGTGCAGGTTGCGGTATATTCTCCGTCGTTTGTTTTTACGGTAACTGTTGTACTGCCTTCTTTTACGCCTGTAACAACGCCGTCCGAAACTGTTGCGACAGTTTCATCTTCAACTTCCCATATTACGGACTTATCCGATGCGTTTGACGGAAGGATCTCATATTCTATCTCCGCTGTCCCGTTTTCCCAAACATTTACGGACTCCGAAGCTGTAATCCCTGTTACATCTATCGGAGCAGACAATGTAATTGTGCATGATGCAGGTACAATAGGAATATCCGCGCTTTGAGCTATTGCGGTATATGTACCCTCTGTTGGAATGACAAGTGTCACTGTGCCGTTTTCATCAGTCGTTCCGCCCACATTAGGCAGTCCCATTACCGATACCTCAGCTCCCACGCACGGAACAAAGCCATCGCTCCAATCGTATTTTTGCAGAGTGAGGGTTATCCGGCTTTTGGCAGGTGCGGTTACTAAAGGTTCTGCAAACTTTGTATATGCGTCGCTCCAGCCTATTTGGTCTTTATATACAAATGCGGAAACAAAATCGCCGTCAGCTACTTTGTCACCAAGTGACCATGCGGAATTGTCGTTTTGCCAATAGCCAAATGCGCCGCTTTCGTCTCCCCAAAGCTTTATTATGGAGAGTCCCCAATCGCCGTTGGCGGAAGAATAACCGTGTCCGACATCGGCATACTGCTCGTGCGCCGCCTTTAGTATGTCGTCAATATTGTATTCTTCTTTGCCTTCAAGCGTAACGGGAAGGCGGTTAAAGAGGTCTCCGTCTTTACTCTGAACAAGTGCAGCTTCGTTACTGATTGAAACAAAGGTCGTAAATTTTCTTACTGTAAACGCTACGGAATTCATTATAACAGGTGAG
>JAFSYJ010000001.1 GCA_017450025.1 Clostridia bacterium | reverse complement strand
GGCAAAAAAGACAGCCGCACGTGAGCGGCTGCCTGAAATAGTAATGCGGTGTCAAACTTCGATGCCCCTTATAGGGGTTAAGCCTGTAATAACCCCTTCTAGGGGTAGTGCAAGCCACCAGTTTACTGGTGGTCTTGACTAAATTAATTTTTCAAATTGTTAAGTGCATTTGCGTTGTTATTTGTAACCTGACCGAGTGTTTCGCATTTTTCCAGGTCTTTGCAGTTGGCGCAAGTTTCGTATCCTTTGCTCAAAGCGCATTGTCTTATGGGGCATAAGGATTCGCAATAAGGCGTTTTTACGCCGTCAATTCTGCAGCCTGTACAGTTTATCATTTTGGGCGTAATGTTTACCGAATTAAGTTCAGACCAAAGTTTTGCGACTTTTTTCCGTAAACCGTTGTCGTTGTTTACCGTTGCAAGGCGCGCTTCACATTTTTCGCAGTCAAGACCGCAAAAAGCTATATAATTTTTCATATGTACCTCCTCAAAATTATCTTTTTAACAATTATACACCAAAAATATAAAAAAAGCAAAAGAATAGTTGTTCTTTTAAAAACATCTTGCTTTAATAGCAATTTTATGGTAAAATATAATATCGTAAAAATATAATGGGTATAATTTGGTTGAATTAGTGATATATATGGATAAAAAAAGCGAAAAAAAGAAATTTTCTAACAAGTCTGCGTATAAAGTAGCTGTTGCTTTTTCTTCGATAATGCAAACGGCGCTTTCGCTTCTGACGCCCATTTTTATTTGTATTGTTGTTGCAAAATATCTGACAGAAAAATTTTCGTTACCGCCGTTTGTTATGATATTGGGTATAATACTTGGCGTGGCAAGCGGATTTTACAGTATGATTAAGTATATTATCTCTGCCGTACACACGGCTGACAGGAGTGATGACGATGCCAAATAGCAGTATGATGAAAGAAATAAAAAAAATATCACTTTTTACGCTTGGCGGCATAATTGTAATGGTTGCCGTGTTCGCGGCACTCGGATACTTTTCGTGGGGAGTTGTCGTTGGCGGACTTTTGGGAGGAGCAACTGCCATAATAAATCTTTTTTTGCTTGCGCTTACCATTGAAAAGCAAATAAAAAAAGGCTCCAAAAAAGGCGCGCAGGGACTTGCGGCAATATCGTATCCTTTACGAATGATGTTTATAGCTGCTGTTGTTGTTTTTGCAATAAAGTCGCCTTATTTGAATTATATAGCGGTTATAATTCCGCTGATTGTTCCGCAGTTTATAATTAAAATTTTGCATATAAGAAGTTCATCAAAGGAGAAAAAACAGGATGAATGTTGATGTAAACGGTCCAAAAATTATGTTCAGAATTCCCGTTGCAGGCGGAATACCGGTGACGGAAACAATCGTTAATATGTGGGCTATAATGGTCGTAATAGTTGCGCTGTGCATATGGCTTTCGCGCGGGCTTAAAATGAGACCGACCTCAAAAAAACAGATAGTGGCGGAAAAGCTCGTCACAATGCTTTATGACCTTGTCGAAAACACGATGGGTAAGCGTAATCTGCATTTTGCGCCGTATATTGGAACGCTATTCACGATCTCAATTTTCGGCAGCCTGTCGAGCCTTGTTGGGTTAAGACCATACACGGCTGATTTAAGCGTTACGCTGGCGTGGGCGCTTGTTACATTTATGATGATACAAACGCTGACAATAAAAAACCGTGGCGTCGGCGGTTGGCTTCGTGGCTTTGTTGAGCCTGTGCCGTTCTTGTTGCCTTTAAATATCGTCAGCGAGGTAGCCAGCCCGATTTCAATGTCGTTCCGTCACTTCGGTAATATTGCCGCAGGTATGGTAATTACATCGCTTTTGTACGGTGCGTTGGCAGGACTCAGTTCTGTCGTGCTTGGGCTTATTTCTCATACGATCGCGTCGATCCCGATATTCCAGCTAGGTGTGCCGGCGGTGTTGTCGGTATACTTTGATTTGTTTACGAGCTTTTTGCAGGCATATATTATATCAATGCTGACTATGGTTTATGTTGCAGGAGCAACTGAGTGATGGGTGTTAAAAATGCCCAGAACGCAAAAGGCAACTTTAGATAAATTATGAAAGCGAAAAGGCAGATATATATTGTTTTAAGGTGAAAAATCGTTGATTTTTCAATTAGATTAAACCTTTTGCTACGGACAAACTTCACCGCTCGCAGTATCTATATACAGCTTCGGGTTCAGTTTGACCGTTCTGAAACATTTTTTTCAGCCCATCGGGATGGGCGTTAAAACTGCCCGTGTTGAAAATAAAATTAATACTAAATATTTAGGAGGAAGAATTATGTTAGAAAGAGCAATTATTTTAGCAGCGTCTGCAGTAGGCGCAGGACTTGCAATGATGGCAGGTATAGGGCCGGGTATAGGACAGGGTTACGCGGCAGGTAAAGCGGCTGAGGCGGTTGGCAGACAGCCCGAGGCGAAAGGTGAAATTACATCTACAATGCTTTTCGGTTGTGCTGTTGCAGAATCCACCGGTATATACGGTCTTGTTGTAGCACTTATTTTGCTTTTTGCAAACCCGCTTGTAAATTTGCTTTAATTGGGAGTTAGTTTAGATGGAAGATTTTTTGGCTTTTGTTACCGTTGACAAATGGACAATGATTTTCACATGGGGAAATCTCATAATACTTTTCCTGTTGATGAAAAAGTTTTTGTTCAAGCCTGTAAAAGCTGTAATTGACGCTCGCGAAAAGGCAGTAAACGAAATGCTCGACAGCGCGGCTGCAGATAAAAAAGAGGCAGAGTCAATGAAGAATGAATATGCGGAAAGGCTTGTAGAAGCAAAAGCAGAAGCGGAGACCATTGTTGAAGACGCCGTCAGAAGTGCCAGACTAAAAGAGGAGGATATCCTCAAAGGGGCGCATAAACAGGCTTCCGTTGTATTGCAGCGCGCCGAAGCACAGATAGAGCTCGAAAAGAAAAAGGCTCTTGAAGATGTAAAAAACGATGTTTCTGATATGGCAGTTGCGATTGCTTCAAAGGTTATTGAAAAGGATGTTTCCGCGAAGGACCACGAGGATATGATCAGAAAATTCATTGATGAAATGGATGGTGCGGAGTGACGGATTTTATTGCTGAATATGCGGGTGCGCTGTATTCTCTTGCAGAGGATATGAACTGCGAAGATACTATGCTTTCACAAATCGCCAAAGTCAAAAAGGCGTTTTCGGAAAACCCTGATTTTGTCAAGGTTTTGAATTCTCCTGCTCTCACGCTTGAAGAAAGGCAGTCCTGCGTTGATGATGTCTTTAAAGGGGCGGAGGAGATTTTGCTTAATTTTGTCAAAATCCTGACAGAAAAACGCGCGGCACATCTTTTTGTAAAATGCGCTGCGAGATTCGAGGACGAGTATAATATAAAGCATAATACCGAAACTGTTACGGCACAAACGGCAGTTGTGCTTTCTTCCGAACTTCGCAAGAGCCTTAAAGAAAGCCTTGAAAAGCTGACAGGTAAGACAATTCTTCTGCAGGAAGAAGTTTGTCCCGACCTCTTGGGCGGGATAAAGCTTGTTATGCGCGGTATGGAGATTGACGGCAGTGTGCTGAAAAAACTTAAGGAAATGAGGAAGGCTATTTCAGCCATTTAGGAGAGTGAGCTTATGGAGCTTAAATCAACAGATATAAGCAAAGTAATTAAAGACAAAATAAAAACATATCAAAGCAGAATTTCACAGGATGAAACAGGCTATGTTATACAGATAGGCGACGGTATCGCAAAGGTACACGGTCTTGATAAATGCATTGCCAACGAACTTTTGGAGTTTTCAAACGGAACTTACGCTATGGCGTTAAACCTTGAAGAAACCTGCGTAAGCGTCGTTATGCTCGGCTCTGACGCAGGAATCCGTGAGGGAGATACCGTTAAAAGAACGGGCAGAGTTGTGTCCGTGCCTGTTGGCGATAAGCTTATCGGCAGGGTTGTAAACGCGCTTGGTGAGCCTATTGACGGCAAAGGTCCTGTTGAGACAGACGAGATACGGCCTGTCGAATCAGAAGCGCCCGGTATTCTTTCCAGAAAGTCGGTCAATGTGCCGCTTCAGACAGGCATAAAGGCTATTGACTCGATGATACCGATAGGCAGGGGACAGCGCGAGCTTATCATAGGTGACAGACAAACAGGAAAAACAACAATAGCTCTTGACACTATAATAAACCAAAAGGGCAAAGATGTTGTTTGCATATATGTTGCAATCGGTCAAAAGAAGTCAACGGTTGCGCAGATTGTTGAGACCTTGCAGCGAAACGGCGCTATGGATTATACAATCGTAGTTTCCGCAACGGCATCGGAGCTTGCACCGCTTCAGTATATTGCACCTTATTCTGGCTGCGCTATGGGCGAATACTTTATGAATAAGGGCAAAGACGCGCTTATTGTATATGACGATTTATCGAAGCACGCTGTTGCGTACCGTGCGCTTTCACTTCTTATAAGACGCCCACCCGGTCGTGAAGCATATCCCGGCGATGTGTTTTACTTACATTCAAGACTTCTCGAAAGGGCGGCAAATATTTCGCCCGAACACGGCGGCGGTTCACTTACGGCATTGCCGGTTATTGAAACGCAGGCAGGAGATGTTTCGGCATATATCCCGACAAATGTTATATCTATTACAGACGGTCAGATATTTCTTGAAACCGAGCTTTTCCATAGCGGTGTTATGCCCGCGGTAAATCCGGGTATTTCCGTATCACGCGTAGGCGGTAACGCTCAGATAAAAGCAATGAAGAAGGTTTCTGGTAAATTAAAGCTTTTGTACTCGCAGTACAGAGAGCTTCAGGCGTTTGCACAGTTTGGCTCTGATCTTGATGCCGACACAAAGGAGCGCCTTGAGCAGGGTGCGCGCATTGTGGAGGTCTTAAAACAGGGCAGAAATACGCCGTTGGATGTTGAAAAGCAAGTTGTTATAATATATGCGGTCGTAAACAATCTGCTTTCAGATATAAAGGTGGAGGATATAAAGCGGTTTGAAATAGACTTTCTTGAAAATCTGTCCGCCGTTCACGATGATATTTTAAAGGCAATCTCCGAAACGGGAGAACTTTCCGCAGAGACGGAAGAAAAGCTCAAAGCGGCGATTGCAGAGTATAAGACAAAGTTCCTGTAAGGCGGTGATGTAATTGGCTTCTTCGATGAAGGACATTAAAAACCGAATAAAAAGCGTAGAAGGCACAATGCAGATTACAAAAGCGATGGAACTTGTAGCCACATCAAAGCTCAAAAAGGCGAGGGAACGCATAGAAAAGACAAGACCATACTTTGATTTTTTGAAAGAGACGATACACGATATTGAAAATTCCTCGGCAGGCGTCAACAGCGATTTTTATAAAGACCGCGAAATTAACAAGACCTGCATTGTCGTTATAGCGGGCGACCGCGGACTTGCAGGAGGGTTTAATTCCAATCTCTTTAAAAAAATTATTGCCGACTGTCAGGATAAAGATGTGTGCGTTGTTCCTATTGGTAAAAAAGCGGGCGAATTTTTCGTAAAGCGTGGATATGATATACTTTTTGACAGCTTTAATATTGCTGAAAATGTCGGTATAGCCGATTGCTACGATTTAGGGAGATTTCTTAGTAAAGCATATAAGTCAAAGAAGTTTGACAGGCTTGTGGTTTATTACACACATTTTGTGTCAATGATGAGTCAAACCCCGGCTTGTGATGCGGTGCTGCCTCTTGAAAAGTCGGGTGACAAAAAAAAGAACCTCACACTTTACGAGCCAAGCCCTGAAAGTGCGTTAGAAAGTATAGTTCCGCTTTATATATCGGGCGTATTGTACGGAGCTATGGCGGAAAGTCAGGTTTCCGAGTTTGGCGCAAGGAGAATGGCAATGGACAATGCAACCAAGAATGCCGATGAAATGATAGAAAATCTCACTCTTAAATATAATAGGGCGAGACAGGCTGCAATCACACAGGAAATAACCGAAATCGTGTCGGGCGCAGAGGCACTGTAATAAACCTCTTGAGCCGAAAGGAGATATAAATGAGTAATATTGGCAAAGTGATACAGGTCATAGGGCCTGTGCTTGATATAAAATTTGAAAACGGAAGTCTGCCCGATTTGCTGAACGCTATCGAAATCAAAAACGGTAACAAAACTATTGTGTGCGAGGTTGCAAACCACCTCGGAGACGATGTTGTACGCTGTATTGCAATGAGTTCAACTGACGGACTTGTGCGCGGAGCGGAGGCGGTCGACACGGGAGAAGCTATAAAAGTCCCTGTCGGCGAGAAAACACTCGGAAGAATGTTTAACCTTTTAGGTGAACCGATAGACGAGATGCCTGCACCGAAGACAGAGGAAAAATGGGTAATACACAGAGAACCCCCGACATATGAGGAGCAGGAATCCACGACAGAGATACTTGAGACAGGCATAAAGGTTGTTGACCTTATTGCTCCGTATGCAAAAGGCGGTAAGATAGGGCTGTTCGGCGGCGCCGGTGTCGGTAAAACCGTACTGATAATGGAGCTGATAAATAATATTGCCAAACAGCACGGCGGTATTTCCGTATTTTCGGGAGTAGGGGAGAGAACGCGCGAGGGCAACGACCTTTACAATGAAATGAAAGAATCGGGCGTTTTAAATAAAACCGCGCTTGTGTACGGTCAGATGAATGAGCCGCCCGGAGCGAGAATGAGAGTTGCACTCTCCGGTCTTACTATGGCTGAATATTTCAGGGATAAGCTGGGGCAGGATGTACTCTTGTTTATAGATAATATTTTCAGATTTACGCAGGCAGGAAGCGAGGTTTCCGCACTTTTGGGCAGAATGCCGTCAGCCGTCGGCTACCAGCCTACGCTGGCAACAGAGATGGGTGCGTTGCAGGAAAGAATTGCGTCAACAAAACGCGGCTCAATCACATCTGTTCAGGCGGTATATGTACCTGCAGATGACCTCACAGACCCTGCACCGGCGACGACATTTGCGCATCTTGACGCAACGACTGTTTTGTCGAGGTCGATTTCGTCACTCGGTATCTATCCGGCAGTTGACCCGCTTGATTCAACTTCCAGAATACTCACGCCCGATATTGTCGGAATTGAGCATTATGAGGTGGCAAAGGAAGTGCAGAGAATACTTCAAAGATATAAAGAGCTTCAGGACATTATTGCAATTATGGGTATGGACGAGCTTTCAGATGAGGATAAGCTGACTGTAAGCCGTGCCAGAAAAATTCAGCGTTTTCTCTCCCAGCCGTTTTCTGTTGCAGAGCAGTTTACCGGTATGCAGGGCAGGTATGTTCCTGTTAAAGAAACGATTCGCGGATTTAAGGAAATTATCGATGGCAAACACGATGAAATTCCCGAATCGGCATTCCTTTATGTCGGCACAATAGATGAGGTTGTTGAAAAATATCAAAAGGGGGAGTAAAATTTGCGTGAGTTTAACCTTCGCATTCTGACCCCTGACGGTCCGGCATTTGAAGGCGCAGTTGAAAGCGTTGTTGTACGTTCAACGGAAGGCGATGTTTGTTTTCTGTACGGACATACAGATTATATAACGACGATCGAGTACGGGCGCGTTAAGATCCGACAAAACGGCAAATACCGCAATGCGGCATGTATGGGCGGATTTGCGAGCGTTTCAAAGGGTGAGGTGCGTATCGTAGCAACTACATTTGAATATGCCGATGAGATTGATGTAGAGCGTGCGGAGCGCGCAAAACAAAGAGCTCAAAAGCGGCTTGAAAAGGCGGAGTCTGACAGAGAGATCCGCTTGGCAGAAGTGAAACTCAGCCGTGCTTTGAACCGTTTATCTGTTGCAAAAATGGATTGATTTTTTACCGTAAATATAGGAAATGGGAGGTAGCTTGATGTATAAAACAACACTTAAAATTGACGGAATGATGTGCGGAATGTGCGAGGCGCATATGAACGACGCAATACGCCACGCGTTTAATGTCAAAAATGTTGAATCGTCACATAAAAAAGGCGAAACAATCGTAATTTCAAAAGACAAAATTGATGAAGACAAGCTTCGCACCGTAGTCGATGAAACAGGCTACAAGCTGGAAGGAATAAACACTGAAGAATACGAAAAAGGCGGAATGTTTTCGTTTTTTAAAAAGCAGAATAAATAAAAGAAAAAAGCGGCGCATATATCAGCGCCGTCTTTTTATTTCATATGACTGTTAATGTAGTTTTTGATTTTTTCAAATGTCTGTTCGCTCATATCATGTTCGATGCGGCAACTGTCCTTGTATGCGGTTTCGTCATCTACACCGATAGCAATAAGAGCTTTGGCGATCAGGTCGTGCCTTTCATACATACGCTCGGCAATTTCCAAACCCTTTTCGGTCAGATCAAGCTGTCCGTCGTCGCCTACCGTTATGTAATTTTCTTCACGGAATTTTTTCATGGCAATCGAAACGCTTGCCTTGGAATAACCCAGCTCGGTTGCAATATCGATACTGCGTGCTATGCCTTTACGGTTTTTAATAATTAAAATTGCTTCCAGATAATTTTCAGCAGATTCTTTTATTATCATTTATTTAGTTTCCTTTTCATATATTTAATTGTATTTTAACATAATAAAAAATTTTTGTCAAATATAAATATTTTTTAAAAAAGCGCTTGACAAAGCGAGTTAGTTATGCTAAACTTACTACAGTAAAAAGATTTATAAGCATTTTATGATGAAACGGATGTGTATAATATGATGCCTTTAGCATTGGCTGATGTCGGTGAAGATAATATTATAAAAAAAAATAGGCGGCAGCTCCGAGACAAAAAAACATCTTGAAGATTTGGGATTTGTAGTCGGAGGCAATGTTAAAATTATTTCCAAGCTCGGAGACAATGTCATTGTAAATGTCAAAGAAACGCGCGTTGCAATAAGTGAGGAAATGTCACGCAAAATAATGATATGACATAGGAGGGTTTTATGAAAACACTTAAAGAAGCTAAAATCGGCGAAACAGTAAAGGTAGTAAAGCTGCACGGTGAAGGTGCAATAAAACGCAGGATTATGGATATGGGCATCACAAAGGGAATTGATGTATATGTCCGTAAGGTTGCTCCACTCGGTGATCCTATTGAAGTCACAGTTCGCGGATACGAGCTATCGCTCCGTAAAGCTGATGCTGAAATGATTGAAGTGGAAGAATAAAGGAGAGTGAACAAAAGTGAACTTAAAAATTGCTCTTGCAGGTAATCCAAACAGCGGTAAAACGACATTGTTTAACGCACTGACAGGTTCTAATCAGTTTGTGGGTAACTGGCCCGGAGTAACGGTTGAAAAAAAAGAAGGCAAGCTCAAAAAGCATGACGGCGTTACAATCACAGACCTTCCGGGTATTTATTCGCTTTCTCCGTATACATTGGAGGAGGTTGTTGCAAGAAATTATCTGATAAACGAAAGACCGGACGCAATTCTCAACATTGTAGACGGAACAAATCTTGAGCGTAATCTATACCTTACAACTCAGCTCACGGAGATAGGCATACCTGTTGTTATCGCGATAAATATGATGGATATTGTCAGAAAGAACGGGGATAAAATAAATACTGAGGAGTTGTCCCGTCAGATTGGCTGTAAAATAGTTGAGATTTCAGCTCTTAAGGGTGACAGCGTAATGGAAGCGGCTGAAGTTGCTATTGAAGCTGCGCGCGAAGCAAAAACAGTACCGCAGCACAATTTTTCGGGTGCTGTTGAACACGCGATAGCGCATATAGAAGAAGCCGTTTTGCATGACGCTCCGCCCGAACAGCAAAGATGGTATGCAATCAAAATCTTTGAACGCGATGAAAGGGTTATCGAAAAGCTTGGTATACCCGAAGATATGATGAAGCATATAGAATGCGATATTAAAGCTGCGGAGGCAGAGCTTGACGACGATTCCGAGAGCATAATCACAAACGAAAGATATATGTATATCGCAAATATAATTAAAGCGTGCTATAAAAAGAAAAACGCAGGTAAGCTTTCAACATCTGATAAAATAGATAAAGTAGTTACAAACCGCTGGCTTGGCTTGCCGATATTTGCGGTAATAATGTTTCTTGTTTATTATATTTCTATGGTCAGCGTCGGAACAGCGGCAACGAATTGGGCGAACGACGGACTTTTCGGGGACGGATTTTTCCTTTTCGGTAACGGCAGGGCAGAATACGATATGGCATCAGAGGAGTACGGAGATGCTGTGAATGCCGTTGACGCATTTTTAGGCATCGGAGAAAACGGAGAAGAGGTTTCAGAGGCTATTGATTCCGAGGCTGACGGATTTAACGCTGAAACAGCGACAGAAGCTTTGGATAAATATATTGAACAGTTCAAAGACGGTGACGAGGCAGTTGGCGTTGTAGAAGATGAAGAAACGCTTGCAACCGAAGAAGTTACTTATACTTATGATGATTTAGTATCGGGCGCAGGAGTGCTTGAACACTATGAATTTTCAGAGCCTGACCCATCAGAATACGGCACATGGGTGAGGGGAGTTCCGTCTTTAGTGGCAAGCGGACTTGATTCATTTGACTGTCCCGAGTGGTTAAGAGGATTAATACTTGACGGAATAGTTGCAGGCGTAGGATCTGTTCTCGGCTTTGTCCCGCAGATGTTTGTCCTTTTCCTGTTCCTCGCATTTTTAGAGGCGTGCGGTTATATGGCGCGTATTGCGTTTGTACTTGACAGGATATTCAGAAAGTTCGGACTTTCGGGCAAATCGTTTATTCCTATGCTTATCGGCTCCGGCTGCGGCGTTCCCGGAATTATGGCATCGCGTACTATCGAAAATGAGCGTGACCGCCGTATGACTATTATAACAACGACATTTATTCCCTGCGGAGCTAAACTTCCGTTTATAGCGATGATTGCCGGGGCAATATTTGCAAATTCGGCTTGGATCGCAACATCGGCATACTTCGTAGGCGTGGCTTCGATTATCGTATCAGGTATTATCTTAAAGAAAACAAAAAGATTTTCGGGAGAGCCTGCTCCGTTTGTTATGGAGCTTCCGGCATATCATATGCCTACGCCGTTAAATGTACTTCGCAGTATGTGGGAGCGCGGATGGGCGTTCATAAAAAAAGCCGGAACTATCATTTTGCTTTCTACTATGGTTGTGTGGTTTCTGTCATTCTTTGGATTTACGGAAGACGGATTCCGTATGCTTGGCGAGGATGAGATCGGTATTAGCCTTCTTGCATCAATAGGCAACGCAATTGCGTGGATATTCACACCTCTCGGCTGGGGAAACTGGCAGGCGGCCGTTGCGTCAATTACAGGGCTTGTTGCAAAAGAAAATATTGTCGCTACAATGGGAATATTGTTTAGCGGCGGAGACGGCAGCGTTTATACAAATATTGCAGGAGCATTTACAGCGGTCAGCGCATATTCGTTCCTTGCGTTTAACCTCCTGTGCGCGCCGTGCTTTGCGGCAATTGGAGCTATCCGCAGAGAAATGAATAACGCCGGCTGGACTTGGTTTGCTATTGGCTATCAATGCGGATTTGCGTACCTTGTAGCACTTGTTGTTAACCAAATAGGAAATATTTTTATAGGCAGGACAAACATTTTCGGTATTGCGGTTGCTGTTGTGGTTTTGATACTTGCGGTATATATGCTTTTTAAACCTTATGAGGAGACAAAAAAGCTGACCGCAAAATAAAAGGGGTGTCAGATAGTGAATAACCTTCCGACTGTTATTATTACTTTAGTTATTGTACTTAATGTAGCGCTTATAATAAGGAGCATAATAAAAGACAAAAAAAGCGGAAAACACAACTGCGGAGCAGGCTGCGCCGGCTGTGCAATGTCGGAATTGTGCCACAAAACCGACAAAGAAGGAAAGTAAAATCACAAAACAACGATACTGCCCTGCACTTATAAGGAGTGCAGGGCAGTTTTACCGGGCGGTTTTACTTTTATAAAATTATTGACAAAAAAATATATATAATATAAAATATTTATAAATACATAACGAAAGGTCTTTTTATATGAAGGTTGCGATTATTTCCAGTCACACACCGGCTCTTTTAAGGTTTCGTATGGATATGATGCTCTTTTTCAAGTCAATAGGGCACGAGGTATATGCACTTGGAAATGAAAATGAGGAAAAATGGGAAAAATTTTTTGCTGAAATAGGCATCAAATATTTACAGATTAAAGTTAATCGTAATGAAGTTAATCCCTTTAATGATATTAAAACTATATTTTCAATAAAAAAAACATTAACAAAAATTAAACCTGATAAAATATTTTTGTTTCAGGCCAAAACCGTTATATATGGCAGTATAGCAGCTAACAGTATCGGTGTTACCGAGGTGTACCCGATTATTGCAGGTATCGGATCTGTTTTTACGAATAATGATATAAAAACGCGCATTATCCGAAAGACAGTAATAGCAGAGTATCGCTATGCGCTGCGTAAAAGCCCGGCTGTATTTTTCCAAAATACAGATGATAAAGCCGTTTTCCAAAAATACGGAATAATCAAAAATCAAAAAACAGTATTGCTTCACGGCTCGGGAGTGAATACAGAGCGGTTTCCCGTTCAGCCGTTTCCAAAGCAGTTTGCTTTTTTGTGCGTGAGCAGGCTTATAAGAGATAAGGGAATTTATGAATATTTAGAAGCGTGCAAAAAAATAAAAGAAAAGTATCCGTCAGTGCGTTGTATGCTTGTCGGAGAGTTTGACTCCAATCCGACGGCACTTAAGCCCGGCGATTTAAAATCCTTCACTGATAACGGTATAATAGAATATTTTGGAGAGCAGGAAGATGTACGCCCATATCTTGCACAGTGCAGCGTTTTTATTCTTCCGTCATACTATCGTGAAGGAACTCCAAAAGCAGTGCTGGAAGCAATGTCAACAGGGAGACCGGTTATTACAACAGATTCTGTGGGCTGTCGTGAAACTGTTAGAGACGGAGAAAATGGATTTCTTGTTCCCGTTAAAGATGTTGACGCTATCTGTAAATGTATGGAACAATTTATAAATAATAAACATCTTACTGAAACAATGGGCGCAAAAGGACGCCAAATGGCGGAAAATATTTTTGATGTCAGAGATGTTAATAAGTGTATTGCAGAGACAATGGGATTACGCTAAAACTAAATGCGCGGCTTTTTAGCCGCGCATTAAAATTAAAAGCACCTTTTTCTTTCTTTTTTACAATCTTCAATGCACCCGCAGCGATAGCAAAGTTCGTTTTCGCAAAAGCCGTTTTCAGAAAACGCAACAATATTTTCAACGGTTGTTTTGGCGATATTTTCAAGAGCTTCACTTGTTAAAAAAGCCTGATGTGATGTTACTATTATATTGGGCATTGAAATAAGTCTTGCGAGAGTGTCATCATCAATAATGTGTCCTGAGAAATCTTCAAAGAAAATATCTGATTCTTCTTCATATACATCAAGGCACGCAGCACCTATATGGCGCGATTTGATTCCCTCAAGCAGAGCACTTGAATCAATTAAAGCTCCGCGCGAGGTGTTTATTATAATTACACCTTTTTTAAGTTTATCAACAGTTACAGAATTTATCATATGATGCGTTTCTTCTGTCAGCGGACAATGGAACGATATTATATCACTTTCCGAAAACAGTGTATCAAGATCAACATACTCAATACCTGAATTTTCAGCAGAGAATTTATCGTATGCTATAATGTTCATACCAAACCCGCGGCAAATATCAATAAAAATCTGCCCGATCTTTCCTGTGCCTATAATGCCTGCTGTTTTGCCGTGTAAATCAAATCCTGTCAGTCCGGAAAGACTAAAATTGAATTCTTTGGTTCGGTTATATGCCTTGTGTATACGGCGTATTGATGTCAAAAGCAACGCCATTGCGTGTTCCGCCACGGCATACGGTGAGTATGCAGGCACATGGAAAATATGGATCTTACCAAAGGCATATCTTACATCAACATTGTTGTACCCTGCACAACGCAGAGCAACTGCGTTTATACCGTAATTTTGCAGTTTGTCGATTACGGCGGCATTTACAGTATCATTGACAAACACGCACACTCCGTCAAAGCCTTTGGCGAGCTTTGCGGTATCTTCATTTAACTTTGTTTCGTAAAACTTAAATTTTACATTCTTTTTTTGACCGTATTTCTCAAATGGTTCTATATCGTATTGCTTTGTGTCAAAAAAAGCAAATTTCATACAGTTTCTCCTTTAAACGGCTCAAGGCTTCTTTCCAAAATCCCGTGCATATGCGCTATCAAAACACCGTAATTAACTATCGGAACGCCCTCAGCTTCGGCGTGCGCGATACGGCTTTTCATTTCCTTTTCGTTTAGCATACAGCCGCCGCAATGAACAACAAGCGAGTAGTCCTTGAGACTATCGGGGAACTCTCCGCCGGAAGTAAATGAAAAATCAAATTTTTTGCCTGTAAATTTTTCTATCCAAGACGGAATTTTTACGGTTCCTATATCCTCGCATTGCCTGTGGTGTGTACAGCCTTCTGAAATAAGTATCTTATCGCCGTCTTTCAAATGTTCAAGCTTTTTTGCGCCTTTTACAAGAGCGGGTAAATCACCTTTAAATCTCGCAAAAAGTATAGAAAACGAAGTCAAAAATATATCCTTCGGCGTGATTTTGGAAACATAGTCAAATACCTGCGAATCCGTTATAACGATTTTAGGCTTTTTACCAAGAGATTCAAGCGTTTTGGCAAGACAGGTTTCTTTGCAAACAACGGTTATGCAGCTTCCGTCAAGCAAATCGCGGATAGTCTGCTGCTGGGGAAGTATAAGCCGACCTTTTGGCGCAGACGAATCAATCGGAACTACAAGCACGGCAATATCGTTTTCGGATAAGATGTCTGCAACAATTTTTTTGCTTTCAGTTTTTTTGGCGGCGAGGCTTGCTGTTTTTTCCTTCAGCTCGTTTATTCCTTCACCTGTTTTAGAGCTTACATATATAGAGTTTGCGTCAAAAGTACGGTTTTTAACCAAATCGGCTTTTGTAAAAACTGTTAAATACGGTATTTTTTTCTCTTTAAATGATGCCGCAAGCATTGTGTCAAGTTCCGAAAGCCCTTTCTGTGCGTCAACAGCTAAAATTGCAATATCGGTAAAAGCAAGAACTTCTTTTGCCTTTTTAACGCGCAGATTTCCCAAATCGCCTTCATCGTCAAGTCCGGGTGTGTCGGTTATAACAACGGGACCGAGAGGCAAAAGCTCCATTGCCTTTTTAACAGGGTCGGTCGTTGTACCTGCTATTGGCGATACGATAGACAGATTTTGCCCCGTTACGGCATTTACAAGACTTGATTTGCCGGCGTTACGCATACCGAAAAATGAAATGTGTATTCTGTTTGCAGACGGTGTTTCGTTAAGAGACATAATAACCTCCTCAGAAGCGGAAATCGCGCCTGTTGGAATTTTTAATATCCTCGATATTCTGCTCCGCTATTTTACGGACTTTTTCGTTTGGTATCTTTTTAAGCTCGGATTCAATCATTTCAAACCCTGTTTTCTTTGTCTCGTCAGAGGCGTAGTCAACAAGGTATTCACATAAGGTCATCAAAGCGTTTGGATGACAGCAGTTTAAAATCTGTCCCGTTTTACAAAGTGACATAAATCTGTCACCGGTTCTTCCCTCACGGTAGCAAGCAGTGCAGAACGACGGAATGTGACCGTTTTGCATAAGCCAATGCACGACCTCGTCAAGTGAACGCTGGTCAGATACATCAAACTGCTCCGTATCGTGCGGGCGTTCTTTTTCGGTATAACCTCCAACAGAAGTACGCGAGCCGCCGCTGACTTGAGAAATACCGAGACGCAACAGCTTGGAACGGACTTCTTCGGATTCTCTTGTGGAAATTATCATTCCCGTATAAGGTACGGCAAGACGGATACAAGCCGTAATTTTTGCAAAGGTTTCGTCTGAAATAGAGTTGTCAAAACTTGTGGGGTCAATATCGTCGGCGCGCTTAACACGCGGAACGCTTATTGTGTGCGGACCTACGCCGTGAACGGCCTCAAGGTGTTCGGCGTGCATAATGAGTCCTGCAAATTCGTATTTGTACATTTCAAGACCGAACAAAACGCCGAGACCGACATCGTCAATGCCGCCCTCCATAGCTCTGTCCATAGCCTCTGTATGATAATCATAATCGTGCTTCGGACCTGTCGGGTGCAGCTCCAGATAACTTTTCTTGTGATATGTTTCCTGAAAGAGAATATATGTTCCTATGCCTGCATCGCGCAGCTTGCGGTAATTTTCAACAGTTGTTGCCGCAATGTTTACATTTACGCGGCGGATAGCACCGTTCTTATGATTTACACTATATATAGTTTTGATGCAGTCAAGGATATATTCAATAGGACTGTTGACAGGGTCTTCGCCCGATTCGATGGCAAGACGCTTGTGTCCCATATCCTGAAGCGCAATAACCTCGGCTTTTACTTCTTCCTGAGAGAGCTTTTTGCGCGGAATGTGCTTGTTTTTCATATGATACGGGCAGTAAACACAGCCGTTTACACAATAGTTAGAGAGATAAAGAGGTGCAAAAATAACAATGCGGTTGCCGTAAAAGGCGAGCTTTATTTCTTCGGCTATTTTGTATATTTCCTCAATTTTTTCGGGGATCTCGCACGCTAAAAGCACGGAAGCCTCACGGTGCGTAAGACCCGAGCATACGGTAGAGTTGCCTTCTTTTCTCGGGCGTGCTTTTTGCAGTATTTGATCTATAAGCTCAACATTATTTTTGTTTTGCTCTGCATACTCTAAAGTAGCGCAAATTTCCTCATCGTTTATAAATTCCTCGGCTTTAAGAGAGAGAGGGTTGTATTTTGCCATTTGTGATCACTTCCTTCAGTCGTTGTATGTCATTGGTGAATATGCTGTTTTAACGCTTATGCCGTCGAGATTACCGAGCTTGCCGGAAAGCGCCGCGATCGTGTCCTGCGGAGCTTCAAGCGCGATGCTGATTATGCTTATACTGCGCTTTTTGTAAGGAATACCCATTCTGCCGATAATAAAATCAGCGTAATCGTGAAGCAAAGCGTTTACGCTTTCGACCGCGTCTCCGTTTTCAACAATAATGCTCATAACTGCTACTCTTGTTTCCATAATAAACTTCCTTTCAAAAAAATACCGCGCCTTTGGCACGGTAAAATAAATTTATTTTACCTTTCAGCCGGATTTTAATATCTTCATGTCAGGCACAAACATAATATCACAAAAAAATGGAATTGTCAATCCTTATGTTTATAATAAAGCATACAATGGCAGAAGCCTTCGTAATCAGGGTCTGCGATCTGGTCGCGGAATTCTTTGCACATACACTTGTTTTCGGGCTTTTTGGCAAGCCTGCAGGGGCAGTATCCGTCTTTTTTTTTGAGCCCTTCTTTGATTTTTTTTACAACATTTGCATCGGGATTCAGCGTGATTTTCATAGATTTCAACTCCTTTTAATTATATTTTACCACATTTGTCAACTTTTTTCAAAAATTTTTCTTTAAATTTTTGGGAATATATGGTATAATTAAATTTAGAAAGGACTGAATTGTTTTGCCTTTTGATGCAATCGCGCTCAACTGCGCGGTAAACGAACTTAACAACAAGCTTTCGGGCGGTCGTGTGGAAAAAATCCATCAGCCTGAAAAAGACGAGATATGGATAACCGTTAAAAACGGGCGCGAGACACACAAGCTTCTTATAAGTGCTGACAGCTCAAACCCGAGAATATACATTACAAAAAACACAAAGCCAAATCCGCTTTCTGCGCCGATGTTTTGTATGCTTTTGCGTAAAAAGCTTGAGGGCGGCAGAATAGTTGCAATCCGTCAACTTGAGTTTGAGCGGATAGTCGAAATAGAAATCGAGGGCTACAACGAGCTGGGGGACAAAAAGGTATCGATGCTGATTGCGGAAATTATGGGGCGGCACAGCAACATAATTCTGACGGAAGAAGGCAAGATCACTGACAGCATCAAGCGCATTGATATGACGGTAAGCTCGGTCAGGTGCGTTTTGCCGGGTCTGACTTATGAAGCACCTCCGTCGCAGGATAAGATAATTCCGACGGCGGCGGACAGGGGGCAGGTGTTTGAAGCGTTGCTTTCCGCCGGCGAAGAAAAACCAATAGACAAGGTAATTGTGTCGTCATTTATGGGATTCAGCCCGCTTGCAGGGCGTGAGATAGCATACCGCGCAACGGGTGAAGCTGACGCGCGGCTATCGGCGGTCAATATAAAAAAAGTTACCGATATGTTTATGGAGTTTGCGGAAGATATTAAAAATTGCAGCTACTATCCGATTGTGATTTACGATGAAGATGGCGGCAAAGCGTGCGATTTTGCGGCATACAATGTGGGAATGTATCAGGGGCTTAAAAAAATTGTGCATTTTGAGTCCGTCAGCGAAGCGATGGACGAATTTTACTTTTCGCGTGACCTTTGGGAGAGGGCAAGGCAAAAAGGCGCAAGCGTGCGCAAGATCGCGTCAAATGCACTTGAACGCTGCAAAAAAAAGCTTATTATTTTGCAGGAGACTCTTGGTGAAGCTGAAAATATGGAGACATACAAGGTTTACGGAGAACTTTTGACAGCCAATTTATACAGGTTGTCAGACGGCAGCGACAAGGCGGTTGTGGAAAATTTTTATCAAGATGGTCAGCCGCTTGTCACGATCCCGCTTGACAAATCAAAATCGGTATCAAAAAACGCTGAAATGTACTTCAGAAAGTACCGCAAAGCCAAGCACGCAAAGGAAATTGCGACGGAGCAGTCAGGAAAGAATTCCGCCGAAATTGAATATCTTACCAGCGTTTTAGGCAGTATAGATATTGCGGAGACCGAGGCGGATCTGAACGAAATCAAAGCCGAGCTTGCATCGCTCGGATATATAAAAACGGCAGAAAGTAAAAAAAAGCAAAAGGAAAAGCCGCTTGCACCTTACAGATTTGAGTGCGGGGGTTACGAAATTTTGGTCGGCAGAAACAACAGGCAAAACGACCAGCTAACACTTAAAATCGCAGGCAACTACGATATATGGCTTCATGTAAAAAACGCGCCCGGCTCACATGTTATAGTCCGTAAAGCGGAGGGGAATATCCCAGACAGCGTTATCGAGGCTGCGGCGTCTTTGGCGGCTTATTACAGCAGCCTGCGTTCCTCACATATGGTTGAGGTTGATTATACCATAGTAAAAAATGTTAAAAAGCCGAGCGGCGCGTTGCCGGGTAAAGTTATTTATGTAAATTATAAAACGGCCTATGTTATGCCGAAGAAGATATAGGAGGAAGTTATGACATACAAAGAAAAATATCAAATGTGGCTGGACAACAGAGAGCTTGACAAGTCTCTCAAAGCGGAGCTTGAATGTATGAAGAATGATGACGAGGCTATTAAATTTTCATTTGGAACGGATTTGGAATTCGGTACTGCGGGTCTGCGCGGAATTATGGGTGCGGGGACTGCAAAAATGAATATCTACACGGTGCGCCGCGCGAGTTTGGCTCTTGCAAAATATATGTATGATGCAGGTATCGCAGAAAGCGGCGTTGCCATAGCATACGACTCCAGAATAAACTCGCGCCTTTTTGCTGAGGAAACAGCAAAGGTGCTTGCCAAAGCAGGCGTGCGTGTATATCTTTTTGACGACTTGCGCCCGACGCCTGAATTGAGCTTTGCCGTAAGGTATCTTAAATGCGGCGCAGGCGTTGTTATAACGGCAAGCCATAACCCAAAAGAATACAACGGCTACAAGGTTTACGGCGCAGACGGCGGTCAGGTCGTAAACGAAGCCGCAGACGCAATATTGGCTCATATGGAAAATATAGGCATTTTTGACGCCGAAACAGCGGATATGTCCTCGGTTGAAATAATAGGCAAGGAAGTTGACGAAGCTTTTTATGAAGCGATTTTAAAGGAGTCACTCAATCCCGACGCGGCTGCAAAAGCAAATCTCAAAATCGTATATACGCCGTTCCACGGAGCGGGTCTCAAAGGCGTTTGTGAGGTCTTAAAACGGCTCGGAATAAAAAATGTAATAGTTGAGCCGAAGCAGGCTATACCTGACGGAAGCTTTCCGACAGTCAAAAGCCCGAACCCCGAAAACCCAGACGGCTTTAAGCTTGCGGTTGAGCTTGCAAAAAAGGAAGATGTTGACCTCATAATAGGTACTGACCCCGATTCGGACAGGGTAGGCGTTATCGTGCGCGACGACATGGGAGAATATATTCCGCTTACAGGCAATATGACAGGTGCGCTTTTGGTTGACTATGTGCTTTCGCAGAAAAAGAATAACGGGACTTTGCCCGAAAATGCCGTTGTAATAAAAACGATAGTTACAAATGAAATTATAAAAGCAATTACTGATTTTTACGGTGCAGAGCTTGTTAATGTTCTGACGGGATTTAAGTTTATTGCGGAAAAAATAAAAGAATACGAAGAAACAGGCAGTAAGACTTATGTGTTCGGCTTTGAGGAGAGCTACGGATATCTGCCCGGAACATATGTCAGGGACAAAGATGCTGTCGGCGCGTCTATGCTGATTGCGGAAATGGCGTCGTGGTACAAGCTTCAGGGTATGAGCCTTTATGACGCATACTGCGCACTTGCCGGAAAATACGGACATTACGGCGAATGGGTAGACAATATCTATTTTGAAGGCTTGGGCGGCAAAGAAAAAATTGCAGCAATTATGGAAAACCTGCGAGCAAACGCACCGGCAGAGATTGCAGGCTCGCGCATTATAGCGTACAGCGATGTCCTTGAGGGCTATAAATACGATACTGTGAACGGAACAAAGGAAAAGCTGCCGTTTACAAAATCAAATGTTCTCCGATATGAAACCGAGGACGGCGCGTTTGTTGCGTTCCGCCCGTCGGGGACAGAGCCGAAGTTCAAGGTTTACGCGGGATTTAAAGCGGAAAACATAAAGGAAAAAGCCGCGCAAATAAAAGCAGATGTTGAAAAGATAATAGGTAAATAATTTTTAAATGTGACCGTCACCGCACTGAACGGTGGCGGTCAATGCTGTTGCAAAATCAAATTTCTCCAACCGCATTATAATATCAGACTCGGTCAAAAGAGTTTTTTTGCCGTCTAAATAGATACAGGTATAGTAGTATGGAGAAAACAGATGCAAAGCATCTAATAAGCTTATCGGCGTTGACGGCTTAAAGATTTTAACTGGCGTATATTTTTTACGCTTGCGGTAGAAAGGCGTTCCGCGGAGCTTTTTGGTGCGGCTTACTATGATGAAAGCAACGGCAAAAAGCCAGACAGATGCAAAATAAACGCCTGCGGCGCAAAGTAAAAATGCAACAGAAAAGCTGATTTTTTTTAATTTTTTATTGCCGAAATAAACACCATAAACATTCCATAAAATGATTTTAAGCACCCTACCTCCGTCAAGAGGGTATGCAGAAAGCATATTAAGAGAAAAAAGATAAATATTTGCGCGGAAAACATTGGAAGAGCCAAACAATTTACCCGCCACCGCCAAAACAAGGCTCATGGCAGGGCCGCATAGCAATATTAAACATTCGTGCGACGGAGCGGCGCATGCGATACGCAGTTCAAAGCCGTACGGCGACAAAAATATTTTATCAGGCGCAGCCTTGAAAACGACTGCTGCGGCAAGGTGGGCGGCTTCGTGCAGGAAAGCTGATGCAAGCATAATCAGATAAAAGTCCGCTTTGCCTTTAAGTAAAAAAATTATTGGCATAAAAAGGAAGAATTTGTGTAAAAAAATGTGCTTTCCAAGCTTAAAATACATAAAATCACCAAATTTTGTCAAAATAAAAAAGGAAAAATCTGTTTTGCGTCGTATTATATTCTATTGGGGTAACTGTAAATATTATAACCTTATTCAGGGTTATTAAATAAATTTTGGAGGTAATATTATGTCACAAAAATTCGTTTATTTGTTCAGCGAAGGTGACGCGAGTATGCGTAATCTTCTCGGCGGCAAAGGTGCAAACCTGGCTGAGATGACAAAACTCGGACTGCCTGTTCCACAGGGCTTTACTATTACAACAGAGGCATGCACACAGTATTATGAAGACGGACGCAAAATCAACGATGATATTCAGGCACAGATAATGGAATACATCGAAAAGATGGAAGCTATCACAGGCAAAAAGTTCGGAGATAACGAAAATCCGCTTCTTGTTTCGGTTCGTTCCGGTGCGAGAGCGTCAATGCCGGGTATGATGGATACTATCCTCAACCTCGGTCTTAACGAAACTGTTGTTAACACTCTTGCTGCAAAGTCGGGTAATCCGCGTTGGGCTTGGGACTGTTACAGAAGATTTATTCAGATGTACTCTGATGTCGTAATGGAAGTCGGCAAAAAGTATTTTGAACAGCTTATCGACGCTATGAAAGAGAAAAAGGGCGTTACACAGGATGTTGACCTCACGGCTGACGACCTCAAAGAGCTTGCAGAACAGTTCAAGGCTGAATACAAGGCTAAGATCGGTGAAGACTTCCCGACGGACCCGAAGGAACAGCTCATGGGCGCTATCAAGGCCGTTTTCCGTTCTTGGGACAACCCCCGCGCTAATGTTTACCGCCGTGATAACGATATTCCTTATTCATGGGGTACTGCTGTTAATGTACAGATGATGGCTTTCGGTAATATGGGTGAAACATCAGGCACAGGTGTTGCATTTACCCGTAACCCCGCAACAGGCGAAAAGAAGCTCTTTGGTGAGTTCCTTATGAACGCACAGGGCGAAGATGTTGTTGCAGGTGTAAGAACACCTCAAAAGATAGACCAGCTTGCAGAGGTTATGCCTGAAGTATTCGAGCAGTTCACAAAGATTTGCTCAACACTTGAAAACCATTACCGCGATATGCAGGATATGGAATTCACTATTGAGGACAGAAAGCTTTATATGCTTCAGACAAGAAACGGTAAGAGAACGGCTCAGGCTGCTCTTAACATCGCTTGTGACCTTGTTGACGAGGGTATGATAACAGAAAAAGAAGCTGTTTTGATGATTGACCCGAGAAATCTCGATTCTCTGCTCCATCCGCAGTTTGACGCTGACGCTTTAAAGAAGAGTAAGCCCGTTGCAAGAGCTTTGGCTGCTTCTCCCGGTGCTGCTTGCGGTAAAATAGTATTTACTGCCGACGACGCTAAAGAATGGGCTGCAAGGGGCGAAAAGGTCGTTCTTGTACGCCTTGAGACTTCTCCTGAAGATATAGAGGGTATGAAGGCTTCACAGGGTATCCTGACAGTACGCGGAGGTATGACAAGCCACGCTGCCGTTGTTGCACGCGGTATGGGTACTTGCTGTGTATCCGGTTGCTCAGCAATCGCAATGGACGAAGAAAATAAAAAGTTCACACTCGCCGGCAAAACTTATAACGAAGGCGATTACATTTCAATAGACGGTTCAACAGGTAACATTTACGACGGTGTTATTCCTACTGTTGACGCAAGCATAGGCGGCTCGTTTGGCAGAATTATGGCTTGGGCTGACGAAAATAGAAAGCTTAAGGTCAGAACAAATGCCGACACACCCGCAGACGCTAAAAAGGCTCGCGAGCTTGGCGCAGAAGGTATTGGCCTTTGCCGTACAGAGCATATGTTCTTTGAGCCTGACAGAATAGGCTCATTCCGCGAAATGATCTGCGCTGACACTCTTGAAGAAAGAGAAGCTGCTCTTGAAAAGATCCTGCCGATTCAGCAGAGCGACTTTGAAAAGCTGTACGAGGCTCTTGAGGGCAATCCCGTAACGATCCGTTTCCTCGATCCGCCACTCCACGAGTTTGTTCCGACTGAGGACGAGGATATCGCACTTCTCGCAAAAGCACAGGGTAAATCGGTTGAGACTATCAAATCAATCATTGACTCTCTCCACGAGTTCAACCCGATGATGGGACACCGTGGCTGCCGTCTTGCCGTAACATATCCTGAAATTGCTAAAATGCAGACAAAGGCTGTTATCCGTGCCGCTATCAATGTTAAAAAGGCTCACGCTGACTGGAATATAGTTCCTGAAATTATGATTCCTCTTATCGGCGACGCAAAAGAGCTTAAATATGTTAAGAACTTTGTCGTTGCAACTGCTGACGAAGAAATCAAAGCGGCTGGCGTTGACCTTAAGTACGAAGTTGGTACAATGATCGAAATTCCGCGTGCGGCTCTCACTGCTGACGATGTTGCTAAAGAGGCTGAATTCTTCTGCTTCGGTACAAACGACCTGACACAGATGACATACGGCTTCTCTCGCGATGACGCGGGTAAGTTCCTTGACGCTTACTATGACGCAAAAATCTTTGAAAACGATCCGTTTGCAAAGCTCGACCAGACAGGCGTAGGTAAGCTTATGGAAATGGCTATTTCGCTCGGTAAGACAGTTCGCCCGAGCCTCCATGTAGGTATTTGCGGCGAGCACGGCGGCGACCCGACATCTGTTGAGTATTGCCATAAGATAGGTCTCAACTATGTGTCTTGCTCACCGTTCAGAGTTCCGATCGCGCGTCTTGCAGCAGCACAGGCAGC
>JAFSYJ010000007.1 GCA_017450025.1 Clostridia bacterium | reverse complement strand
TTAAACGGCTTATGGGTATGAGCTTTACCGAATACTTAAACCGCTTCAGGATAAACCGCGCGGTATATCTTTTAAGCACCGAGAATAAAATCCCCGTTTCAGATGTTGCACATCTCTGCGGCTTTGACAGCCTGTGCAGCTTTAACCGCAATTTTAAGCGTATCACCGGCACAACACCGAGAGAAATGCTTGCGGAGATGAAAGAAAGCTTCTGATTTTCCTTTAGTGTCTATTTATTCCTGTTATCACCCAAATTAAGCGAAACGATACTGCCGTTTCTTAGGGTGCTGTACTCAACACCGTCCTCCATATAGGTGTCGAAAATTCCTACAACTTCAATCTCGTCGCCTTCCTGCGGGTAATCATCGGGCATTTTACAGTCGTCCGTAAGCACAAACTCAATACCTTGAGCGCAGCAGGCTGTCGCGTCCTTTATTATGCAGGCGTAATATGTTATACCTGTGTCGGGGCTTGTGTAGGTAGCACAGGCACCGCCCATTTTTATTACTTTACCTTTATACTTCCCGGGCTGTGTCACCATATTATACACCTCAGAATAAACAACAGTGCTTGACATTTTTGTAAGGTCTAAGTCTATCGTTCCAATCGGGACGTCCGTCTTTACTTTGGCACCCGCTCCGGACGGCACGACGCTTTCGGATGCTTCTTCCCGCGTAGCGGCGTTTAGCACATCGGTCACGCTCGTCTGATTATTTATCGCTGTGCGGTTGCCGCTTTCGCCGCCGCAGGCTGCGAGTGTGAATACAGCGCAGATTATCGCGCACAAAATCAAAATCTTTTTCATTTTACGATACCTCCGATAATATAACAAATTATAAATCCAAGCGCGTCTGCCGCAACAATCGTTGAGCCTACGGGTGTTCCCATAAGTATGGATATTACTATTCCCAAAACCGCGCAGGCTACCGAAAGCGCCGCTGAAAACACCGTTACCGATTTAAAGCTTTTAAATATCCGCATAGCCGACAGTGCGGGGAATATCACGAGTGCGGATATTAAAAGCGAGCCGACAAGGTTCATCGCAAGCACAATTATAACCGCTATTACTATGGCTATAAGCAGGTTATACCGTTCCGCCTTAATACCTGTCGCCTTTGCAAAGCTTTCGTCAAATGTGACGGCGAAGATTTTGTTATAGAACAGGACAAATACAGCTACAACCGCAAGCGACAAAACCGTACACAAAAGCACCTCGCGCGAGGTCAATGTGAGTATTGATGTTGAGCCGAACAGCGTGCTGCACACATCGCCCGACAGATTTGCGGATTTTGAAAAGATATTCATAATCAAATATCCGAACGCAAGCGCGCCTACTGAAATCATCGCTATTGCCGCGTCACCCTTGATTTTGGTATTCTGCCCTGTCCGCAAAAGCAGCACCGCGCTTACCACGGTTACAGGCATAACGAGCAGCATATTGTTTGATATACCTGTAACCGCCGCTATTGCCATTGCGCCGAAGGCAACGTGTGACAAACCGTCGCCTATAAACGAAAAGCGTTTTAAAACAAGCGTCACTCCCAAAAGCGATGAACACAGGGCAATAAGCACGCCGACTATAAGCGCGTAGCGGACAAACGGATACTCTAAATACATTATCAGCTTATCAAGCATAGTCTTCACCGCCGTTCTCTGTAATAAAATATTTTCCTGTACCGTTGTTTACATATTCCTCTTTTGTACCAAAAAATTGATTTTTGCCGAGATGCAGTATGTGCGTGGCATATTTTACGGCTTCCGCTATATCGTGCGAAATCATTATAACCGTTATCCCCTCCGCATTCAGTTCTTTTATCAGGCTGTACATATCAGCCGCAGCCTTAGGATCGAGCCCCGAAACAGGCTCGTCTAAAAGCAGCAGCTTGTTTGCGGCGCATAGCGCCCTTGCCAGAAGCACCCTCTGCTGCTGTCCGCCCGACAGCTCACGGTAACACCGTTTCACAAGATCGGATATTCCCATGCGCTCTATATTCTTTTTTGCCGTATCCTTTTCACTCCTGCTGTAAAACGGTCTTATGCCGCACATAGACTGACAGCCCGACAGCACAATCTCCCACACGGTTGCGGGAAAGTCCTTCTGCACCTCCGTCTGCTGAGGAAGGTAACCGATTTCATTTTGCCCAAGTCCTCCGCCAAATTCAATTTTGCCGTCCAAAGGCTTTTGAAGGCGCAAAAGTGTTTTTATAAGCGTGGATTTACCGGAGCCGTTTTCACCGACAATACACAAATAGTCGCCATCGCTTACAGTAAAACTGAGTTTTTCCGCCACGGCGTGTCCGTCATAGCCGATGGTGACATTCTGACAAGTGATTATAGCCATTTTTTCCTCCTACTTTAACGCTTCGGTGAGCACTGCAAGATTTTTTTTCATAATGGTTAAGTATGATGCGCCGTTTGAAATATCCTTTGACGTGGTTGACTGCATAGAGTCAAGTGTTAAAATCTGCTGGTTCTTTGACGCTGTGTTCTGCTTTATTGTTTCCGCAATTCTGCCGTCCGCACTTTCTATCTGCGTTATGCTTTTGAGCCCTAGCTCATCAATCTTTTTTGCAAGGAATAGTATTGTTTCAAAGCTTGCCTCTGTTTCCGCGCTGCAGCCTGCAAATGCCGCGTAGTAGTCAAGTCCGTAGTCGTCAACAAGGTATCGGAACGGGAAACGGTCGCCGAACAGAAGAGTCTTTGCCGAAGCGGCGTTCACCGCCGACCGATACTCATCATCAAGCCGGGCAAGCTTTTGGTTGTAGGCGTTTGCGTTTGACTTATAGCTTGCGGCGTTTTTTGCGTCTGTTTGGGAAAGAGTATCAGCGATTTTTGTAACAAGAGTCTGTGTGTTTTTCAGAGACAGCCAAACGTGCTCGTCATATTCGGGTTCCTCATGCTCCTTATGTTCGCCGTTCTCCTCATGCTCGTGTTCTTCCTCCTGCATACCCTCCTTGACCTCTTCTTCCTTGACTGTTTCGCCGAGAGCTTCGAGAAGATTTACAACCTTCATATTTTTATTTTTTGCTTCCTTTAATGCGTCCTCTGCCCATTCGTCCGACTCGCCGCCGACATATATAAACATATCACATTCGGAAATCTTTAAAATATCCTCCGCTGTGGGCTGATAGCTGTGCAGGTCAACGCCGTTGTCCAAAAGAAGCGTTACATCCGCTTTGTTGTCTCCGAGTATCTCGTTCACCCAGTCGTATTCGGGGAAAATTGTTGTTACGATTTTAAGCCTTGCCTTTTCCTGCTCCGTTGCTGCATTCTTCTGTGTTCCGCACGCAGAAAAAATACCGACCGCTAAAGCTGCGGCGGCTATGATTGATATAATTTTTTTCATGATAAATAAACCTCCGTATTTTTTTGTAAACAAAAAACAAGGGTACACAAATAAAGCGTGTCACCCTTTTGAAAGGCTTCAATTATTCTGACGGATTTTTTTGGAAATAAGTGTTTCCGATGAAAAAATTTGCGTTGATGCCGTTATAGCTGCAACGGCTGTAAATAAAGCTAAAACAATCGGTATTTTTGGCTTTGCAGCACCGTCCGCAAGGCTGTCAAACGTCTTTACGCACGCCGAAATACTCGCGCAGACAGGACAGTCCTCGCCAACGCAGTCATGGTGAGCTTCCTCGATCATAAAAATTACGGAAAACAGCATGGCAAGAAGAACTACCGCGCTTAATACAGCGGCGGCAATTCTTTGTGACTTTTTTGTTGTGCATAGATATTCACTCAAAGCCATTTCCTCACCAACTTAAAACTTTAATAGATTTTAACATATATGCTTTAAAATGTCAATCTCGTATTTATTTACTTTGAAGAGTATTGTATGCGCTTGTTTAATAGTGTCAGAACATATATTCTTTATATACTTATTTTACTCTTTTGCAAAATACACCAGTCTCATCACATCAGGCATTGACTCAAACATCATTTTTACAACCGTTTCAGCCGAGGTGGTGTTATCTCTCAAAAGCCATTCCTTTGTCATCCCCACGCAGCCGTAGCAATAAAGCCGAATAGAATATTTAAGCTGAGTATCGAGAATTTCGGTATTCAGCTTTTCTTTTGCAATGAGTTCATATCGTTTAACGAAATATTCAAGCATATACTGCCACAAAGCGTTCTGCGAAACATCGTCATAGGCTCTCTTGTAGAAGATAAACTCCTGCCGCATTTTTGCCATGCCCCGCGTTGCCGACTCTGCGGATATAATATCGGTATCGTAGGCATCATTTAAAAATATCCACGC
>JAFSYJ010000042.1 GCA_017450025.1 Clostridia bacterium | reverse complement strand
TAGTGCTTTTGCGAGTGCAAAAGTCGGACGGTTATGCCGCCACAACCCCGTAAGCCGTTGGGTACATACTATACCAATGTGCTCGGATTGGAGGTGGTGTTATATGGGAAAACGCTTTTTTCGAATAGCGCTAATTCTGTTCGTAATTGCAATAATCCTTGTAGTTTTTGCTACAAAAGCAAAGTAACCGCCCCTGACCAAAGTTGCGGTTACTTCGCGTAACTTATTCTGCGGCATAACCGTGTAAGGTCTTGCCTTTTTCTGTTATTATTATATACCATTTCACGATGTTTGTCAATTCTTTTGCGTAATATTTCTGCAAGGCTGCAATTCTATCGGAATGGGCACTGACAATTTAATTGTCAATCTTTACAATGGGCTTTGAGTATGCTATAATAAATTATTAAATAAATTTGGGAGTGATATGCTATGAAAAAGAAAATTATAAGCATACTTCTCAGCTTCAGCATAATAGCGGCAATAATGCCGGCAGCGTGGGCGGACACTGTACCTGCCCTTACGCTTACGAATGAAGACGGAACGATTACGGCGGTTTACAGCGGTGCAAACGGCGGTACCGGTATTCGTCCTGCCTTTTACTTAAATAGTGCGGTGAATTTTATAAAGGGCAATGGTAGCAGTGAAGAACCATATAAGCTAATCAACGACCTGTATACCATATCCGCATCGGCAGAAAGCTATGAGCATGGCTCTGTGTCTGTCTCTCCTCAAGCAGCAGATGGTGAAACGGTTACAATATCCGTACTTCCGGACGAGGATTATGAGCTTACAGGCCTTACGGTAATGGGCGATAATACAAGCCTTTCAATCGGAAACGGAATAATAAAAGCGGATGACAACATATACACTTTTACAATGCCCGCGGAGGCTGTAACGGTAACTCCTACTTTTACGCCAGTTGTATTTGTTGGTACAAATCTTATATATGACGCGGACAACGGCACAATCAAGATAACAAGCGATAAAGCTTATGAAGACGCGCGACTGATAATAGCCGAGTACACAAGCGACGGTGTACTTGTAAATGTAAATACAGACGAAATAAATATAGAAAGCGGAACTCCCTATAAGAAATCATACAAGGCAAACGACAGTTATACAGCAAAAATTATGCTCTGGGACGGACTTGATACTTTGGAGGCGCTTGCAGACGCGATAGAAGTAAAGGACAAACAAGTGACCTCGCTCGGCGGCGGTGGAAAAGGCGGTGTTGTACTAAGTGTAAAAGGCACAGGAAATGAAACGGAGCCGGTAATTGAATACACAGCCGTAGAGGACACAGACGAAATGAAAAGTGTTGCGGCTGTTGATGCCTCTCTTGCAGACGGTGAAACACTTGACGGAACGGCTGAATTAAGAATTAAATACGATGCTGACAAAGGACTTGACGCCACTAATCTTTTGCCCGGATACTTTAACCCTACAACAAACGAATGGGAAACAATTCCATATATGCTTGACGAGGAAAACCACGAAGCGATAATAATAACTGACCATTTTTCAAAGTACGGCTTGTTCGAGGTTGAGGGCAGCGGTACACCTACGGCGTTTGCAAAACCACTTGAAGCCTCGCAGATAGCGCAGATGAAAAGTGACACGGCGG
>JAFSYJ010000041.1 GCA_017450025.1 Clostridia bacterium | reverse complement strand
GAATAATTTGTAAACAATGTCAAATTTGTCACATAAAAAAACGGCGTATCAGCCGTTTTTTCATATTACAGAAATCTTTCTGTTGACGCTATCATATAAAGCGGTATATTCAGCACGGCGCCGCCGTGAGCTTTTACGAAACCGATCACGGCTTCTATCATCTCGGACCCGAAGCCTTTGCGCCAGTGCTCTTTTGACACGCAGTAGCCTATATCGTAATTATCGTTTTCCGGAAACATACACATCGTGCCGACGGGTTTGCCGTCCCCTTTTGTCTCCACTATCATATAATACCCGTCCGGGTCGTCATCCATTCCGTCAAAGTAACTTAAATACTTTTCGTCTATATTTTTATAAAGCGGATCCGCCATATACTCGCCGTTTTCATTATCACACCAAAGCGAAAGGCAGAAATCTCTGTCGCTTTCTTTATATGATCTTATTATCAGCCGCGGGGTCTCAATATTCTTATCAAGCTTCATTTTAACATATCAATGCGTTTGAAAGCGTTTTGGCACCAGTCAAACACCGCTGAAAACGCTCTGTCAAAATCGTATCCGTCAGATAGCTCCGTCACCTCAAGCACGACGCAATCTTCTATACAGACGGACCCTTTCAGTTCTCTTTTGGTTATTATAAATTCGCCGCTTTGCAGATAATGTAAGTTCTGTATCAGAAAAAACAGACTTTTACACGTACCGCGGAATTTTATAATATTCTTTTCGCGGTCCGCGTGTATATAGCGGTGGCATAATTCGTGATATAAATTGCCGAGGCTTATTTTAGTATAGTTTATCTCGTCTTCTCTTCTTGCCTTTGGCAGATAGTCTGACAGTGTGCCGTACACGTCTTTTGTCGTATGCAAAAGCTGCAATACTTCAAGCGGATTCCAGCTCCTTATCTCATCTTTACCGCAGATAAAACCGCACGATTTATCAAAATTGCCGATCTGTGACAGTATACGTCTATACGCATCCATATCCGAAACGGTAAAGCCGTCTATTATCACCATTATATCAATATCACTGTTTTCGTTCGCCTCGCCGCGCATGTAACTGCCCTGCAGTCCCATATACAGAAGCCTGCCGCCAAAAACGTTTTTGCACTCTGAAAGCAGATCGTTTAAGTATTTATCAATATCTATCATTTTTTAAGCGCGTATGTCCTTTTTATTGTATTTTATAAATGCGGCGACGATGCCGGCGGCGGTCAAAACGATGCCGGGGATAATATATTTTATCTCTATTTTATTTGACGATACGATGGACGTACCGTCCGCGTAAGAAAACGGTGTTATATATCTTAAAAACTCCAGATCGTCGGATAAATTTGCAAGTATATTCATAAAATAAAGCACGAACGCCGAGCCGAGACCTATGCCTATACCGTTTCCGCGTAAAAAAGCCGATATGCCGAACATTATGCATACAAGCTCTATCTGCATGAGCGTATATCCTGAGAATACAAGAAACGTCTGTTTACCGTCAATGCTCTGCCCTATCGCATAGCTTGCGGCTATTCCGGCCGCCGCGACGGCGAGATTGAGCATAAGGACTTCCGCCAGCACCGCAAAAAGCTTTTGGCTTACAACGTAGCTGCGCGAGACGGGATGCGTCAAAAGAAATTCAGCCGTCCTCTCGCGCTCTTCTTTTGCAAGCGCGGCGATTCCTAAAAGCGCGGCGAAAAACGCGCCGCCTAAGCCTAAAACGTTTCCGCATTCAACGGCAAAATAACCGCTGTACTGTCCGAAATTGACTTTATCCATTCCGAACGCTTCCGAGAACCCGCCCATTTGCGAGAACATATCTCCCATTTCCTCCATCTGAGAGGTCATCTGCGGGTATATGGCTATGCTTATCACAAGCATGGACGCGATAGCCGCGGTCCACACTATCAGCTTTATTTTATCTCTTTTAAGCTCGTGAAAAAACAGCGTCATATCATTCACCGTCCTTTGCATAGTAGTGCATGAACACGTCTTCGATATCCGGGTCGGTAAGCGTTATATCCTCAAAATGCACTTTTGAAAGCGCCGCTATAAGCTGCTCCGCCGGGCCGCTGTAAAGGAAGCTCTTGACGGCGCCGTTGTCTGCTACGTCCTTTAACCCGTCTATCTGAGGCAGACCGGATGCATTATGAAGCGTCACACGCTTAACGCCCGAGGCGGTCAGCCTGTCAACGCTTTCTTCTTTTATCAGTTTTCCGTCTTTCAGGATACCGGCGCGCATACAGTAGCGCCCGATCTCGGAAAGCACGTGAGAAGAAAGGAAAACCGTTGCGCCTTCTTCGTTTCTTTCTTTTAAGATATTGAAAAACTCTCTTTGTATCAGCGGATCAAGTCCGCTTGTCGGTTCGTCAAGTATGTATAAGCGCGGTTTATGCTGCATTGCGGCAACGATACCGACTTTTTTGCGGTTGCCTAAGGAAAGTTCTCCGACTTTTCTGTTAAGATCCAGCTCCAGTCTCTCCGAAAGACGCTTTGCTTCATCGCGGCAGTCTTTTTTGCGCAGCTTTGCGGAAAGTTCAAGCACTTCATGCACGCGCATACCGGAGTAAAACGACGCCTCGGACGGCAGATAACCAACGTTTTGCAGTATCTTTTCTTTGTCGGCTTCTATATCCATTCCAAGCACTTTCGCCTCGCCGCCGCTCTTTTTTATCAGTCCTAACAGCGTGCGGATAGTAGTGCTTTTGCCGGCGCCGTTCGGGCCGATAAAGCCGAAGATCTCTCCTTCTTCCACGCACAGATCCACGTTTTCTATCCCTCTGTGCTTACCGTAAAATTTAGTAAGTCCTTTTGTTTCAATAGCTTTCATGTTATCCCTCTCAACTAAGATTTAACACCCTCAATAATACTGTTCTATTCCGCCGTAGCCGGTTATCATTTTGCCTTTGCGAGTTTTTTCAACAAAGCTGTTCAGTCTTCTTTCAAACTCTTCCGGACGCTTTCGCGCGGCGTCTATATACGCTACGCGTATGCGTTTGTACGGCTCGGAAAACTTCTGATAATTTTCCCAAACGGCCTCATCCTGTTTCAACTTTTGTATTATATCGTCCGGGAAAACGAACGGCTCGGTTATGATCGGCAGGACGGTTTCTCTTATTTTCGGGTGTATCAACCCCTTTTTGTCAAGCCTTATAAGCCGTTCTATATTCGGGCGGGAATACGGACTTTTTTTCCTTCTCGGCGTGAATCTCTGCGCGCGGTGGTATTCGTCCGTATGCTTTATCGTGCTGTCTATCCAGCCGAAACAGAGCGCCTCTTCGACGGCGTCGTTATATGATAAACTCTGTTCTCCAGAGCCTTTCGTCGGGAAAACGAACCATATCTCGGACTCTGTCTCAAAATGCTCTGACAGGTATTTGCGCCATTCGGCTCTGTCGCTTGTATAAAATGTTTTCAAATCTTTATACATCCGTTGTAAAGCGTCGGTAGACCTTCTTTATAAATATGCGAATCGGACGAATGCATAAGGACTTTCGGTATCGTATAGCCGCCGTTGTCGGTAAATTCTATAACGGTCATACCGGTGGGAGTTATATCAAAATGCGTGCAGAACTGCGGATACGGTATATCCAAAACGCAGCTTAAAAACGCAAGGCCGAACCCCTGATGAGCGAAAAGCGCGACGCGTTTGCCGTTATGCGCGACGGTTTTATATTTGCCGGTATAGCGCTCGTGTTCGTAACCGAGACTCGCAAAAAACTCGTCGGACGCGTCGTATATGCGCTTTATGCCTTTTTCATAATTCTTTTCTTTAAAAGCCGGATGATCGTACCATCTGTCGCCTAAATCGCGTATCTCTTTGCTGTTGAAAAGCATTGCGGTCCTTCTGTTGTAAAACAGCCATGTTATGCCCGGCTTTCCGTCCTCGCGGTCGACCGTCAGCTCCGCCCAGGTATGAGCCTCATTCGCAAAATCAAGCATTTTCGGCTCCAGCCCCAGCTTTTCACACGTCGGTTTCGCGGTAAGTATAGCGCGGTTGGAGGTTGAGGTGTAAACTTCGTCAAGTCCGCATATCGCAAGGCGTTTTGACAGCGCCTCCGCCTGATCGTGTCCGAGCGGCGTCAAAGAATCCGGATCGTATATCGGATCGCCGTGTCTTATAAAATAAAACAGCATTGTTTTGTATCCTTTCATATTTCTGTAATAATTATAAATAAAAAAAATGAATAAATCAATGCAAACACAAAATAAAATCGCGGCGTCGCCGCGATCAAATAAGGTGAAGCTCAAAGCGGATAAAAAGCGCGTATAAAAATGAATTGCGGCAATCCCGCATCAAGGGACCGCCGCTTGATCTTTTTATTCAATAACGGTCAGACCGCCGTATCTGCCGCTGCGGTACATTTCAAACATCGTTTCCTGCGAAGCGTCGTCAAAATACTTGCTTGCCGAAGCGTAGTCGATTTTTAAGTACTCTTCAAAGTCGTTTTTCATGCGCAGTACGCCGTTTTCGTCAAGCTGATCGTAATAGCAGTCAAGCGCGAGCAGCGCTTCAATGACCATTCTTGTGTTCCGAAGTTCTCTGATCCTTTCAATAACTTCACTGCTTTCCGGCTGAGGCGCGTTCCGGGTCATAAATTCATACGTTTTTCTCTGGTAATCATAATAACAGTCAATATCTGATACGCTGTATTCTTTCAAAAGTTCTTCATACAGCTCTGTCAAAGCCGCGGCGGTATCGCTTTTTGTTTCAAGCGTTATAAGCTCCGTTGCGACCCATTTGGCTGTATATTCATACTCATCATATAAAGTATGCAAAAGATCGCTGCTCACGCCCGGCATGAACACAAGTCCCTGCTGTAATTTACGGACAGCGGTCCCGGCAAGCTCCATCGTCTCGTCGCTTGCTTTCAGATACACTTCGTTATTCTCTATTTTGTAATATACCGCCGCGCTGTCGCGCTCCGTGCTCTCGCTTCCGTCCGAATAAGTTTTATTTACCTCAAGCTCCCATACGATAACGCCGTCAGTTTCATTCAGATCCTGATTTTCCGCTTTTGTAAACGCTTTTGCGGGGACGGTTATTTCATCGCATTTCATATGCTCGATACTGCCGTTCCAGATATATCCGTCAGCCGTTGCGTCGTCGATTATCTTAACCGTCTCTATCATGTTATCATGATCTATACGGCTGTATGACATCAGCACTTTTGCCGTTATGCCTGAAAGCGCTTTATCAAGACTTGAGGCGCATAAACTATAGATCGAAACCGGCAGATCCTCGCCTAAACTGAATTTTGATTTTTCCGTCATAACGGATATCCTTGCGCCGTTTACCGATTTATCTTTTTCAAAATCAAATCCTGCTTTCAGCGCTTGATCCGCGCTTTGATCAACCGCAGGCTTTGAAAAATATGCGATCATTATCGCCGTAACGGATACGGCGGCGATCAATACAAAAGAAACGGCTACAGGAAGCGCTTTTCTTAAAGTAAAGAAGCTGTTTTTATAAAGTTTTTTTCCGTCTTTGTTTTCTTCTGTGTTGTTTTTTCTGTCTATGCTGCGGTCTATAAGCCGCTCGTCTATCCGGGTCATTGCGTCAAACATTTTTGATTTGTTCATCCTGGGCCTCCTTAATAAACTTTTTCAGTTTTTTTCTCGTTCTGGACAGAGTACTCCTCACGTGATTTTCTTTAAGATGATACGAAGCCGCGATATCCGCGGTGCTGTCAAAGAAATAGTATCTGCGGATAAACACATCCGCCTCCGTCTGCGTCAGATCATATAAAAACGAATTCAAAACGGCGGCTAATTCAGGCGCGGATAAATCAGAATCCTTCGGCAGACATTCTTCAAGCTCAACGTATGCAAGTTCATTTTTATCAACTATGCTTGACACGGGAACGCAGAAATACGACGCCGTTTTTTCTATCATTTGCCAGTTGGGCCGCCTTACGCCCGTTTCCCATTTTGACACAAGATCTCTTGAAACAAACAGCGCGTCGGCAAGTTCCTGTTGTGAAATTCCGAGTTTTATCCGCAGATCAGTTATCGCCTTTGCGATATTCAATGGCTTCGCCTCCTTTCTTAAAAATTCCGGAAGATATCTTCGCTTATAATTATAGCGCGTTTACGCAAAAAGTAAAGGGACAAAACGCAACTTGTTTTTTTGGTAAATGTTTTTGATTTTGCACTGCTTGATCTCGCATTCTGTATGGGTCGGCGCCCTCGACGACCCGCTGCGTGAACGAGACGAATGGGATCTTCTTGATTTTTGCAAGGCAATTTGTACAGACTTGTTTTATCGTGCCTTGCAAAATTCTTCCGTCACCGCTAAAGACTGCCCGCTTGCGGTGCCCGAAGAAATCCGCGCGTCACTACCGTGACTGTGCTTGATTTCTTTCGACCGCTGCGATTTCCTCGCCTTGCTTCATCCTCCCCCGGAGGCGCAAGGCTCGTCAACCCCCGGAGCGTATTCTTGACGCTGCTTCGATCCCCTTCCATGAAGTTTGCATAATGAAAAAGGACACCGTTTCGGTGTCCTTTTTCGTTATGGAGACGAAGGGGATCGAACCCTCTACCTCAGCGTTGCGAACGCTGCGCTCTCCCGGGTGGCATCTTTACACACCCCCAAAAACCGCCCTGTTTCTAATTAAATTATGCTATTACCATTGTAATTCGATAAAGGCAGTAACGATTAAGAACAATCTGTAATATTTTATGGTAGAATATTCGTTCAGATTTCGTCTCTTAACAGTGCGAATCTTAATTCATTAGGCAGATTTGTCCATATAGTATAATTAGGCTGCAATTTTATATTTTTAAACACATCAAATTTATCATGTGATATTAGTATGATAGACAATTCATCAGTTATCTTCTGTTTTTTTGTTATATCAAGACTCTTAAATTGTACTTCAGGAACTATAACATATAAATTCATTGACTTTTTGTTTTCATCCCAACCGCAATACACTTTTGCGGATATATCCGTAATTGATTTTGTAGCGTTCATTTTCTTCAGTGATTTGCTCATACAATGCCATACGACCAGATTATCAAAAGATTCAACAATGACCGTTTTTCTTTCGATCGGCTCGTTACATGGTGTAACAACTATATTATTGTCCCATTCTGAGCGATTCTTTTTATTCCACCCATAATATGCGAGTTCATCAGGTGTATATGAGCGAACGTAATCAATAGTTAAGCCCGAAACATCAATACAATGTTCAAAAGCGTTCATCAATATATTTTCCAATTCAACAGTTTGTTGCACGTAGTTTTTCAGATATATTTGAAGCGTCAGACTATTGATCCACTTCACGTCATTTGACGATAATTTGTCACCATGCTTTATCTTCTTTGAAAACTCAACCGTTTTATAAGCATCACAATAACAAGCAGCAACTGTGATTCCGTAAGTTTTTTCTACATACGAAATAAACAAGTTCGCCAAAGTAGAATTATTAACCGTGCCGGTCGAGATAATATCAGTTATACTGTTCTTTGTTAATTCCATAGTTTTCTGCATACATTATGGGTTAAATGATAAAAACCAAAAACCTGTTTGAGATTGATACACTAAACTAGTCGTTAATCCTTGGTCAGCATAATAATTTAATAAGTACGAATATTCCATATGTAACGAGGATGTTAATGGTGCTGTACCTGGATTAGTGTTAAAAAAGAATGTACTATTGCTTTCTAAACATCGTTGCAAAAATCTAATATTTACAGATCTTACAAAATCGTTGCCATATATGCTGCTATAATAATCATAATCTGGTGAATAGAAATATCGATATCCCATTTTTTGTGCATCAATATAATAATACTTACCTTGATAACCATTCGAACCCAGCATTACATTAGAACTATTTTCATTATGTCCCCATTCTTTAGATAAATCGTTAACCAAGTCATCATAGCCATTGCAATTAGACATAGTGTTTACAGGGTCAAGGTTTCCTGACATGCTAAATGCACAAAATGTAACAATTTGCTTAAGAAAATTAAAATATTGTTTTCTGAGATTATTTAAGTAGTTTGGATTATATAATCCACGATATCCTAAATAACACTCGTTGAAAAGATATGAAGCATCACGTTCGCTGAGTGTCAAATTTAATTCGTTATACAATATTTGTTTTAGTTGCGCACCATTTGGTTGTTCATTTTCTGGAAGTATATAATATGTGCGTAAACAATATAATAAATCAACTTTAAAATCGAATGCATTAGGTAAATTTTGTGTCCATAAATTCAGATATGAACTTGGACAATATAAATATTGAATTTCGTTTTCCCCAAATTCAGACAATTTTTGTGTTCTTTCATTGGTAACTTTAAAATCGCACATCAGAATAATGTCGCCGGGGTCATTTGTTGCAGTTATAAATGTATAACCCGTTTTATTACCGGTAACTACTCCATTGTCACTAACTGTAGCAACAGAAGGATTTGATGATGCCCACGTAATTCCGTCTATTAGGGCAGAAGAATTATTACCAACGCTGTATTTAATATAGTTTACCGAGTTTTCCAAACAAAATGCGCTAATTATTGTATCATTAACAGTTACAGAAAAATACGCTGTCACATTTGTAACTTTATGCTTTGCTTCAATGGTGTAAGTACCGCTATTGGCTCCAGTTATAGTTCCTGTGCGATAGTCGCGTGTATAGCAGTCATTAGCAGAATATTCAAAATCACTTGCCGATGTCCACATAGGAGATGATATTGTTGTTGTCACATTAGGGTTTATTGGTTGCCCTTTCGAAATTGTAAGGTTATTAACTGAAAACGACGACAATTCGTTGTGCTCAGTCGAAATATTTGAAGGGCCATAAAATGATTGTGACGCTATTCTCCATACCTTTGAATCATATGCAGATGTTCCAGTCGAGCCAGTTGATGAGGAAGTGTGTAAAGAGTTGCCAAGTGAATATAAATACTTGGAATTATATGTGCTCTGTACAAGACAACCACCACCTGATGCACCCATGATTCTCCATATACATCTTGATGGTATCGTGATGTCATTTATCGTTACTATGGAAACAGATGTGCTTGAAATATTCGATGGAACACCTAAATATTTCGTTATATCTGACTTTGATCTTATAACATATCCTCCTTCAACGTTAACTATTTCCCAGCGTATTGAATTTCCTAGGGAGGAAATCAATCCAGATGACGCTGTGGCAGCATTGGAAAAATATCTTAAATAATCTCCACAATAGCGATTGTTTAAGTAATATGTATCATTGTTGAGAAAGTTAGATGTTGTACTATACGTTACCGAAAGTGACGGTTTATTTGATACACGATTATATGAAGCTATTGTCTTATAATTATATGACGTTCCATTTTCAACAGACGAAGAAGCTTTAAATATAACCCCTTTGTTCTGATTATAATTGCCTGTTCTCCATCCCTCAACAGCAGCAGTAATATCAAAAACATATCTATGTGCTGTTGCTTGCTGAATTCCGTTTGCATAAGAAATTGAATTTGTTGATAAGAAAGTAGATATGCTATTCGGACTAACATTATCCCAGCCAACAGTTGATTCATTCCATTCGTTGCCAGAGAATACATAGCAGTAAACATCAAGAGCAACACTTTCACACATTAAATCTCTCAATTCCACGCTTGCACTTGTTATTCTTATATTGCTTCCCAAAGCGCTTAAGTTTAAGCCGGGAAACTTCATCAAAATGCGAGAAATCCCATATGTTTGTCTTGGACCAACAAACAAGGAACCTGAAGTCGGATTAGAACTGGAATTGCTATTCAATGTCACATCAGAAATTGCATTGGCACCATTATTATTATAACAAATCTCAATAGATGGATCAATCCTGATGGGATATACGGTTTTTTTGTCTGACAAATAATCAGCATCTATATGAATTGTTATTAAATATTCCTGTTTATCAATAATGGGTTGAAATGTCATTTTCCCCATTCTGTTGTTAGCTTCATCTGCGGTAATAACTATTATATCACCTAAGACTGATTTTATGGTTTTGTCTTCATCTATGAGATAAAAAGAGCCATCAATTTCAACTAATTCGAGACCGTCGGTGACTAACGTAAATTCATATTCGGACTGACCCGTGTACTCGGTTACAACAATATCTTCCTTAAATCCAGTATATGTAAGTGAATACTCAATAGATGTTTTTGCATCATACGGATAAACTACAGTTTTTTTATCTACAATATGAGCTGTGGATGAAGTTTGGCCAGTTTTATCGCTTTTAAACGATGCTTCATCTAATAAATCAACGTCAGAACTAACCTGATTTGGAATGTGAGGAACAAGAGTAATCCTCGCTCCTTCTCCAGTCAATATAATTCCATCCGTGGACTTTTTTGAAAATACTGTTTTTGCTGATGTTGCTTCGCTTTCAAATTGACCATCTATCTCTCCAGGGGCGATATTCAATGTAATATCCTTTATACTACCATTGGTATCAGTATATTTAACCGGATAATCATATATATAAACAGTTTTTGTGCCATCTGCATTTAAAAATGCTAACTTATTTAATTGGTCGCCTTCCTCATCGTATAATCTACGAATATGTGTTTTTGTAACTGCATTTTTATATCCAACTATTTCAGGAACAGTAGTAGGATCAAGAGGCTCAAACAACTTGTCTACCGGTGCGACACCTGCTATCAAGTCTTCAATGTATGAATGTTCTGTATTTGATACTTCTGTATTTGCCGCTTCAGCATATACTGAAACGGGCATCAATCCAAAAAAGAGACATAATACCAAAAACATTGACACAACATTATTAAAACAGCTTTTTTTCATTTTTTTACCGTATCTTTCCGCTATGTAAAAGAAATAAATAGGGAAATTAACACCCCGTACAATTCCATAGCTTAATTATTTTAGATAAAATGTGTTTAGCGAATCGGTACACTACAAAACACGTGGAATATAAACATTCGCAATACTCTTTTAATTACTTAAAATATCAAAAATATCACCATCATAAAAAGTGTCATATTATTAAGAAATACGCTACGATACCTAAATCAAATCAATATATGTCGCGAAATAGACATCGACCTCACGATTAAAGAATTACACGCATTATAACATTGCTTTGCACCCGTGTAAAAATAATATAACAGATTTTTGAGATCTCACATGAATTGATTGTTTAATTAGCCATATTCACAATATAATTTTGAACTTTATCAATCATAATAAGATTTAACAAATAATCATCAGGTGTATCACCTTCGTAAAATACATTTTTTTTGTAACAATACTCAGCTATATCATTATTTTCTATACAAATATTCTCTATATTTGAGATTCTTGTTGCAACTAAATATGATTTTATATAATAAATGCTTTCTTGCTTACAATAATCAATAAATTCGTCCTTACTCATATGCATAACATTATATGCATATGTATAAATGTCCATTTCTTGGTATGAAGCAATCGTTTCATAATAATCTATTAAATCTTTATATCTATTGATTACATCATTTTCGTTTATATAAAACTTACTCTTTGATATAAGATCATCAAAAACCATTATTATGTATTCTTCTTTTTTTAACTCTGCTTTTTTTATTTGTAGTTCCATCTTTGTTTCATTTATAAAATCGTCTTTTGAGTTATACCCCAGTTGTTCATTAACAAAATCATCGTTTAAAACAGGAAAAATATATTCCTTTGCTTTACTGATAAAAACTTCAAATCTATATTCTTTTCCGGCGAGTGCAAAATCCTCATAGTCCATCGGATATGAACACTCGATTATGTATTCATTACCAACTTTTTTTCCAATCAGTTCATCTTCAAAATCTTTTCCCCAAAAGCCACTGCCAATAATTGCTCCTTGATTTTCTTTGTACGACACTTTTTCTTCATCAATAAATGTTGAGTAATCGATAACTGCTAAATATCCCTCTTGAACAATTTGTCTATCTTCAACAATTACATAATCGGACAGTTTTTTCTGTATTTCTTTTTCCAGTTCTTCATTTGTAATATCAACATCTTTCTGATGATAATAGTATCCTTTATAGGTTCCAAGAATAATTAATCGGCTTTCACTGAAAAAGATTGCTCCTAAAACAGACAATAGAATTATAACACCTATGGTAATTGATATTATTAATTTTTTATTATATTTCATCTTAATATAAAGTCAAAAACGTAATATTTCCCATAATCGATATATTCTCGTTTAATGCTTTTCGCAATCTATAATATGTTGAAATAAAGGCAATATTATCAGTAACATCTCCTCCTTCTACCATGCCAACTGTAATATAGCTATCATATGTACCACCGTTTTTAGCGTTTGAATACATTATACCACCGCTATCACCATGGTTAAACGGATTTGTTACTGAACAAAAATGATAATAGTAATCACCATCAATGTTTATCGTTGTATCAAAAGAAACAATTGTACCAGTTGTTTTGCCTGTGGTTGAACCGTTCGAATAAATAGCATAACCGCTTGGCATATACGTATAATAGTTTCTAAAGTATATTTCATCACCTGTGCTCGACGGGCTTGTAACATTATCACAAGCAAAAGGTCCAGTCTCTCCGGGATAAGGATAATATGATGAAAAATACACAGTATTTGTCATATCATAACCACTATCTAATGCAACAAATGCAGCATCAATGCCTAAGTTGTCATTAATATACCCCCACTTAACTTCTCCAATTTTATAAAGCGTTGTGCCATG
>JAFSYJ010000040.1 GCA_017450025.1 Clostridia bacterium | reverse complement strand
GGCAAAAAAGACAGCCGCACGTGAGCGGCTGCCTGAAATAGTAATGCGGTGTCAAACTTCGATGCCCCTTATAGGGGTTAAGCCTGTAATAACCCCTTCTAGGGGTAGTGCAAGCCACCAGTTTACTGGTGGTCTTGACTGCCGCATCGCCCGGATCAAAAGCAAGCCTCGTTCAAAACCTTTTCAATATTCCTGTTATGCACCATATTGTAGCGGTGCAAAAGATACAGCGTTTTTTCGTCTCCTTTGATGTAGTTCGGCTTTTCGTAAACGCCAAAGCTCATTTTAAAGTGCGAATTTATTATTTTCCCGACCTCGTCGTTGTAGCTACCAAAGGGATAAACAAAAGCGATGGGCTCACAGCCGAGATTTTTCTCAAATGCCTGTTTGTTCTTTTCGATATCGTCTTCTAAAATTTCTAAAAAATCCTCGTGCGATTCGGCATAAGTCCGCAAAACGCCTTTGCGCTTGCTAAAGTTGTGCATATCGTACGAATGGCTTAAAAACTCGCAAAGCCCCGAGCTTTTCATTTCTCGTATTTCGTCCCATGTGCATTGAGCGTAGTCGATATGGCGGTCGATGCCCGACGAATAAAGATCCGCCAAAGCGCCGACAACGGAAAAGTTTGCTTTTACATCGTATTTTTTCAAAATTGGCAGAACATAAACATAGTCGCTCATATAGTTGTCGTCAAAAGTTATTAAAACAGGCTTTTCGGGGAGCGGCGTTTTGTTTTGACAGCAAGATAGCAGCTCCGACGCAAACATAGGAGTAAATCCCTTGTCGAGAACAATTTTTATGTCGTTTTCAAGCTCCGTGGCGGATACGACATATTCACCGAGCTTTGACGGCTTGTTAGATACCTGATGATACATCAAAATCGGTACAGGAGTGCCATTTTGGGGCTTTTCACCCGATGCAAAAACGACGATACCTGCGGCGAGCAGGATAGCTATTATGATGTAAACCGGTTTTATTTTAAAGCACAAGATACGCATAAAAATTCACCTCTTTAAAGACTATGAAATAAAATCATTTTCATTACATTATATTTGTAAAAAAATATGGACAAATCCCAATAATTGGTGTATAATGATATAATAAGTAAACTTAAATTGGGAGGGACTGCTTTGGAATCAAGAGAAACAGCAGTGTTTGCGGCAAAAATACTTGACGATAAAAAAGCGCGTGAAATCAAGCTTCTTGACATATCCGGACTGACCACGATAGCGGAATTTTTTGTAATCTGCACAGGCGGCTCGACGACGCAGGTCAAGGCGCTTGCGGATAATGTTGTTGAAAAGATGAGCGAAAACGGCGCCGAACCGCTCCGCTGCGAGGGGTATAAAAGCTGCGAGTGGATATTGCTTGATTACGGTGATGTAGTCGTGCACATTTTTAAAGAAGATATGCGTTCGTTCTATAACCTTGACCACTTGTGGGGCGACGCTAAAAATATACAGATATGAGAGGGAGCCGGTAAAATGGACTATAATTTTCATGAGATAGAGAAAAAGTGGCAGGATTATTGGGAAGAAAACGAGACATATAAGGCGAGCGATGATTTTTCAAAGAAAAAGTTTTACGCGCTTGTTGAGTTTCCGTACCCTTCGGGGCACGGACTTCATGTCGGACACCCGAGGAGCTACACGGCGATAGATATTCTTGCGAGAAAGAGACGCATGGAGGGATATAATGTTCTTTTCCCGATGGGCTGGGACGCATTCGGACTGCCGACAGAAAATTACGCGATAAAGCATAATATACACCCCAAAAAGATAACGGCGGAAAACATTGCTAACTTCAAGCGCCAGCTCAAGAGCATAGGCTTTTCGTTTGATTGGTCAAAAGAGATAAATACGACTGATGAAAATTATTATAAATGGACGCAGTGGATATTCCTCAAGCTTTTTGAAAAGGGGCTTGCGTATAAGCAGGAGATGCCGATAAATTGGTGTACATCTTGTAAGGTCGGCCTGGCAAATGAAGAAGTTGTCAACGGCGTATGCGAGAGATGCGGCGGCGAGGTTGTGCAAAAGCGCAAAAGCCAGTGGATGCTCAAAATCACCGAGTACGCACAGAGACTCATAGATGACCTTGACGAGGTTAACTATATAGAAAAAATCAAAACACAGCAGAGAAACTGGATAGGCAGAAGCGAGGGCGCAGAGGTTGACTTTGCACTTGCCGGCGTTGATAAAAAGATAAGAGTTTATACAACACGCCCCGATACCCTTTTCGGCGCGACATATATGGTTGTATCGCCGGAGCACCCTGTTATTGCCGAGCTTTCCGATAAGATAACAAATATGGACGAAGTTGCAGCATATCAGAAGGAGGCAGCGCATAAGTCCGAGTTTGAAAGAACGGAAATGGCAAAGGATAAGACAGGTGTAGAGCTTAAAGGCATAAAGGCGGTAAACCCCGTAAACGGAACGGAAATTCCCGTTTGGATTTCAGATTATGTTCTTATGACATACGGCACAGGCGCTATTATGGCAGTACCTGCACACGATAGCCGCGACTGGGATTTTGCCAAAAAGTTCGGACTCCCCATTATTGAAGTCGTAGGCGGCGGAAAAGATGTTCAGGAGGAAGCGTATACAGATGTTTCCGAAGGTGTAATGGTAAATTCCGGCTTCTTGACAGGGCTTTCAGTCAAGGACGCCATTAAAAAGATGATAGAATACCTTGAAGAAAACGGACTTGGCAAAAAGAAGGTAAACTTCAAGCTGCGCGATTGGGTATTCTCAAGACAGAGATATTGGGGAGAGCCTATTCCGCTTGTATGGTGCGATAAATGCGGCTGGGTTCCCGTGCCGTATGAGGAGCTTCCGTTAACGCTCCCCGAGCTTGATAAATTTGCGCCCGGCGAAGAAGGCGAATCTCCGCTTGCAAAGGCAACGGATTGGATAAACACAAAATGTCCGCATTGCGGAGGACCTGCCAAGAGAGAGACAGACACAATGCCGCAGTGGGCAGGCTCGTCGTGGTACTTTCTCAGATATATAGACCCAAATAACGATAAGGCGCTTGCAAGCACCGAAAAGCTTGATTATTGGATGCCCGTTGATTGGTATAACGGCGGTATGGAACACACAACGCTGCATGTTCTCTATTCGCGCTTCTGGTATAAATTCCTGTACGATATAGGCGTTGTAAAGACGAAAGAGCCGTATATGAAGCGTACATCGCAGGGTATGATTTTGGGCGAGAATAACGAAAAGATGTCAAAATCACGCGGAAATGTCGTAAACCCAGATGATGTTGTCAATGAGTTCGGCGCAGATACCTTCAGAACATATGAAATGTTTATAGGTGCATTTGATCAGGCTACTCCGTGGAGTGAAAACGGCGTAAGAGGCTGTCATAAGTTTATTGAGAGAGTATGGAACTTGCAGCCTATGCTGACGGATGAAGACGGTTACTCCAAGGACCTTGAAGGCCTTATGCATAAGACGGTCAAAAAGGTCACGGAAGATACCGAGAGAATGAAGTTTAATACTGCAATAGCCGCAATGATGTCGCTTGTAAATGAATTTTATAAAAAGGGCAAGGTCACAAAGGACGAGTTTAAAACGCTCATAGTTCTTCTGTATCCGACAGCGCCGCATATATCCGAAGAACTTTGGCAAAGAGCGGGTATGACAGGCTATCTGCACGACGCGGCTTGGCCCACATATGACGAAGAAAAGACAAAGGACGACTCTGTTGAGATAGTTATTCAGATAAACGGCAAAATCCGCGGCAAGCTTGTTGTTCCGGCAGAAATCTCAAGGGACGAGCTCGGTAAATTGGTATGTGACTCGGAAGAAGGTAAAGCCGCTATTGCCGGGAAAACAGTTGTTAAGGTAATAGCTGTTCCGGGCAAGCTTGTAAATATTGTTGTTAAATAGGGGGGATACTTATGATCAGAAGCATGACGGGATACGGCACAGCGCAAGAAACAGGCGTCGGAAAGAGATTTACGGTCGAGATAAAAAGTGTTAATCACCGTTACAGTGATGTTTCGGTCAAGACTCCGAGGAATTATTCTTATCTTGAAGAAAAGGTTAAAAAATGCCTTTCAGGTTATATTTCACGCGGTAAGGTCGATGTATATATCACGGTTGAAAATATCGAGGGCGCTGACGGAGAGGTTCTTCTCAACACGCCTCTTGCCAAAAGCTATTACGAGGCTCTTAAAAAGCTTTGTGATGCTCTTTCGTTTGACAGTAATGTAAGAATAGACCATATGACGAGATTTTCCGATATATTTACAGTTGTAAAGCCCGAGGAAGACACAGACGAAATAACCGCAATCGTTTTAAAGGCAACGGAAGAAGCTGCAAAATCGTTTGTGGAAATGAGAAAAGCCGAGGGCGCACGCCTTGCGGAGAATATGCTCGCAGAACTCGATATAATCGCGACTTATGTTGATGAAGTCGAAAAGGCGTCACCGAGAGTTATCTCCGAATATACAAGCCGTATGAGAGAGCGTATGTCGGAGATTTTAGGAAGCGTTCCCGTTGACGAGGGCAGACTTTTAAACGAGGTCGCCGTGTTTGCCGATAAGGTCAATGTCAACGAAGAAATAGTAAGGCTCAAAAGCCATATAAAGCAGATGCGCATACTTATGAACGCAAGTGAACCCGTCGGTAAAAAGCTTGATTTCCTCATTCAGGAAATGAACCGGGAGGTAAATACAACAGGCTCCAAATCAAACGACATTGACATAGTTAAAAGAGTAATTGACCTTAAGGCGTGTATAGAAAAAATACGCGAGCAGGTACAGAACATCGAATAAAAGGAGAAAAGTATGAAGCTTATAAATATAGGCTATGGCAGCATGGTGTCATCTGAGCATTTAATTGCAGTAATCGGACCTGAATCTGCACCGGTAAAGCGTATAATAACCGAAGCAAGAGCCGCAGGAAAGCTCATAGATGCGACATATGGCAGACGGACAAGGTCAGTTATTATAACCGACAGCGACCATGTTATTCTTTCCGCTATAATGCCTGATACAATAGGAACGCGACTTGATGCGCAATATAGTGCCGGTGAAATAGGCTGGGAGGATGAAGACAATGAGCAGTAAGGGACTTCTTATAGTTATTTCCGGACCGTCAGGCGTCGGAAAGGGAACAGTCGTCAAGGCACTTTTGAAGCAGCGTAACGATACGGAGGTTTCTGTTTCCGCAACGACCAGACAAAGACGCGACGGAGAGATTGACGGAGTTAATTATCATTATATGACAGAAGAAGACTTCTTAAAAATTAAAGAACAAGACGGATTTGTGGAGTGCGCGCGCTTTTGTGATAATTACTACGGTACTCTTAAGTCAGAAGTGTTTGAAAAGCTCGAAAGCGGCATAAACATTATTTTGGAAATTGAAGTACAGGGCGCAATGAATGTGCGCCGTAAGTACCCCGAAGGCGTGTTCATTTATATAATGCCGCCGTCAATGTCGGAGCTTCGCGCAAGACTGACGGGCAGAAATACAGAGCCGCCCGAAATAGTAGAAGAAAGATTAAAAACTGCCAAGTGGGAATTTACACATCTTGATAAGTATAATTATATTGTCGAAAACGAAAATGTTCCGCAAACGGCGCACACAATAAGCTGTATTATAGAAGCTGAACAGTCAAGAATGGAAAGAAAAATCGATTATATGAAGGAGAGATTTAAATGATAATTGAACCTACGGTATCAAAACTTATGAAAACATCAAATATGGAGAGCAGATATACACTTGTTGTTGCCACAGCAAAAAGGGCGAGAGAACTGGCAATGGCTGATGCAAAGCTCGAGAAAACAGTATCAATGGCTGTAAAAGAAATAGCAGACGGTAAAATCAATATAATACCGGTTGCAGAAGAAGCAGGAGAGGACGAGTAACCTTGTTAAGCGGAAAGAATATAGTTTTGGGAGTTACAGGCGGAATAGCTGCATATAAGGCGTGCGATTTGGTTTCTAAGCTCAGGAAGCAAAATGCGGATGTCAGCGTTATTATGACCAAATCCGCCTGCGAGTTCGTCTCGCCGCTCACATTCAGGGCGCTGTCGGGCAGAGAGGTTACGACCTCTACCTTTGAAGAACCGCAGGTATATGAGATAAATCACATATCGCTGGCACAGCGTGCAGACGCACTTGTAATTGCTCCCGCAACTGCAAATATTATCGGTAAAATCGCGTCGGGTATCGCAGACGATATGCTCACAACAACAGTTATGGCGACAAAAGCGCCTTGTATAATTGCACCTGCAATGAATACAGCAATGTACGAAAACCCGATAACGCAGGAAAATATCAAAAAGCTTTCCGCACTCGGATATACTTTTGTTCCGCCGAGAGAGTCGCGCCTTGCCTGCGGTACTGTCGGTAAAGGTGCTCTTGCAGAAACAGAAGATATCATTGATAATATTTACTATGCCGTATCCGATAAAAAAGATTTGACAGGCAAAACAGTTCTGGTGACGGCAGGACCTACTTGCGAAAGCCTTGACCCTGTAAGATATTTAACAAATCACTCAAGCGGTAAAATGGGTTACGCGATAGCACGCGAGGCATTAAGACGCGGCGCAAAGGTTAAGCTTGTCACGGGCAAAACAAACATAAGCGTCCCGTATGGAGCGGAAGTCATAAATGTATTTTCCGCGCAGGATATGTACGACGCTTGTATGCGTGAATATAAGACAGCAGATATAATAATCAAGGCGGCGGCGGTAGGCGACTTTAAGCCGCATACCGTAAATACGGATAAGATAAAAAAGTCCGACAGTATGACAGTGTCGTTTGACCTTAATCCTGATATTTTAAAGGCTCTCGGTATCGTAAAAGGAGACAGAGTCTTAATAGGCTTCAGCATGGAAACGCAGGATTTAATTGAAAACAGCCGCAAAAAGCTTGAAAGTAAAAATGCTGATATGATAGTGGCAAATAACCTGACGGAAAAAGGCGCAGGCTTCGGCGTTGATACAAATACCGTAACGCTTATAACAAAAGACGGAGTCGATAAACTTCCCAATATGTCAAAAGATAAAGTAGCGGAGCTCATACTCGATTCCGCCGCAGGAAAATTAAAATGATAGCTAAAATTGTTGTAGATGCCAAAACATCGTTTGTTGACAAAATTTTTTCGTACTCTGTACCGGAAGAATTTGAAAACGAAATACAAACAGGTCAGCGCGTTGAAGTCCCTTTCGGGAACGGCGATAAAAGACGCGTCGGTTATGTTGCGGCAATATCCGCGGAAAGCGATGACAGTTTAAAGCAGATTATTAGCATTATAGACCAACAGCCCCTTCTGGACAGGCAAAGTATGGTTGAGGCGTATTGGATAAAAAACAGATACTTTTGTACCTTCGCAAGTGCGCTAAAGCTTTTTTTGCCGTGCGGAGCGGCAACTGAGGTAAAAGAGACAGTCGTTTTTTGCCCCGATGCCAAGGACGGAAAACTCACAAAGCTCCAGCGCGACATTTTGGAGTTTGTAAAAGAAAAGGGCAGCGTGTCTTATGACAGAATAAAAGACCGCTTCGGCAAAAGCGTCAGATCCGAAATCAAGACGCTTGCCGCTAAAAAAATGGTCTATGTCTCTTATAGCTCGGAGGATAATGCAAAAACAAAATTTTTAACTGTTTTAAGTCTTGCCGACAAAAACGCCGACTACGAAAATATTTTAAGAAAAAACGCTTCGTCTCAAAGACGGATTATAAATATATTAAAACAATGCGAATTTTTAAGCATTCCCGACCTTTGTATGTTTGCCGGATGTACGCCTGGAGCAATAAAATCACTTGAAGAAAAAAATATTATAGTAAGACATCAGACAGAGGTCACAAGACAGCCTTATAAATCTCAACAAATCAGCGAAAACGACGCTTTTTCGCTGACAAATGAGCAAAAAAGTGTATTAAATGTGATAGAATCTGCGGCCGAAAAGCCCTTTAAACCCATACTTTTGCGCGGAGTTACGGGCAGCGGCAAGACAGAAGTATATATAAGAGCAATCGAAAAAACACTCGAAAATGGCAAAAGCGCAATAGTGTTAGTGCCTGAAATATCGCTCACACATCAGATGGTATCACGCTTTCTGGCGCGCTTCGGCAATCGCGTCGCACTACTTCACAGCAAGCTTTCATACGGCGAGCGCTTTGACGAGTGGAGCAGGATAAAAAAAGGCGACGCAAAAGTCGTGATAGGCGCACGGTCAGCGGTTTTCGCGCCTTGTCAGGACCTCGGGATCATTGTTGTTGACGAGGAACACGAGGAACATTACAAGTCAGAATCGGGCGTGCGCTACGACGCCTGCGAGGTCGCAATGTACAGAGCCAAAAACGCAGATGCCATGCTGCTTTTGTCATCTGCAACGCCGTCTGTTGAAAGCTATTTCAGGGCAAAAAACGGCGACTATACATTGTGCGAAATGAACAAACGCTATAACGGCGTAGATATGCCGCAAACCGAAATTGTCGATATGCGCGCCGAGCTTAAATCAGGCAACAAGAGTCCTTTTTCGGAAGCCTTAAAGCGAGAAATACGCGACAACCTCGAAAGAGGAGAGCAGACGATTTTGTTTTTAAACAGACGCGGTTATTCGACATTTGTTTCGTGCAGGAGCTGCGGCTATGTTGAGATGTGTGAAAACTGCAATATTTCAATGACTTATCACCGTTTTGACAACAGTCTTTTATGCCATTACTGTGGCAAAAAAAAGAAGATGATGACGGTATGCCCGCAGTGCGGCTCCGAGGCTATACGCGGCTTCGGAACAGGCACGCAGAAGATAGAAGAAAAGCTTAAAGAGGAGTTCCCCGAAGCCGGAGTTATAAGAATGGATGTTGACACGACATCGGGTAAAAACTCGCATCAGCAAGTGCTTGACAAATTTGAAAACGAAAAAATTGACATACTTTTGGGAACACAGATGGTTTCCAAAGGGCTTGACTTTAAAAATGTAACGCTTGTCGGCGTTTTGGCGGCTGACCAGATACTTAATATGGGTGACTACAAGGCTGCGGAGCGTACATTTAATATGATAACGCAGGTGTGCGGCCGGAGCGGCAGAGGCGATAAGCGCGGCAGGGCGGTAATACAGACTTATATGCCCGATAATCTCACGCTTAAGCTTTCTTCAAAGCACGACTACACAGGATTTTATGATGAGGAAATCAAGCTGCGGCGGGCGCTTTCGTATCCGCCGTACTGTGATATTATAAATGTCACCCTGAGCGGTCAGGATGAAAAAGAGGTAAAAACGGCGGCTTTACAAATGTACTCCGACATATCGGAGGCTTTGGCAGGTGAAAAACCTTTAAGCATATACAAAGCAACGCCTTGCCATATTGATAAAATTAAAAACAAATACAGATGGCATTTTTGGCTTAAGTGCGTTTATAATAAGGAAATTCACGATATAATAAGTGAGATAGCCGAAAAGGAAAAAAACATAACGGTAACGGTTGATCTCAACCCTGTTTCGGTTTAGTTAAGTTAAGGAGAACAATACAATGTCTTTAAGAAATATAAGAGTTATCGGTGATGATATTTTAAGAAAAAAATCACGCGAGATCACGGAAATCAACGACAGAATCCGTGAGCTTCTTGACGATATGGCGGAAACTATGCGTGACCGCGAAGGTGTAGGACTTGCAGCACCTCAGGTCGGTATTTTGCGCCGTGCGATTATAGTTGATGTAGGCGAGGGACTTTTTGAGTTTATAAACCCCGAAATCATAGAATCAGACGGTGAAGTTTCAATGACTGAAGGCTGTCTCAGCGTTCCCGACAAGATTGGGGAGGTAAGGCGTCCGCAACATATTAAGGTACGCGCCTATAACAGAGACGGCGAGGAATTTGAACTCGAAGCACACGATTATTTTGCAAGAGCAATATGCCATGAGGTTGACCATTTAAACGGCGTGGTTTTTCTTGACAAGGCTGACACAATAGCCAACAAGGAGTAAATGTTATGAAAATTCTTTTTATGGGAACGGGTGCATTCGCGGAAGTAAGCCTAAAGGCTCTTATTGATGCCGGAAGAAATGTGGTTGCGGTTGTATCACAGCCTAACAAGCCGAAAAACCGCGGTATGAAAATAATCCCGACGCCTGTTGCGGTAGTTGCTGACGAAAACAATATAGACTTATATGCTCCCAAAACTCTGAAAGACGGCGCGCTGTTGCCTGTTTTAGAGGAAAAACAACCTGATTTGATAGTGGTCGTGGCATACGGAAAGCTTTTGCCGAAATATGTTTTGGAGTTTCCGAAATACGGGTGCATAAACATTCACGGCTCGCTTTTGCCCAAGTACCGTGGAGCCGCACCTATTCAATGGAGCATTATAAACGGCGAAAAGATAACGGGTGTTACATCAATGTATCTTGCCGAGGGTATGGATACAGGCGATATGATACTGAAAAGAGAAATGCCAATCGCGCCTGACGACACATACGGGACTTTACACGACAAGCTTGCAGTTTTGGGCGGAGAATTGTTAATTGAGACTGTTGAGCTTATTGAAAACGGAAAAGTTAAAGCCGAAAAGCAAGATGAAAGTCTTGCTACCTACGCGCCAATGCTGTCGAAATCAATGGGCGGGATAGATTGGAGTAAAACGGCTGAAGAAATAGTAAATCAGGTGCGCGGAATGAATCCCTGGCCGTGTGCATACTCTGAAAACAAGGGGAAAAGATTTAAAGTGTACAGCGCAAGCGTTACGCCGAACTGCGGCACGGCGGGAGAAGTTCTTTTATGCGACGGACAGCTTATAGTTGCCGCAGGCGAAGGCAGTGTGCAGATTTCTGAACTCCAGCCTGACAACAAGAAAAGAATGAAAACGGAGGACTTTCTCCGCGGAAACAAAACCTTTTTTACAAAAGGGGATATATTGAGAGGTTAGAAAATGTTTTTTTCAGAATACGATTTTTTACTGATACCTGTTATTATAATAACACTTTGGGCGCAATTGCAGGTGACATCACGCTATAAAAAATATTCGCAGGTGATGAACGCGCGTCATATGACAGGGTTTGACGCCGCGAGAAGAATACTTGACCAAAACGGCTTGACTGCGATAAGAATAGAGCATATAAGCGGTCAGCTTACAGACCATTACGACCCCAAGGCAGGCGTTATCCGTCTTTCTGATGGGGTATATAACTCGCCGAGCGTTGCGGCTGTCGGAATTGCGGCGCACGAAGCAGGACATGCAGTTCAGTATGCTTGCGGTTACTTTCCGATCAGGATAAGGAACGCCGTTATCCCAGTAACTCAAATCGCTTCTAAAGCGGCGATACCGATTTTACTTGCCGGTTTTATTTTCTCTATTGAGCCGCTTGTAAATATCGGAATTATTCTGTATTCGGCAATGCTTGTTTTTCAGATGATAACCTTGCCCGTTGAATTTAATGCGAGCAGAAGAGCCGTCAGAATAATAGGCGACTCGGACTATTTATCAGCAGAGGAACTGAAGGGCGTAAAAAAAGTGCTGACGGCGGCGGCTATGACTTATGTTGCCGCGATGCTTTCAACGCTTGTCCAAATTCTGCGGTTTATAGGTATGGCAAACGGCGGCAGGAGGAGACGCTGATGGCATCGGCAAGAGAAGCCGCTTTAAAAATTCTGAAAAAGGTTATTGATGAAAAGGCTTATTCAAATATTGCGCTTAATTCTTATTTTAAGGAACACGATATGGATTCACGGGACAAGGCACTCACGGCAAATATAGTTTACGGAGTGCTGACAAATCTCACATATCTGGACTATCAGATAAATTCATATTCCAAAGTGCCTTTTAGAAAAATATCTCTTGCGGTTTTAAACATTTTGAGAATTTCAATGTATCAGATACGGTTCCTTGACAAAATACCTGACAGCGCCGCGGTCAACGAGGGTGTGAAGCTTGCGAAAAAAGCGGCTTTTAAATCGAGCGGCTTTGTGAATGCTGTTTTACGCGCATATATGAAAGGCGGCGAAAAACTGCCGCCGAAAGATGATGAAGTCCGCTATTTATCTGTTTTGTATTCATACCCCGAATGGATAGTGGAACTTTTTGACAGGTGCGAGGAGCTACTTGCGGCAGGGAATGAAATTCCGCCTGTGACCATAAGAGTAAACACGCTGAAAATAACGCCGGAAGAGCTTGCTGAAAGGCTCGGAGCGGAAAAGTGCGGCATTTACGGCGCGCTTAATCTGAAAAAAAGCGGCAGCATTGAAGATATAAAAGAGTTTAAAGACGGGCTGTTTACGGTGCAGGATATGGCTGCGCAGAAAGCAGCGATGGTATTAGAGCCGCAGGAAGGCGAAAGAATACTCGATATGTGCGCCGCGCCCGGTGGGAAGACTACGCACATAGCAGAGCTTATGAAAAATGCCGGCGAGATAATCGCGTGGGACAAATACGCACACAAGATTGCGCTGATTGAAAATATGGCGACGAGGCTTGGAATATCAAACATTAAAGCATACGAAAAGGACGCGACAGAGCCTGACGAAGCACTTTACGGCACATTTGACAGGGTTTTGCTTGACGCTCCTTGCTCGGGGCTCGGTATAATACGAAAAAAGCCTGAAATAAAATGGCTCAGAAAAGAAGACGATATTCCGAAGATTATTTGTGAGCAAAAGGCACTTTTATCTGTTGCTGCAAATTATGTAAAAAAAGGTGGCGTGCTTTTATACAGCACCTGCACCATAAACCGTGCGGAAAACGAGGATATTTTAGACGGATTTCTTACAGCACACAATGATTTTGCAAAAGACGGCGAATACATAAATCTTGCGCCTCACACGGACAAAACCGACGGCTTTTTTATAGGCAGACTAAAGAAGGTATATTGAGTGAACATATACGATTTAACAAAAGATGAATTAAAAAATTATTTTACATCAATAGGCGAAAAAAGCTTCAGAGCGGATCAGGTATTTAAAAACCTTTACAAGACAGTCAATATCGACGATATGACGGATTTGTCAAAATCACTTCGCGAAAGGCTGAAAAGCGACTTTACGCAGTATATTCCGCAAATTGAGCGCAAGCTTACCTCCAAAAAGGATTTTGTCGTAAAATATCTTTTTAAAATGGATGACGGGGAATATGCCGAAGGCGTTGTGATGGGCTACAAGCACGGGCTTTCTATGTGTATTTCAACGCAGGTCGGCTGCCGTATGGGATGCAAGTTCTGTGCATCAACGCTTAACGGCTTGAAGCGCAATCTCACGGCAGGCGAAATAACAGGGCAAATTCTTGCCGCTTTAAAGGATTTGGAAAGCAGAATATCGAATATTGTACTTATGGGAAGCGGCGAGCCTTTTGACAACTATGAAAATGTTTTAAAATTTATACAAAATGCAACGCATCCTGACGGACTTGGGATTGGCGCGCGGCACATAACCGTTTCGACCTGCGGCTTGACGGACGGTATTTACCGCCTCTCCAAAGAGGGGTTACCTATAAATCTTTCAATTTCACTCCACGCGCCGAATGACGGGTTAAGAAAACAAATAATGCCTGTCGCTAATGCTGTTGCAATAGACGATTTAATAAAAGCGGCAAACGACTATTACACAACTACGGGCAGACGCGTGACTTATGAATATTCGCTTATAAAAGGCGTCAACGATTCTGAAAATGAAGCGCGCCAATTAGTGCGGCTTTTAAAGAACACGGGCTCTCATATAAATCTTATTCCCGTAAACGAAGTAAAGGAGCGGGAATACAAAACGAGTGTAAATACAAGAGAATTTCAGAAAATACTTACGGAAAACGGAATAAATGCCACAGTGCGGCGCACGCTTGGACAGGACATAAACGCCTCCTGCGGACAGCTCCGCAATCAATACGAAAGGGGTGGTTGATATAATTGAATATGCTAAAATAACAGACCGCGGTATGGTTCGCGATGCAAATCAGGATTACTGCTTTGCAAGTGAAAAATATCCACTATTTATAGTGTGCGACGGCATGGGAGGACACGCTGCAGGCGATGTCGCAAGCCGCTCGGCGGTTGAGAGTATTTCCAGATACATAGACTTAAACCGCAAATTTGACTTGGACGACAAAAACGCTGAAAGCCTTATGGGCGGCGCGTGCAAGTACGCAAACAGCATTGTTTACAGCCGCTCGCAGACTTCAAGCGAATATAACGGAATGGGTACTACGATGGACATTTGCCTTTTCGACTTTGAAAAGCTATATGTTTGCCATGTCGGAGACAGCAGAGTGTACCTTTACAGAGACAATACGCTCAATCAAATATCGTGCGACCACACTCTTATAAATGAACTTTTAAAGAACGGCACAATAACGGAAGAAGAAGCAAAAACCCACCCGAACAGGCATATGATAACACGCGCCCTCGGTACGGAGGATTCAATAAAATATGATTTTTATTCACTTGATATGGCTGACGGAGATATGATTCTTATGTGCACCGACGGTCTCAGCAATATGCTTACCGAAGATGAAATAAAACGCGTTTTGCTATCGGCAGACGATTTGAGAAAAGCCGTGACGCGCCTTCGCGACAAGGCAAACGAAAACGGCGGAGCCGACAACATAACGGCTATTTTAATAAAGTACAGTGAGGAGGAAATGAGGTGAACGGTATAGTAATTGGCAACAGATATGAAATTATTGAAAAAATAGGTGCCGGAGGGATGGCTATCGTGTATAAGGCCAGATGCCGACTTTTAAACAGATTTGTGGCTATTAAAATGTTAAGAGCGGAATTTAACGACGATGTTGAATTCTTAAAGCGTTTTGAAACAGAAGCACAGGCTGCAGCTTCGCTCTCGCATCCGAATATCGTTTCTGTATATGATGTAGGTACGCACGACAAAATGCACTATATTGTAATGGAACTTGTCGAGGGAACAACCCTTAAAGAGTACTTACAAACCAAAGAACATCTTTCAACTGAGGAGATTATTGACTTTTCTTCTCAAATAGCATCTGCGCTCGAACACGCTCATTCTAAAAAAATCATTCACCACGACATAAAGCCACACAATATCATTATTACAGACAGCGGACTTTTGAAGGTTACGGATTTCGGTCTTGCAAGAGCTGTGTCCGCAACTACAACTATCGCAAACAGCGGCGCGATAGGCTCGGTGCATTATTCGTCGCCTGAACAGTCACGCGGCGGATTTACCGACGAGAAAAGCGATATTTATTCGCTCGGTATCACTATGTACGAGATGGCAACAGGCGTTCTGCCGTTTGACGGGGATACACCGGTCGCAGTAGCTATGAAGCATTTGGAAAAAACACCCGTAAGACCAAAAGCTTACAACCCCGATTTGCCTGATTATATTGAAAATATTATCCTTAAAGCAATGGAAAAGGAGCCGCGCAATCGTTATCAAAGCGCTACGGAACTTTTGCTTGACTTGAAAACTCCCGAAAAAGCGGCAGAACCGCAGGCGAAAGATGACAAGTTCAGAACAATGGTTATTCCTGTTGTCACGCACACCGAAGAAGAGGTTGTTGAAGAAGAACAGGAAGAAATTAAGCCGCAGGTAAAGGTCAAAAAGAGGGATACTAAACCGGAAAAATCACCGGAGCAAAAAAAGAAGGACAGCGTCGCTGTCGCGGCCGGCATTGTGACGGCTGTTATCATCGTCGCGATCCTCGGAATAATTGTTTCTAAAATATGGGGAGGCGGCTTTGAGGCAAACTCGCTCAAAGTGCCTGACTTTACAAATCTCTCGATTGAAGAAGCGGAAATTCTTGCTAAAGAAAAAGGCTTCGAAATTATGGCAGACGGCGAAGAATACGATGAGAAAATCCCCGAGGGGTACATTAAATCACAAGACCCCGAAGCCGACACGCCCGTTAAAACGGCCGGCAAGATTAAAGTTATAATCAGTCTCGGCCCGGAGGGCGAGCTTTTGCCGGACTTCAGGGATTGGGACAAGGACAAGGCAATTCAGGAATTAAAACGGCTTGGAATATCATATACCTTTGAGGAAGCTAACGACGATAAAATCGAAAAGGACCACATTATAAGCACAAATCCCACGGCAGGGACTCCGATTGACGACAAGACAAAGGTCGTTCTCACGGTAAGCCTTGGAGAAAAGAAGGGCAAAACCGCGCCTAATGTTTTGGGCAGAACGCGCGATGAAGCTGAAGAAATTTTAAATGACAATTCGCTGAAAATAGGCAATGTGTATCAGGAAGAGGACAGCGCTCCGAAGGGTACGATTATAAGGCAATCGCCTGTTTCGGGCAGCGCCGTTATGGAAGGCTCCAGCGTTGACATCGTAATAAGCAAAGGCAAGCAGGCTGCTACAACGCCTTCTCAACCATCGGAAAATACAGAAAACAAGACAGAAGAGTCACAGAACAAGACCTCGGGCGAGACGGAATCCGTTTTGCTGATAGAATAGGAGACGCTATGGCAGACGGTATTATTGTCAAAGGCATCGGCGGGTTTTACTATGTACGGACTGCCGGCGGGGAAATTTACGAGACTCACGCCGCAGGGCGATTCAGAAAAGAAGGCATGACTCCGCTTGTCGGGGATCGTGTAGTGCTTACGGAAAACTGTGACGCGATTTCTGATATTCTGGAGCGGAAATGCTCGTTTGTGCGTCCGCCCGTCGCTAATATTGACCAGATGATTGTTGTGCTTTGTGTGACCTCGCCCAAAGTTGACTTGAATTTGGCGGACAAATTTTTGCTGTATATAGAAACTAAAAATGTAGACGCCGTGATTTGCATTAACAAAAGCGATATTGCCGATAAAAATGAAGTCGAAAAAATTAAAGAAATATACGAGAAATCAGGCTATAAAGTGATCGTGACAAGCGCGGAAAAGGGGCTTGGCGCGGAAAATTTAAGAGAAACTCTGAAAGGGAAGATTTCGGCGTTTGCAGGGAACTCGGGTGTCGGAAAGTCGAGCCTTTTGAACCTTATCGAAAAGGACTTTGCGTTATCAACAGGCGAGGTAAGCAAAAAAATATTGCGCGGAAAGCACACAACGCGTCATGTAGAGCTTTTGGAACTGTCATTCGGCGGATATGTGCTTGACACTCCGGGGTTTGGCAAAATTAATCTGCCTCTTATGGAAGCTGAGAATGTGCAGCTTTATTTCCGCGAGTTCAAGAAATATATACCCGATTGCCGTCACAGAGGCTGTATGCACACAAAGGATACAGAAGGGTGCGCGGTTTTAGAGGCGGTCGAAAATGGAAAAATTGCCCCGTCGCGATACGAGAGTTATCTGTCGTTTTGTGAGGAGCTTAAAGATTACAGGCAATGGAAAAACAAGAAAGGATTGGTTTAAATGATTAAAATTTCACCTTCAATTTTAGCGGCGGATTTCGGGGATTTGAGAAATCAGATAAAGCTCGTTGAGGACGCAGGAGCCGATATGCTCCACATTGATGTTATGGACGGTATGTTTGTTCCGAATATTTCGTTTGGAGCGGGCATGACCGCAGCTTGGAGAAAAGATTCAAAATTATTTTTTGATGTTCACCTTATGATTGAAAGCCCAGAGCGTTACATAGAGGATTTTGTAAAAGCAGGGGCAGACCACATAACGGTTCACGTTGAAGCAACGAAGCATATATACAGATGTTTGCAATATATAAAGAGCTTTGGGGTTTCCGCCGGTGTGGCAATAAATCCGGGTACGCCTGCGGTAATGCTCAAGGAGCTGACAAACATTACAGATATGGTGCTCGTTATGACCGTTAATCCGGGATTTACGGGACAGAAGTTCCTACCCGATATGCTCACAAAAATAGCTGAAGTGAGGAAAATGTTCCCAGAAAATGTACCTGTTGAGGTTGACGGCGGCATAGGCCTCGGAAATGTTGCCGATGTTGTAAAGGCAGGGGCTGAGGTTATCGTTGCAGGCGCGGCTGTGTTCTATGCAGAGTCTCCAGCGGCAGCTATTGCAGAGCTTAAGAAGTGCGGAAAATGAGAGCTGTGATATTTTCGGGAGGGGAAATCGGAGACGGTACATTTTACACAAAGCGTGAAGGCGACTATATAATTTGCGCTGACAGCGGGTACGGGTACTGCTCCGCCTTTGATATTACTCCCGATATTTTAATAGGGGACTTTGACAGTCTCTCGGATTATGAATTTGAAAATATTATACGCTACAAAAAAGAAAAAGACGAGACGGATACGCTTTTGGCCGTAAATCTCGCGCTGGAAAAGGGATACAAAGATATTGTCATATACGGCGCTTTGGGCGGGAGGGAAGACCACTCGATAGCCAATATCTATCTTTTGAAAAAGATTGTGGACAGCGGTGCAGAGGGAATTATTGAAGGCGGAAAGAACAGAATTATGCTCATCAACAAAAGCACTAAAATAAAGCGCGGTAATTTAAAGTATCTTTCGGTTATTCCTCTTTTTGGCGGCGCGGAAGGCGTGACGCTGCACGGCGTGAAATATCCTCTTGAAAATTACGAAATGGCTGCCGATGATACTATCGGCGTCAGTAATGAAATCGTTAGTGACTGTGGTGAAATAACGGTTGAAAAAGGCTATTTGCTTATAATTATGTCTTCAGATTAAAAAATAGCTTGCTTATTTTGGAAAAACATTGTATAATATAAAACAGTATAAAAATAGGAGGGAAAAACATGGATTTATTTACAATGAGAGTCTTTGCTGAAGGCGAAGCTCAAGCAGGACAGCCGGGCGGATCAAGCATGATAACAATGATTATTTATCTTGTTGCCATGATTGCCATTTTTTACTTACTTCTTATCCGTCCCCAGAAAAAAAGAGAAAAAGAAGCAAGAAAAATGCTGGAAGCTTTGGCAGTGGGCGATAAGATCGTCACAATAGGCGGTATTTACGGCAAGATAACAAAGCTTAAAGAAGATACAATAGAGATAGTGTCAGGCTCGGGTAACGAAAAGAGCACGATTCAGCTCTCCAGAAGTTCCGTAAAAGAAGTTTTGACCATTAAGGAATAGTTGTTTTCCCTCCCGAATAGTATGTAGAGAACATCTGAAAATTCGGGAGGGAATTTTTATGAACAGAGTTGAATCAGGCGGCAGCATAATAGTTATCGCTTTAAAAACCGTAATAAAAGCTATTGCAATTACGGCTATTGCGCTTTTGGCACTTGCACTGTTTGTTACATACGGGAATGTGTCCGAAGCGGCGCAAAGCGGCTGTATAATAGCCGCAACTGTTTTGAGTGTGTTTTTGGCAGGACTTTCGGCGGCAAGAAGAAGAGCCGGCGCAGGCTGGCTGTCGGGGCTTATTGCAGGGGTAATCTATGTTATCATTATGCTCGTTGCAGGCTTTTTGGTTTTTGGAGATTTTTCCGTAGGAGCCGATACTTTGAAGATGTTTGCTCTATCAATAATATCCGGTATTGCCGGAGGCATTTTGGGAGTGAATATCAAGGCAAAACGCAAAAGAAAATAAATATACATAATTTTACCGGAACTGCAAAAAATATGTTTGCAGTTCCTTTTCTTTTTTAAGGAAATTATGGTAAATAATTTCAAAAAACTCTTGACTATATTTGGCGCAGGATATATAATAAATTATATCTGATGTAAAAAATAATGCCACATCAGCTTCGTTATAAATCAACAAAGGAGGATACATGAATGAAATGTAAAAGTGTAATCGGACTCATTCTTTGCGTTATTGTAATCGCAGGTCTGATTTATACGGCGGCATTTGGGTTTACGCTTCAAAGTCCTTTTTCGGGCAACGAATATAAGTTCCCGAGTGTATTGGACGAAAATGACGGAATTAAAAAGGGCTTGGACCTTGTAGGCGGCTCAATAATTTCTTTTGAGGCAAATGTTGCTTCGCCTTCTGCCGAGGATATGGACGCGGCAGAACAGGTTTTGAGAAACCGTCTTGACAGTCAGGGATATTTTGATGCTGTCGTTACAAGACAGGGTTCGAGCGTTATCAGAGTTGAAATTCCTAATATTGACGATCCTGAAGCAGCTGTTCAGCTCCTTAAGGCAGACGCTGTTCTTAAATTTACAGACGCCGACGGCAATGTGATAATGGAAGGCGGCACAGATGTTGAAAAGGCTGTCAATGCTTACGGTCAGCTTAACGACAGCGGTGAGCAGGGATATTATGTACAGCTTACGCTGACGGGCGAAGGTCAAAAGAAATTTGCCGACGCTACTGCCGTTGCAGCATCACAGACTGACGGAAAGAACATAATCAAAATAATGCTTGACGATACCGAGATCTCTTCTCCGAGAGTATCGGAAAAGATCGACAGCAGAACTTGTATTATAACAGGTAACTTTACGGAGCAGTCCGCAAAGATACTTGCAGACCAGATACAGAGCGGTCAACTCCCGTTCAGCCTGAAGGAATCCGAGCTCCGTTCAGTTGGTCCGAGCCTTGGTGACAAAGCTCTTGCAACAAGCCTTAAGGCTGCAATGATAGGTATTATAATAGTTCTTATCTTTATGCTTATTGTTTACACACTTCCCGGTCTTGTTGCCGACCTTGCGCTTTTATTATACATTGCGCTTGTTGCGCTGATCATGGCAGGTTACTTTATGCCCGGCAACTTTACGGCAACATTGACACTTCCCGGTATTGCGGGTATTATTCTTTCGATCGGTATGGCGGTTGACGCTAATGTCATCATATTTGAAAGAATAAAAGAAGAATTGAGAATGGGCAAAACAATTAAATCCGCAGTTGCATCGGGCTATAAGAGAGCAACAACGGCTATTGTTGACGCAAACATAACAACAATCATTGCCGCAATAGTTCTTTGGAAGTTCGGTACAGGTCCTATTCAGGGCTTTGCTCTGACACTGGGTATAGGCGTTGTAGTCAGCATGATCACGGCGGTATTTATTACAAGACTGCTTCTCAATATTCTGACAGGTCTTAATGTGAAAAATCCCGCTCTCTATGGCGTAAAAAAGGAGGCTGAAAAGAATGATTAATTTTATAGGCAGAAAAAAAATATTCTTTATAATCTCCTCCGTTATTATAATTGCCGGAATAATTGCGTTTATTGCTTTCGGAGGCTTGAACCTCGGTCTTGACTTTAAAGGCGGTACTTCAATAAGAATGAACATTGGTCAGGAATTCGACGATCAGGAAATCAAGGCGCTTGTTCAGGATACCGCAGGGGTTGAAGCATTAGTTAAAAAAGCCGGCGCAGACGGTAAAGAAGCCGACATAACAACCCTGGAAATTGACACCGAAACACGCGACAAGGTCGTGGACGCTGTTAAAGAAAAATACTCGCTTGACCAGAGCGCGCTCCTTGAAGCAACAAATGTCAGCGCAAGCGCAAGCACAAAGCTTATTCTTGACGCTCTTAAGGCGCTCGGCTGGGCTATACTGTTTATGCTTATCTATATCACGATAAGATTTAGCTTTAAATCCGGTATTTCCGCAATAATCGGACTTTTGCATAACATTCTCGTTATGCTGGCTATATATTCGATATTCCAGATTCCCGTAAACAGTTCGTTTGTTGCCGCTGTTCTTACGGTTGTAGGTTATTCAATCAACGATACTATCGTTGTGTTTGATAAAATCCGTGAAGCTGCAAGAAAGGGCGGAAGAAGCCAGTTTGCTGAAATTGCAAACACAAGCCTCAATCAGACTCTTACAAGAACGATAAACACATCAGTTACAACATTGATCACTATTTTGACGCTTTATATTCTGGGTGTTGACTCGATAAGAGAGTTCTCGCTGCCTATAATAATCGGCGTTATTGTCGGCACATATTCTTCGATTTGCATAGCCACACCGATTTGGACAATAATCCAAGATTTGAAGGGCAATAAAAAAGCTGTAAAAAGAGCATAACTAATAAAAATAAAACAAGTCTTCGGGGATTTCCCGAAGGCTTGTTGCTTTTTATATTGTTAATGTTCCGTTATCGCTTATTAAAAGCATCAAAATATTTTCTTGACGCAGAGTCTCGGCGTTAAGATAAATCAAAAAGTTCTTATCGTCAAGAGTGCATTTGACTTCATAGCAAAAAACTTCCTGCCCGGAATCCAGCGGAATAAGGCATTTTGACACGGAAAGCGGTGTGACTTTCGGACTGAGGGCTTTTATTACCTCGGATTCAGAATGAGTAAACGCAGGGGTTTCACGGTTGCGGTGGTTCATTATATAGCCGCTGCATTCTGCTCCGATTATCTCACCCGTGTCCATAGCAACGCGGACTTTTACAAGGTCGGGATAAAGTATGACGCTGTTTTCCGCCGCTGCAAAATTTATCGTGCAAATATTATTATTTATTTCATAGTAGCTTTCTGTCATTTGATCAAGAGAAAGCGTGTCAAGATATTTTTTGGCGGCGGCTTTTGCATCGTCTGCCGTTATGACGCTTTCCGCAACGCCCCTGTTATCAAGAAGCCACGACACCATACCGTTTACCTTTGTTATATCTACCGTCACGGTGCGGCCTTTAGCGTTATCGGGCGTGACCGAAAACGAATACGCCGGAATCGTGCCCTGTGACTCGCCATTATAGCTTACTGCGCCTTTACGCTCATCGCCCACGGCGACAAGGGCTATTTGGAGGGCTTCTTCTTTTGAAACTTCTCTGCCGCCTTCAAGAAGTTTGGGAGCGGCATTTTGTATATGGTCGGAAAACGGACCGTCATAAATAAGCGACGGGTAATCCGTAAATTGCGATTCCATATCCTTTAAATTATCTGCAAATGCGGTGCTTTGTGACGAAAAGAGCGATTTTGTTTTTCCCTCAAGCTCACCAAATGAAATTGCGCCTGAATAAAGCGATGCCTGCATTTCAGAAAGCGAATCCGACAGCGTTTTTGCGTATCTGTTAAAAGAGAGCAGCGTGTCATACTCTTCATTTGAAATTTCACCGCCATCCATATATCTGAGAGAAAGCGCATATGTGTAATCACCTACCTGCGCTAAAAATTTGGAGGTATTGGAAAGAGCAACATCTCCAACAGGAAGCTGGGCAAGAGACGCCATAGCAAACGCTGACTGCGAATAAATCTGATTTGCGGTCTTGATCATTTCGCGCGGATCAGTAACAACGGCGCCCTTTGCAAGATTGTTTTCTATATTATCAACGCTTGAAACAAGCTCACAAAATGCGCGGTTATACTGATTTTCGAGCTTATAGCGATAGTCGGCACTCCTTTTATATTCGTAAATCGCAACGGCGGTCACGGCGAGTATGGACACAAGCACAACAGAAAACATACGCCTATCGGAAAGTCTTACCTTAAAATCTTTTAATTTATTTGAAATTTTCATAAATTAACTCCTGTTTTTTGTTTTTAGTTTGTGCGTAAAAAATGTGAATATTCCGAAAAATGGCGGCTCTGCGCTTGACACTTTCTATGATTTATAGTAAAATATACTAAAATAGGTTTATTATGGGGTAAATTGTATGAAAAGGCTGTTTCGTATTGTTTTATCTTTAATAATTATCGTTGCAATCTGCATTTTGGCAATAAATATTTATGTGAAAAGTTCGGTCAAAAATCAGATAAATGCAAATGGCACAGATGGCGCGGACTGTATTCTTGTTCTCGGCGCAGGCGTTATAAACGGCGTTCCGACGAATATGCTGGAGGACAGAATTCTGGAGGCAGTAAAGCTATATAATCAAGGCGCTTCGAGTAAAATTATAATGAGCGGCGACCACGGCAGAAAAGATTACGACGAGGTCAATGTTATGAAAAGCTTTGCCATAGAGCGCGGGATTCCAGATGAGGATATTTTTATGGACCATGCGGGGTTTTCAACATACGAGAGTCTTTATCGCGCAAAGGAAATTTTTGGAGTCCGAAAGGTTATTATCGTGACGCAGGAATATCATTTGTACAGAGCACTGTATATTGCTAACTGTCTTGGGCTTGAAGCTGTGGGCACTCCAAGTGACCCGAGAGCCTATTACGGTCAGGAATTCAGAGAAGTGCGTGAAATTCTTGCGCGCAACAAGGACTTTTTATATTGTATTTTTAAGCCAAAGCCGACTTTTTTGGGTGAAGCTATCCCAGTAAGCGGCAATGGAAATGTTACAAACGACTGAAAGGAGCAGTATATGAGTATAACAAAAAAAGAGGTTGAGCATCTGGCAAATCTCGCCAGATTAACTCTTTCCGATGACGAAAAAGCAAGGCTGACAAGAGAAATGAGCAACATTATTGATTTTGCACAAAAGCTTGACGAGACGGATTATGATTCCGTTAAGCCTACAATGCACGCAAATGCAAAGACAAATGTTTTTCGTGAGGACGAAATTAAGCCTTCTTTTAAGGCTTCGGAAATATTGCAAAACGCCCCCCAACAGGACGAGGGCTGTTTTGTTGTGCCAAGGACGGTGGAGTAAATGAGTGAACTTATTTTTAAAACAGCACACGAGCTTGCGGATTTGCTTGAAAAGAAAGAAATTTCTTCGGAAGAGCTTACAAATGCACAGTTTGAGCGGATAGAAAAAACTGAAAAATATATTGACGCGTATATTTCTTTAAACAAAGAAGGCGCGCTTAACAAGGCACGGGAAATTGACAGGAAAAGAGCCGAGGGGCAGAAGCTTTCGCATTTGGCAGGGATTCCTGCGGCAATAAAGGACAATATCTGCACAAAAGGAATCACTACGACTTGTGCATCAAAGATGCTATATAATTTTGTGCCGCCGTACAACGCGTCTGTTATGGACAGGCTATCCGATACTCCTATTTTGGGAAAAGCCAATATGGACGAGTTTGCAATGGGTTCTTCCACAGAGACATCGTATTTCAAAAAGACGAAAAATCCTTTTGACACGGGTCGCATACCGGGCGGCTCATCCGGCGGCTCCGGAGCGGCGGTTTCTGCAAGCGAGGCTATTTTTGCGCTCGGAAGCGACACGGGAGGCTCGATCCGCCAGCCTGCTTCTTTATGCGGCGTTGTCGGGTTTAAGCCGACATACGGGCTTGTTTCGCGCTACGGTTTGGTGGCGTTTGCATCGTCGCTTGACCAGATAGGTCCGTTCACAAAGGACATACACGACTGCGCACTTGTATTAAATGAGATTTGCGGACACGACGAACACGATTCCACATCGCTTGACATACCGACGGCTGACTTTACAAAAGCTTTGACGGGCGATGTTAAGGGGATGAAAATAGGCGTTCCGAAGGAATACATCGGTGAGGGCGTATCTGACGAGGTACGCGAAAAGGTACTTGAGGCGGCAAGGGAATTTGAAAAAATGGGCGCAGAAGTTGATGAGTGCTCGCTTTCTATGATGCCGTATTCGCTGGCGGCGTATTATCTTATTTCTTCCGCCGAAGCGAGCTCAAATCTGGCACGCTACGACGGCATACGCTACGGATTCCGTGCCGATGGATGTACCGATGTTGACGAGGTGTTTTTTAAAACACGCAGCGAGGGCTTTGGCGACGAGGTTAAGCGCCGCATAATGCTGGGGACATTTGTTCTTAGTTCGGGTTATTACGACGCTTACTACAAAAAGGCGCAGAAGGTAAGAACGCTGATAAGAGAAGACTTTAACAAAACTTTTGAAAAATACGATGTGCTTTTAGCACCGACTTCGCCGTGCACGGCTTGGAAATTCGGAGAAAAGAGCGCGGATCCGCTGGAGATGTATGCAGCGGACATCTGCACGGTCTCGATAAATATTGCAGGGCTGCCGGCGGCGTCAATGCCGTTTGGCGTGGACAAGGGTGGACTGCCGATAGGCGTACAGCTTATAGGTAAGCCGCTGGGAGACGCCGATATCATTAGAGCAGGCTACGCACTTGAAGTGCATGCTCCCAAAATTTCGCCTGAGATTGGAGGCGCAAGATAATGAAATACGAAACAGTTGTGGGGCTTGAAATACACGCAGAGCTCAGCACTAAAACTAAAATTTACTGCAGCTGCGAAAACAGCTTCGGCGGTTCGGAAAACACGCGCTGCTGTCCTGTTTGTATTGGACTCCCCGGGACTTTGCCGACATTGAACAAAAAGGTCGTTGAGTACGGAATAAAGGCAGGTCTTGCGATGAACTGTGAAATTGCGGAGTATTCAAAGCAGGACAGAAAAAATTACTTTTATCCCGATTTGCCAAAAGCGTATCAGATCTCGCAGTTTGATTTTCCTCTTTGTGAACACGGATTTGTGATTATCGATACGGAAAACGGGCAGAAAAAAATCGGCATAACAAGAATTCACATAGAAGAAGATGCGGGAAAATTTACGCACGACCCGTACAGGAATTTATCGCGCGTTGATTACAACCGCGGCGGCGTTCCGCTTATAGAAATAGTGTCAGAGCCTGATATCCGTTCAAGCGCAGAGGCTAACGCGTTTTTGGAGGCTGTTCGCTCAATACTAAAGTGCATTGGCGTTTCTGACTGCAAAATGCAGGAAGGCTCGCTCCGTTGTGATGTTAATGTTTCCGTAAGACCTGAAGGACAAAAGGAATTTGGCGTAAGAAGCGAGTGTAAAAATGTTAATTCGTTCAGCGGCGCGGTACGCGCTATTGACTATGAGAGAGCAAGGCAGATAGAAATACTTGAAAGCGGCGCTGAGGTTGAGCAGGAAACACGGCGCTGGGACGATATGGCAGGAAAGTCGTTTTTGCTCCGCTCAAAGGAAGAAGCGCACGATTACAGGTACTTCCCGGAGCCTGACCTTATGCCTATGGAAATTTCACGCGGGTGGGTTGAGGAAATAAGAGAGTCGCTTCCCGAACTTCCGCACGAGAAAAAGGCGAGGTTTATGGCTGAATACGGTTTGCCCGAGTATGATTCGGGGCTTATAAGTGTTTCTGACGGCTTCTCAAAGCTGCTCGATGATACAGTCGGCTGCGGCGCTGCTCCTAAAGAGGCATCAAACTGGATACTGGGCGAAATTTCCAAGGAAATAAATGAGCGCTGCATTACATCAGACGATGTTCCGTTTGGAGGACAGGCGCTTGCAGAGCTCATTGCGCTTATAAACAAAGGCACAATAAGCGGCAGTATCGCAAAGCAGATCGTTCCCGATATGTTTGAATCGGACAAGTCGCCCGAGGAAATCGTAAAGGCAAAGGGACTTTTACAGATAAGCGACGAAGGCGAAATCGCAAAGATAATCAAAGAAGTATTTGAAGCAAATCCGAAAGCTATTGAGGATTACAAGGGCGGGAAAACAAATGTCCGCGGATTTTTGACAGGGCAGGTTATGCGCGCCACAAAAGGCAAGGCTAACCCCGCGGTTATAAACAAACAGCTTGAAATTGAGCTTGGAAAGCTTTGAGGAGAAATGAAAAATGTACGATAGTTATGAAAGTCCTTTAAATTCGAGGTATGCAAGTCGTGAAATGCAGTATATATTTTCACCTGACAAGAAATTTACGACTTGGAGGAAATTATGGATCGCGCTTGCGGAGGCTGAAAAGGAGCTTGGCTTACCTATAACTGACGAGCAAGTCGCAGAGCTTAAGAAAAATGCTGAAAACATAAATTACGATGTTGCCAAAGCGCGTGAAAAAGAGGTGCGTCACGATGTTATGTCGCATGTATATGCTTACGGGGAACAATGCCCGAAGGCTAAGCCGATTATTCATTTGGGCGCAACATCATGCTATGTGGGTGACAACACGGATATTATTATAATGCGTGAAGCGCTTATGCTTATCCGCAAAAAGGTCGTAAGTGTTATCGCGGCACTTACGGAGTTTGCGCTAAAATACAAGGATATGCCGACGCTTGGGTTTACTCATTTTCAGCCTGCACAGCTCACAACGGTAGGCAAGAGAGCTTGCCTTTGGATTCAGGAGCTTTTGATGGACCTTGAAGAAATTGATTCGGTTTTGCCTGCAATTAAAATGCTGGGCTCAAAGGGAACAACGGGTACGCAGGCAAGCTTTTTGGAGCTTTTTGGCGGCGACCACGAAAAGGTGAAAAAGCTTGACAGTATGATCGCTGAAAAAATGGGATTCAGCTCGGTCTTTCCTGTTTCGGGACAGACATATCCGCGCAAGCTCGACACGCGCGTTATTGCGGTTTTATGTTCCGTTGCCCAGTCGTGCTACAAATTTGCAAACGATTTAAGGCTTTTACAGCATTTAAAGGAAATCGAAGAGCCGTTTGAGAAAAATCAGATAGGCTCGTCTGCAATGGCATACAAGCGTAATCCGATGCGCTCGGAGCGTATTTGCTCGCTATCGCGGTATATCCTTTCTCTGCACAATCCGTCAGCGGTCACGGCAGGAACACAATGGTTTGAAAGAACGCTCGACGATTCGGCAGGCAAGAGGATTTATGTGCCTGAAGCGTTCCTCGCGGCTGACGCGATACTCGGTATTTATCTCAATGTCGCATCGGGACTTGTTGTTTATCCGAGAGTTATAGACAAACGGATACGCGCTGAACTGCCGTTTATGGCAACCGAAAACATAATGATGCGCGCCGTTTTAAAAGGCGGAGACAGGCAGGCACTTCACGAAAAGATACGCGTTCATTCGCTTGCAGCTGCCGACAAGGTTAAAATGCACGGCGGCGAATGTGACTTACCTGACAGAATAGCCGCTGACCCCGACTTTAATATGACAAAGGAAGAAATTATGCAGGTTATGGAGCCTTCGCTCTATGTCGGTCGCGCTCCAGAGCAGGTACAGGAATTTATCGACGGTTATGTGAAGCCTGCGATTGATGCGGAAGATATTATTAAAAACATAAGTTTATCTGTATGAGGTACGAATTTGAAATAATTGATGTTGCTGACTCTACCAATTCCCTTTTGAAGAAAAGGGCAAAAAGTGAGGTAGAGGGTAAGGCCTTAATTGCCAACAGACAGACGGCAGGGAAGGGCAGGCTTGGCAGGAGCTTTTATTCGCCAGGAGGGTGCGGTCTGTATATGAGCATCTTACTGAAGCCACATATTACGCCCAAAGACAGTCTGCTAATTACGACCTGCGCCGCCGTCTCGGTATGCGAGGCGATTGAAATGCTTTCGGGCAAAAGTGCAGGCATAAAATGGGTAAACGATGTTTTTATCGGAGGCAAAAAGGTTTGCGGAATACTGACGGAATCGGCAATTTCAGGCGGCAGGCTTGAATATGCGGTGCTTGGAATAGGCGTGAATCTTTACGACTGCGGCTTTCCGGACGATATAAAGGATATTGCGGGAGCGGTTTTTGACGGCGAGCCTAACGGGCTTGAAATGCGCGACAAAATGGCAAAAGCTATATGCGAGAGATTTTTTGATTATTATGAGAGATTGATCGAAAAACGATTTCTTGATGAGTACCGCAGGCGGTGTATTGCGGTGGGCAAGCAGATAATGGTCTTGAAAAACGGCACGGAACGCTATGCTACGGCACTTGAAATAACGGACAGCTTTGCGCTTTCCGTGGAATATGAGGACAAAACAAGAGAAAAGCTTTCGTCGGGAGAGGTCAGCATACGCCTCAAATGACTTGTTTTTACAAAAATTAAAAAAACTCTTGACTAATTTTGCCAAAAGATATATACTAAACAATGTGGATAGAGGCGCGGTCTTTATAAGTAGCGCGGAAAAGGGTGCGGAAACGCCCCGCGTGAAAGGAAATACCGCCGAAATCCTTACAGCGTTTCCGCGCTGTCCGGGTTGGGACACAGAACAATATTCTGTGTACTGTCACTTACTGTGGAGAGCTATCAACGGTTTTGTTTGGGTATTATTGCCGCAAATGCTTTTCACGGTATTTGCGGCTTTTTCTGTCCTAAAAAACAAATGAAAGGATGATTTCGGCATGAGAAATTCTAACCGAAAAGGAATGCTCCTGACAGCAATTTTTACAATTATCTGTCTGGCGGTACTTCCGATGATTTGCTTTGCTGACGAGACCGGTGAAGCAACAAGTATGTTTGCAAATTCATTTTGGGCACTTATTCCTCCGATTATTGCAATAGGTCTCGCACTTATCACCAAAGAGGTTTATTCTTCGTTATTTATCGGTATTGTCATAGGCGGCTTATTCTCGACAAACTTTAAGCTTGTTCCCGCTATGGACAATATCTTGAACGAAGGACTTGTTACCGCTGTTTCCGATACGACAGGCATTTTCATATTCCTCGTCGTTCTCGGCATTTTGGTTGCGCTTGTAAACAAAGCAGGCGGCTCCGCAGCTTTCGGAAAATGGGCGGAAAAGAACATCAAAACAAGAGTGGGCGCGTCGATAGCTACCTTTATCCTCGGCGTACTTATCTTTATCGACGACTACTTTAACTGTCTTACAGTAGGCTCTGTTATGAGACCTGTTACGGACAGCCACAAGATCTCAAGAGCAAAGCTTGCGTTCCTTATAGACGCGACTGCCGCTCCTGTTTGTATGATTGCTCCGATCTCTTCCTGGGCTGCCGCTGTTTCCAGCTATGCTCCTGAGGGTCAGGGCTTATCACTCTTTATCAGAGCGATACCGTACAACTTTTATTCAATTCTCACTTTTGTATTTATAATCGCAATTTCTCTTATGAAGTTTGATTACGGTCCAATGAGACTGCACGAAAAGAACGCTTTGGAAAAAGGCGACTTATTTACAACAGGTGACAAAGCTGAACAGACTGAAGAAGAGTTTTCTTCAAAAGGAAAGGTTATTGACCTTGTTTTGCCCGTACTTATTCTTATTGTAGTTTGTGTTCTCGCACTTATCTATGTCGGCGGTTTCTGGAGCGGCGCATCGTTTGTTGACGCTTTTGCTGACACAGACGCTACGGTGGGCTTACCGTGGGGTGGTATCATAGCTTTGATTATTACAATGATTTACCTCATTTGCAGAGGTACAATTACATTTAAAGAGGCTATGGAAGCTATTCCAAAGGGCTTTATTGCAATGGTACCTGCAATCCTCATACTCACCTTTGCAACTGCTTTGAAGAATATGACAGGTCTTTTGGGTGCTGCTGACTATGTTGGCGGAATTATGGAAGGTGCTGCCGCAGGTCTTGCAAGCTTCTTGCCGGCTATTATCTTCCTTGTTGCTGTCGGACTTTCTTTTGCAACAGGTACATCGTGGGGTACATTCGGTATCCTTATACCGATCGTTTGCGCTATATTCCCTGAAGGCAGCGAGCTCCTCATAATCGGTATGTCCGCTTGTCTCGCAGGTTCTGTTTGCGGCGACCATTGCTCGCCTATTTCTGATACGACTATAATGTCTTCTGCAGGCGCACAGTGCAACCACATTAACCATGTTTCGACTCAGCTCCCGTATGCGCTTACGGTTGCGGCTGTTTCATTTGTTGGTTATCTGATTGCAGGATTTGTTCAGAACTGGTTTATTGTTCTGCCTATTCTTGCCGTTGTTATGATAGCTGTACTGTTTGCAATCAAGGCCTCTTTGAGAAAAGCAAACTAAAACGGAAATTGTGTATTTTATATTAACATTTATCAAAATCTCTTGAAAACCTTTAACTAAAGTGTTAAAATAAAGAAAAAAGGAGTTTTGAAAATGGAAGAAAACAAAGTTACAGATAATAATATTGAAATACAGGAATCAGGAACGGTAAAAATATCAGAGGAAGTTGTTTCGACCATTGCGTCGCTCGCCGCTACGGGCATTGAAGGGGTATCCTCAATGAACGGTACTATCGCCGGAGGTCTTGTTGAACTCCTGGGTGTTAAGAAAAACAACACCAAGGGCATCAAGGTAGATATTGACGGCAACAATGTTACGCTTGATATTCACATCAGCGTTATTTTCGGTTACAAAATACCGGAGGTTGCTTGGGAAATTCAGGAAAAAGTTAAAGCAAAGGTTGAAGAAATAACAGGTCTGAATGTTGAAAAGGTTAACATCCATGTAGATGCAATCGCTATGGACAAGTCAAAAAAAGAGGCAATTTCTGATGAAGAAATTCCTTCCGTTGACGCTGAGCTTATCAACGAAAACGGCGACAAGGGCGATTCACAGAACGAAGAAGTTTGACTTTTATATTACAATTTAATTAAGCTACTTGAAAAGCTCCTATATTTGTAGTATTATGTAAACACAACTACAATAAAGGAGCTTTTTGTATGAAAAAGAAAGTTTCAGTCATACTTGCATTGATAATGTCTTTTATGCTTTTAACTGTAAATGCAGACAGCTATAACGAATATTCGGAAGTCAAAGTGGGGCTCTATTTTGGTGGAAGTGCAAAATCAACCGTAACTCTCGGCTCGCCGGGCGGATTTAATATTCATTTTGGCGAAGCACAGGGGCTGGGATACAATTTTTCTATGCTGGAAGACGAGATAGTTATTTCAAAATGCGACGAGAAGGACTTCTACATAAACGGCAACTATTTTATTGCTCCGGGTGAATTTGCTGTTATTCCTGCGCGCGGCATAATTACGGTTGACGGCAAGGAATACAGAGGGTTTATTCTTTTTAAAAGGCTTTCCGGCAGCGATATGACGGTTATAAATGTACTCGGACTTGAAGAATATCTTTATTCGGTTGTTGGAAAGGAAATGTATCCCTCGTGGCCTCTTGAGGCGTTAAAGGCTCAGGCGGTTTGTGCAAGAACTTACGCAAAGCTGAATGCGGGGAAACATTCCGCATACGGATTTGACCTTTGCTCTAATCAAGACTGCCAAGTTTATTTGGGTGTTTCACAGGAGGACAAGAAAACTATAACGGCTGTGCGTGAAACTACGGGAGAAACGGTGAGAGTTGACGGCGTTCCTGCTGAGGTGTTCTATTTTTCGTCAGACGGTGGCAGCACAGAGGACAGCGAAAATGTTTGGGGCAGGGCGTTTTCGCATTTGAAAGGCGTTAAGGATCCATACGAAAATCCCGACGAGGCTACAAAGTACACCTGGTCAAATACTATCTCAAAATCTGACCTTACAAAAAAGCTATCTCTGAAGGGCGTTAAAATAGGGGATATTGAATCAATAGATATAACAAAGACATCGCGTATGGGCAGAGTCACGGAGCTCGTTATCAACGGCACAGAAGGAGCATACACGGCTTCACTTGAAAAAACGCGCACACTATTGGGCGGCGACCTTGTTTACAGTCAGCATTTTACCGTAACTGATGATGACGATACGCTTACTTTTGACGGTCGCGGTTGGGGACACGCTGTCGGAATGAGCCAATGGGGTGCAAAAGCAATGGCGGACAAGGGCTTTGACTATCAGGATATTCTTAAATTTTACTTTACAGGCGTGGAGGTTTATTAACCTTAATGAACAAAAATGAATTTTACTATGATTTGCCTCCTGAGCTTATAGCTCAGGAGCCTTTGCCTAACAGGAGCGATTCGCGGCTTTTGGTACTTGAACACGGCAAAATTACACACAGAAAATTTACCGACATCAAAGAGTATCTGCACAAGGGAGACTGTCTGGTGTTGAACGACACAAGAGTTTTGCCCGCGCGTCTTCACGGCGTAAAGCGTGATACGGGTGCGGCTATTGAATTTTTACTTTTAAAGCGGTTATCCCTCGACACCTGGGAGGTTATTCTCAAACCCGGTCGCAGAGCAAAAGAGGGCGCGGAGTTTGTTTTTTCGGACAGACTTTCGGCAAAAATTATAAAGGTTTTGGAAACCGGAAACAGAATTGTGCAATTTATTTACGACGATGTTTTTGAGGATATTTTATCATCTATAGGCGAAGTTCCGCTGCCGCCATATATCACAAAAAAACTCGATGACAAAGAACGGTATCAGACCGTTTATTCGCGCGAAAACGGCTCGGCAGCCGCTCCGACGGCAGGTCTGCACTTTACAAATGAGCTTTTGTCGGAAATCAGCGATATGGGTGTAGAAATCGTTTATATTACGCTTCATGTCGGGCTTGGGACTTTCCGCCCCGTGAAAACAGAAAAAATTGAAGACCACATTATGCACACGGAAAGCTACCATATTTCGCAGGAAGCAGCGGACAAAATTAACAAGGCACGCGAAAACGGAGGCAGGATCATTGCCGTCGGTACTACAAGTGTGCGTACGCTCGAATCTGCCGCCGCAAAAAATATGCATCTCTCGGAAATGTTTGACGATACGGATATTTTTATTTATCCCGGGTATAAATTTAAAGTAGTTGACGCTTTGATTACAAACTTCCATTTGCCCGAATCAACCCTGATTATGCTTGTGTCGGCTCTCGCAGGAAAAGAAAACATTATGAGGGCATACGATGAGGCGATTAAGGAAAAGTACAGGTTCTTCAGCTTCGGCGATGCGATGTTTATTGTTTAGCGGAACATACATATTGTTAACTTATACCTGAAAATTCTTGATTTAATAAATATTTTGGTGAAATTAAAACAGTTGCATTTTGATATTTTATGTGTTAAAATAAGTAAAAGCTGAAATATTTTGGCTGCGCGCTCTGCCTGCTCACCGCATGGGCGCTTCGAAAAAGTTTAAATTCCGTGAGCAGAAAGGTATTTATTATCAATGAATGACGATATAAAAAAAGTTGCTATGCGTTTGCGCGAAATGCGTGAAATCAAAGGAAAAACAACAGAAGATCTGGCGCGTCATCTTGGTATCACCAACGAAGAATACCTTGAGTATGAAAGCGGCGCCGTGGATATGCCCATAAGTTTTTTATCTGAGGTTGCCGAATACTTCGGGATGCAGGTTTATGAGCTTTTAAGCGGTGTTGAGCCTCATTTGAAAGTGTACCAGCATGTAAAAAACGGAAAGGGCTTAAAAATAGAACGAAGCAAGCAATATAATTATCAGCATCTTGCTTACAATTTTGCAAATAACAAAGTGTTGCCGCTCCTTGTGACTGTCGATCCTCTTGACGAGGGGCAGGAAATCCACACAAATACGCATATGGGACAGGAATTTGACTATTGTCTCAGCGGCAGAACTTTAATCAACATAAACGGCAAGGATGTTATTTTGGAGGAAGGCGACTGCATTTATTACAATTCTATCTATCCGCACGGTATGGCAGCACTTGACGGCAAACCTTCAAAGCTTCTTGTCATTGTAATTTAGGAGAAGTGATACAAAGTGGATATAGTTTCGAGATACATTTCAAGAGAAAAGTTTGAGTCTTACGAGGATTTTAAACAAAACTTTAAAATAAATATACCTGAGGATTTTAACTTCGGATTTGATGTCGTTGACGAATGGGCCCGTATGGAGCCGGACAAAAAGGCTCTCGTTTGGTGCAACGATGACGGCGACACAAAAACGATTACTTTTTCCGAGTTGAAAAAGCTATCAAACCAGACGGTAAATTTTTTGAAATCTCTGGGAATTAAAAAAGGCGACCATATTCTTGTAATGCTGCGCCGACATTATGAATATTGGATTTGCGCTGTTGCGCTTCACAAGCTGGGAGCGGTTTTGGTGCCGGCGACGAGCCAGCTTAAGGCAAAGGATATAACATACAGGGCACAGGCCGCAAATGTAACGGCTGTTATAGCGGCAGACGACAGAGACCTTATTACCGCAATCGATGAAGCGGTCAAGAAATGCCCGTTCTTAAAGCACAAAATTATGTGCGGAAAGTACAAAGAAACAGAAGGCTGGATACCTTTTGGCGAAAACATAAATAAGCAATCAGATGTCTTTGAAAGACCTGAAGGCGATGGCAGAACGCATAACGAAGATAAAATGATTATGTATTTTACTTCCGGCACGACAGGGTATCCCAAAATGGCTTGGCATTGCTATACATATCCTTTAGGGCATATTATTACCGCAAAATATTGGCAAAATGTTGAGAACAACAAACTTCATCTGACTGTTGCCGAAACAGGCTGGGCTAAGACATCCTGGGGCAGAATTTACGGTCAATGGATATGCGGAGCTTGTATTTTTGTATACGATTACAGTTCGAGGTTTACTCCTACGGATTTGCTGAAAAAAATTGAAGAATACAAAATAACTACATTCTGCGCTCCGCCGACAATTTTGCGCTTTCTTATAAGAGAAGATCTTACAAAATACGATTTGAGCAGCCTGCACTACTGCACAACAGCAGGTGAGGCTCTTAACGCGGAAATATTCAACAAGTTTTATCAGGGTACGGGTATCAAGATAAGAGAAGGCTTTGGACAAACGGAAACCGTTGTGGCACTTGCTAACTTTCCGTGGATTGAACCGCGTCCCGGCTCTCTCGGCAAACCTTCGCCCGGATATGATGTTCATCTATTAGACGACAACGGCAACGACTGCGAAGAAGGTCAGGCAGGCAAGATAGCCTTCAGAACAGATGAAATGATTCCTTACGGACTTTTCCGCGGTTACTACAATGACGAAGAAAAAACTGAGGAGTGCTGGCACGACGGGTATTATTACCCCGGCGACTTGGCTTGGTGCGATGAAGACGGGTATTATTGGTATGTCGGAAGATCTGACGATATGATAAAAAGCTCGGGTTACAGAATAGGACCGTTTGAGGTTGAAAGCGCTTTAATGGAGCATCCGTCTGTTCTCGAATGTGCCGTAACTGCGCTGCCTGACGATATAAGAGTTCAGATAGTAAAGGCTACCATAGTTTTGAATAAAGGGTTTGACCCTTCTGACGAGCTTATCCGTGAGCTGCAGGAGCATGTTAAAAAAACAACAGCACCTTATAAATATCCGAGAGTTATTGAATTTGCAGAGTCTTTACCAAAGACTGCAAGCGGAAAAATTATGAGAACTGTTATCCGCGATAACGACTTACGCAAAAGGGGAATAATCAGATAGTATTTTCTTGCAAGTGTTATTAGATTTTTATGCTGGAGGGTTATATGAACAGACAAGAGCTAATGAAGCACATTGGCAGCGTTGAGCAGGTTGGCGGATTGCGAGAGTTTACCTTTGACAGCGGCAAGGCTAAAGGAGTCCGCGCAATAGAACTTGATACAGGCAATTTATGTATTACAATTTTGCCTGACAGAGGTATGGATATAGCAAATGCAAAATTTAAGGGCGAGGCAATAAGCTGGATCTCAAAAACAGGTGTTGTCGGTCCGCATCATTACGAAAAAGACGGATTTAACTGGCTGCGTTCTTTTTGCGGAGGGCTTATCACAACCTGCGGTTTAAGAAATATCGGAAAGCCGCTTGGGGATATGGGACTTCACGGCAGAATTGCAAATACTCCTGCGGAAAAGGTGTGCGTTGACGCCGGTTGGGTCGGCGATGAATACATAATGAAAGTGTCCGGCGAGATGCGTGAGAGTGTAGTGTTTGGTGAAAACATTACCTTGAAAAGAGTTATCACGGCAAAGCTCTTCTGCGATGAAATATGCGTATCCGATACGATAGTGAACGAGGGATTTAAGGAAGAAAACATAGCGCTCTGTTATCACTGCAATTTTGGGTACCCTTTAGTTAAAGATGGCGCTAAAATCATTAATGTACCAGCGGAAGTTGCAGATATAACAGCTCCCATACACGCAAAAGAGGAAGAATGTATCCCTGTTCATTATACTGACGATGTTATGACGGTCGGAATTGAAAATGACACAATGGGCGCGTATATTACATATAAACGCGACACATTGCCTGACTTTTTGATATGGAAAATGCTTGGAGAAAGCGAGTATGTTGTCGGGTTGGAGCCGAGGACTACGGCCTCGGGCGGAGAAAACATAGCAAAGAAAAATGCTTATGTTGTCTTAAAGCCTTTTGAAGAATTTAAGACAAGTCTGAAGTTTGAATTGAAATCTAGATAAATAAAACGGAGTGTAAAAAAACTTTTTACACTCCGTTTTTACTATGTTTTTTTAAGGACATTGTTAACTGAGATTATATTTACAGGGATTTAATAATGTTTTTATTTAAAGTCTAATTGCATTTTTCTTATAATTTCATCTCCGACTTCAGATGTCGTTGCAGTACCGCCCAAATCAGGCGTTAGCACTTTTTTATCGGTAAGTATGTTTTCAATATATCCAATTAAGCGCTTTCCCCATTCCGAGTATCCAAAAAAGTCAAACATTTGGCTTGCAGACCATACTGTAGCCAAAGGATTGGCTTTGCCCAAACCTGCAATATCAGGAGCCGAGCCATGTATTGGCTCAAACATAGACGGAAATTTACGCTCAGGATTAATATTAGCACCCGCTGCTAAACCCATACCGCCCGATATTGCTGCTCCGAGGTCTGTCAAAATATCTCCAAACAGGTTGGAAGTGACGACTATTTCAAACCGTTTGGGATCTTTAACCATAAACATACTTGCAGCGTCCACAAGATATGAAAATGTTTTAACTTCCGGATATTCTCTCCCGACTTCTTTAAAAATTTGATCCCAGAAAACCATTGAATAATTGAGCGCGTTTGCTTTGCTTATACTTGTCAGAGTCTTGTTCTCGGATTTAGCCAGCTCGTAAGCATATCTGATTACACGCTCACATCCATGTCTTGAAAACACACTGTTTTGTATAACAACTTCATTAGGCTTGCCTTTATACATCCAGCTTCCGCTGCCTGCGTATTCGCCTTCGGTATTTTCCCTTACAAAAACCATATTGATATCTTCTTCTGATACATTTTTTAATATAGCAGGAGCTCCTTTTAATAATTTTATGGGACGAAGGTTAACATATTGGTCAAAGCTCTTCCTTATAACAAGCAATAAATCCCAAAGTGAGATATTATCCGGGACTCCGGGTGCGCCGACAGCCCCAAGAAATATTGCATCAAATTTACTGAGTTGTTCAATTCCGTCTTCTGCCATCATTTTGCCTGTTTTCTTAAAGTATTCGCATCCCCAGGGAAAATATGTAAATTCAAATTTAAATCCGCCGTCAAGCGCAGACGCTTTATTAATTACTTTTACACCTTCCGCAATTACCTCCTTGCCAATACCGTCGCCAGGTATTACGGCAATTTTATGTATATTCATCGTATTCACTCCTTATTTTCATTTTGGCATCAGTATATCACAATAATTATTATTTGTAAAATAAATATTTTATTGACATCTATAGTTAAAAAATATATAATTAAAATACAGATTTTGATAATATGAGGTGACCGTTTTGGAAATAAGCAAGCTCAGGTATTTTAATGCCATATGCACATACCAGACTGTTTCTGCGGCTGCGGAGTATTTACACATATCCCAACCGTCGCTTTCTAATGCCATTAAAGAGCTTGAAAACGAATTTGGCACGCAATTGTTTCGGCGCCATCATTTTGGAATGGCACTTACTCCTGAGGGCGAAGAACTTTTTAAAATGAGCAAAGATTTAATTAGTTGTGCAGAACATATACAAAATGTGATGAAGGATTTGGGAAGAGAAAAGAAAGTTTTGCATTTAGGTGTGCCGCCCATGATTGGTTATTTAATATTTTCAGATATTTATCGGGGCTTTATTACTGAATATCCAGATAATAAATTGGAAATTACTGAAGGTGGAAGGAATGAGCTTATACAAAAGCTTTCTGATAATTATATTGATATGATGTTTCTTCCGCATAACCGCAGTATAGATAAAAATTTAGCGACACAAAAGCTTATGCAGCTTGAAATCGTTTGTTGCGCTTCAAAAAATAATCCGGTTTCCAAAATTCGTGCAATGAGACCGATGGATCTTGCCAATATACCATTGGTTTTATTTAAAAACAGCTTTTTTCAAACAGAAAAAATAAAAAAATGGTTTGCAGCAGATAACATCACCCCGCGTATATTGTTGCAAACTGAGCAGCTATCTACTATGCAAAGTGTCATTTCCAATAATATCGCGGTTGGATTTATGTTTAAACAGCTTGTTGAAGAAAGATCCGACTTAGTAATTATACCGTTAAAGATACCTATGTTGGTAGATGTGAGTCTTGTTTGGAAAAAAGATGCTTACACATTTAAAAGTATGAAAGATTTTAGAGAATATATTGCAAAAAAATTTAATATACTATGTCAAAACAATATGCATGTGAATTAACATATTTTGTACTCCAAAAAATACTCATAAACATCTTGACAATGTGACTTTATAATGATATAATTTTGCAAGAATTTGCGGATGTGGCGAAATTTGCAGAAGCGATAGACTTAGGTTCCGTCCGAGATGTGAATAATTTATTGTTGATTACGGATTTTCCGTTTTCATATATGAGGGTTAAGCGAAAAGCTCCTCCTCGGGTAACCTCTCCCGTGTAAAAATCAAGAGGTAAAACTGAATATGCGCCCGTGGCGGAATTGGCAGACGCGCTAGACTTAGGATCTAGTGTCAACGACGTGGGAGTTCAAGTCTCTTCGGGCGCACCACCCAAAACACTTATTGGATTTTCCTATAAGTGTTTTGCTTTAAATAGGCTAAAACTTTATGCACCTTCTTGCAGCAATTCATTGTTAACAATAAAGTATTTTTTTACCATTATACTTGTATTAGAAGATAGGATAATGTTGCATATGGTCTCAAACTTTGCTTGTATTTTTCAAAAGAAGAATATTACTCTTTACTAATCTGTGTTTGACAACAAGAAGTATTTATGATATATTACAATGTATACTTTTGCACAAGTAAGGGAGCATTAAGCAGTATGTTTGAAAAAACACGGAAGATAAGAAATATATACGGCGTTATGTCAAAATTGGAGCAACTTACGATAGTCAACGCTATCAGGGGAGGACTTCTCAATATTATTCCCATTCTTATTGTGGGAGCGTTTGCGCTTATTCTTAAGACCTTTCCCGTTGCGGCTTATCAGGAGTTTATTAAAAATGCCGCAGGAGGCTTACTGCTATCTTTTTTTGAATTTATTTACAGCGCAACTTTCGGCGTATTAAGTATTTATATGACACTTTCCATAAGCCGTGCGTACGCTAATTTAAAGACAGACAATTCCGCTCCTGAAATTGGCGTCGTGTTGGCTTCGATACTTTCGTTTTTTATTCTTGCAGGCGCGTATTTACCGGATTTCAGCACCGAAAACATTGGGCCGAAATCAATGTTCCTCGCTATTGTTACGGGAATAGGTGCGTCTTGTATTTACCTTAAGCTATATAGTGTTTTGCCGTTTCGCAACCGCCGTTTTTATTCGACGGGTGCAGACAGGGAATTTAATCAGATGCTCTCATACCTCGCGCCCGTGGCGTTGACAGCTATGGCTTTTGCGGCTTTTAATGCCGCTATCATCTATATCTTTAAGGTTGACTCGTTCAGAATGCTTTTGATTTTGGCATTTGACAGGCTTTTCTCGATTGGGTCAACAGGATTTTTAAAGGGATTTTTCTTTGTTTTGCTTTCGTCTGTTTTATGGTTTTTCGGCATACACGGAAGCGACACGCTCGAGAGCGTTATGCAGACATATTTTGCAAGCGGACTTGATATAAACAAGGCGGCGGTAGCGGCAGGCGGCGCGCCGACGGAAATACTGAACAAGGTGTTTTTTGACTGCTTTGTTTTGATGGGAGGCTGCGGCGCAACGATTTGCTTGCTTATTGCAATACTTATATTTTCACGAAACAGAGCGCGGCGCGGGCTTGGCTTTGCCGCGGCGTTCCCTATGATTTTTAATATAAACGAGCTTATGGTTTTCGGACTGCCTATCGTCTTTAATCCAATAATGCTGATACCTTTTGTTACGGTACCGCTTGTGGCGTATTCGTTATCGTATATTGCTATGTTTTTAGGGCTTGTTCCGATAATTACCGAGGCTGTGGAATGGACTACGCCCATCATTCTCGGCGGCTTCCACGCGACAGGGTCTGTGGCAGGGAGTATTTTGCAGATAGTAAATGTTATTGTCGGCGTTTTGATATATTTTCCGTTCATACGCTTGCTTGACAGGCGTGACGAAATCAAATACCGCAACGAGTATAATTCATTTGTGAGCTACTTTAAGAAAAATGAACAGTCGCTTGCCGGTATAAAGCTTACCGAGCAGAGCAATTCTTATGGGGAGTTTGCAAAAGCGCTTTGTGCGGAGCTTGAACACAGCATTAACAAGGGTATCGTTCTTGCGTACCAGCCGCAATATGACGGAGACGGAAACTGCATAGGCGCAGAAGCACTTTTGAGGTGGAAGCATCCTGTTTACGGTATGCTTTATCCTCCGATATTTGTAAAATTGGCTGACGAGGGCGGATTTTTGCCTTCTCTTGAAGAAGCCGTATTTATCCGCGCGCTGAATGACAGACCGAAGCTTTTGAAAAAATTCGGCGACAGCATAAAGCTATCTGTAAATGTGACTGGCAAAACCGTTGTGACGCAGAGATATTTACAGTTTTGCCAAAGGCTTGACGAAAAATATTCGTTTAAGGGTAAAAACATATGTCTTGAAGTTACAGAGCAGGATTCGCTGACATTTGACGAAAAAACAATAAACGCGCTGAACACATTACGCGGACTTGGATTATATCTTGCCATTGACGATTTTGCAATGGGTCAGACCTCTATAAATTACTTGAAGGAAAACCTCTTTGATTTTATAAAGCTTGACGGCTCGTTGGTGAGAGGTTTGCCTTCAAACAACAACTGCAAGGAAATTATTTTGTCGATAACAAGCCTTGCGAAAAGTCTTAACCTTAAAGTTATTGCGGAATATGTTGAAACAAATGAGCAGCGCGACGCCTTGAAGGAAATAGGCTGCGACTATTATCAGGGCTATCTTTATTCTCCTGCCGTATTTATCTCTGACGACAAAAACGGAGATTAGCGCTTGACGCAATCAATATTTACGATTTTTGGGGCATCTCTTTAAATTCCTTTGGAGAGATGCCCATTATTTTTTTGAAGTTACGGTAAAATGTCGAAAAATCGCCGTACCCGCAAAGTCCGTAAATTGCCGTTATTTTGTATCCCTGACTGATGTATTCCGCCGCTTTTTTGATGCGGCAGATATTTATATAATTATTGAACGAGTGCCCCGTAAGCTCTGTAAAAAGCTTACAGAATGTTCCCTTTGACATCGCGGCGCGCTTTGAAATATCGTCAAGCGATATCTTATCCGTAAAATTATTTTCTACATATTCAACACAGCCTATGACAAACTGGCGGTTGTCTTCAAAATATTCGGGAATCCTTGCCCAGTTGCCGTTCAGGTAACTGCGTGCGAGCAGATTTACCAAAATCAGCGTGTATGCTCTTATGTTTTCGTCGTACCCGATAGTCTTTCCGTTAAATTCGTTCAGCATGTGTTCCATTATGTTTTCGGCATAAAATATGTCCTTTGAAATAATCGAAATTTTTGGTTGTATGCTCTGCTTTAAGCTTTTGAGAAAGTTTATTGCAAGGCGGTTTGCCTTTGTCGGCTCGCCAAGGAGGTCGGACATAAACGAAAGCGAGTAAAACACCGTCCCCGGCAGGGGTGCAATATGGTGAATAACGCCGGGCGGTATTATAAACATATCACCGTGCGACAGCGTTGAAGAGCTGTTTGACACATAGTGTGTAATACGCCCCTTGACGATATAATAGATCTGAAAATACTCGTGCGTGTGCGGCTTTTGTGCTTCAACAGTTTTCTCCACTTTGTGAATATGAAAGTTCTCTGCAGAATTTTTATAATACGACAGGACAAAATTTTTAATATCCACAATATATGCCTCCTTTAATACATTTATTATATCAGTATTTTGAATATTTTGCAATATAAAAAGAACAAAATGCAATATATATAAAATTTGCTATGATAAAATAAAATTAAATAAAGGAGGTTTTAGCAATGAAAATAGTATCGCTTTGCGGACTTTTAGGTTACGGTTACAGCGAAGAATCGCTGAACAAGGCCTTTAGTGAAAAGGTTGACTATGTAGGTGTTGACGCCGGCTCGACTGACCCCGGACCGTATTATCTGGGGAGCGGAAAATCGTTTACGGACAGGGGAGCCGTTAAGCGCGATTTATCGCTTGCAATGCCGAAAGCATTGGAACAGAAAGCGCCGTTTATTATAGGTACGGCAGGCGGAGCAGGTTCTAAAAAGCACACGGATTGGTTAGTTGATATAGTAAAAGAAATCGCCAAGGAGCAGAATTTGTCCTTTAAGCTCGGCATTATTTATTCAGATGTTGACAAGACGTATGTTATGGAAAAGCTTAAGGCAGGAAAAATTGTTCCTATGAGTGAGACATTTCCCTTGAGCGAAGAAGCAATAGAGGAATCCGAAACGATTGTGAGCCAAGTAGGGATTGCGCCTATCTTGAGCCTTTTGGAGCAGAAAGCGGATATTATTGTTGCAGGCAGGGCGTGCGATACTGCGATTTACGCGGCGCCTTGCATATATGAAGGGTACGACCCCGGTCTCTCGTTCCATATGGCAAAAATTATGGAGTGCGGCGCTATGTGCGCCGAGCCTGTTGCGGCCGCAGATGTTATGCAGGGGTACATGGAAAAGGATTATTTTGAACTGCGCCCCGCAAACCCAACGCGCAAGTGCAGTGCAGAACGCGCGGCGGCTCACACAATGTATGAGCAGACAAATCCCTATATGATTTATGAGCCTGACGGCGCTATCGACCTCAAAAATTCCAAGTTTGAGCAGATAGACGAGAGAACAGTCAGAATAACGGGTGCGGTATTTAATGAAGCCGCTGAAAAAACGCTTAAGCTCGAAGGCGTCAAAAAAGTGGGTTACAGAACAATATGCATCGGCGGAATTTATGACCCGTTAACTATTGCACATTTTGATTACATAGAAAAAACAGTTAAGGACTTTGTAAAAAACAACACAAACATTAAAAGCGACGATTATATGTTATCATTCAGAACATACGGCGGCAGCGAAAGCAGTTTGGGCGTTTTGATTGACGCCGTCGGCAAAACGCAGGAAATTGCCGATACCATTTGCTCGCTTGCGCGTTCAAGAATACTTCATTGCGACTACGACGGAAGAAAATCAAGCGCAGGCAATATGGCGTTTCCGTTCTCACCGTCCGATATTCATGTGGGCGAAGTATATGAGTTCAGCGTTTTTCATTTGGCTAAAGTGGATTCGCTTTCTGAAACCGCAGTTATAAAAATCGAGGAGGTAGGGAAATGAAGCTTATTGATTTAGCAAAAATTTTGCGCAGTAAAAACGCAGGTCCGTTATTTATAACATTTGACATTATGTTTGACGACGCGGAAAAAATGAAAAAGGCGTTATCAGGTCTGTCAAAAGAAAAAATAGCCAAGGCGTACAATACAGATATTGAAAATATTTCTATAATCGTTTATGAGGTTGTTAATTCAATAAAGGTAACATTTCCTCGCAAGTACATAAGCGGCAGTATATATGACGATGATGTTTACGGCTGCCAGCAGCATATGCCGCTTGCCAATATAGAAATTTAAACCGAGGTGAATTAAATAATGATTAAAACAGAAATTTATGAACAGGCTCTTTTTGAAACGATCAAAAGGGGCGCAACGGAAATATCGCCCGATGTTAAAGCCGCATTTGAAAAGGCAATAGAAAAAGAAACAAACCCCAGCGCAAAAAGAGGTCTTATAACAACGCTTGACAGTATGGAAATGTCTAAAAAACGCGAAAATCCTCTGTGCGTGGACACGGGCTGGCCGATATTCTATTTTAAGGTTGGAAACAACTGTGAAATAGAAGGCGGATTTATGGAGCTTGAAAATGCCGCACGCCGTGCTGTTGCGAAGGCTACGGAGATGGGATATTTGCGCGCTACAATGAAGCACCCCATAACAGGTTACGACCCCGGCAACAATATAGGAATGAATATTCCCGACTTTACATATCAGTTTGTCGAAGGCGACTTTTTGGAGCTTTCTTATGCCGCAAAGGGCGGCGGAAGCGAATGCTTTGGCGGTACGAGACACAGAATCGTAGCATTTGCTGACGGTATAAAGGGAATAGAAAAATTTGTAGTGGACAGCTTTGTCGCATCGGCAAGAGCCGGTGCGGTTTGCCCGCCTTCTGTTTTGGGAATAGGCATCGGAGGAACTGCCAATGTTGCCGCAAATTTGGCAAAGGAGGCGGCGTGTCTCAGAACGGTAGGCTCTAAACACCCTGACCCGATGTTTGCAAAAATCGAGGAAGATCTTTACGAGGCGTTAAACAGTCTCGGTATCGGTATTTTAGGCGCGGGAGGAGATACCTCGGTGCTTGCCGTCAATGTTGAGTACGCATACACGCATATTGCAGGTATCGCGTGCGCGACAAGCACCAACTGTATGGTTGCGCGCCGTGCATCGTCACGCATTACGGCTGACGGTACAGTTACAAAAATGATAAGTCCCAACTGGTTTGGCGACAGATAGGAGGCGTTATATATGGCTGAATTTTATTTAAACGGTCCACTTACAGATGGAGATGTAACAAAGCTTAAAATAGGGGATACCGTATATGTAAGCGGCGAGGTATTTACTTGCCGTTCAAGGCTTCAAAAATACATTTTTGATGAAAATCACACGCTTCCGTTTTCAACCGAGGGCAGAAATATTTTAATTCACAACGGACCTATCGTTATCAAAGAAAACGGAAAGTGGCGTTTGGTATCGTTTATGCCGACATCAAGCATAAGATTTGAAAAATGGGGCGCAAAAAGCGTTGACGAATGGAACTTAAAAATGATTATCGGCAAAACAACGATGGGCGCAGAAACGGCAAAAATGATGAAGGAAAAAAAGTGCGTTCATGTTTCTCCGCGTTCCGTAAGTCCTAATTTATGGGTGGATTCCATTGAAGTTCAGGATGTGTATCTTTACGACGAGCTTGGAAAAATCGAAGCTGCGTGGTTCTTTAAAATAAAAGATTTAGGGCCGTTTATTGTGGATATTGACTGTGAGGGCAACAATTATTTTGACAATCTTGACGGCAAAATCGCACAGAGCAAGGAAAAAGCGCTTGAAAAGCTTGGAATTGATAAGGATTACAAGTTCACAAAACTGTATTAAGAACAAAGAAAAGGGCGGTTTTATAACCGCCCTTTTTGGTACCGGTGGTCGGGGTCGAACCGACACGGTATCGCTACCATCGGATTTTGAGTCCGACACGTCTGCCAATTCCATCACACCGGCGTATGAACAAGTAGTATTATACAACATACATACAAAAAAATCAAGACCTTTTATAAAAAATTTTCACGCTTGACATTTTTTGATATTAAACATATAATATAAGAAGTAAAATAAGGCAATTTTGATTTTAAAAACTCGCCACGGAGGTTTAAATGAGAGAATATAACAGAGTTTATGCTCAGATTGATACTTGCGCGCTAAAGCGCAATATTGAAGAAATCAAGCGCAGAGTGGGAAGCGCGCGCGTTATGCAGGTCATAAAGGCTGACGCTTACGGTCACGGCGCAATTCCCGTGGCGAATACGCTTGATAATTTGGTGGACTATTTTGCTGTTGCGGTTATCGAAGAAGCCGTGGAACTGCGCAAAAACGGCATTGTAAAGCCTATTTTGATTTTGGGCAAGATCGCGCCGCAGTTTTACGGAGACGCTCTTGTAAATAACGTTACGATGACGGTATTCAGCTACGAAATGGCTGAAAAATTATCGGTTGCGGCAAAATCAAGAGGCCTTACAGGAAAGATACATATTGCCGTCGATACGGGTATGAGCCGCATCGGTGTCGATACAAGCGATAAGAGTATTGACATAATAAAAAAGATTTACGCTTTGCCGAATATAAACATTGAGGGTATATTTACTCACTTTGCAACAGCTGACGAAGGTAAAAATGCGTTTGCGGATATTCAGGTTAAGAGATTCCGCGATTTTTGTGACAGGCTCGACGGAGAAGGCGTAAAAATACCGATCAGGCATATTTGCAACAGCGCAGGCATTATCGAATACGAAAGCGAGTTTATGGATATGGTACGCCCGGGAATAATTTCGTACGGGCTTTATCCGTCAAAAGATGTTAATCGCGATAATCTTGACTTGACGCCTGCTCTTGCGTTTAAAACACATATCGTGCATATAAAGACATTGCCGAAGGGGATAGGGATAAGCTACAATCACACTTTTGTAACCGAGCGTGAAACCGTTGTCGCTACAATACCCGTAGGGTATGCTGACGGCTATCCGAGAAGCTTATCAAACAAGGGCAGAGTTCTTATTCACGGGCAGTATGCCAAAATACTCGGCAATATTTGTATGGATCAGTTTATGGTTGATGTGACAGGAATTAAAGATATTTCGATAGATGATGATGTCACGCTTATAGGTACAGACGGCAACAACAAAATTACTGCAGAAGAGGTTGCCGACCTTGCAGGTACGATAAACTATGAAATTATCTGCGGAATAGGTAAGAGAGTGCCGAGGGTATATATATAAAGTAAAAAAGTCCGGATGTCCGGACTTTTTTGTTTTATATTATGTTTGCCTTTTGCGTTCAGGTCATTTTTAACATCCCATTATCTTAGTTCTGCGCCAAGGTCTTTCTTAAGCATCATTATCAGCTTATCCATAATTTTTGTAATATCGCTCTCGTTAAGAGTTCTGCCCTCTGCACGGAATGTTGCCGAATAAGCCATACTTTTTTTGCCTTCGGGTATCTGCTTGCCCTGATATACATCAAAAAGCTGAATATCCTCAAGCGATTTGCCCGCGTACTTTTTGATTGCAGCCAAAACTGTTGCAGCAGGCACGCTGACATCGACAAGCAATGCAATATCGCGTGTGACGCACGGGAAGCGGTTGAGCTTTTTATATTTCTTCTCGGAATCCATACCGTCAAAAATGTCGGCAAGCTTGATCTCCGCAAGATATACATCTGTGTCAATTTCGTAATTTTCCGCAATATCGGGGTGAGTCTCACCGATTACGCCTGCGGTATTTTTACCGATTTTGATGAGTGCTGTTTTGCCGGGGTGGAACGAGCGTTCTTCTGCGGCTTCAAACGCATAATCCTCAATGCCGAGAGCGTCAAACAAATCTTCGACCGCGCCCTTGAGAGTATAAAAATCGCAGTTACCGTAAGCACCGATTGACAGGTATTTGATTTCGTCAGGCAGCTCTGCGAGCGGCAGGGAATGAGGTATATAAACCTTGCCTATTTCAAACAGGCGCGCCTGAGCGGTGCGCTGCTTATAGTTGAGCGCGAGAACTTCAAGCGTTGAATGGAGAAGGTTGTTTCTCATTATCGAGTTTTCTTCACCAAGTGGATTGGAAATTTTGATGCATTTTTCAAGTTCATCTTCTCTGCCGAGCTTTTTAAGCGATGCAGGGTGTGTGAACGCGTACGTTTTTGTTTCATAATAGCCAAGCGCGCAAAGCGTATCGCATATTTTTTCTTCCACAAGCTGTGCTTTATTTCTTCCGCCCGTCGTTACTCTGCCGCGCAAAAGCGTGGATTCGATTTCGTTATATCCGTAAATTCTTGCGATTTCCTCCGCAACATCGGCAAAGCTTTCAACATCGTCTCGGAATGTCGGAACGGCGATTTTGTTTGTAGCTTCGTCAACTTCAAAATCAAGCGAGCGAAGCGCTTTTATCATAAAATCACGGCTGATGTCCGTGCCCAAAAAAGCATTGGTCTTATCAACCTCAAGGGGAAGTATGCGCTTTTCTTTTTTACTTGGATAAATATCAATAATTCCGCCGACGACTTCACCCGCGCCAAGCTCCTCAACAAGCTCGCAAGCTCTGTTTATCGCGTTCAGGCAGTTTTCGGCGTCAAGTCCCTTTTCAAAACGCGCGGAGGATTCCGTTCTCATTCCGAGCGCCTTTGCGGTAAGTCTTACGGACGGGCCGTTAAAGAGTGCGGATTCAAAAATCATTTCGGTTGTGTCATCGCGTATCTCGGAGTTTTCACCGCCCATAACGCCCGCAACCGCAACGGGACCTTCAGCATCGGCGATAACGAGCATACTGTTATTGAGCTTTCTTTCTTCTCCGTCAAGCGTTTTGAATTCCTCGCCGTTTTCGGCGCGTCTTACGATAATCTCGCCGCCGCGGAGGAAGTTTTTATCAAACGCGTGCATAGGCTGTCCGTATTCAAGCATAACATAATTTGTAATATCAACAATATTATTGATAGCGCGCACGCCGCAGCTTTCAAGCCTGTCACGCATCCACTTGGGGGAGGTTGCGATTTTTATGTTTTTAACGGCGCGTGCAACATACCGTGGGCAAAGTGCAGAGTCTTTAACTGTCACCTTAACATAGTCATTTACATCGCCGTCTGCGCCTTTAACTGCGGGAGCTTTGAGATTAAACGGCTTTCCGAAAGTTGCCGCGCTTTCGCGTGCAAGGCCTATAACGCTGAGGCAGTCGGGGCGGTTTGAGGTTATCTCAAATTCGATAACGCTGTCGTTGAGCCCCAAAATTTCTTTGACATCTGTGCCGAGTGGGTAATCCTTTTGGAAAATAAGAATACCGTTTTCGCAAGCGCCTTCGATATCCTCAAGCGCAAGACCGAGCTCCTGATGCGAGCACATCATACCGTTTGAGACCTCGCCGCGAAGCTTGCCTGACTTTATCGTAATTCCGCCGGGCAGCTTTGCACCGTGGCGAGCGCAGGGGACAAGGTCGCCTTCGTTTATATTCTGGGCGCCTGTTATTATCTGCACCTGCTCCGAGCCAAAATCGACCTGACAAACCCAAAGTGTATCAGCGTTAGGATGTTTTTCTTTTTTGATAATTCTGCCGACCATAACATTTTGGATATCTTCGCCCTGTTTTTCAACGCCCTCTACCTTAGAGCCTGACATTGTCAAAGCGTCGGCGTATTCCTTGGGGGTTATATCTCCCAAATCTGTATAATCATAAACCCAACTGAGAGGTAATTTCATCTTTATTCATTCCTTTCATTAGAACTGTTTTAAGAATCTGATATCGTTTTCATAGAACAGGCGTAGATCGTCAATGCCAAACTTACGCATAACTATACGCTCCAAGCCTACGCCGAAAGCAAAGCCGCTGTATTCATCAGGGTCAATGCCACAGCCCGAAAGAACCTTCGGATGTACCATACCTGCGCCGAGTATCTCGATCCAGCCTTCGCCTTTGCAAACGCTGCAGCCTTTACCGCCGCACACGAAGCAGGAAATGTCAACCTCGGCACTCGGCTCGGTGAACGGAAAATGATGAGGACGGAATCTGACGCGGACGTCTTCGCCGTACAGCTTTTTGACAAATGTTTCAAGCGTGCCCTTTAAATCGCCCATTGTAACGCCCTTGTCAACGACAAGACCTTCTATCTGATGAAAGACGGGAGAATGCGTTGCGTCAACGGCGTCGGAGCGGAAAACCATACCCGGTGCGATAATCTTAATGGGCGGCTTTTTCTTTTCCATAACGCGTACCTGAACAGGAGATGTCTGTGTACGCAAAAGAATGTTATCCGTGATATAAAATGTGTCCTGCGTGTCTCTTGCAGGGTGGTTCTTTGGGATATTGAGAGCTTCAAAATTATAGTAGTCAAGTTCAATATCGGGACCTTCTGCAATTTCAAAACCCATACCGAGGAAGATGTCCGACACCTCGCGCAAAACCTGCGAAAGCGGATGACGCTTTGCTATATTGCGGCGTGCGCCCGGCATTGTTACATCAATTTTTTCGCTTTGAAGCTTTGCGGCCTTGGCGTTTTCGGAAAGAGCCGTTTTTGTGTTGGCATAAAGCTCCTCAACCGCGTTTCTGACTTCATTTGCAAGCTGACCGATAACAGGCCTTTCTTCTGGAGTGAGTGCGCCCATACCGCGCAGCACGGCGGTGAGTTCTCCTTTTTTGCCTAAAAATTTTACCTTGGCGTCCTCGAGAGTGCGTAAATCAGAAGCGCCTTTCAAGGCCGATATGGCTTGTTCTCTGATTTGAGCAAGCTTTTCTTTCATAAATATCTATCCTTTCATTAGGTTTATTTTAAATAAAAAAATCCCTATCATAGTAGATAGGGACGAATATTATTCGCGGTACCACCCTAATTCCTGCATAGCAGGCACTCATTTGAGCCTTAACGCGGCACAACGGCGCTTCCTACTGCTACTTCAAAAACGCAGCTCCGTGGTGAACTTCGACATACCGTCCATTAAAAGCACTTTCAACCTATGGCACTTTCTCTCTGTAATTTTGGTTATGCTTACTCTCCACTTCATAGCTTTTAAACAAGTTTATCATATATTTTGACAATTTGCAAGCATTATTTCAAATAAAAATATGAACAATGCGAAAAACTATTGACAACGCTTTATAATTATGATAAACTACATACTTGTAAAATCCTGTCACAAGGTTTTGGGAATCTCCAACCCTTTACTTTGTGCGTGGTGTATAAATGATTTAGGAGGTGACATATATGGAAAAGGATGTTAAGCAGGAAATCATAAATACCTATAAGGTACACGAATCCGATACGGGTTCTCCCGAAGTTCAGATTGCTCTTCTGACTCACAGAATCAATCACCTGAACGAGCATCTTAAGCTCCATAAAAAAGACCATCACTCAAGACGCGGTCTTTTGAAAATGGTTGGTAAAAGACGCGGACTGCTCAATTATCTTATGAAGGAAGATATTGAGAGATACCGTACTCTTATCGCAAAATTGAACTTAAGAAAATAATTTCGAATGAGGCGGGGCGTTTGCCTCGCCTGATTCAGATTTTACGGGCTTATGTGGTTTTAGCGTTTACACTTGCTTTTTGAGGGAAGGCAAATGTAAGTGCTAAGAGCCGTAAGCCCTCCGTTCCGCCGTTTGCCCACGGCGTCAACGAAAAATCAAGGGCAGAAAGGCTATAAAAATGGAAAGAATTTTTAAAACAGAGCTTGCCGGCAGACCGCTTTCGATTGAAACCGGAAAACTCGCGCAGCTCGCAAGTGGAAGCGCGCTTGTAAGATACGGCGATACAGTTGTTCTTGCAACGGCAACAATGAGCGAAAAACCGAGAGAGGGTATCGACTTTTTCCCGCTTTCTGTTGACTATGAAGAAAAGCTTTATTCCGTCGGCAAAATCCCCGGCAGCTTTTCAAGGAGAGAGGGTAAGCCCTCCGAAAAGGCTATACTGACATCACGCGTTATTGACAGACCGATAAGACCGCTCTTCCCGTCTGATTTGAGAAACGATGTTACGGTTATAGCGACCGTTATGTCGGTTGATCAGGACAATTCACCCGAAATCGCCGCAATGATAGGTGCGTCGGCTGCTATTTCGATTTCGCAGATACCGTTTGCAGGACCTATCGGCGCAGTAGCAGTTGGCTTGGTTGACGGCGATATTATAATAAATCCCACCGAGGCACAGCGCGAAAAAAGCACATTGAATCTGACTGTTGCAGGCACAAAGGACAAGGTCAATATGATAGAAGCCGGCGCTGACGAAGTGCCCGAGGATTTGATGTTTGACGCAATTATGGCGGCTCATGAAGAAATTAAAAAGATTTGCGGCTTTATTTCTGATATGGCAAATGAAATAGGCAAGCCGAAAATCGAATATGAGAGAGTTGTTGTTGACGAGGCACTTTTTGAGGAAATTAAAACAAAATATTCCGAGCAGGTAAAGGCGGCTCTCGATACGGACGACAAGAGAGTAAGAGACGAGAGACTTAAACCTGTTTACCAGGCAGTATATGCCGATTATGAAGAAAATGAAGAAATTACGCCCGAAATGCTTGACGCGGCTATGTATAAGCTGCAAAAGTACATCGTAAGGCGCTGGATATTGGACGAGGGTAAGCGCGTTGACGGCAGAGGACTTTTTGATATCAGACCGCTTGCATCGGAGGTCGGTTTACTTCCGAGAGTTCACGGCTCGGGCCTGTTTACAAGAGGTCAGACGCAGGTTCTTACCTCCGTTACGCTCGGCGCAGTCGGCGACCAGCAGCTTATTGACGGCATTGACAGCGGCGACGATGAATACAAGCGTTATATGCACCACTACAACTTCCCGTCATATTCTGTCGGCGAGACGAGACCTTCGAGAGGTCCGGGCAGACGCGAAATAGGTCACGGCGCATTGGCCGAAAGAGCTTTGTTGCCCGTTATACCGAGCGAAGCCGAGTTCCCGTATGCAATAAGGCTTGTTTCGGAGGTACTTTCCTCCAACGGCTCAACCTCGCAGGGCAGCGTTTGCGGCAGCACATTGGCACTTATGGACGCAGGCGTTCCGATCAAAGCACCCGTTGCGGGTATTTCGTGCGGTCTTGTGACAGAAGGTGAAAGATTCATCACAATGACTGATATTCAGGGGCTTGAGGACTTCTTCGGAGATATGGACTTTAAGGTTGCAGGTACTAAAAACGGTATTACCGCAATACAGGTTGATATAAAAATTGACGGCTTGACACCCGAAATAATTAAGCAGGCATTTAAGCAGACAAGAGAAGCACGCATTAAGATTTTAGACGAGGTTATGCTTCCGTGCATTGCAGAGCCGCGCGCAGAGCTTTCAAAGTATGCGCCTAAAATTATCACAACTCAAATTGACCCTGACAAGATTCGTGATGTCATTGGCTCGGGCGGCAAGGTTATTCAAAAGATCATTGCTGACACAGGCGTTAAAATCGATATTGAGGACAGCGGTCAGGTTTATATCGCTACAACAGATATGGAAGCAGGACAAAAGGCACTCAATATTATTCACGGCATTGTAAGCGATCCTGAACCCGGTCAGATTTTTGAGGGTACTGTTGTAAGAATTATGACATTCGGCGCGTTTGTTGAATTTTTGCCCGGCAAAGACGGTCTTGTTCACATATCCAAGCTTGACAAAAAGCGCGTTGAAAAGGTTGAAGATGTTGTAAACATCGGTGACAAAATAACCGTTAAGGTTATTGAAATCGACAAGCAGGGCAGAATCAATCTTATGCGAATCGTACCCGATGAGAACAAAGAAGAAAACTAAAAATGAGGTAGGTAGGGCTTGAGAATCAAGCCCTACTTTGAGATTTATGATAATTACAAAAACACTTGCAAACGGTTTAAGAATCATTTATGAAAAGATACCGTATGTCAAATCCGTTTCCGTCGGAGTGTGGGCAGGGGTCGGTTCCAGAGTAGAAACGCGTGAAAATAACGGAATAAGCCACTTTGCTGAGCATATGCTCTTTAAAGGCACAAAGACGCGCTCGTCGCAGGATATATCGGAAGAGATTGATTTTATCGGCGGATATCTGAACGCTTTTACCTCGCGTGAATGTACCTGCTACTACGCAAAGGTGATTGACGAACACATCGATACTGCACTGGATATTTTATCCGATATATATATAAATTCGGTATTTAATGAAGCTGCTATTGATTTGGAACGCAAGGTGATTATCGAAGAAATAAACATGTACGAGGATTCTCCCGAAGATGTCGTGCTTGATTTGCTTGAAGTCGCGGCGTGGGGAGATGACAGCCTTGGATTTTCTGTTTCGGGCACGGCGGAAAATGTAAACAGCATAAACAGGAAATCGCTTTTGGCTTTTACAGAAAAGTATTATACTGCGGAAAATACTGTTATTGCCGTTGCAGGCAACTTTGACGAAGAAAAGCTTACAAAAAGTATAGAAAAGTATTTTAAAAATATCAGGACAGGCGGAAGGTCATACGCAGAATATTCAAAGCCTGAATTTGCGGGCGATTATATAACGCGAAAAAAAGATATTGAACAGACGCATTTGGCGATTGCGTTTGAGACTCCGCAGGGCGATACAAACGATATTTATGCGGAAGCCGTACTTTCAAATGTGTTTGGCGCTACAATGAGTTCGCGCTTGTTCCGTAAGGTGCGTGAGGAAAAGGGCTTGGCTTATTCAATATATTCCTCGCCAGAGAGATGCTCAAACGCGGGACTATTTTATATTTACGCCGCTTTGTCCAATGAAAACTTAAAGCCCGTACAGGATATTATTTTAAATGAAATCATGGCTTTAAAGCGCGACGGGATAAGTCAAAAAGAGCTTTTATGGGGAAAGGGACAGCTCCGCGGAAGCTATATTATGAGCCTTGAAAGCATAGAACAGCGTATGAACGCACTTGGCAAAAGGGCGGTACTAAACAAAAAAATCAAAACGCCTGAGGAAATTTTAGCAGGCATTGATGCGGTTGATACGGACAAAATTGACAGTCTGGTCGATAAGATCTTTTCGGGCAAAATGGCTGTCGGCATAGTTACGAATACAGATTTCTGAAAGGAATGATTGATATGAAAAACAGCGAAAAAACAATGGACAAAATTGTGGCATTGTGCAAGGGCAGAGGATATGTTTACCCGGGCTCTCAGATATACGGAGGTCTGGCAAATGCTTGGGATTACGGTCCGCTCGGCGTTGAGTTTAAAAATAACATAAAAAGACGCTGGTGGAAAAAATTTGTGCAGGAGTCACCGTACAATGTAGGACTTGACGCCGCAATTTTGATGAATCCGCGTACATGGGAAGCATCGGGACATATCGGCGGATTCAGCGACCCGCTTCTTGACTGCAAGGAGTGCAAAGCGCGTTACCGCGCCGACAAGCTTATTGAAGATTATCTTGCAGAAAAGGGCGAAAGTCAGACAGTAGACGGCTGGAGCGATGAAAAAATGGTCGCTTTTATTGAGGAAAACGATATAAAGTGTCCTTCCTGCGGAAAGCACAATTTTACAGATATACGCAAATTCAATCTTATGTTTAAAACATTCCAGGGCGTAACCGAGGACAGTGCGTCTCAAATTTATTTAAGACCTGAAACTGCACAGGGTATATTTGTTAACTTTAAAAATGTGCAGAGAACTACCCGTAAAAAAATACCGTTTGGTATAGGTCAAGTCGGTAAATCATTCAGAAACGAGATCACACCCGGTAACTTTATATTCAGAATAAGAGAATTTGAGCAGATGGAGCTTGAATTTTTCTGCAAACCGGGCGAGGATTTAAAGTGGTTTGCTTATTGGAAGGATTATTGCAAGAACTTTCTTTTGGAGCACGGTATAAAAGAAGAAAACCTCAAGCTGCGTGACCATAGCAAAGAGGAACTGTCGCACTATTCAAATGCGACAACTGATATAGAATTCTTGTTCCCATTCGGTTGGGGAGAGCTTTGGGGCATAGCTGACAGAACAGATTTTGACCTCAAGCAGCACTCTGAATTTTCAGGCGAAAGTATGGAATATATGGATCCCGTTACGAATGAAAAGTATATCCCGTACTGCATAGAGCCGTCGCTCGGAGCTGACAGAGTTGCGCTGGCGTTCCTGGTTGACGCTTATGATGAGGAAGAAGTCGGCGAGGGCGATACGAGAGTAGTGCTTCATCTGCACAAGTCTATTGCGCCCATAAAGGCTGCTGTTTTGCCGCTTTCCAAAAAGCTCGGCGAGCAGGCAGGAGAAGTATTTAATATGCTGTCTAAAAAATACTTATGTGAGTATGACGAGGCAGGCAGCATAGGTAAGCGTTACCGCCGTCAGGACGAAATCGGAACGCCGCTTTGCATAACTTATGACTTTGACAGCCTTGAGGACAACAGCGTTACTATCCGTCACCGCGACACAATGGAGCAGGAGCGCATTAAAATAGATGAGCTTTGCTTATGGTTTGATAAATATTTTGAGGATTAAGCTATGTTATTAACGATAGATGTCGGTAATACAAATATCACAATAGGTGTATATAAAGATGAAAAAATCATCGCGCATTTTCGCCTTTCGACTGTTCGTGAAAGAGCACGCGACGAGTACGGGATTATGTTTTTGAGCTTTTTACAGAGCAGAGACATCAAGCCGTCGGACATATCGGCGGTGGTTATCGCATCGGTTGTGCCGCAGGTCATGTATTCGCTTGAAAGAGCAGTTTACAAATACATTGGTATAGAGCCTGTTGTTATAAAAAGCACTTCGCCTCTCGGTATGAACATATTGATAGACAACCCCAAGGAACTCGGCGCTGACAGAATTGTAAACGCGTATGCCGCTAAAAAAATCTACGGAACGCCCATCGTTATCGTGGATTTCGGCACGGCGACTACCTTTTGTGCAATAAACCGTGACGGTGAATATTTGGGCGGCGCTATATGTCCCGGTATTAAGATAAGTGTTGACGCTTTATTCACCAAAACATCAAAACTGCCGCAGGTTGAAATCTTGGCAACAGACAATGTAATAGGCAAAAACACCGTAGAATCTATGCAGTCGGGTGTGTTCCACGGATATGTCGGTCAGGTAAATTACCTTGCCTCCAAAATGCGCGAAGAAATGGGCGAGCCTGACGCAAAAATAATTGCAACGGGCGGACTCGCAAATATGATTTCGCAGGCGACCGGTATTTTTTGCGATGTTAATATGGACTTGACGCTTGAAGGACTCAAAATGATATATAACGATATTTTTAAGTAAGCTATTTGGTTTATTCCTATATCTTTCGGGAGATTTTATATGTTCAAAGTAATTTGCAAGGACAACAAAGCACGCAGGGGAGTGTTTGAAACAGTCCATGGAACTGTTCAGACGCCTGTGTTTATGAATGTCGGCACTCAAGGAGCAATAAAAGGCGCTGTGTCTGCGCTCGATTTGAAAAATGTGGGCTGTCAAATGGAACTGTCGAACACATATCATTTGCATATCCGTCCAGGAGACGACCTTGTTTATGAAATGGGCGGCTTACACAAATTTATAAATTGGAACGGACCTATCCTTACTGACAGCGGAGGGTTTCAGGTATTTTCGCTGGCGCAGCTCCGCAAGATAAAAGAAGAAGGCGTATATTTTAATTCACATGTTGACGGCAGGCGGATATTTATGGGGCCGGAGGAGAGTATGAAGATACAGTCAAATCTCGGCTCTACTATCGCAATGGCGTTTGACGAGTGTATTGAAAATCCCGCGCCGTATGATTATACCAAAAAATCCGTCGAGCGCACAACGCGGTGGCTGTACCGCTGTAAAGAAGCGCTTGACACGCTTAACAGCCGTGAGAGTACAATAAACAAAAATCAAATATTATTCGGCATAAATCAGGGAGGAACTCACGAGGATCTACGCATAAATCATATGCGCGAAATTGCAAAGCTCGATTTGCCCGGATATGCCATAGGCGGACTTGCGGTAGGCGAAAGTCACGAGGAAATGTACCGTATAATCGACGCTGTCGAGCCTTATATGCCCGACGACCGACCAAGGTATTTAATGGGTGTGGGAACGCCCCGTAACATTCTTGAGGCAGTACGGCGCGGCGTTGACTTTTTTGACTGCGTAATAGCAAGCCGTAATGCGCGCCACGCAAATCTCTTTACGCATAACGGCGTTTTAAATCTCAATAACGCCAAGTTTGCCAAAGACCCCGCTCCTATTGAACATGGTTGCGGCTGTCCTGCCTGCCAAAATTATTCAAGAGCGTACATAAGGCATCTTTTCAAGGCCGGCGAAATGCTTGCAATGAGGCTTGCGGTTTTGCATAATTTGTATTTTTACAACAATCTCATGGCGGAGATCAGAAAGGCAATAGTAGAAAAACGCTTTGACGCCTTTTGTGACGAAATGGGCGAAAGATTTGAAGGAAGAGTTTAGTAAAGATTGATAAAGCTACCATACAGCAAAAAGTATTTTGTGTTATTGGTGGCTTTATATATGCCAAAATATTTGACTTTCTTTTTAAAATATGATAAAATTTTTCTATCTTTCAAAGGAGCATGATAGAATGGAAAACACCGTTGTAATAAACAAATTGCATGAAGAAAAACTTGAAACGATTACCAAAAAAAAGCAGGGGAAAGAGCTTTTGCTTTTTCTTCTTTCTCCGCTTATGACAATAATTATGCTTGAAGTCCTGCGCGCCGACTATTTTGTTTCTTATTTTGAGCTTGGCGTTTTGAGCGCGCTTGCAAAATACGCTATCACTTATATTTTTATTCTGTCGGTTAATTGGTTTTTTTCAAAGATTTTTGTAAAAAGGCTCATAGGCATCTATTTTGTAAACATTGCTTTATTTGTTTTCGGTATGGCAACCCTTATCGCAATAAGGATAACAGGTGACCCGATACTGCCTGCCGATATGATTTTGACTACTGAAGTATCAGACCTCGTAAGTTTTATTAAAATACCGTGGAAGGCTATTATATTTATTTCATTCGGCGTTCTAATATTACATCTTGTTTTATATACTTTTTTTGAAATAAAATGTTCATCAAAAGCAAAAAAAACATGGAATTACAGGATAATCACTTTTGCTCTCTCCATTGTTTGCTTTGCGGTGATGTTATGTTCGATAGGTTACAGCGAGTTTGTCCGCAAAAATATTCTTGAGCCGGCAGGTGTAAAGCTTTCGGGTTATTACACGATTTCCGACTACAAAACAAACGGCCTTATTCTTACCTTTGTGCCACATTTGCGCGACCTTGTTGTTGAAAAGCCGCAAGGCTATTCTAAAGACAAAATTGCTGAAATCAAGAAAAAATATCCAGATGTTCAACGCGAATTTAAAACGGGGGCATTAGCACAAAACGCAAATGTTATCGCTATACAGAGCGAGAGCTTTTGGGACCCTACGCGTATGGAAAACATAACGCTTTCGGGAGACCCTATGGCAAAAATACACAGGCTGTCGCGCACTTATCCTTCGGGGTATATGGTGTCTCCCGTGTTCGGCTGCAATACCTGCGTACCCGAGTTTGAATTTTTGACGGGCAGTTCCGCAAGCTTTTTAAAGGCCGGAACATATCCGTATACGCAATATATCCACAGGGATATTACCGCTTTGCCGCGCGTGTTTAAGGACAACGGATACAAAACGGTTGCGCTGCATACATACGACAAGTACTTTTACAACCGTGCGCAGGCATATTCGTTTATGGGATTTGACGAATTTTACGGCAGCCGCGATATGGAAAATCCCGAACGCAAGGGTACATATATTTCCGATATGGAAATGACGCGCCAAATTATCAAACAATACGAAGCAAACAAGGACAACCCGCTTTTTGTATATGCTATTACTATGCAAAATCACGGTAACTATCTGAACAAGCGTTATGATGTATACGATATAGATGTCAATTCCGAAGCCGTATCCGAAGACGATAAAGTCGGCTTGAGAGATGCTGTTCAGGGCATCTATGATATTGACAAGTCATTTTATGAGCTAACACAGTATTTTTCTGTTGTTTCCGAACCGACGATCATTGTGATTTACGGCGACCATTTGCCTTTTCTCGGCGAAAACAGCAGTACATTTTACGATACTGGATTTTTAAAGAGCGATAATCTGGCGGAAAACCCACAGATATACGAAACGCCGTATCTTATTTGGGCAAATTTTGATATCTCAGGCGTCGAGACGCCTGCACGCGTAAGCTCGGCGTATCTCGGAGTGAGCGCACTACGCTACGCCGGAGTTAAAAAAGTGCCGTGGAATTTGGCATTCTACAATCATTGCTTTGACATTCACTCTGTATATCAGCACTCGCTTTCGACAGACGCTGCAGGGGAATATATAGAACGCAAAGACGACGATATCACAAATGATTACAAGTATATTCAGTATGATGTAATCAGCGGAAGCGATTACAGTAAGGATTAAAATATGACGGTTTTACGCAAAATATTTAATATTATTTTTATAGCTTTTTGCGCCACGCTTGCTGGGATAAATCTGTTTTTTATGAAAAAGCCTGCTCCTTTGCTTTTTTTGGCGTTTTACATTGTGCTGGCGGCATGTCTTTTTATCATAAACCGTACAGGGGAAATAAATGACAAAACTTACCGCATTGTGATTGGGATTACAGTGTTTGTGGGGTGTGCTTTGAGGCTTGCAGAGGTGCTTTTGGTGCCGTGTGAGCCTGTCAGCGATTATGCCGTTATGATAGGCGCGGCAAAGGGCGTCGCAAACGGCGACTTTTCGGCATTTTCGCAGGGGAGTTATTTTCATCGTTTTCCGCATATTACATTTTACAGCATAACCGCAGGAGCGCTTATGGGCGTTTTTGGGCAGAGCATTACAGTTATAAAGGTGTTTAATGTAATTTTCAAAACTGCGGCTATTTTTGTTATGGCTCTTATCGGCAAAGAAATTTTCGGCAAAAAAGGCTCGATTTTGTGCGCCGGGCTTTTAGCTTTATTTCCTGCTGATATTTTTTATTCAAATGTCTGCACAACAGAAAATTTTGCCATATTTTTTCTGTCGCTATCCGTATACTATATTGTAAAGGCTTATAAGGCGGAGAAACGGAAAAAATCGTTTGTATACTGCGTTATTTCGGGGCTTATTTTATGCTTGGGAACGCTTTACAGGAATGTTGCGCCGTTTTACCTTGCAGGCTACATTGTGGGGATTTTAATTGTTTTTGCAAAAGGGCGCAAGATAATATCTGCTCTGGCTGTTTTAGGCGCGTTTATTATTTTGAATAACGCGGTTTCGTATTTGCTTTACTTTAGCGGTGCGACGCAGTACCGGCTGACTGACGGAGCGGAGCCTTATACTGTTTATCTTTTGGTAGGCTCTAATTTTGAAACTCACGGAATGTACTCGGCAGAAGACCACGGAGTGTATGAAGAAGCAAAGGGCGACAAGGAAAAAATCAACTTGATCGTGCGTGAAAGAATAACAAAGCGCCTCACTGAAAGTCCTGAAAAAATATTGCCGCTCTTGTTTGATAAAACCCGAATTTTATGGTCGGGCAGTTCGTTTGACAGCGTATATTGGGGATATATAAATAACGGTATAGAGGGCGAAAAGCCTGCGCCAAATATGCCTCTGGCACTTTGCAGTGCATTTTTTACGGCCGTTTTTATACTTGCATTCGTCGGCGTGATCAAAAATGAAAATAAAGAGTTATTTTGCCTTATTGCGCTTGTTATTATGGCGTTATGGGGAGGACTGTGCCTTATGGAAATTCAACCGCGTTATGCGTTTTCGACAGCTTATTTGTTCTTGCCGATAGCTGCCGGTGCATTTTTCCCGAAACATAAGGAGACTTTAAAATGAAAAAATACCTGAAGCTCGCAAGAGTTCACCATTACATTAAAAATATTCTTGTTATAGCGCCGCTTTTCTTTTCAGGCAGGCTGAGTGACGCAGCGCTTTTGGGAAAGGCAATTTTTGCTTTTTTTGCTTTTTCGGTTTTGTCATCGTCGGTGTATGTTTTAAATGATTTGCACGACGCGCCGTACGACAGATGCCACGAAAAGAAAAAATCTCGCCCTATTGCAAGCGGCGAGATAAAAGAACGCTCGGCACTGATCTTTGCCGTATGTTTATTTTTTATTGCGGTTGTGTTGGCGTATTTTGCAGGCGGCGGTTATGTATATTTGGCTCTTTATGTTCTGATAAATATCTTTTACAGTCTAAAGGGGAAAAACATACCCATTCTCGATATTGCGCTGCTTGTTTCGGGCTTTTTGCTCAGGGTTTTTTACGGTGCGACAGTTACGGGCATAGAAATATCAAGCTGGCTGTATCTTATGGTGATGTCGCTGTCGTTTTACCTCGGGCTCGGTAAAAGACGCAACGAGCTTAAACGCAGCAGCGATAAAGCGCGCGAAGTCCTTAAAAGCTACAACTATAACTTTCTTGACAAAATGATGTATATGTTTTTGACTATGGCAATAATATTTTATTCGCTTTGGGCCACGCAGGCGACCGGCAGCAAGATGATATGGACCGTGCCGCTTGTTATGCTGATTTTTATGCGTTATGCGCTTATAGCAGAGGGCGATTCCGACGGGGACCCGGTTGATGTCATAGTACACGACAAGATCATCGTACTTTTGACTGTGATATATTTTGCCGCATTAAGCATTATACTGTATTTTTGAGGGTATTTGTAATGAATGCATATGATTTTGACAAAACAATATATTACGGCGACAGCACAAGGGATTTTTACTTTTTTTGCCTAAAACGGCATTTAAATCTTATTTTATACCTGCCGTATCAGGCTTTCTGGGCTGTGCCGTTTGCACTTAAAATAATCAAGAAAACGCTGTTTAAAGAAAGATTTTATGTGTTTTTCCGTGGAGTTAAGGATATTGACCGCGAAGTCGAAAAGTTTTGGGAAGTTCATGAAAAGTACCTTAAAAATTGGTATTTGGCGCAAAAAAAAGAGAGCGATATAATAATATCGGCTTCTCCTGAATTTTTACTTCGCCCCGTATGTGAAAAATTGGGAGTGCGTGTTTTGGCGTCGCGTGTTGATAGATTTACGGGTAAATATGACGGCGAAAACTGCTACGGGCAGGAAAAAGTTAAAAGATTTAACGCCGAGGTAAAAGGTGACATAGACGAATTTTATTCGGATTCTTACTCGGATTCACCGCTTGCGGCGCTCGCGCAAAAAGCCTATATTGTCAAAGGCGATACAATTCTGCCGTGGTGATTTTAGTATGTATAATAAAACTTATACGCCCCTCTGTAACAGTACTGCTCTCCGGCTTTTGCCTGAAGTGGCTTGCCGTTTATAATGTTAAAGTAAACCTTTCCGTAATCCTCAAAAAACGCGCTGTTTGTCAATGAAGCAGTGTGTTCTCTTGTTCCGAGCCCAAATGTTGTATCGAGAGACATTTTTAATGCGTTGTGACCGCGCGTACAGGTGACGGATATACAGTCGGGCTCACCTGAATTTGAGGCTTCTGTACACGGGTAAGATACTTTATATGTAGGGTTTTCGTACTCGATATTATCGTCCCAATTATATTTTATTTCGGCTGAAAATCCGTAAGCAAGGTCGATTTCTATATCTTCAAGCGGTGTCAGCGTTACATCTGAATAGAATGTATCACCGTCAAAGGTGAGTACATGAGTTTCTTTCATAACCTCGCGCCCCCAGCCCGAGGGTTCTTTTGTATTTGACGCCTGAACAAGGTTTGTCCAAGTTACTCTGAGAGCGTTGCAGTAGCCTGAACCGTACGGAATGCTTTTGCCGTCAGCTTCTATATAAACAGATTCGAGGCGTGCGGTTTTAGGCCCACCGTAATTCCCCGAATAACCGTGATTGCCGCCTGTAAAGGTGTGCTTTTCGTAGCTGAACGGATTATTGACAGCGTTGATAATAAACGGAGCGTGCCAATCTGTGCTGCTTTGATACATCAAAAGGCTGTTAAGCAAGTTGGATTTAACATAATGCCCGTAGTTACTGATCAAATAAATTTCAGAAAAGTCAAAAAGCTGATTTGTTCCGACCTGTTTTAGTCTTACCATAATATCTTGAGTGGGAGAATACTTTGAGTAAATATCGAGAACATTGCTTTCAAAAGAGTAGAAAACAGGTTTTTTGGTATATATATTAACCTGTTTTGCAGCATCATTATAATCAACAGTGCAACAAAAATATTCCGATATAATCCGTAGAGGTACCATAGTTCTGCCGTCAGATATAAACGGTGCGGCATTGCTGTATATCGGAATCATATTATATTCCATATATGTCGAATCTATAAACATATTAAGTGTGTTTCCGTCAAGTGAAATCTGAATTTCTCTGATATCCTCTATCCAGCTTATATCAGCGCCCAAAAGCTTTGCAATAGCAGAAACAGAAACAAATGTATGCCCATCAACCAATATGGGAGGAGCGTCAAATTGCACATTTGTACCGTTCAGAAAAACCGTTATTCCTCTGTCTGCGGATACGGAAGGTGCAAGCAAAAATATTGTCATTATTAAAACCAAAATAATAGTTGCAGTTTTTTTCATTAGATTTAGTCCTTAATATTGTAAAATCTTTTTGCGTTCTCTGTGGTAATTGCGCAAAGCTCATCAAAATCCATACCGCGAAGCTCCGCAATTTTTGCAGCCGTATGGCGGATAAAAGAGGAATCGTTACGCTCGCCTCTGTGCGGAACGGGGGTGAGGTACGGGCAGTCTGTTTCGAGCAGAAGCCTGTCAATAGGCACGGCTTTGGCAACCCCCACCGCCTTAACGGCGTTTTTAAATGTCACTACACCGCCGAGGGATATATAAAAACCGTCAAGCCGCATAACATCGGCCAAAACTTCTTGCGACTGTGAAAAGCAATGCCACAAAGCTGTGGTGATTTTATGTTTATTTGCCTTAATAATGTCCAAAGTATCTTTAAGAGCGTCGCGCTCGTGTATCACAATAGGGAGCGACTTTATATCAGCTAATTCTATTTGCGTTTCAAAAACCTTTTTTTGAATATCGCGCGGAGAAAGGTCGTAGTGATAGTCAAGTCCGATCTCGCCCACCGCAACGGTCTTATCGCAACTGCAAAATGAAGAAATGTCATCTAAAGCGGCGGGAGAAAAATCCTTTGCATTATGCGGATGAACGCCTACTGCGGCATATACAAACGGGTAATCTTCAGCAAGCTTTAAAGTCTTATAGCAAGAGCCGAGGCTGTCGGCCGCATTTACTATATACTTTACGCCGGATTTGTGTACTGATTGCAATATCGCGTCGCGGTCAGGATCAAATTGCTCGTCGTCATAATGAGCGTGAGCGTCAAACATTGTAACCATCCTTTAGCTGATTTTTGTTCCCGCAGGCATATCCTTATCCAATGTGAGAACGGAAAGGCCTTTTTTATTGGCAGCGGCGAGAACCATTCCTTCGGAAAGCGTTCCGCAAAGCTTAACGGGCTTTAAGTTTTTAATAACCGCAACAGTTTTGCCGACAAAGTCATCGGGTTCGTAGTACTTGGCAATCCCCGAAACCACCTGAACAGTCTTTGTACCGATGTCTATTTGCGATACAAGAAGCTTGTCAGAGCCTTCAACGCGTTTGGACTCCAATACTTTGCCTGCGACGATCTCTATTTTTGCAAAATCTTCTATCGAGATTTCATTTGTTTTTTCTTCTTCCTTCGGAGCGGGAGCGTTTTCTGCTGCGAGTTCTTCAAGCTTTATCTTTTCGTCAATTCTGGCAAAAAGCACATTCGGAACAGGCAGTTGCTTGCCGCATTGGATATTGCCGTATGTCAAAACGCTTTCCCATTCATGCGCGTCTGTGTTGATCTGGGCAAAAATCTTTTCGGCGGTTTCAGGCATAAACGGCTTGAGCATTACAGCGGTGATGCGGATACATTCAAGCAAATTATACAAAACAGATGCGAGACGGTCTTTTTGAGCCTCGTCCTTTGCAAGAGCCCACGGCGTTGTCTCGTCAATATATTTATTAGAGCGTTTTGCGAGGGACAGAGCGGCTTCAAGCGCGTCAGCAACCTTAAACGCGTCCATTTTTTCTGCGTATGTTTTAACTGTGCCCATAGCAAAGTCGGAAAGCTCCTTATCAATAGCTTTGGGCTTTTTATTCTCGGGAATGACAGAGCCAAAATATTTGCCTGTCATTGCAACCGTGCGGTTTACAAGGTTACCGAGAGTGTTTGCAAGGTCTGAATTATACCGCGCAATTATTGTTTCGTATGAAATTTCGCCGTCTTGCGCAAAAGGCATTTCGCTGAGCAGATAGTATCTTATAGCGTCAACGCCGAAGTGGCGCACAAGGTCATCGGCATACATAACATTACCGCGCGATTTGCTCATTTTGTCCATTCCCGCCAAAAGCCACGGGTGACCGAATATCTGTTTGGGGAGCGGCTCGCCGAGAGCCATAAGCATAATAGGCCAGTAAATTGTGTGGAAGCGGAGAATATCCTTTCCGATGATATGAACATCGCACGGCCAGTATTTATTATACAGCTCGCCCTTGCTGTCTGGCGAATAGCCGAGCGCGGTGATGTAGTTTGAAAGTGCATCGATCCACACATAAATAACATGCTTTTCATCAAATGTGACGGGGATACCCCAGGAAAAAGAGCTTCTTGATACGCACAAATCCGAAAGTCCGGGCTTTAAGAAGTTGTTTATCATCTCTTTTTTACGGCTTTCGGGCTGGATAAAATCGGGGTGTGTTTCAATATATTCTATCAGCCTGTCCTGATATTTGGAAAGCTTTAAGAAGTACGCTTCTTCCTTTGTCGTTGACAGCTTTCTGCCGCAATCGGGGCATACGCCGTCAGGCGCCTGCGAAGGCGTAAAGAAAGATTCACAGGGAATACAGTAAAGGCCTTCGTATTCGCCTTTATAAATGTCGCCCTGGTCATAAAGCTTTTTAAAGATCTTTTGTACGGCGGCAACATGATAATCGTCAGTCGTTCTTATGAATTTATCATAGCTTGAATTCATTAAATCCCAGATTTTGCGGATCTCACCTGCAACGCCGTCTACATATTGCTTGGGCGTTACGCCTGTTTCCTCTGCGATATCCTGAATTTTCTGGCCGTGTTCATCTGTGCCCGTAAGGAAAAATACATCATATCCGCGGAGCCTTTTATATCTTGCAATAGCGTCGGTCAGGACCACTTCATAAGTGTTACCAATATGAGGCTTGCGTGAAGTATATGCGATGGCTGTGGTTATATAAAATTTTTCTTTCAAAGCTAATCAAACCTTTCTAATTTATACCTATCCTTTAGTATAACAGAAATTTACAAAAAGTACAAGTTTTTTAGTAAAATATATTAAAACATTTTACATGAGCGGAAAATAAGAAAAATTTGCTTAAGGTATTTATTTTTTGTAATTTTTGTTGTATAATCGAATGAGTTAAGCCATTAAAAGGGGTGACGGATTTGACTTTAAGTATGATTTTGGTACTTGCGGTAGGGCTTTCGATGGACGCTTTTGCCGTGGCAATATGCAAGGGCCTTGCTATGAGAACGATAGATTTTAAAAAATGCTTTATTGTCGGTATATGGTTTGGCGGATTTCAGATGCTTATGCCTATATTGGGGTACTTTTTGGGCAGAAGCTTTGCCGATGGCATAAAGGCGTATGACCATTGGATAGCGTTTGGCCTTTTATGCTTTATCGGAGGCAAAATGATTGTTGAAGCATTTAAAAAAGTAGAACAAACCGACTCGTCGCTTTCATTTAAAAATATGTTTGTTTTGGCTGTCGCAACAAGCATTGACGCGCTTGCTGTGGGCATCACATTTGCATTTTTGGGGACAGAGATTTTATTGCCATCAGCCATTATCGGAGTAACAACACTCATTCTTTCTATGTCAGGCGTTAAAATCGGCAGCATTTTCGGAGAAAAATACAAAAGCCGCGCGGAAATCGCAGGTGGTATAATACTTATAATTTTGGGGATTAAAATATTGTTGGAGCATTTACTCGGCTGAATTATTGCTTCGCAAAAGAAAGGTTTGACAAAATGACAAAATACAAGGCGGCAATTTTTGACCTTGACGGCACGCTGCTTGATTCGATGTACGTGTGGGACAAGATAGACACGGACTTTTTGGCACGCAGGGGATTTGAAGTACAGGCAGACTATAAAGAAAAAATAAGTGCAATGACAGAAACTGAAATTGCACTGTACACGATAAAGGCGTACTCTCTTAACGAAACGCCGGAGGATCTGATTACTGAATGGAACGAGATGGCGGTTTTTGAATATACGAATAATGTGCCGCTGAAGCCATTTGCATACGAGTATTTAAGTGGCTTAAAAGAGAGCGGAATAAAGCTCGCGGCTGCAACAAACCTGAATCCCGTATTGTATGAACCTGCGCTAAAGCGCTGCGGTATTTACGGTATGTTTGACGCTATTATATCTTCGTACCACACAAAGATAGGAAAGTCTTCGCCGGACATTTTTTTGAGAGCCGCAAAAGCGCTGAATGCCGAGCCTGAAAGCTGCATTGTCTTTGAGGATGTTTTCACGGCTGCCCGATCCGCAAAGCTTGCAGGCATGGCGGTATGCGGTATTGATGACGAAGCATCGAGAACAGATGCCGGCGATATGCAGGCGCTTTGCGACTATTTTATAAAAAGCTTTTGTGACGCTCCTAATTTAAAAGGATAAAAACAAGCGCCATAATAAGCATCATATCAGCCTTTTCTTCTTTTACAAGAAAAAATATAAGTATGCCGAGAAGAATGTCGTCGTTTTGAAAACCGCCAATGCTTTTTGAGGCTTTGCGTTCTTCTTTCGGGGCAGGCAAAATTTCACGGTGCGCTTCTTGTCTGATGCGCTCCGCTTTTTTTTCATATCCATTATAAGAGATACGGTGTGCACTGCTCTTTTGTGAGCTGCGAGGTTCGCCCATGCTGACGCCCGTATTATATTCCGCAGCGCCTGTGTTATCAAAATACTTTGTGTACATAGTTCCACCTACAAATCTAAATTACCCATAAGTGAAGATAATTTTGAAAGCTTTAAAAACTTGATCGCCATATCCGCGCTTTCAATCCGCCTGTCGCTGAGATACGGCTTAAGCGCAAGAATAAGGCTGACTCCCTTGTCATCGGCATTTGACATCTGACTCATCATTTGGGTTGCTTTTGCAAGCATTTCGGGACTGATTCCGAGGTTGGAGCTTTCGCTTTCTTCATCTTTTCCCATTGAGCTGAGAAACGAATTTATTTTTTCCATTGCCTCCGGATCGTTCATAACATTTTTGAGCATATCTTCGGGCGAGAGCGGCATTTTATCACCCCATTTAACGCAATCCGTTTAATTTTTTAATAATATCCGGATTGTTTTTTATTGTTTTTTGAAGCTCTTCTTTATTCATTTTTTTCATAAGCTCCTTGCCTTCGGCGGTATTTGCAAGCTCTTGTGCCTTTTTTATTGCGGCTTTTATATCGTTTTGGCTCATATTTTTTAAGATTTCGTTTATATCAGGCATCATAAAACCCCCTTTTTAATAATATAATCTCTCTGTATTCATTATATGATTAAATAAAAAAATTGCCCCTTTAAAAAGGGGCAAAATTTGTGTACCTTACTGAAATTTTTGCTTAACCTGTTCAATTTGCGGCTGGGGCGCTTCTGCAGGGGCATACCAGCCTTTTTGTTCCATCACACAGAAAATCTGGTGTTGCATATCAAGCGCGTCGTTAAGAATGTTTTTGAAGTTGCAGTGCACATTTTCTGTTGAAGACTCCTGAACGGCAAAGTGATAAAGCTCGCTCATTGTCTTTGATGTTAAAAGAACGTCATCGAGATACTCTCTGTCCGTCATATTCTGTTTCATCTGCATAATATAGTCCTCCTTATTTGCCGAGTTGTGCCAAAAGGCTGTTATAGTGCTGCTGGTGCTGATTTGCCAAATTGGTTAAAGTGGTTTTGAGCTGCGCATCTGTTACCTTTGACGCGTAATCCGTGCATTTTGTCGCAAGTTGCTGCTCCATTCCGAGCGAGTCCTCCAAGTATTGAAGTTCCTTAGATGTCATAGTTATCAACCCTTTCTGACCGCGTGTTATATTTTGGTTTTATCTGCGGACAGACTTATCTTGTCCGATTTTTAGCTTTTTATGCAAAAATTTCTTTTGTTTAAAAAATGCTTGACTTTTTGCCGTCAAACGCGTATAATATATGAGTAATTTGCTACCGTGGCTCAGCAGGTAGAGCAGCTCACTCGTAATGAGCAGGTCGTCCGTTCGAATCGGATCGGTAGCTCCAAAAAACCCCGTTGCTTTTGCAACGGGGTTTTTGATTATATAAATGACTTTATAACAGAATTCTTTTTACCTCAAGTCCCTTAATATCAGCAAGCCGGGGCAGCATAGGCTCAAACGGTACGCCGTCGCGCAAGGCGGCTTTGCTTTCGCAGGCGTCTTTGATTGACATAAATACAAAGTCAGCCGCGATCGCTGCGCTTTCGAGCGGAGCTTTGCCCTTTAGAATATGAGCCGTGAGAACGCTTGTAAACAAGTCGCCCGTACCGGGGTAATTTGCGTGGGCGAGGTATGGGTTGGAAATTTTATAAAATCCGTTTTCTTTTTTATCAAAAACAACAATTGAGACTTTATCACTTTCATCAGGTACGCCTGTTATAATTACAGATGACGGTCCGTGTTCCGAAAGCACTTGCGCGCATTTGCAGGCACTTTCGATGTTATCGACAGAATCTACACCGACGAGGTATGCGGCTTCGGTCGCGTTTGGAGTTATAATATCTGCGCGCGAAATAAGTGCCTTCATTGCAGGTATGATATCTGAGTCAAAGCACGAATATAGCGCGTTGCCATCGGCAAAAACAGGGTCGACGACGACAAGCGGAGTGTGGAGCTTATCTATAAAGTCGATGGCAATATCCGCCTGCTCCGCGCTACCCAAAAATCCGGAATATATGCAGTCGAGCTTAACGCCTTCACGAAGCCAATGTGAAAGATAATCGTGCAGAACAGGCGAGAGGTCAAGCATTGTATAATTGGTATAAAAGCCTGTAATTGTAGACAGCACAGCCGTTGGCACAGGGCATGTCTGATGACCGAGCGCACTCATAACGGGTATCACAACGGTTAAAGAGCTTCGCCCAAAGCCAGCTATATCGTGTATAGCTGCAATTTTTTTCGGAATAATCATTTGCCTTCCTCCAAAGGTCCTTTGTAAAACTTAACAGACCGCCGATAAGGCAGCCTGCAAAATGAAAAAGTAATTTTTAAATAAGCGACCGCAGTTTATATACCGCCCTTGCAGGAGAATCCTTGACATCTTCAATATCAAGGTCGGTGCTTCTGTAATCGAATTTTAAACAGAATTTGTCAATTTCGCTTTTTATACGCTCTGATTGCTTTACCTGCAGCGCGACGACTTCTTCCAGCAAGCCGTTATCCGTAATGAGCGGAACAAGCATATTAAAATGCTTCATACACAGCCCTTTTGATAAAAGAAATTCAGCTCTGAAGTCGGGCTCTTTTTTTAACAGATACAAAAAGTTGTCGATGCAGTCGTTCATTCTGTCGGCGACCTTTTCGCATACCGCGCATGAAGAAAACATTTTTTGAAATCCGTCAATTTCTTTTTTAAGCTTTTGCAACTTTTTCTGTTTTGATATTTCCGCAAGCTTATTATTTACTTCATTTAATCTTGTTTGTAATATTAAGGCAAGGCTGAGCTTATTGCCGCTTTCAAGCATTTTATCGTAATGCCTGCGGCAAAAGCCCTTGCTGTTTGTCAGAGAGCGCGTGTCAGGCTCCATCATAGCAGGGCCTATAAAGTACTGCGTTGTTTTTATGTCGATATTCTTTTCAACTTCGCAAAGCGGACATTCACAATCTGCCTTTAAAGCTTCTGTCAGCGGAATGGTGTATATTTTTTCTTTCATAATCAGTTTTTGTCCTTTTCAACAGATAAGAAAATTTTGAAATATCCGCAAAGTGAAATTGCGGCAAACAAAACAGGCAGCCATTGCAGTATCGTTAAAAATACAGGTGAAAGAAAATCGTGAAAAAGTAAAATAACTATGACGCATACGCTTGTTACAACGGTTGACACCTTACCGTACCAATTTGCCGAAATAATTACATTTGAAGAATAAAGCTGTGCGCCGCCTGCAAACTGCAAAAGCTCTTTGCATATTATAACAATTACGACAGCCCACGGTATATATGAAAGTGCAGCCATTGAGAACAAAACAGTCATTTGCATACCCTTGTCCGCAAGCGGATCCAAGACCTTTCCAAGGTCTGTCACCATATTAAAGCGGCGGGCAATAAATCCGTCTAAAATATCCGTTACACACGCAACCATGAACACTATAACGGCGGCGGTAATGTTATGAAGATAAAACATATATGCAGTTACCGGTATAAGAGCTATTCTGATAAGCGTCAAAATATTTGGTATGTTCAAAAAATCACCTGCTTTTTTACTTATTATCCCCTTTATTTTCCAATTATATTATAAAAACGGCAAGATTGCAAGCACTTTCGATTATTTTTGTAAAATGGGAAAAATATGAAAAAATCATAAAATAAAAAATAATTTAGTAAACCTGTTTTATGTCAGTAAAAATGGGAATCAGAGTTTTCCACATATGCGACAAAATACCCCATAAAACTATGTGGAAAATGTGGATAACTTTGTGTATAACCCTAAAAAACGCCTGATTTAGTGTGGATAAGTTTTTTGGAAAAGTTTTGTGAAAAAACAGAAAAATGCAGAAAAAGTTTACATAATTATTGGACCTGTTTATTATTCGACAAAAGTAGTGATTTTTCTTTGAAGGAGAATTTTCGGGCGATATTGAATAAAAAAGATAATCGCAATTTTTGAATTTGAAAAGGGAGTGTTGTAATTGCATTTGACATTTAAAAAGACGGGACAGACGCTTGTTGTTTCGATGGCAGGGGAGCTTGACCATCACAACGCCGTTAATGTCCGCGAAGAAATCGACAGGAGGTTTTCGACTTCTAATGCCAAGAACCTGGTATTTAATCTTCAAAAGCTCGCGTTTATGGACAGCTCGGGGCTTGGAATACTTATAGGAAGGTACAAAACTGTCTCCGCGATGGGCGGCAAAACCGCAATAGCCGCGCCGTCGCTTCTTACCAGGAGGCTTATTGAACTTGCCGGAGTACACAGGATCATTCCGATATATGAAACGGCACAGGAAGCTGTCGGAGGTGTGGCATGAATAACAGAGTTAAAATAGATTTTTTGTCCGTTTCCGAAAACGAAGGCTTTGCACGCATTGCTGCCGCAGCTTTTGTTTCGCAGCTTAATCCAACGCTGGAGGAACTTGACGATATAAAAACGGCAGTAAGCGAGGCGGTGACAAACGCTATTATTCACGGTTACGAAAATCGCGGAGGAACAGTTACGCTTTTGATGGAAATTGAAGAAAAGTGCGTTAAAATCCAAGTGATTGACAAAGGGCGCGGAATTGACGACATCAAAAAAGCTATGCAGCCTCTTTATACATCAAAGCCAGATCTTGAACGGAGCGGAATGGGCTTTACGGTTATGGAAAGCTTTATGGATTCTCTTGAAGTCTCATCAGAAACAGGCAAAGGCACAAAGGTTTTGATGACAAAAAGGATAATGTAAATGGATAATTTGTTTTTGAGGGCTCAATCGGGAGACAAAAAAGCACTCGGAGAGCTTTGTGTGGCGCACGGGGCGTTGGTGCGTTCCGTCGCAAAAAGATTTGCGGGGCGCGGCGAGGAGTTTGAGGATCTCGTGCAGATAGGCTCAATCGGACTTTGCAAGGCTGTTATGAAATTCGATACCGGGTTGGGTTATAAATTTTCCACTTATGCGGTGTGGCTTATCTCGGGTGAAATACGCAGGCATTTGCGCGACACATCTTCCATAAAGGTCAGCCGGGCACTTAAAGAGACGGCGCACAAAGCTTCTGTTGCGGCATCGGCACTTCGTGACGAGCTTGGCAGAGAGCCGAACATCAGCGAGATAGCTGAACGATGCGGTATTGAACGCGAAGATATCATTATGGCAATGGACGCAGCACGCGAGCCGCAGTCGCTTTATGAAAAGGTAGGCGAGGATACAGAGCTTATGGAAATAATACCTGCCGACAGTACGGAGGGCGATAAGATTGAACGCATTGCGCTCAGCGAGGCTCTTAAAAAAGCTACATCACAGGAGCGGCGATTGATAGCGTTGCGGTATTTTGAGGACAAAACACAATCAGAAACCGCGCGCGTTCTTGGCATAAGTCAGGTTCAGGTTTCGCGGCTTGAAAAGAAGGCTCTGGCAAAGATAAAAATGAGAATGGAATGAGTTAAAACAACAAATAAAAGTTGACTTTTCGGTCATTTTGTGTTATGTATATATTAGAATAATTATCCGGAAAGGATCACAAAATGAGACCCAGAAAAAAGAAAAATGCCGAAAAGAGATTGGCGGCTGTTTCACATCTTTTGATATACGATATTGCTGAATTTGAAGCATTTAAAGATATAGAGCTTGAAATAGGATGCGGAAAAGGCGATTTTATAACTCAAATGGCACTCAGAAATCCCGAAAAAAGCTTTGTCGCTGTCGAAAAGGTGCAGACTGTTATTATAAGCGCGCTTGAAAAAGCCGACAGGCTCGGACTTCAAAATATAAAATTTCTGAATATGGATGTTTCCAAGCTCTGCGATATAGAAAACTCGCATTTTTGTAGCAGAATATATCTTAACTTTTCCGACCCATGGTCGCACAAGCGCCACGCAAAGCGCAGACTTAGTTCCGACTTTTTTGCGGAGCTTTACAAAAAGCTTTTGAATGACGGCGGCGAAATACATATGAAAACCGATAACGAACAGCTTTTTGACTTTTCGATAGAATCGTTTGAAAAAAACGGATTCCGGATCAAAAATGTTTCGCGTGACCTTCATTCCACAGAACAAAAAGACAATATTATGACAGAATACGAGAAAAATTTTGTTGCGCAGGGACTTCCTATTTTCCGCTTGGAGGCTTTTTAGCTTGCATTTTTGATATGTTTGTGTTAAAATATTAAAGAGGAGGGATTTTGTATGAAACTTGTGCTTGCAATCGTAAATACCGACGACGGTGACAAGGCTATGTCTGCTTTGAACACAGCAGGCTACAGCGTTACTAAGCTTGCAACTACGGGCGGTTTTTTGCGTTCGGGCAATATGACGCTTTTGATAGGCGTTGAAGAGGAACAGGTTGAGGGTGTAATTGATATTCTTAAGGATAAGTGCTCTGTCAGAAAAACAATTATGTCATCGCCTTCATCACCTGATATGGCAGGTATGGTTTGTCACTATCCCCTTGAGGTAGATGTAGGCGGAGCAACAATTTTTGTTGTTGATGTTGACAGATTTGAAAAAGTCTGATTTAAAATGAATATCATAGGTAAACAAAAAACTTTAGAATACTTTAAAAATGCGGTCGCAAACGATACGCTGCACCATTTTTATATACTCGAAGGACAAAAGGGCGTTGGCAAAAAGACGCTTGCACACCATATTGCGCGTATGATACATTGCTCCGGCGCCGCAAAGCCTTGCGGTACTTGCTCTGCGTGTATCAAGCATATGGGCGGCAGTCACCCCGATTTTGCCGTTGTTTCCGAAAATTCGGATAAGGGCAATATATCTGTCGATACCATACGGCGCATCTCCGAGGATATTTATGTAAAGCCGCTTTTAGCTGATAAAAAGATATATCTAATTGACGATTCAAAGCCGTTTGGGATTGAGGCGCAAAACGCGTTTTTAAAAATTTTGGAGGAGCCACCCTCGTATGCGGTAATATTTTTAAGCGCGACAAATGCAAAAGCACTGTTGCCCACTGTACTTTCAAGGGCTGTTGTTATGCGCGTTGACCCTTGTACTAAATACGAAATATTACGGTATTTAAAAGAAAATTTTCCGGATACGGAAAACGCAGGACTAATAGCGTCACTTTCCGGTGGGATCATCGGCACGGCGGCGGATATGGCAAGCGGTGAGGAGTATTTTGAAGCGCGAAAGGCTCTTTATGATGTGATGTCAAAGAACGGTCCTGAACTTATTTTGGGGCTGGAGCAGTACATCGCAAAAAACAAAGAAAATATAAACCGCAGCATAAATCTTTTGTTATCATGGATTCGCGACGCAGTTTCTCTCAAAAACGGCGGCAGCGCAATAAATTATGACTATGAAGCAGAGATAATGCGCTTTGCAACAAAGTGTAAGGCTTTGAAATTGACGGCAATCGCAGACGAAGCAATAGACATAGCGCAAAGATTTAAAAAGGGTAATAATTTATCACTTTGGACAATCAATTTATTAACAAAGTTTAATTAGTTAGGAGATACTTATGACATCTATAATAGGCGTAAGGTTCAAGGAGGGCGGAAAGACTTATTATTTCGACCCTGTCAATTTTAAAATAAATAAGGGAGACAATGTTATCGTTGAGACGGCGCGCGGGATTGAGTTCGGTACGGTCACGATCCCTGTTATGAGCATTGAAGACGAACGAATTAACACGCCGCTTAAAAGCGTTTTAAGAATAGCCACGGCAGAAGACGAAAAGCAGGCGCTCTCAAACCGCAAAAAGGAAGAAGAAGCCTTTGAAATATGCAACCAAAAGATTGAAAAACGCGGTCTTGATATGAAGCTCATACGCTGCGAGTACACATTTGACGGCAGTAAGATACTGTTTTATTTTACCGCTAACGGCAGAGTTGATTTCAGAGAGCTTGTAAAGGATCTGGCGGCTGTTTTCAAAACGAGAATAGAGCTGAGACAAGTCGGAGTAAGAGACGAGGCAAAAATGCTTTCGGGATTGGGGATATGCGGCAGAGCGCTTTGTTGCAGTACCTTTTTGAGCGACTTTCAGCCTGTTTCGATAAAGATGGCAAAAGAGCAGAGCCTTTCGCTTAATCCCACTAAAATTTCGGGAAACTGCGGCAGACTTATGTGTTGCCTTAAATACGAGCAAAGCACATACGACGAGCTGCTTAAGGTCACGCCGCGCGAAGGCGCAATAGTTAAAACACCCGACGGCAAGGGTATTGTTGTTTCATCATCTATGTTCCACGGCACTGTTAAGGTTAAGCTCGACCACGAAGACGAAAATATTTTACAGGAATTTTCGATTTCGGATATAAAAATACTAAAAAATGTTAAGGTAAAAGAAGAAAAAATCGACGAAAGTCTGAAAGAGTTGGAATAGAGATGATATAAAACTGCAGTCTTCAAACGAAGAATGCAGTTTTTCTTGACAATATTTATAAAATATGCTACACTTAACTCAGCACACAATGTGCTGAGGAGGACTTAATGGAAAACAGCGTCTTAATTCACGATGAAATATCCGAAAAAATTATAGACATTACTGCGCGCCTTACTGCCGAAAGCGGGGCGCATACCGTTACGGTTAAAAAAATTCTGTCAGAGCTCGGAACAACGAACAGGGTGTTTTACAACCGTTTCCGCAATATTGACGAGGTTTTACGGATTGTATATGCAAATGCCGTTGTAAATATGCGTCAATGCTTTAAATCAGACTACGACAGCAGAGACGAGTTTTTTGACTACTGTATGGATGTTGCCGTAAATGTTTTTATAAGCACATACGATATCAAGATGCAGTTCAGGCGTTATACATTTGAACACGATTCGCTGACAGAAAACAACCGCGCGTGGTGGTCGGGAGAAATGCTCAAGGTTTGCGAATATGCACGCGGCAAAGGGCTTATAAAACAAGATGTCGATTTGGAAACGCTGAGCTATTCCATATGGTGTTTTTGCAGAGGATACAATACAGACGCGGTTAGCCGCGGACTTTCTAAAGACGATGCGCTGAAATATTTCAGATTTGCATTCGGGTATTTTTTAGAGGGAATTAAAAATTAGAGATAGAGGGCTGTTTCATGGTATTGAGACAAGCCCTTTTAAGTAGATATTATATAGAAAAAGCGGTGAATAAATGAAAAGACTATCAAGAATATTAACTGTTTTTATCCTTATAACAATGATATGCGTTTCGTGTACGGCGGATTCCGGCATTGGCGTATATCTTGACGGTGAAAAGCTTACATTTGATGTTTCGCCCCAAATAAAAAACGGGCGTACTATGGTGCCGCTCCGCGGTATATTTGAGGCAATGGGTGCGTCAGTCGATTGGGATAACGGGACTAAAACGGTTACCGCGGTCAAAGACGCGCAAACCGTAAAAATGACAATCGGCAGCCCCAGAATTTATACAGGCGGCTCTGTAAAAGAAATGGACACAGCACCTTTCATATCTCACGGAAGAACCTTGGTGCCGGCGCGTTTTGTCGCCGAATCGTTCGGCGCGTATGTTTATTGGGACAGTGCAAATTATAATGTCCTTATATATACCAATGCGCGTATTCCCGAATATTCAGGCAGTCCGTATGTTGTTGTAAACGACAATACGCCTTTCTTTAAGCCCGACGATTATACAAAAGCAGCGTTTGAAAGATATTCGAGCCTTGACTCTTTAGGCAGGTGCGGTCCTGCATATGCAAATATTTGTACCGAAATTATGCCGACAGAGCCGAGAGGAGAGATAGGAAATATCAAGCCCTCGGGCTGGCACACTGTTAAATATGACTTTGTTGACGGCAAATATTTATATAACCGCTGTCATCTGATAGGATATCAGCTCGCAGGCGAAAACGATAACGAAAAAAACTTGATTACGGGAACAAGGTATATGAATGTAACGGGGATGTTGCCTTTTGAAAACGAAGTTGACGACTATGTTGAGAGGACAAACAACCATGTTCTTTACCGCGTGACGCCTTTTTTTACAGGTAATAACCTTATTGCCGATGGCGTTTTGATGGAAGCATATTCCGTAGAGGATAACGGCAAAGGCGTGTGCTTTAATGTATTTTGCTATAATGTGCAGCCGGGCGTGGTGATAGACTACAAAACAGGAGAAAGCCATGCCGCCGACGGAAGTCCCGCATATTCAAACGGAAAGGTTATTACAAATGATACAGAGCTTGCGATTCATTCAAGCGGTGCTTATGTGGGCAATAAGAGCTCAAAAAAGTTTCACTTGCCTTCTTGCACGGGCGCAAAAAATATAAAAGATAAAAACAAAATTTATTTTACAAACTGTGAAGAAGCCGTCAGTCAAGGCTATGAACCTTGCGGTATATGTAACCCGTAATATTCACAAAATGGCTTACAGTTTTTGTTTTCCTTGACAACTCCACAATTTGTATAGTATTATATAATATATAACCATTCCGAGAAACGGAGGAAAAATTATGTCTTCATTTAACGGCGCAACACTAATGATAACAGGCGGTACAGGCTCTTTTGGAAACACTGTACTCAAACATTTTTTAAAGTCAGATATAGGTGAAATACGCATATTTTCACGCGATGAGAAAAAGCAAGACGATATGCGCCACGAGTTACAGGTTAAATTTCCTGATGATGCAAAAAAGGTAAAGTTCTACATAGGCGATGTGCGTGATCCGCGTTCTGTTGCCGACGCAATGCCCGGCGTTGACTATATATTCCACGCGGCGGCGTTAAAGCAGGTGCCGTCTTGTGAGTTCTTTCCGATGCAGGCGGTCAAAACAAATGTTGAGGGTACGGATAATGTACTTCACGCCGCAGTTGACGCAGGCGTAAGCCGCGTAGTGTGCTTATCAACAGATAAGGCGGCGTATCCGATCAACGCTATGGGAATATCAAAAGCTATGATGGAGCATGTTATCTATGCCAATGCACGCGTTGCCGCCGAGCGCAGTAATACGGTTATATCCTGTACGCGCTACGGTAATGTTATGTGCAGCCGCGGCTCGGTTATACCGCTCTTTATAGACCAGATAAAAAGCGGACAACCTATCACGATAACAAATCCCGAAATGACGCGCTTTTTGATGAATCTTGACGAAGCGGTTGAGCTTGTGCGTTTTGCGTTTGAGCACGCAAACCCAGGCGACCTTTTTATACAAAAATCAGACGCAAGCACGATAGGCGACCTTGCAAAAGCGGTACAGAAGCTTTTCGGAGATACGGGAACAAACATTATCGGAACACGCCACGGTGAAAAGTTATACGAAACACTTATGACGCGCGAAGAAAGACTGCGTTCTGAGGATATGGGCGATTATTACCGCGTTGCTGCAGACAACCGCGACTTAAACTATGACAAATATTTTGTAAAAGGTCAGGTGCGTACAGAAGCAGACGAAAGCTATACTTCGCATAATACAAAGCGCCTTGATGTTGACGGAACGGTGCAAAAAATCCTGACAACAGACTATGTAAAGGCTCAATTAGAGAAGTAAAAACTCAAACGAAAGGATATGTTAAAAATGGTATCTTTTAAAAATAACGGAAAGCTCAAGCTGCTTATAATAGTCGGAACACGCCCCGAGATAATCCGCCTTGCCGCGGTCATAAAGAAGTGCCGTACATATTTTGATACAATTCTGGCACATACAGGGCAGAATTATGACTACAACTTAAATGGAGTTTTTTTCCGCGATTTGGAGCTTGAAGAACCCGAAGTATATTTAGACGCCGTCGGCAAGGATTTGGGCGAAACAATGGGCAACATCATCGCAAAATCGTATGAACTGATGGAAGAGATAAAGCCTGACGCCGTTTTGGTATTGGGCGATACAAATTCGTGCTTATCCGTAATAGGCGCAAAGCGCCTACATATACCGATTTTTCATATGGAAGCAGGTAACAGGTGCAAAGACGAATGTCTGCCCGAAGAAACAAACCGCAGGATCGTTGATATAATTTCAGATGTCAACCTCGCGTATTCGGAACACGCGCGCCGTTATCTGGCGGATTGCGGCTTGCCGAAGGAGCGCACTTATGTTACAGGCTCGCCTATGGCCGAGGTTTTACATAACAATCTTTCTAAAATTGAAAACAGTGATATTCACGCGCGGCTTGGGCTTAAAAAAGGCGAATATATATTGCTTTCGGCACACCGCGAGGAAAATATAGACACGGAAAAGAACTTCTTGAGCCTGTTTACGGCAATAAATAAGATGGCGGAAAAGTACAATATGCCGATTTTGTATTCCTGCCATCCGCGTTCAAAAAAACGGCTTGAGGCAACGGGCTTTAAGCTCGATCCGCGCGTTATACAGCACGAGCCTTTGGGCTTTCACGACTACAACTGCCTGCAAATGAATGCCTTTGCGGTGGTGTCAGACTCCGGTACGCTGCCCGAAGAAAGCAGCTTCTTTACATCTGTCGGACATCCGTTCCCTGCGGTATGCATAAGGACTTCAACAGAACGCCCCGAAGCGCTTGACAAAGGCTGCTTTATTATTGCAGGTATAGATGAAAACAGTTTGCTTCAGGCAGTTGATACGGCAGTTATGATGGTTAAAAACGGAAATAACGGTATACCCGTTCCCGATTATGTTGATGAGAATGTTTCGGATAAGGTAGTTAAGATAATCCAGTCATATACGGGTATTGTAAATAAAATGGTTTGGAGAAAATTCTGATGAAAATACTTATAACAGGCGCAAAAGGCTTTGTCGGGAAAAATCTTGTTTGCAGTCTTTATAACATCAAAGAAAATAAAAACCGCACGCGCCCTAATATACAGATAGAACAAATTTACGAATACGATATTGATTCTTCATACGAGGAGCTTGACAGATTTTGTAGCGACGCAGACTTTGTATTCAATCTTGCAGGCGTAAACCGCCCAAAAGACCCAAAAGAGTTCCGCGAAGGAAATTGCGGCTTTGCAATGACATTGCTTGAAACACTAAAAAAACACGGAAACAAAGCTCCCGTGATGTTATCAAGCTCAATTCAGGCAACGCTTATCGGTCGTTACGGCGAATCTGATTACGGAAAATCAAAGCTTGCAGGCGAGGAGTTGTTTTTTGATTACGCAAAAGAGAACGGCACAAAGGTTCTTGTTTACAGATTTCCGAATCTTTTTGGCAAGTGGTGCAGACCGAATTATAATTCCGCGGTTGCGACATTCTGCAACAACATTGCAAATGATTTGCCGATAACCGTAAACAGCAGAGATACAGAGCTGGAGCTTTTATACATTGACGACTTGATCGAAGAAATGCTTGACGCTTTGGAGGGAAAGGAACACCGCTGCGAATACGATGGACTTACGCCTGTTCCGGAATCAAGCGGAAAGTACTGTTTTGCGCCTGTGACGCACAAGGTCACGCTTGGCGAGATAGTTAATTTGCTTGAAACATTCAACAGACAGCCTGAAACGCTTGTTATGCCTGAAATTCCGAACAACAGCCTTGCAAAAAAGCTTTATTCGACATTCCTTTCGTATCTGCCGAAGGAAAAAACAATATTTCCGCTAAAAATGAACATTGACGACCGAGGCAGCTTTACGGAGCTTTTGAAAACAGAAAAATGCGGTCAGTTCAGCATAAATATTTCAAAACCGGGTATCACAAAGGGACAGCATTGGCATAATTCAAAGTGGGAATTCTTTATAGTGGTTGCCGGACACGGACTTATTCAGGAACGCAGGATAGGCTCTGACGAAGTTATTGAATTTGAGGTGAGCGGTGACAAAATACAGGCTATTCATATGCTGCCGGGTTATACGCACAACATAATTAACCTGTCGGATACCGAAAATCTTGTGACGGTTATGTGGGCAAACGAACAATTTGACCAGACAAGGCCGGATACATTTTTTGAAGAAGTTTAAAAAAACGCCCTCGCAAGAGGGCGTTTTTGTGTCAGTTTTGTTTTATTTCTTAAATCCGAACACGCTTTTTAAAATGTTCCCCAAAAATTTTGGCGCTTTTACAACTTTAATCTTCACGCTTATTAAACACCTCGCTTTTAATTTCCGCTGAACAGAAGCCAGCCCAAAACAATAAGTACAGCCGCCTCTATAATAGCGAGTATCCACAGCGGTAAAATGGCTGCCAAAAGCGTGCCCACCGCAAATGACAAAACAGTAATGCCGATAGCTCTTCTTTTTCCGCACATCATAAAGACGCCCCCCCGTTTTAAGTAATTGATAACATTTTCAATATTACCGTTACTTTTCTTCTGTTTATATCATATGCGTTGTTCAGGAAATGTGTTACGGTTCTAAATAAAAAATATCTCTGTGGCTTTCAAGAGCCTTAAGCAGTATGTATCCTAATATACCGCAGGATATTACTTCACCTGCTCCGACTGTGAGCATAAAATACGGAATCGAGCCCGGTATTCCGTAAGCATAACGCAGGACAAACGGAACAATTATCATATTTGATAATATTGGCGGAATTACTGCAAATATGTGCTTCTTATTACGCAGCAAATATGTACCGACTGCACCGATAAGCGTTGCTATACTGCCAAAAATAATATCCCATATCATTCCCGTAAAAATCCAATTTGAGATAATACACCCCAAAAACAGACCGGGAATAGCAGCAGGCGTAAAGAACGGTAAAATTGTAAGTGCCTCTGAAATACGCACCTGAATATCACGGCTTGCAAGACCAAATGCGTTGGATACAGCTGTGAGGGCAACATACAAGGCAGCAATCATTGCCGCGTGGGTAATAAAACGCGTTTTTTTCATTTTTAAATTCTCCTTAGTTTTGTTTTAAGTGAGGATGGTTTCGAACTCACCGGTTTAAAATTGCTTTTTATAGATTATTCCAAAAATCACTCCCTTATAATAATGCTTGGTGATATATATTTAATGTATCGCCGAGCAATTTATCGAGGTTAAAAACTTCTCTTACTGTTTTAAGCGCACCGTCAGAGCATACTTTTGCAAAGGACTTGTCGTTCATAAGCTGGAGAAAAGCGTCGCTCATAGATGCGGCATCGTCAAACGGTATCATAATTCCGCAGTTGTGTTCAGGTTTTAAAATATCAGGATTACCGCCGCGGTCCGTGGCAACTATGGGCAGCGCATATCCCATGGCTTCTAAAATAGCAAAGCTGAGAGCCTCGTTGCACTTTGCGCTGTTTACAAACACATCGCTGCTTTCTAAAATTTTTGCAGAATCCAAGCGGAAACCGAGCAGGCGGACATAGCTTTCAGCATCAAGAGACTTGACAAGAGTGATAAGGTCATCTTTTAAAGGCCCGTCACCTGCGATGAGACATACAAAAGGAATGTCAGTCTTATTTTTGAGTTCGCGCATTGATTTTATCAGAAAGTCAAGACCCTTTTCGGGACTCAGGCGCGAGAGCGATACTATGACAAATGTATCGTCAGACAGCCCAAGCTCTTTTTTTATGTAGTCCGTTTTGCAAGGGTCTGTGGGGTAGTCTATGCCGTTATAAATAACAGTGATTTTTTTGCTTGGAGCGCCTATTTCACAAAGGATTTTTGCGCCTTCGGTACACACCGATATAATTTTATCGTCAAACGGCATTACAAGCCTGTTTATAAAATACCAAATCTTTGGAGGATAATATGTAAGATGACAGGTGTAAACTACCTTTGCGCGACTGCCGAAAAGCTTTGATAAAATAGCGATATAATTTTCGCGCGGGTATTGCGTGTGAATAACATCTATTTTATTTTTGCGGCAGATTGCGGCAAGCTTTTTTGCCGCCGCAAGGTCAAACGGATTCTTCATACTGATATTGAATGAAGGCACTTTTAGCTCCGCCATTTGTTCGGACAAAAGGCCGGGCTCGTTATACGCAAAAAAGCAGTTTGTTTCCCTGCCGTTGAACTTTTTAACGAGATTGTATACATATTTTTCTGTGCCCGCTTTTCCTGCGTGATTTATAAGGTATAGAATGTTTATCATATAATTCTCCATTCCGCCGCTCTGCGTCGGCACAACAGTAAATAAAATATATATTTAAAATAAAAAACTCCGCTACCATTATAACGGTAACGGAGGATTTTGTCAACATTATACATATTTTTTCATATGTGACAGCGCACTTTTTTCAAGGCGTGACACCTGAGCTTGCGATATTCCTATTTCGTCCGCAACTTCCATTTGCGTTTTGCCTGCAAAAAAGCGCAGACTCAAAATAAGCTTTTCGCGGTCCGACAGGCGCTTCATAGCTTCACGGAGGGCGATTTCTTCAAGCCATGCGTCATCTGAGTTTTTGTCATCACGTACCTGATCCATTACAAAAATCGCATCGGCACCGTCGTGATACACAGGTTCAAAAAGTGAGATGGGGTCTAAAATTGCGTCAAGTGCCATAACGACATCTTCTTTTGGCAAATCGAGCTTTTTCGCGATTTCATCGACAGTCGGCTCTGATTGTCTTTCGTTTGTCAGCTTTTCTTTGACAGTCAGCGCTTTGTATGCTATATCGCGCAGAGATCGGCTTACCCTAATGGTGTTGTTATCGCGCAGGTAGCGCCGTATCTCACCAATTATCATAGGGACGGCGTATGTGGAGAATTTTACGCCGTGGGAGAGGTCAAAGTTGTCTATTGCCTTGATAAGTCCTATACAGCCGACCTGAAACAAATCGTCAACATATTCTCCGCGGTTTGAAAAACGCTGGATTACGCTCAGAACAAGGCGGAGATTTCCGCTTATGAATGTCTCGCGCGCTTTTTTGTCGCCCGCTTTTATTTTGGTGAGAAGTTCCGTCTTTTCCGCTTCGCTCAGGAGCGGTAGTTTAGATGTGTTCACGCCGCAAATGTCTACTTTGTTTATAGCCACAAAAAAGCCCTCCGTATTCTTGATAGTTATGTAAAGCGGCGTGTGTATTTAATTATTTCCATACGGATGTTTTTTTATTCTCAATATTTGACTTTTTGATTAAAGTGTGTTAAAATATAAAAAAATATAATGCAGGCAAACGCCTGCTCAACTTGGGGGTATATATGAAAAGTATTTACAAAAAACCTCTTTACGAAGTAAAAAAGATAACAGATTTAAAAGATATGCTGGAACAGTCAGCAAAAACATTTAACGAAAAAACAGCATTTTTGATGAAGTGTGACGGACAGTATATGCCGATTACATATTCACAATTCAAGCGTGATGTCGACGCGCTCGGAACGGCACTTATTGACCTTGGACTAAAGGATAAAAGGATTGCCGTTATTGGTGAGAACCGATACGAATGGGCGGTTGCGTATATGGCAGTCGTGTGCGGAACAGGCGTTGTCGTTCCGCTTGATAAGGAGCTCCCCGAAGATGAGGTGCGCCCACTTATTGAAATAGCTGACCTTGAGGCAATTATATATTCGCCCAAAAATGCCAAAATTGTAGAATCTGTTAAAATAAATCACAAAATCAATATGGAAACAGATTTAAAAGAGCTTATTAAAAAGGGAAATGAGCTTATCGAAAAGGGAAACAGGGAATTTCTCGATGCCAAAATCGATGCCGAAAAGATGAGCATTCTGCTTTTTACTTCGGGTACGACTTCATCGGCAAAGGCTGTTATGCTTTCGCACAGTAATATTTGCATTAATCTTATGGCAATGTGTTCGATGATAAATGTCGATATAAATGACACAATGCTGTCTATACTTCCGCTGCACCATACATACGAGTGTACCTGCGGATTTCTCGCTGCTATTTATAGGGGCTGCACCGTTGCGTATTGCGAGGGCTTGAGATATATCGCAAAAAATATCAAAGAAGCCAAAGCAACGCTTATTTTGTGCGTGCCGCTTCTGGCTGAAAATATCTACCGTAAAATATGGAATCAGGCTAAAAAAACAAACAGAGCGGATAAGCTCGCAAAGGGTATAAAAATCAGTAACTTTTTGAGAAAGTTCGGAATAGACAAAAGACGCAAAATCTTTTCTGATATACATAAGGAGTTCGGAGGCAAGCTGACAAGACTTGTATCGGGTGCGGCAGGTATCGACCCCGAAATCGCAAAGGGGCTGTCCGACCTCGGAATAGATGTCGTGCAGGGATATGGACTTACGGAATGTGCCCCGATAGGCGCTCTGAACCGCTTTATTTATTTCAAGTTTGAATCCGCAGGACTTCCGCTGCCCGGTGTTGAAATTAAAATCGACAACCCTGACGAAGACGGCATAGGCGAAATTTTAATTAAGGGCGGCAATGTAATGCTCGGCTATTACAATAACGAAGAAGCCACAAAGGCGGTAATCAAAGACGGCTGGTTCTACACAGGTGATTTGGGATATATGGACAAGGACAGCTTTGTGTATATCACTGGGCGCAAAAAGAATGTAATCGTTACCAAAAACGGCAAAAATATATTCCCCGAGGAGCTTGAAACAAGACTTTGCAGAAGTCCGTATATTGCGGAATGTATGGTTTACGGACAAGACTCCGAAGACGGCGACACGCTTGTTATCGCTCAGGTAATTCCGCAGATGGACGAAATCGAAGCCGTACTCGGCAAAACACCTTCTGTTGAGAAGATTCAGGAGCTTTTGGACGAAGAAGCCCTTAAGGTAAATCATCAGCTCCAGCTTTACAAGAGAATAAACAAGGTAATTATAAGGCACGAGGAGTTTGCAAAGACAACCACTCAAAAAATAAAACGCCATGTTGAAATGGAGCGTGGAGAAGTAAAATGAGTTACATTTCAAAAAATGCCGTTGTGACAGGCAATGTCAAAATAGGCGAAGATTCTTCGGTATGGCACATGGCCGTTATACGCGGTGATCTTGCGCCGATAGCAATAGGCAAAGGCAGTAATGTTCAGGAACAGGCTGTTGTTCATGTTGACACGGATTATGGCGTTAAAATAGGTGACAATGTAACTGTTGGTCACGGCGCGATCATTCACGGCTGTACGATAGGCAACAACACGCTTATAGGCATGGGCGCAATAATTTTAAACGGAGCGGTAATAGGCGACAACTGCATTATTGGCGCAGGTGCGCTTGTTACGGGTGGAACGGTCGTTCCCGACGGCATGATGGCACTCGGCAGCCCCGCAAAGGTCAAAAGAGAACTGCGCGACGAAGAAATTCAATCCAACACAGCCAACGCGCTTGAATATGTCAGACTTGCAAAGGAAAGTCTTTGATTATGAAACAAACTATAAAGATGGTTATCCGCTTTCTTACGCTTATATTATGGATGTGGCTGATATTTGGATTTTCCAGCCAAGACGCAAGCACATCAAGTGTTCAAAGCGGAGGGATAGTTGAATTTTTAAGCCGTATTTTTCACATTGAAGTTACAGAGAATTTTGTAAGAAAAACGGCTCATTTTATCTTATATTTTGTACTTGGAATTTTAGCATACAACAGCTTGGGAAGGCTCAAAAATGTTAAGTTTTGGGTAGTCCTTGCGTTTTGTGTTTTGTACGCTGCAAGCGATGAGCTGCACCAGACATTTGTTTCGGGCAGAGCGGGAATGATAAAAGATGTTTTGCTTGACTCATGCGGTTCTCTGCTCGGAATGTTGCTATATTTAAAATTACCGCGGAAAGAAAAAATAAAAAATGAAGTTTGAGTATTCCGACGACAACAAGCGTTATCATACGCTGAACTACCATTTAAAAAATAAGTTTGGCGGAAAGATTTATAAGGCAGTGATCGATGCAGGGTTCTCCTGCCCAAACATTGACGGCGCAGTATCTCGCGGAGGCTGCGCATTTTGTCTCGGCGGCTCCGGCGCATTTACGCATAGCGGCAGTATTACGGAGCAACTTGCAAATGAGCAGAAGCGCCTGACGGCAAAATACGGAAAGCCGCAAAAAATGATTGCGTATTTTCAGGCGCATACAAATACTTACGCACCTGTTGAAGTATTAAATGCAAAATACGGTGAAGCTCTGAGCTTTCCTGATGTTTGCGGACTTGCCATAGCAACGCGTCCCGACTGCATCGATGACAAAACATCAGCCTGTTTGCAAAAGCTTTCAGAGCAAACTTACCTGACTGTCGAACTCGGGCTGCAAACAGTTTTTGATAAAACGGCAAATGGCTTTAACCGCGGATATGGTTTTGCTTGTTTTGAGGATACTTTTTTAAAGCTTAAAAATGCGGGAATCCGTGTATGCGTTCATATGATTGACGGATTGTACGGCGAGACGCCCGAAATGATGCTCGACACCGCAAAAAAAGTGGGTTTGATGTATCCAGACGCCGTTAAAATATCACTTTTGCATATCCTTCGTGGAACGGAATACGAAAAATTATACCACAGCGGCAAATATACGCCGCTGTCAAAAGATGACTATATTGATATAGTATGCTCACAGATAGCTCTTTTGCCTCCGGAGTGCGTGATAGAGCGCGTTACGGGTGACGGCGCAAAAGCTGATTTGATAGCTCCCGCGTGGAGCATCAATAAAATTTCCGTCTTGGGCGGAATTGACAAGAAAATGGCGGAAAGAAACATATATCAGGGCTCGGAATTTACAAACTATTAACAGCTTTGTAATATAAAACTACTTGATTTATGAAAAAAATTAGTGTATTATAACAGTATAGGAGGGTGGTAAGTTATGGAAAATGAAAATACGATGAAATACAACCCGGAGCTTGACAGAAAGCTTCAAATTGAAAGCGTGCTTAAAGAGGTTTACAACTCTCTTGTGGAAAAAGGCTACGACCCGACGAGTCAGATAGTCGGTTACCTGCTTTCGGGAGACCCGACATATATCACAAGTTACAATAATGCGCGCGGTGTTATAAGCCGTGTTGAGCGTGATGAAATAATCGAGTTTTTTGTTAAAAGCTTTCTTAAAAATATTGAAGAGTAAACAAAAGACAAACTATCATAAATCACAAAAGAAAAATCCCTGTTTGCTTATGCAAGCAGGGATAATTTTTTATTTTTTTTCAAGCACCACAACGGCCATTTTTACAAACATTTCACGCAATCCTGGGAGCTTTGCCAGAGGTGACAGAATGCTTCGCAGGGGGGCTTCGCAATAGTAAACAGGCTTTAAATCAAGCTTTTTCAGTATTCCTTTAAACCTTTTCAGCGTCATTTTGTTTATATAAGAAAAATATTCTTCACCGTTTTCCCTTTTGGAAATACGGAACTTTATTCTTTCTGCGCCGTCAGGGACATCTTTAACGAGCTCTTTATACGCTTCTATCAGCGTTTTTTCGGAATACGGTATATGCACCCACGGTATATATATCGCATCGCTCAAGTGCGCGCCAAACGGGTGATAATACGGAGGAAAGTTTATATAAATCCTCCCGCCGCTTTTTAAAACACGCATCATTTCAAGCAAGGTTTTTTCAGGGTTTGCGACATGCTCCATAGCGTCGTTTACTATTATCGTGTCGGCAAAATTATCTTCGAAAGGCAAATCCGCGCTGTCACCGCATACAAATTCAAACTTGTCCGAAAATCCGAGCGACTCTGCAAGGGCGTCGGCTTCTTCCTTGTACTTTCCGAGGATCTCCAAGCCGTAAACTTTTTTTGCGCCGCACGAAACATAGAATAAAGACTTTCCAGCCGCGCCGCAGCCGATATCGACGCATATTTTGTCTTTAAACATTTCTTCTTTTGTGTATTTTTTAAGAAAAAACTTAATTGTGTCCTCACCCTTTTCGTACTGCCACATAGCATACGATTTTACGCCGTTATTTTGCAAATTAAATGGGTGAACGGGAGCTTTGAAAAGCTTATTAAGTTTAATGAGTGATTGTTTAGACATTTTCTTGTTTCCTTTCACTTGATACAAGCTCATATTACCCCATACTTGCGGAATTGTCAAGGAAAAATATATTAAAAGGGGATAAGACAATATTCGGTATAAAAAATGATCCTGTATGACCGCGGGATCATAAAGGATCATTCGTTTTTTATATTATGCTCTTATGATAAAAATAATCTCATTAGCGGATACAGCACTGAAGGACACAGTAAACAGCCAAGTCCCGTATAGAATGGGGCTGTCATTGCACCGTAAGGAACGAGGCTTGCATCTGTTGCCGCAAGACCTGCCGTTGTTCCGCTTGTAGTTCCCATTAGACCGCCAAAAATCATTGCGGCTCTCGGCGTATTAAGACCGATTTTTTTGGCAACAACAGGGGTGAATAACATAGCCGCAATCGATTTAACCAAGCCGCTTGCTACGGAGATAGCGATTACGGTTGATTCAGCACCCAACGCCGCACCTGTGACAGGACCGACTACAAATGTAACCGTTCCTGCGGCAATTGTGGATACGCTGACAGCATCTGTATAACCAAATGCGATTGCAACAACTGCACCTGCTATAAAAGCCGTTAAGATACCTACCAAAAGTGAAACAATGCCAACTGCTCCGCATTTTTTGATTTCCGACATCTTTGCGCCGAAAGAAGTGGCAACAATGGCAAAATCACGAAGTGATGAGCCGCCTAAAATTCCGAGCCCTGCAAAAACGGAAATATCGGAAATTCCCTTTTCGCCGCCTGTGATTGTTCCTCCGACATAGGCAAGAATCAAGCCTACAAATATTGCAATTGCTGAATTATGTATTCGTCCGTGAGTCAGCTTTGAAGAAACAAAATTTGAAAATACCGAAATAATGCCCACAATCAAGAATGACATAACAAAGCCATTTTTAATAAAAAGCTGTTCAAAATCGGAAGCATAAGAAAGGCTACCAAGACTGATGCTATTCCGGCGATAAGCGCCAGACCGCCGCCGGAAACAGCACCAAAAACATTTTGCGACGCTGACATTGCAATAATAACGGGAATAAACATCTCTTTCCAGAAGTTAAGACCTTTTTCATAACCTTCGGGCAGTTTTTTTGTGATTTTATTTGAATTTGTTATCAGCAACAGCAACAGCAGCAGCATTGCAAATCCAACACCACCTATATCGGATCCAAGCCCTGTGGCAAGACCCAACAGGTTACCGATTAACGAACCTATAAACATACAGACAGACAATAGTGCTACGCCATATATCACAATTACCATCCCTTTCTTTGATTATACTATAATCTTACATTGTATATTACTTTAAAAAAATAATATGTCAATATCTATGTAAAAAGCTATGCAGTTTTTTAAGATTATTTGTTGAAATTTATTTTTTTATATGATAAAATAACAATGGTTAGATATTCCAAAATGCAAGGTTTGGAGGTACATTATGGCTGAACCTACACTTATGATGAAGCAATATCTGGAAATTAAAGAGCAGTACAGCGATGCAATTTTATTTTTCAGGCTTGGTGATTTTTACGAAATGTTTTATGACGATGCCAAAGTTGCATCGGAAATTTTAAATATTGCACTTACGGGCAAAAACTGCGGTCAGGAAGAAAGAGCGCCAATGTGCGGAGTGCCGTATCACTCTGTTGAGCCGTACATCGCGAAGCTTATTGCAGCAGGTTTAAAGGTCGCTATATGCGAGCAGACCGAAGCACCGCAAAAAGGCAAAAAGCTTGTTGACAGGGAGGTCGTGCGCCTTATAACTCCGGGTACTATTTTAGACGGCGATTTTTTGGCAAGCAAGACCACTAACTATATGTGCTGTATTTTTAAAGACACAGGCGGCGCAGGCATAACATTTTGCGAGGTTTCGACAGGCGATATTATGACTACATCTTTTATATACGGGAATGAAACCTTGAATATCATAGATGAGCTTGCAAGGTTTGCACCTGTTGAAATAATAATAAACATTGACGGATATGAAGACGCGGAACTCAAAAAGTATATTGACGAAAAAACCGAGGCGCGGCTTGAGCTTTGCAACGATGCATACTTTTTGCCCGAAAATGCCGAAGCATTGATTTCTTCGCACTTTAAGGATATGAATGACGAACTTAATCAGTATTCAGCTTGTGCGACAGGGGCACTTTTGTCATATATACTGCAAACGCAGCAGATGGACCCGCAGCATATACGGAACTTAGAGGTATATGAATCCGCCCAGTATATGGGTTTGGATCAGAGCGCAAGGAGAAATCTCGAAATTGTCTAAAGTATGAGAGACAAGAGAAAGACACACTCGCTTTTTTGGGTGCTTGACGATACAAAAACGGCGATGGGCTCACGGATACTTAAAAATTGGCTTTTAAGACCGCTTTTAAACTGCGCAAAGATAAATCATAGGCTTAACGCGGTGGCATCGTTCAAAGGGGATAATATAGCGCGCGACAATGTCCGCGAGGTTTTATGCTATATTTCCGACCTTGAAAGAGCGATAAGCAGAATTGTTATGGGCAGCGCAAATCCGCGTGACCTTGTAAAAATGCGTGAGTCTATTAAATGGCTGCCGCGTCTCAAAAAGGAGCTTGAATTTTTTGACGCTCCGCTCATAAAGGAAATTTCTGACTTTGACGAGCTTTACGACATATACGATATTTTAGTCAGAGGAATAGTAGAAGACCCTCCGCTTGCTATGCGTGACGGCAAGATAATACAAAAAGGCTATAACGAGGAGCTTGACAGGCTTCGCGTTATCAGAGACAAAGGCACGGGCGCTATGGCAGAGGTTGAAAATGCCGAGCGCGAAAGAACGGGAATTAAAAATTTAAAGGTAAAATATAATAAGGTATTCGGGTATTACATAGAAATTTCAAATATGTATAAAGACCGCGTGCCCGACGATTATATCCGCAAGCAAACAATAACAACGGGTGAGAGATATATCACTCAAAGACTTAAAGAAATCGAGGACGAGGTACTCGGAGCGGCTGAAAAAATCGCCGCGCTTGAGTACAAGCTGTTTGGAGAAATAAGAGATATACTTGCATCTCAAGTGGACAGGATACAGAGAACAGCGCGGTGCGTTGCGACGGTTGACGCCCTTTGCGCGCTCGCGGAGGTTGCGTATAAAAACAACTACACATATCCTGTTGTGGATATGAGCGACTCTATCGAAATTTCAGGCGGCAGACATCCTGTTGTAGAAAAGGTTTTGCGCGGAAGCCTGTTTGTACCTAACGACACATCAATAAACACATCTGACAGACGGCTGACTATTTTAACAGGTCCTAATATGGCCGGCAAATCAACATATATGCGGCAGGCGGCACTCATAATAATTATGGCGCAGATAGGGAGCTTCGTACCGTGTGACAGCTGCAAAATAGGCGTTGTGGACAAGGTGTTTACAAGAGTCGGCGCGTCAGACGATTTGGCGGCAGGCCAGAGTACATTTATGGTGGAAATGAGCGAAGTCGCAGGCATCTTAAAAAATGCAACAGGTAAAAGCCTTTTGATTTTAGATGAGATAGGCAGAGGGACAAGCACCTATGATGGGCTTTCGATCGCGTGGGCGGTTTTGGAATACTGCGCTCAAAAAATAAAAGCAAAAACGCTTTTTGCCACGCATTACCACGAGCTCACGGCGCTTGAGGGCAAAATGGACGGTGTTGTAAATAATTCGATTGCGGTTAAAAAGCGCAACGACGATATTATATTTTTAAGAAAAATAGTTCAGGGCGGCGCTGACGAAAGCTACGGAATCGAAGTGGCAAAGCTTGCCGGCGTGCCTGACAAAATAACGAAAAGGGCAAAAGAAATTTTAGAGGGCATTGAGAGCGAAGGTACTCAAATCAGGGTGATATCAAACGGCAGAAGGATTCAAAAGGACGCAAGCGCCCAGATAGGCTTTGATGCCTTTGCGGGTAATGAAATAGTAGAAGAACTTAAAAAAATAGACCCCAATGTTTTAACACCAATAGAGGCGCTCGGAAAATTATTTGAGCTTTCAAAAAAAGCAAAAGAGGGAGTATAAATGGCGGATATTAAAGTTTTATCGCCCGAAACTGCGTCGCTGATTGCAGCAGGTGAGGTTGTTGAAAGGCCTGCTTCTGTCATCAAGGAGCTTGTTGAAAATTCCATTGATGCCGGAGCAGGAAGAATAGTTGTTGAAATAAAAAACGGCGGTATCTCTTACATGAGAGTTACCGACAACGGCTGTGGAATTGCGGCAGAACAAGTACCGACGGCTTTCCTGCGCCACGCGACGAGCAAAATATCAGACGGTAGGGACTTGGAAACAATTCACACTCTCGGCTTCCGTGGCGAGGCTCTTTACAGCATAGGAGCTGTTTCGGAGGTTGAGATCTTTACCTGCACTTCAGACGAAGCCGAAGGGACATACGCATCTCTTAAAGGCGGCGAGGTCAGAGATATACGCCCTGCAGGCTGTCCTAACGGTACGACGATAACCGTGCGGAATCTTTTTTATAACACGCCTGCGCGAATGAAGTTTCTGAAAAAGGATTCTACCGAGGCGGCTCATATTGAGGACACGCTTAAAAGAATGGCAATGGCGCGCCCCGATGTGTCGATAAGATTTATTTCAAACGGAAAAGAAGTTTTTTATACAAGCGGCGACAATAGCTTAAAGAATGTTGTTTATTCCGTTATGGGCGCAGAAACTGCGGCACAGATGATAGAAGCCGATTACGAAGAAAATGGCGTGAGGGTTACGGGACTTGTCGGCAAGGCTTCGCTCTCACGGGGCAACAGGTCGAATCAGATTTTCTTTGTCAACAGTCGTCTTGTCGTAAACAAGAATTTTTACCTTGCGCTTTCCGAAAGCTACAAAAGCCATATGATGACGGGTAGATTTCCTGTGGCAGTTTTAAATATCACAGTAAATCCCGCACTGTGCGATGTTAATGTTCACCCGACTAAAGCCGAAATTAAGTTTTCCAATGAAAAAGACATATTTTCGGCAGTTTATTGGGCAGCAAAAAACGCGCTTTATAAAGCCGATGTTACGCGCAATATGGAATTGGAAAGTAAGAAAGAGGTCAAGCCGCAAACGGGGTTTGAGGATATTAAAAAAAGCGGCTTTGTTGTAAAACCTGCAAAAAAAGATAATATTCCCGTGGACTATATACCGCCAAAGCCGCAGGTTAAAACGGAGTTTGTGCAAAAGCCCGTAATCAGTGAGGATATTGTTATTCCAAAGCCTCAGATACCGCAGGAGGTAATTCAAAAGGCGTTTGGCAGGGAGCGGAATACGGAAAACGAGGCCTTGCCTGAAACAAAGGAAGAGGTCAGAGTTATAGGCCAGCTTTTCGGGACGTATATCGTAGCGGAATACGGCAACAATATGATTTTGATTGACCAGCACGCCGCACACGAAAGGATAATTTACGAGGAAATCATAAAAAACGAAAAGATAAATTCGCAGATGTTGCTTTTGCCTTTAACGGTTCAGGTGACGGCTTCTGAATTTGCCACATTTGCGGAAAACAGAGATTTTTTTGACAAAGCAGGGTTTGACGCCGAGGAGTTCGGACATAATACCGTAAAAATATCGGCAATACCAGACAACATAGATATTGCTGAGGCACAGCCTTATATATCAGAGGCTTTGGAAATACTTTCAAACGGCAGAGAGCCTGCCGCCGCGCGGGCGGATAAGGCGATATACACTCTTGCCTGCAAGGCGGCACTTAAGGCAGGGCAAAAGCTGTCGGTTGAGGAACAGAAAAGTCTATGCGAACGGATTTTAGAAACCGAAGGCGAGGCGACCTGTCCGCACGGCAGACCTGTTATTATGAAGCTGTCAAAATATAAGATTGAAAAACAGTTTAAAAGGATTGTTTAAATGATACCTATTATTGTTATTGCAGGACCCACTGCGTCAGGTAAAACGGCCTTGGCGATCGAGGTTGCAAAAGCGCTTGACGGAGAGGTCATATCGGCGGATTCAATGCAAATTTACAAGCGTATGAATATAGGCACGGCGAAGCCTACCGAAGAAGAAATGTGCGGAATAAAGCACCATCTTATTGATATTTTAGAGCCGTGGGAAGGCTTTTCCGTTGACAAGTTTGTTACGCTTGCAAAAGAAGCAGCTTTTGATATATATTCGCGCGGAAAAATGCCGATACTTGCAGGCGGTACGGGGCTTTACATTGATACGCTGATACACGGCATTAAGCTTGCCGAAAACGCGTTTGACGAAGATATCCGCAAGCGCTTGGAGGAAGAAGCAAATGCAAACGGAAAAACCGCAATGTACGAAAAGCTTTGCAAGATCGACCCCGAAAGCGCTGCAAAACTGCACCCAAACGATTTAAAAAGAGTTATCCGCGCTTTGGAAATTTACGAAAATACGGGAATGACAAAAACAGAGAGCGACATGAAGTCAAATTCAGAGGAAAAAATTTTTGATTATTTGTATTTTTTTATTGAAACAGAGCGCGAAATTTTGTATAATAAAATAAATATGCGAGTCGATAAAATGGTGGAACAAGGTCTTTTTGACGAAGCACTTGACATTTACAGAAAAATAGGCGGCAAAAATGTTACCGCGATGCAGTCCATAGGGTACAGGGAACTTAAATTTTACTTTGACGGACTGCTTGCGCGCGATGAAGCAATAAATCTTATCAAGCGCAATACAAGACGGCTTGCAAAAAGGCAGATAACATGGTTTAAAAGAGACAGCGAGGTTATAAAAATCAGCGCTTCAGACGATAAAAAAGTTATTTTGCTTGCTGAAGAAAGGTGGAAATAATGCGTACCGTTTCAAAGGTGGCTACGGTATTCCTGGCAATTTTTCTGATATGGAATATAATCATATTTTTTAATAATAAGGACACACAGGAGCTTGCGCGCGTCGGCTCTATTAAGGAGCAGGTTTCGGCGACAGGCTGGCTGATAAAGAACGAATCTCTTGTATCCGCTCCTGCAGACGGCGTTTTGCAGCCATATGTTTCGGATTGTGAAAAAATCGGTAACGCTATGAGCCTTGCGGCAATTTTAAGCGGAGAGACCGACGAGGCGGCAAGAGTAAATCTCACCGTTATTAACAGCCGTATTTCGTCATTAAAAGATGCACTCGCAAATCCTGATTTTGAGAATGACTTAATCGGACTTGACGACAGTATAGACAGCAATATTGAAAAGATAATAAAAGCAGGCTCGCAGGGCAAAATGACAAATGTTTCTTTTTGTAAAAACGAAATCATAAAGCTCGTTGACAAACGAAGGGTAGTTGACGGCAGGGGAGACACTATTCTGGCAAACCTTGAAAACGAGAAAAAGCTCTTAGAGTCAAAACTCGGAAATTTAATAAATGAAATCATATCACCGAAAAGTGGAGTGTTTTCCGCGCGACTTGACGGACTTGAAGAAACACTCACACCTAACGCGATAGAATGGCTTTTGCCTTCGGATTTTGTGAGATACAAAAATGTTAAGGGCAACACGCAGTCCGATGTTTTAAAAGGTGACACCGTATGTAAAATAATTGACAACTTTGTTTGGTATCTTGCTGTTCCGCTTGAACTTAAGGACGCCGAAAAATTCGAGATAGGAAACACAATGAAGATAGTATTCAGAGACGCAGGAGGACAAACCGCGCCTGCTGAAATTTATGCGATATCTGGAGAAGAGGGCGGCAAAAAGGTCGTGACCTTCAAGCTTAACCGTGATGTCAGCGGCATTTTAAGCCGCAGAAATGTATCAATCGATATTGTTCTCAATACATATGAGGGGCTTAAAGTCCCGATGGCGGCTCTGTGCATGGAGGGCGAGCAAACGGGTGTTTATGTTCAAAACGGCGGCGAAAAGGTGTTTAAAAAGGTTGAAATTATATATCACAACAACGATTACATGATAGTCAAAGAGGATAATTCGGCTGCCAATTCATTGCTTTTATATGATAATGTAATTGTTAAAGGAGATGTCGGATAATGTCTGAAATTGCATTAAATGTCAACGAAGTTCTCGCAAGGGTCGCAGCTGCTTCCAAAAGAGCAGGCAAAATGCCGGAGGATATTACGCTTGTGGCGGCGACAAAAACAGTTGATCCTGAAAGGATAAACGAGGCTATTGCCGCAGGAATCAAGGACATAGGCGAAAATCGCGTTCAGGAATTTACGGATAAGTATGACGACATAACAGCCGGTGTGACGCGCCACTTCATAGGGCATCTTCAGACAAACAAAGTTAAATATCTTATCGGCAAGACACATCTGATACATTCTGCGGATTCAGGCAAGTTGCTTGACGAAATACAGAGGCTGTCCCTAAAACAGGGAATAAAGACAAATGTCCTGATAGAGGTCAATGCGTCGGGAGAGCAAACAAAATTTGGCGTTGCCCTTGGCGAAGTCGAGTCACTTCTTGAGGAAAATGAAAAAAGAGACAGCGTTTTAATACGCGGACTTATGACAATAGGTCCAAATTATTCTGAGGAAAAGGAAATTCGCGAAGTTTTTCAAAAAACTTACAAAAAATTCCTTGACATTAAGCAAAAAAAATATGATAATAGTAGTATGGAGTTTTTGTCAATGGGTATGAGCGCTGATTTCGAAATTGCAATCGAAGAAGGAGCAAATATTGTAAGAGTAGGTAGCGCTATATTTGGCAAAAGAAATTATTAACGAAAGGATTTGAGATTTATGCCAAACATATTTAACAAAATCGGAGGTTTGATTTTCGGCGAAGAAGAGGGTTACGACGAATTCGAAGAAGAAGAGGTTGACGAGGTCAAAGAACCTTCTATTAAGCCTTTACCGACAGCAAAGAAAAACAGCGGCAGGGTTGTAAATATCCATGCTACAACGCAACTTGAAGTTGCAGTTCTACAGCCGCAAACATACGAAGACGCAAGAGAAATCGCGGACAGGCTTAAAACAAAAAGGGCAGTTGTAATTAACCTTGAAGAGCTCGCAAAGGAAGACGCTATCAAAGTCCTTGATTTTGTAAGCGGCGTTGTATACGCGCTTGAAGGAGATATTCAAAAGGTATCAAGCGGAATTTTCCTTATTGCTCCGTATAATGTAAGTATTGCTAACGACATAAAAGCTGAACTTAAAAGCACGGGAATTTTCCCTTGGAAAATGTAATAAGTGAAACAGGAGTTGATAACTTATGATAACCCCTTTGGAACTTGAAAAGCTTGAATTTGAAAAACATATGGGCGGCTATAAGCGCACAAGTGTTGATGATTGGTTTACCGTTATAAAGGGTGACTATGAAGCAATTTATAAAGAGAATATCGCGCTTAAGGATAAAATAAGCGTGCTTGAAGAACTCATAGCAAAGTATAAGGCTATGGAAGATACTATGCAGAGTTCTATTTTGCTTGCCCAGCAAACGGGTGAAAATGCGATTTCTGCGGCAAAGCAGGAAGCCGACCTTATTATTTCGCGCGCACGGCAACAGGCCGATGCCGCAGAAAACGACGCAAAGCAGGAAAGACAAAAGCTTTTGGAACAGTCAGAAAAAATCAAACACGACCTTAATGTTTTTGCTGCAAAAAATATATCTTTGCTAAAATCTCAAATTGAAATATTAAATCAAATCAATAGCGATTGCTTGAATAGCAGGGTAGATCAGGAGGAAACGGATTAAAATGGATTACAGCAGTACATTAAATTTACCGAAAACAGAATTCCCGATGCGCGGTAATCTCCCAAAGAGAGAGCCGGATATATTGGAAAAGTGGGAATCTGAAGATTTATACGGCTTGCTTATGGAAAAGAACGAAGGCAAGCCAGTCTTTGTTTTGCACGACGGACCTCCGTATGCAAACGGCGATATGCATATGGGGCACGCTCTTAACAAAACGCTTAAGGACATTATCACAAGATATAAAAATATGAGCGGATTTAAAGCTCCGTACATTCACGGCTGGGATACGCACGGTCTGCCTATTGAGCGTCAGGCTATTGCCAAGCTTGGTATAGACCGCGACAAGGTTTCGGTATCAAAATTCCGCGATGTTTGCCGTGATTTTGCTTTGGGATATGTTGAAAATCAGAAAAAGCAGATAAAAAGACTTGGCGCTATCGGTGATTTTGACCGCTCGTATCTTACATTAAGACCTGAATACGAAGCCGAGCAGATAAAAATTTTTGGCGAAATGGCAAAAAAAGGTCTTATTTATAAGGGCTTAAAGCCCATTTATTGGTGTACTGACTGTGAAACCGCCCTTGCTGAAGCCGAAATCGAATACGAAGAAGATAAGACAAATTCAATCTTCGTTAAGTTTGCTGTAAAAGACGACAAAAATATGTTCGCTTCACTGGGCAATATAAAAATATACTTTGTAATTTGGACAACAACGACTTGGACATTGCCTGGTAATGTTGCTATTGCTCTTAATGCTGATTTTGATTACAGTGTTATAAAGGCAGGCAATGAGGCTTATGTCATCGCGTCTGAACTTGTTGAAGGCGTAATGAAAGAGGGCAATATTCAGGAATACGAGGAAATCGGCAGATTTAAAGGTGCCGAACTTGAATATATCAAATGCGCTCATCCGTTTTTGGACAGAGACTCGCTTGTTATTGTCGGCGACCATGTTACGCTTGATGCAGGTACGGGTTGTGTTCATACCACTCCCGGTCACGGCGCAGAGGACTATGTTGCGTGCCAGAATTATAAAGAGATCCCGATAATCGTTCCCGTTGACGATAAGGGTTATTTGAACGATGAAGCAGGCGAGTTTTCAGGTCTTTACTATGAGAAGTCAAACGCCGCAATAATAGAAAAGCTTAAGGAAATCAACGCTCTTTTTGCAATAAAAGAGATCATTCACCAATACCCGCATTGCTGGAGATGTCATAAGCCTATTGTTTTCCGCGCAACGGAGCAGTGGTTTGCATCAGTTGACAGCATTAAAAAGGACGCAGTCGAGGCGATTAAAACTGTTACTTGGCTTCCTAAGTGGGGCGAGGACAGAATTACCAAGATGGTTGAGGACAGAAGCGATTGGTGTATCTCGCGCCAGAGAACTTGGGGCGTTCCTATTCCGATTTTCTACTGCACAGAATGCGGTAAAGAGCTTATAACCGATGAAAGCATAAAAGCTGTTTCTGATTTATTCAGGGAAAAGGGCAGCGGAATATGGTATGAGCTTGATGCAAAAGATATTCTTCCCGTAGGCACAAAATGTGAATGTGGCTGCGATTCATTCACAAAAGAAAAGGATATTATGGATGTTTGGTTTGACTCGGGTTCGAGCCACAGGTCTGTTTTGGAGCAATATCCGGAGCTCAACTGGCCTGCCGATATTTATCTTGAAGGTAACGACCAGTACAGAGGCTGGTTCCAATCATCACTGCTGACGAGCGTTGCAACAAAGAACTGCGCTCCATATAAGACAGTTATTACACACGGTATGATTGTTGACTCAGACGGTCAGAAGATGTCCAAGTCTAAAGGCAATGGCATCAGTCCTCTTGATATTATAGCGAATTACGGCGCGGATATTTTAAGACTTTGGGTTACATCTGCCGATTATAAAACAGATATGCGAATTTCGCAGGATATTTTAAAGCAACTGTCCGAAGCTTACCGAAAGATAAGAAACACCGCAAGATTTATTCTCGGTAACCTTGACGGCTTTGATCCTGATTCGGATATGGTCGGTAATGGCGATTTGACAGAGCTCGACAAGTGGGCAATTATGAAGCTTGACGCGCTTATCGACAGAGTTCTTGACGCATATCAGAAGTATGAATTTCATATAATATATCACGCAGTACACAATTTCTGCGTTGTTGAAATGAGCAGTTTTTACCTCGATATAATCAAAGACCGCTTATATACAGAACAGCCCAAGAGCAAAACACGCCTTGCGGCTCAGACAACTATGTATAAAATTCTTGACGCACTCACAAGACTTATCGCGCCTGTTTTGGCGTTCACCAGCGAAGAGATCTGGCAGTTTATGCCGCATAAGAGCGGTGACGATATGCGCGCTTGCATTTTAAACGGAATGCCCGAGAAGAGTGGAATTTCGTTGCCTGAAGACTTTGAAGAAAAGTGGGATAAACTGCGTACGATTTTGGACGATGTTTCAAAGGCTTTAGAGCTTGCCAGAAACGAAAAAATCGTAGGTAAGTCGCTCGACGCCAAGGTTGAGATATTTGCGGATGCTGAAACGCAGGCGTTCCTTGAAGGCTTTGATGAACTCGATAAGCTGATTATAGTGTCAAAGGCAGAGGTTAAGCCTGCCGATAAGTTTGACGGTGGCTTTGAGGGCGCAACTGTTAATGTTAAGGTTTCTGCGGCCGAAGGCGAAAAGTGCGAAAGATGCTGGATACATTCCGACAGCGTAGGAAAGAGTGCCGCACACCCGACGCTTTGCCATCGTTGCGCACAGGTTTTGGAAAATTAGGAGAAAATAAATGCTTTGGTGTATTATCGGAATACTTTGTATAGCTATTGACAGCTTAACTAAATTATATATTTCAAACAATTTTATGACGGGGCAATCAGTCCCCGTCATAAACCGTGTTTTTCATATAACATATCATATAAATAACGGTGCCGCATTCAGTATAATGCGAGGGAAAACTGTTTTCCTTTCAATATGTTCGATTGTAATTATATGCGCCATTTTAGCGTATATTTTTATAAAAAGACCCAAGAACAGTTACCTTATGCTTTCGCTAACGCTGATTGTGTCCGGTGCAATAGGCAATCTTATTGACAGGCTGTTCCGGGGCGGCGTAATAGACTTTCTTGATTTTAGGCTGATAAATTTCCCTGTATTTAATGTTGCGGATTGCTTTGTTGTGATAGGCGGAATTTTGCTGTTTCTTTTTGCAATGAGATCTACGAAAGATGTGAAATAGTATGGAAAATTTTATTATAGACACGCAACTTGCGGGTGAGAGAATTGATAAGGCAGTGCCGATTTTATTTGATTCCCTTACCCGTTCTTATGTTAAAAAACTGATTGAAGACGGTAATGTTAAAGTAAACGGAAAATGCGTTAAGTCAAGCTTTAAACTCAGCGAAGGTGATTTGCTTGAAATCGAATTGCCGGAAACCGATGTAATTGATGTCAAGCCTGAAGATATTCCTCTTGACATCGTATATGAAGACAGTGATGTAATAGTTATAAATAAACCGCGGGGTATGGTTGTTCATCCGGCAGCCGGCAATTATACGGGAACACTCGTTAATGCGCTTTTATACCACTGCGGCGATACGCTTTCGGGCATAAACGGTATTCTGCGTCCGGGCATCGTTCACAGAATTGATAAGGACACTACGGGACTTCTTGTGGTTGCAAAGGGAGATAAAGCGCATATTTCTCTGTCAGAACAGCTCAAGACAAGAACTTTAAAGCGAAAGTACTGGACCTTGGTGCATCATAATATTACCGAAGATTCAGGCACAATTAAAACACATATTAACCGCCACCCGCAAGATAGGAAAAAAATGGCAGTTGTCTCAAGCGGCGGGCGGGAGGCAATAACCAATTTTACAGTAATCGAGAGATTTAAAAACTACACTCTTTTAAATTGCCTGCTTGATACAGGCAGAACGCATCAGATACGCGTGCACATGAAGTATATCGGCAATCCCGTTGTCGGGGATAAAACCTACGGCGTAAAAAACGAAGCATTTAATCTGCAAGGACAGCTTCTTCACGCAGGACAAATAGGATTTAACCACCCTGTAAACGGACAGTATATGGAATTTTCCGCACCTTTGCCGGAGGACTTTGAGAGAGTGCTTAAAGTACTGAGAAACGGCAAAAACTAATTAAAAAATTTTAAAAAATTGTATTGACAAATTTTGATTTCTCTGCTATACTATTGTTTGTTGCGATAAGGCTTGCAGTAAGCCTTTGATAAAACAAAATATTTGCGAGTGTGCTGGAACAGGCAGACAGGCACGTTTGAGGGGCGTGTGTCTATGACGTATGGGTTCAAGTCCCATCACTCGCACCATTACGAGTGGTCTTATAGGATCTGAGTCCTATAAGACCATTTTTGTTTTAAGTATCTTTAGGCTGTTTTGCTCGTTACCCTTAACAGTTAAAATCTACTAAACTAATACCCTCACAACTATTTAAATAAAGTAGTGAGGGTAAAAAATAATAATTAATTCTTCAAAAAATCATAGTCATATTTTATAGATTTTACATCGTAGACTTTAGTTTGAGTACATTTGAAAAATGACTCATCAAAAATTGCATAATTTATACCGCTATTATAAATTGTACTTTTGTACTCTACTCCTGCAAAATTCTGACTTTTTATGTAGTCACATATATATTGGGTAGGCAGATAGTCCAACGAGCTTTCATTTCGTCGTAGTGGTTTAGCGATGTCTGCACTTATATTATTCAAATGGGTAATGTTAGCAGCAATTAAATTTATATCGGGAACAATAAAGGGACTCAGCTTGTCAATATCTGATAGATTAACGACCTCAATATCTTTCTGTAGCACAAATTTGCCAACAGTAACATAATCATAAACGCCAGCACGAGTCTCATATAATGTCGTGTCAATAGTATTAGATAAATAAAGACAGCTTATGCCTTCAGGGTTAGCTCTTCCACTTGAAGCTTTGCTTGATGGAGGTGCCCCCATTTCATTTTTTCGAAAACCATCTTCAGTTTTGCATATTCGAGCTCTATAAAAAGAACAACCTTTTTTATATTTTTTAAAAGAAAACTGTAGCAACTTTGAAAGAATATCCTTATTTATAATATTGGTGTGAAACCTATTTTTTTGTTTAATTTCTTCAACAAAATCTTCCCATTGATAGTTTCCTAAAATCGAGTATTGCTGCAGATAATCATCGTCTATAATCTCAAAAATACCTACTGGTCTATCAAATAACTCTGGTTGGGAATTATATTTTTCAGACAATAGGTTTGTCAAAAATTTATATATACAATCAGATTTTAAGTTAAATACATTCCAATTATTTGATAGTATGTTCTTTAGCAAGTCCATTTTTTCTCGCGGGAATTCATCAGGTTTGTCGGTTTCGGAAGAATATATATCTATAAATCTTTCAAAGTTGTCCTTAATCTCTGTATTTGTAGCAACATCTACAATATATACATTTTTCCTATTGCAAAAATCACATTGTCCCTTTTGGTTTTGCCCCCGTATAATTGCCTTAATTTCTATATCTTTAAAACAGTATTCACAACAATTCATAATTAATGTACCTCATCTAAATACTTTCCAATTAACTCAAGATGATGCATTAATGAAAGCTTTTTAACACTGCCTAATCCGGGATATGACTGGTTGTTATAGTGTTCAATAAAAACATCTAAACCTCTTGTATGTTGTATATCATTTTTTAATACCCAATTATACAGTTTTTCTGTTGCTTCATAAAACTTTTTCGCAGGATTTTGTATATCGTCATTAGTATCTGATACAAAATGATGCACCCTCAAGTTTGCATCTTTAAAATAAACAATATGGATTGCTACTGCATAAGGGGCAAATCCAGACTCTAAGTAATCATTACCTATTATAGAATAATCTGCAAACCCTTTAAATCCGTCATCTTCATAAAATCTATGGTCATCAGAATAGAATTCATCATCATTTTCCAAATATAATGAATTTCGATCAAGCTTATTAAATCTATCTACTAGTAAAATTCTGTTGCGACGAACTTGTCTTCGAAAAGAACTTTCGTCGGGGATAAATACAAATCGCGGAGTAATATCATTGAAAATTTCTGAATATTGTTCTTGATATTCACGATTATTGTTAATTACAATCCAATCCTCTTTTTTAGTATTCATTTTATTTTCCCAAATATCTATAAAAGATTTTGAGTTTTTTTTCATAATATGCCCTTTTAGAATTTTATCATTTTCAAGCAATGATAAGAATATCGTTTTATTTTCGTGCTTAGAAACATCTGCTGTATTCATATCAGAACCAAAGCTTCCAACCGCAGGATTACATATGACAATGAGATCCCTATCTTTTTTCACAAAAGCATCCATTGTTTTTAAAAGTGTGGGCGAAAGTTTTACCGGTTCGATAACTGGTATTATTTTAGAACTTAATAAATTATTTTCTATTAACTCCCTTAGTGCCAATAATTCATACTGTCTACCTCTAACATATGGAAAATACATTTTTTTACCCCCTATACGATTCATTTAAAAATAATTCCAATTGTTCGTAATCGTTGTCATATATACTGTTAAAATACATTAGCGACTTTAACTCATATGGAACTCGTTTGAATTCTTCTTTTTTGATTTTATTTCTTTTCTTTAACTGCTTTAATACTTCATTATATGCATCCATGATTGGTAGTAATTTGAACCAATTAAAGCACTCATCATAGTAAAAAGCAGGAGTCGCTTTGGGAAGCTTTTGGAATCTTTTTATCAATATATTCTCAAATTCTTTTTTGTGTAACACTTTAAATAGATGCTTGTGAGTGATATTACTAAAGTCAGCTAACGGTTCCTTTATAAATTTTAACGTATTTTTAGTAGTTAAAATACATATTCCAACATTCGTATCATGTAAAATTGAATTAAGCTTATCATAATATTCTTCACATGTTACTACGCAAACATAACTAAACGCTTTGTAATAATCGTTTATTTGAGTTCCCAACCGATCAAAACTATCTAATTCTGTTTTAATTTCGTATACAACTGCTTTTCCGTTTATCAGAATGAAATCAGCCTTTGATTTATTTATAGGTATTTGAGTTAAAGCTGTTGTTGTATTTATGCTATGTCTCCCCAATAATAACTTGTTTAATAAGGTGTTTTGATAAAAGTACTCATTCCTGTAATTCTTAGACATATATGAGTAAATTTCACTTATTAATTTACCATGATTTTTTGAGGTCGGGTCTTGTACGAATCTTTTTATAACGCTCATATAAACGTCGTTTTTTTGATTCTGTATTAAATCATCAAAAATGTATTGTGTAAATAATCTATTTAAAATCATATTATTGTTCATACAAGGACTCCCTTCATCAGAATTAACAACGATATTATTTAAACAATATATATGTTTCTATCTCCAAAGCGTCTGCTATTCTCTGTATATTTTCTAAAGCTATACTACGTCTTTCACATTCAACCGCACTTATATATGTTCGATGTAAATTGGCTTTTTCAGCTAATTCCTCTTGCGATAATCCTTTTTGCAATCTATATTTTCTAACATTTTGAGAGAACACTCTAATAATATCCATAGATATAACACCTCATGATGCATTATATCACAATGAACACAATAAGTAAACATACAATAAGTCACAATTTTCATTTATGCCGAATACTCTATGTCCATACCTTGTCTGGTGTGGATTTTTACTTGGTTGTTAGGAATTTGTTTCAGACTTGGGATTTCCATTGTGCCTATGCAGTTATAATGAATCCTCAGCTTTTGTACTGTCTTTCCGTCAATCTTTTCCGATTGGTAAACTTCAATCTTTTTAATTAGTTCATTTAAAATTTGAGGAGTGAGCTTTTTAATCCTTGTGTATTTGCGAACTGCCTCTAAAAACATATCTGATGTTACGGTTTTGCTTTTCTTTTCGGGAATTTCAGCAGATAAGGATTTTATTTTCTCAACTATGTCTTTTTGTTCCTCATCGTATTTTGATGACAATTTGAAAAAGCGTTCATTGTTGATTTTGCCGAGAGCATTATCTTCATAAATTTTCCCATATAGCACATCAAGTTCTTTGTCCCTTGCTTGCAATTTTAAAAGTTCCATTTCTTTCAATGTTATTTCTTCCTCAAGGTTTTTAATAGTAGCACCCATTACCTGCTTGGCAAATTCATTTTCATATTTCTGAGCAAATTTTGTAAGCCTTTTGATTTCGCCCAATACCACCTGTTCCAAAAAATCTGTGCGTATGTAATGAGTCGAATTACAGATTTTTCGTTTGCCTTTGTTATAGCCGGAACAGTTAAAATATGTTATGTCATGATTGCCTTGATTAAAATGATAACCCATATTACTGCCACAGTCAGCACATATCAACAACCCTGAAAACATATTCTTTTCACCTGTCGAAGTTTTTCTTTTTCTCATTTTGCCACGTTTGCTTTGTATCTTTTCAAATACCGCTCGGTCAATTATTGCAGGATTTGCATCTTTGAAAATTACGATATTTTCAGGGTTGTTTGCGTATCGCTTTTTGTTCTTGTATGACTTTGAATATGTTTTGAAATTTATAATATCTCCGCAATATTCCTGTGTGTTTAATATACTGTATACAGTTGATGAATTCCAGCCGCATGGATTAGGATTTCTTTTTCTGTTAGGTTTTCTTATGCCTTTACTTAACCAATAATTAACAGGTGTTAAAATACCCTCTGATTGAAGTTTTGCAGCAATTTGCTCTGTTCCATAATCATTGATTGTCATATCAAAAATTCTTTGTACAACTTTTGCTGCTTCATCATCAATAATCCATCTTTTGCTGTCAGGATCTTTGATATATCCATATGGTGGTAATCCCAAAGGTTCGCCGGAATTGCCTTTGATTTTATTGCTTATCCGCCGCTTTTTAGAAATATCTCTTGCATACCACTCATTAAACAAATTCTTAATTGGTGCAAATTCACTTTCACCCTCCTGACTGTCAATCCCGTCCGAAACAGCTACAAGCCTTATATCATGTTCTGGCAAAAATTCCTCTGTCAGTTTTCCGACTTCAATATAGTTTCTGCCAAGTCGGGATAAGTCTTTTACAAAAAGTGCGGAAGATTTGTTATTTTCAAAATCCTCAATCATACGGATATAGTCTGGACGATTCATAGTAACGCCTGATATTCCGTCGTCAATGTAAATCAACAGATTTGTATAACCTTTCTCTTTTGCAGCTTTTGTTAAAAGCTTCTTTTGGTTGCTGATGCTATAACTCTCGCCTTCTAAATTATCATCTCGACTGAGCCTTAAATAGAGTGAAGCTGTGTTATCTCTTGTTTTGTTCTTCATAGTAATTCTCCTCAAAAATTTGTGCCTGTTTTTCTATCATTCTTCTCAGAATACTTCCTATGTCCTCTAAACCATTATCGTTGTATGCCGATTCAACAATAAACTTATGATTGTTAAATTCATACTCTTTTACTTCTTGCGGCTGACGCATCTCTTTATTATTCAATTTGCTGACCTCCTTTGTTTTATGTAACAAGGTCAGCCGCAAAACATTTGACTTCACTTTAAATTTAGCATAAAGAGATATATTTGCAAGGATGTCAAAAATATCCCTTCACCTTATGTAATAAATCAGGCGTTTTGAGGGGGTGTTTTCTGCAAAAGTTTACAATTTGTTTTTATTTAACAAGAAAAAGCCTCTCACCTTATGTGAAAAGAAAGGACTTTTGTCGGGGGTGTTTCCTAAAAAACTGACAATTTTTTATTTAGTGAGAAAATGCCATTCACTTATATGGAACAAAAACAGTGTTTTTGGTACCCTATTTTGAAAAAAATTTTTAGTCGGACATTCCGGCAAGCAATGCCTTTGTATATACAAAAGTCTAAAAATGAAAATCACGCAGGCGTGCCGGATTTTCATTTTTGCTTGTTGGGGCTACCGCCCCAAACCCTAAGAACGCAGAAATTGCTTCTGCGACCTACGCTCCTTATCGGAGCTTTTTTATTTGACATCGTTGAGTGTTTTTCAAAAGTGATTTAAAATGAGATCACAAAAATATGAAAGGATGAAAGCATTATGACAAAACTAACTTACAGAAAAGTCGGAGATTACTATCTGCCAAATTTGAGTTATTCCGAAATTAAACGAACATACGGAAAATATGGAATGATGCGAGAGGAATATTTGAAAAATCATAAAACGGGACTTTGGAACAGACTGATACTGCACGCAGAATTAGTGCCACATTTGAATGAAATTGACAGAATTGCAAGAGAACGGCTTGAAATTATTTTGCCTGATTTAATGAAATCCGCAGGAGTAACAGAAGAACTGAAACAAAAAGATCAGCTAAAATGGGTTGGGCTTGCTAACGCTTGTAAGGCACAGACAGAGGAAATAATTATTTATGAAATCATATTTTCTTAAAACATAAAAACAACTTCGGACCAAGTTGGTCTGAAGCTGCAAAAAGCCGTATTTTATGCGATTTTAAACTTTGTGCCACGATGGCACAAAGTTTATTTTAGAATTCTGTTATATGATTTTTTCACTTTCCGCCAATTTGGCGGAAAGTGGATTGTGGCACTATGTTTATGTAATTTTAACTTTCCGACATTTTGTCGGAAAGCTAATTTCTGCCTTGTAAACTTTTATACTATAAGCGCCGCAAGGGGCGTAGTTCAAAGATGAAATCTTTGTTTTAGGGTTTGGGGCGATAGCCTCAGCAAGCAAAAATGAGAAAAATCGTGCAATACGAAATTTCTCATTTTTTGTTTTTAGGTCATAAATGCATTGCTTGCCACAGAGCATAATTTACTGAAACGACAGTATTGACATCATGGACTATATTGAAAACTCCTGTTAATCTTAAATAAACATTCTATCTGAAATGTTATAATGCAAATTTGCGAATATAAAAAGTCCTTAAACTACTTATTTAAGGACAAGTACAAAACCGGCATTATTACTGAACTTTACGGCTTTCTGCTTTTTTAAGACAGCATAAAATGATAGAATTATTATACCACACAAATGTCGGTAAAGCAAGTATTTTAACACATTTTCTGCATTTTGCACAATAAAATATTTTTGCTATTCGCCGTCAAAAATGTGGTCAGAAAGGAAGTGTTAATTTATGGCTCGCAGAGGCGAAAATATCTATAAGAGAAAAGACGGGCGTTATGAAGGACGATATATAAAGTATTATGATGTATCGGGCAAGGCGGTATATGGTTATGTTTATTCAAAAAGCTATGCCGATGTTAAGGAGCAGCTTGCGAAATGTAAAATCGAAAAGCAGAATATACAATCAAACTCAAATACCTCATTATCAAATTGGCTTGATATATGGCTGAAATCGCAGGGCGCATTAAAGCCTACAACAAAGGCAATTTATCAAAGCTATATCGACAATCATATAAATCCGAGTTTGGGCGGTATTCCGCTTAAAAAATTAAACAGAGATATATTACAGAGTTTTATAAACGGTTTAGCATTGTCCCCCTCAACGATAAAAGGGATATTCAGTATATTGAAATCCGCTTTATCCGTTGTAGAGGACAAGGGATTTATTTCTAATATTTGGAGTAAAGTAAAGTTACCAAAAAAGCAAAAATCCATAGTACAAGTATTAACGCCCGCACAGCAACAACGACTTGAACATGCTTTAAGTGATAATGCTGATATTGGTATTTTAATTTGTCTTTATACAGGGCTTCGTATAGGTGAACTATGTGCATTGAAGTGGTCGGATATTAACTTTGAAACGGCACAGCTTACGGTAAACGGAACACAGGCGAGAACAGAAAAAGGCATTGAAGTTATTCCCCCGAAAAGCAAAACATCAAGACGAGAAATACCAATACCGCCGTTTTTGATTGATAAATTAAAGGCTATGTCCTACACCTGTGAATATGTTATTTCAAGATATAAAAGACCTTTTGATGTACGCACATACCGCAGACTTTTCAAAAAATTACTTAAAGCTGCCGGTTTGCCAGATATGAAATTTCATTGCTTACGGCATACATTTGCGACACGGGCATTAGAGGTCGGTATAGATTACAAAACCTTGTCCGAAATACTCGGACATTCTTCTGTCGGAATTACACTTGATTTATACGCACATTCTCTTAAAGAGCATAAAATTAAGCAGATGAACAAACTTGACGCTATTCACATATAAAAATATGCTCCGTCAAAATTTACAGTCAAAACAACGGAATACCTTGAAAGCACAAGGTTATTCCGTTGTTTGTCCTTAAATAAGTAGTTTAAGGACAAATACCAAATAAATCCAATTATTATTGCTGTTTATATACTTTTATTATGCTTTTTTGACTGTAAATTCATTCAAGATTGAGGTGGAAATAATGCTCAACAGTTCGTAAAAACAAATAGAAAGACTAAAAAACAAAAACAATAACGAAAGGAATAAAAAAGCATGAAAAGATTTACAAGTATATTATTAGCATTGGCAATGATTTTGACGTTATTGCCGGTAGGTGTTTTTGCGGCTGATAATACCTCGTTTTCTGATGTGAAAGGTAATGAATATTTCTCGTCAGCAGCAAGTGCGCTTGAAGAATTAGGCATATTAGCAGGTTATCCTGACGGTACATTTGGAGCAGAAAAATCAATTACAAGAGCAGAAATGGCCGCTGTTGTATGCAGAATGATTGATAAAGAAGCTGATGCAGAAAAAGCGAAAGGCAAAACTGATTTTGATGATGTTGAGGCAAGTCATTGGGCAAGCGGATATATTAATATTGCTTCAAAAGAAGGCATCATCAATGGTGATGGAAACGGAAAATTCCGTCCAGAAGATGATGTTAAATATGAAGAAGCCATTAAAATGGTTGTTTGTGCTTTGGGATTTGGCGATGACGTTAAGGTTGATCCAAAAGACTGGTCTGCCGGTTACTTAAAAGTTGCCGATGAAAAAGGCATTACAGGCAATCTTAAGGGTACAAAAAGCAAGGCTGCCACTCGTGGAGATATTGCGGTTATGTCCTATAATGCTTTAAAAAGTGATTTAGATGCACCTACAGCATCACTTGCATCTGGTAGTTATACAGGAACAAAGAGCGTTACCTTAACAACAGCAACAAAGGATGCAGATATTTATTATACGACAGACGGCACGACACCCACAGTAAAAAGCACAAAATATACAAAAGCTGTTTCTGTTTCAAAAACAACAACACTTAAAGCAATTGCAGTTAAAGACGGTGTAATTGCAAGTGATGTTATGAGTGTTGACTATACAATTAAATCTTCTGGTGGTGGACATTCTAAGAAACAAACAACTTTAGTTAATATTTCTGTAAAGTTTCTTGACACAGAAGGAAATGAAGTGACGACTAATATTCCTGATAATGTTTCTTTTAGCAATGGGTTTAGTTTAGGAGAAAACACAGTGACGGTAGGTAATACCGTGTCCTTTGTTGAAAACTCAATTGAAGATTATGAACTGTTAAATACTACTATTAACGATGAAACTGTTAATGAAATCAATTTTAAACCATCTGCGGATACTGTGTATAATATTATATTTACTAATCAAGCTATTGATATAAGTCGCCGTCCAAATGACGAGCCCATCGACATCGGTAAACTTAATCAGTTAACTTCTGACGGTTATATTGATTCGTTGCTTTATGGTGATGCCACAGTGCGAGCGATAGATGGATATTTTACTACAATTGATGTAAATAGTAAGGCTGATGCATTAACGGTTTTCAACCAAGTATCACCTATTCTCGGATTAAGCGATAACAACGACAATTTTTCAGTTGATGATATAATATATTCTGCCGCTGGAGAAGGAACAAATCAAAGAAGTTTTTATCGTTTGAATCCGACTACTGATGATATTCCTGTTTTTGGTAGTGATATTGTTTTGGTTGTGGATAATAACGGAAAACCTAATGGACTTCATTCGTCCTATGACAGCGAGATAAATTCCGTTAACACTACCCCAACTCTATCATCTGAAGTTGCTGAAAACAATGCAAAGAAAGCATTTCGTGATAAATTGCTTAATATGATCACTGATGAGAACACATCTAATTTGTCTACCAGTGAGATAAATGAGTATGTTGATAGCATCGTATCTTCTATGGACATTAAAAGTGATTTGGTTATCTACTCTTTAGACGAAACACTTCCGACTTTGACTTGGAGAGTAAATATACATACACCCGCAAGCTCTGATGTTAATGGAGATAATACTACTGCTGTAGAATATGAAAACATTGAAGGTTCGTACGATATTTTGCCGAATTTTGATTATACATATTATATTTATGCAGATAATCTATATGCAGGGAAAATCCTAAATGAGATTTCAAATATTCAAAGTGTTTCTTCAATAGACACAGGAAAGGATTCAAACGGAAATTTGAGAGGATTTAATATCGAAGTTGAGGGTGATACATCATATTTATCTGACTCTCTAAGGAATATTAAAACCTATCAAACTCTTTATAAAACAACAGGAGGATTTTTGGGAATTGGCGATACAACAACTCCGGTTTTGCCAGGCAGATTAATAACAAAAGGATTTTTTGGTTGGAATAAAAAAGGTGTTAGTGCCCATTATAATATGACTAAAGTATATGATTTTTATACTAATGTGTTAGGAAGAAGATCTTTTGATGGCAATAGCGGAGACATTAATGTGAGCATTGAATATGTTCCGTATGATGGAGTATGGGATATACGTTGGCTTATTGATGTATTTGCAAACGACAACGCATGTTGGTCACCAAGTGACAAACAGTTTATGTTTAACAATACCGGAAACAATGAAGCGGCTTTAGATACTGTTGGGCATGAATTTACTCACGCAGTAATTAATACAATCGTAGGCGGTCCAGAGCTTTTAACCACATTAACCTATCAGGGCGAAACTGGCGCATTAAACGAAGCATATGCAGATATTATGGGAAGCTTGGTGGAAGGGAAAAACAGAAACGATACAGGAAGATGGTTATTTGGCGAAGATAGCGGAGAAGCCTCTCGTAATCTGTCAAACCCAGAATCAAAGGGATGTGCTGATAATTATAGTGATTTTACAGATCAATGGTGGGTGAACAAATATAATTTAAATGCGTCAAAAGATGAACAGAAAGATCATGGCGGCGTTCACGCATTTAATGGTATTGTTACTTTGGCATATTATAAGATGGTTATGGATAATGATACTTCCTGCACTAATCCAAACCATCACCATAATTCTCGTACAAATGGAGTTTCTGACGATACTTGGGCAAGAATATTCTATAACTCAATACATCATTTAACGGTTGATGCAAAATTTGTCGATGCGAGAATGGCTATAATAAACGAGGCTCGTGCACAAAATCTTACAGATGAACAAATACAAGCGATACAAGAAGCATTTGATGATGTAGGTATCACTGGTAGTGATGTTTACTTAGCAAAAGATACATTTGACTGGACATGGTATGAACATCAAAATTATGAATTTAAATACATTTATCCACAGCCAGTCAATAGAGAGCATAGTATCGAAATAACAAATCGAGATATACGCATGAACGGCTTCAATGCGGAGCCTTATAAAGATTTTCTTTTTATGCCAAATTCAGACAGTAACCAAAAATTGTTCAGTTTTGAATTAATTCGTGACCGTACTGACTGGCACAGCATAGAAGGTGGAGGATTCTTATTTAATACAACAATAGAAAACAATACGATTGAAGGCTACTGCATTCTGACAACTCAGTCTGGTTTAAAACTGGTAAGAATCAATCCATGTGATTTGGATTCATTTAGAAACGGAGGCTATAATAGGGTTGAAAATGCGGGTCAGTTGTTGACAACAGTAAATATCGGCGATCCCTATGCAAAGCAATCATACATCATATTGGTAGAACCAACAGAAATAAGTGTTTGGTGTAATGGTGAGTGGGTTATAAATGGTTATACTCTCCCAACGGAAAGCACATCATATGGCTTTGGTCCTATTACAAGCCATGAGGACCATGCGTGTGAACAATTATCATACTACACATTTTCCAATATTCGTATGGAATCATTACGTTAACTGATACAAATAATTCTTACCGGTGTGTATTATCACATCGGTAAGAATTAAGGAATACAAAATTTAATGTGATGAATAATGCTGGGATTGATAGTATTGCAGATATTGAAAATGATATAATATATGCACTATTTATAAAATCTTAGTACTGATGTTGACATTGACGAGGAAACGCAAACAGTTACAATCACGAAAATAATGGGAAGGATGTTAATAAAGATGAGAAGAAATAGTATAATAATTTGTATTATGTGTATAATGATGTTTTTCACCATGATACTTACAGCAAATGCAGCGAACGAACTAGCGGATGCCAAGAACTATACTCTCGGAAATTCTAAAACTGGGGGAATTTTCGAGGATGACTTTAATGATGTTTATAAATTTGAACTTCAAAATGCAGGGAAAATCAGCATAAAATTATCTGCTGAGATGAAAAGAATTAATATAAAGCTGTATGACCAAGATGGAAACGAAATATGGAAAGATACACCCTATTGGAACGATACTACCGAAATGATAAGTTATCAAAAAGATATTTATCTTTGTAAAGGAATGTACTATATTTCTATGTCATGTTATTATACTGGCTATGATGAGTATTATGGTGATTATGATTTTTCAATCACTTACACAGCGGTTTATGAAAGTTTTACTGAATCACAAAATGGGAGTAACAACTCGGTAAAAACAGCCAATCAAATTGAATGCGGACAAAAATATATTGGGTTAATTCCCATTAATGACGATACAGATATTTATAAATTCACCTTGCCACAATCAGGCAAAATTGACATAAGTTTTATAGCAAATGCAAAGAGAATGAATATAAAACTGTATGATGAAACCGCAACAGAAATATGGAAGGATACTCCCTATTGGAATGACACTACAGAGCAAATAAGCTATCAAAAGAGCATTGAATTATGTAAAGGATTATACTACATTTCGTTTTCTAACTACTACACAGGCTATGATGAATATTATGGTGATTACGATTTTGGGCTTTATTTTACTTTTTCTAATGAATCATTTTCTGAAGAACAGAATGGAAGTAATAACAAAATCAATGAAGCAAGCCTTATAGCAATGAACCAAAAGTATAACGGATTAATAGCTCTTAACGATGAGGTTGATTTTTTCAGGATTGATTGTTCTTCATCTCCGACTATCGGAGTAAATGCGAACATGAAAAGAGTAAATATAAAAATTTATGATATAAATGGAAAGGAAGTTTGGAAAGAAACGCCATATTGGAATGATACTACCGAACAAATAAGTTTTACTAAAGAAACAAAGCTAAATTCCGGAACATACTTTGTTTCTGTATCCAATTATTATTCTGGATATGATGAATACTATGGTAATTATTCGTTGTATTTGTCAGATGGTGGAGCAATAAATGATTCATCACTCACTAACTCAAATATTACTGTTAAGATCAATGGGATTCCTGTTGCATTTGACCAGCCTCCTATCATTGAAAACGGCAGAACTCTTGTACCGCTTCGTGCTATATTTGAGGCACTCGGTGCAGATGTACAATGGGATGGAAATACTCAGACTGTTACAAGCACAAAAGGTGGAACAAAGATTTCTTTGCAAATCGGTTCAACAAAAATGTATGTGAATGGAAATGCTATCACGCTTGATGTTCCAGCTAAGGTTATAAACAGTAGAACACTTGTGCCTGTACGTGCCATTTCGGAAGCGTTTGGGTGTAAAGTCGATTGGAATGGTGACACGCAAACAGTAATAATCAATAGTTAAAATTTGCACTGTACATAAAAGAAGTTATTTTCTTAAAAAAGAAGATAGCTTCTTTTTTATATATCCAAACGCCGAAAGGGGGTGATTTTTTATGCCAAATATCAACGAACAAATCCCCAAAAGCATTATTTTTTAATTAAATTAAAGGATTAAACTGTAATTTATAGCTTAGTCCTTTTTCTTTTGCTCAATTTTCGGTCAAATCAGTCTCAATGAGTTTCGCTACATGTTCTGCTATTCTAAAAGCACAGAAAAATGGTACAGCGGAAATACCATTTTCTGAACATTTAGAGCCAAAGGAGGACAGCATAGTGAAAATTTTTACAAAAACAAACGGAAAGAAGAGCAGAGATTATGAGAGAACTTAACGGAGTAAAAATTGTAGGCGTAGATCACGGATATGAAAGAATTAAAAGTGCTTAACGGTGCTATAACAAGGGTTCCCCAAAAGTCCTATAACGCCACCCACACCACAACTGAACGCTTATCTTGATAAAAGATTTGCGTTCTTTTATTTTGCTCTGAAATGCAGTGTTTATGCGGTTTTCAGCGATTTGGGTTTTCTTCGTTAAGCGCTTTTAGACTGCTTTAGAAGCTGTTTTTTGGAGTTACATAATTTTTTTCCAAAAGCTACCGTTTTCTATGCACTCATTTTGCCACCTATCGTTTTCTATGCACCCTTTGGCAAAAATAAATGCACCCAACTGTAAAAAGTGAGTGCGGTTTGAGGGGGTTACGCTTCGATTTCTGCTCCGTTTATGAATTTAAAAACAATCCTTTCGTCATCGTAAACTGTGGCGTGGTCTATTGAAACACTCCATAATTTTTCATCAAATGTCAGGGGAGACTCCGGCAGTTGTGATATTTCAAGTATAAAGGCTCCGATGTGGCACTAAACAGCGTTGAACAGGCCATTTGTTGAAAAAAATAAAATTTTTTTCGACTTACTTTTTTCGGTATACTTTTGGCGACACTCCATATATTTCCTTAAACAGCTTATAAAAATGACTGCTGTTTTCATATCCTACGGCGTTCATAATTTCAGCTACGGTCATATCAGTTTTCGTGAGGAATTCAGCGGCTTGAAATATTCTTTTTTTTGTAGCAAATCAAAAAAAGTATATCCCGTCGCTTTTTTAATTATATTGCAAATATTAGATGATGATTGTCGCATATTTTTTGCCAATTCGTTAAGAGATGCATTTTTGTAATATGTATTTATATAATCCAATGCGTTTTTTGCAATCAAATCGTTTTCGTTTAAGAGAGAATCCTGACTAATCGTATCCATATTTTCGATAATATGAAGAAAAATCAGTCCCATTGTACAGTGGAGTTAAATATGCAGAGGCATTCAGGATTTGCATTGCTTGGACTAAAGTAGTTCCAGCAAGATTATTACCATAAAATATAACTGAGCGGAATACACTTGGCAGTAACTTTTGTAGGTATAATTTACTGGATTTAACCTTCTTGAACCGAACTGTGTGGTACTTGGGGATTGTAAAAAACACAAATAAAACGGTAACAACTGAAAGAAAACGGTTACTGCCCTAAAAACCGTATAACCACGCGTTTTACAGCATTTTTTTAATTGTTCCGTCGAATCGTCGGCGGACTATTTTTTGACCAAAATTACGCAAAAATAGCTTCAAAATTTTTAAATCATCCCAAATGGCAAAAAGCGCGGAGGAGCGGACTCGAACCATTTAAACGCGCATAAATACTGGAAAAGGTTCGAGTCCTTACTGCACCGAATTGCAATATTAGAAAACAATATCGACTACAATGTCGATTTATGATAAAAAGTGTTTTAACAAACACATCAACTCCCTGCCCCCAATCTTGGGAGCAAAGAGGTACGCTTTTATGAAACAAGCTAAATTACTCACTTTGCGAGTAATTTCCTATGTTATAAAAAAATATCCGAAAGATGATTTCCGAAAACCAATTACCCCTCTCCAAAATGAGGACTTATATGGAAGGGGGAGGTCAGATCCTCCCCGCCTTACCCCCTGAAACGGGCGTGAGGTATCGCGCAAAAAACCGCGAAATCAAGAGTACAATTATGAAACTTTGTTGCTTTTTGGTCGCATTTTTATACTTCAGGTTGAGCCTTTTTGGAAAAAAATAAAAAAATACATAAAAATGTATTGACCTTTTAATTATAAAGATGTAGAATATATAAAATAAGAGAGGAAGTTTTATGTTTTAACTCTTAATATTATTACCTCTTAAGGTAATAAGAATTTTACAGTTTATGCCGTTTAAAGCGGCAGAGGGGAGTTATATTATGGAAACTTTAGCACCGGTTGTAGTTCTATGCTGTGCAATTATCGCATTGATTTTTTCTTGTGTAAATTTCTTTAAAATCAAGAAAAAGCCCGAAGGCACAGAAACAATGGCAAAAATCAGTGCCAAAATCAGAAAGGGAGCAATGGCATATCTCAAACGGCAGTACAAGACTGTTGGAATATTCTTTGCGGTAATGTTTGTTATCCTGTTGATTTTGTCATTTACAGGATTTTTAACACCGTTTGTGCCTTTTGCCTTTCTCACCGGCGGTTTTTTCTCCGGTTTGTCAGGCTTTATAGGTATGAAGATTGCAACATATGCAAACTCCCGAACCGCCAATGCCGCGCAGGAAGGTCTTAACAAAGGATTGAGGCTTGCTTTTGCGTCAGGCTCGGTTATGGGATTTACAGTTGTAGGTCTTGGACTTTTGGATATAAGCATATGGTTTATTCTTTTAAAATTTGCGTTTGGTCTTGGCGTTGAAGATATTATGCCGGCAATGCTGACATTCGGAATGGGCGCATCGTCTATGGCTCTGTTTGCTCGTGTTGGCGGAGGTATCTTTACAAAAGCTGCAGATGTCGGCGCCGACCTCGTTGGTAAGGTTGAAGTCGGTATTCCGGAAGACGATCCCAGAAATCCGGCGTGTATCGCAGATAATGTCGGCGATAATGTCGGCGATGTTGCCGGTATGGGCGCTGACCTTTACGAATCGTATGTAGGCTCGGTTATCTCCTGCGGCGCGCTTGCGGCTTCTGCAGGACTCGGACTTAACGGAGTTCTCGTTCCTATGCTTATCGCGGCTGTCGGTATAATAGCGTCGATTATAGGAACATTCTTTGTAAGCACAAAAGAACAGGCAAGCCAAAAAATGCTTCTTGGTTCACTCAGGCGCGGAACTTATGCGAGCGCAATAATTTCTGCAATCAGTTCCGCAGCTCTGATATATACTCTTATTCCGGAGCATAAAAATGTTTTGTGGGCTGTTATTTCAGGACTTTTGGCAGGTGTTTTGATCGGATTCTTTACGGAATACTATACTTCAGATACATATAAGCCCACAAAAGACCTGTCAGGATCGTCTGAAACAGGCTCTGCAACAATTATAATAAACGGTATCTCGCTTGGTATGCTTTCTACTGCTGTGCCGGTAATTATTATTGCAGCTTCTATTATTATAAGCTTCTTTACCGCAGGCGGAGGCGCAGATTTTTCAAGCGGACTTTACGGCGTCGGACTCAGTGCAGTTGGAATGCTTTCAACATTGGGTATTACGCTTGCAACAGATGCGTATGGACCTGTCGCAGATAACGCAGGCGGTATTGCCGAAATGTCCGGTCTGCCTGAATATGTACGTAAAAGAACAGACGCGCTCGACTCGCTTGGTAATACAACGGCTGCAACGGGTAAGGGCTTTGCAATAGGCTCTGCCGCTTTGACAGCGCTTGCACTTATTGTTTCTTACACAGATAAGATCGAAGCTATTGCGCCCGGTAAGCTTAATCTTTCGATCACAAATCCGGCAGTTTTAATAGGCCTGTTTATCGGCGCGATGCTTCCGTTCCTTTTCAGTGCTATGACTATGAAGGCTGTTGGCCGCGCGGCGCAGAAGATAGTTATAGAAGTAAGACGCCAGTTCAGAGAAATTGACGGACTTATTGAAGGCAAGGCCGATGCTGACTATGCAAAATGCGTTGATATTTGCGCAAAATCGTCACTTAAAGAAATGATTCTGCCGGCGGCGCTCGGAATCATAGCACCTATTCTTGTAGGGTTTATACTCGGCTGCAACGGCGTTGTAGGTATGCTTGCAGGCGCGCTTGTTTCGGGCTTTGTTTTGGCTATTATGATGGCAAATTCTGGCGGTGCTTGGGATAATGCAAAAAAATACATTGAAGCCGGTAACTTTGGCGGCAAGGGTAGTGAAAATCATAAGGCCGCTGTTGTAGGCGATACGGTCGGCGATCCGTTTAAGGATACGGCAGGTCCTTCCGTTAATATTCTTATCAAACTGCTTTCAATGGTTTCGATAGTGTTTGCATCACTTGTTGTATTGTTTGGTGGAATGGGATTGTTTTAATCATATTTAACACTTTTAATTGTAAAAGGGCAGGTATTTTACCTGCCCTTTTAGCTTTTTGGTGCCTTTAGGCGTGGAAATAAACCCCCAGTTCTACTGGGGGAAGATAAAAAGCTTTAGCATGAGAAAAACCTCTATGATATAATAGTAAATGGTTTGGCGACCGCATTACTAAAAAAATATCATGGAGGTTTTT
>JAFSYJ010000006.1 GCA_017450025.1 Clostridia bacterium | reverse complement strand
GTAATATGTTCCCGTTTCCATATCGTAAGGGATTTGTATTACCGCTTTGCCGTCTTCATCAGTATAAACACCGTCAATTTCGGTTACTGCACCGTTATCATCAACCCACGCCAGAGAAACGCCTTCCGCCGGCTCGGCTGAATCCTTAAAATCCGCGGGTGTTCCGCACGATGAGCCCATAAGAACCATTGCGCCTGTTACCGTAACCTCGGCACTGCCGCCCTGTGCTACCTCAAGGTCTCCGTCAATCCAGGTGTAAATATCTGAGTAAAAAGTTGTATCGCCGAAAATATAAAAATCGACTTTATCGCCATCTACAACTTCCTGTGTTTCTACTGTTGTGCCGTTATAGCCGTAATCGCCCTGCGTGCCGTCGTTAGGTATGCCGCCGTTAAGCAAAAATCCGTTAGCATATGTCTCAACACCGTAAAGCTTGGAAACATAACCGCTTGATTCGGTAAGGTATACAGGCGCAGTCTCCGGCGTAAAATCTCCTCCAAATACAAGCTCGTGCGTTTTGACAAGCGCATCAAGCACGGATACGCCGTCAACACTATCGCTGTAACCGTAATTCTCTGCGGTATCTGACGATACTGTTACGGTTTGCGGCGCGGCGAGAAATCCGCCGTAACCTTGCGCCACAAGCACAACATCTGCTGATTTGACTTCAGGTATATCTGCTGCTGCAGTTAAAGAAAACATACCCAAAATCACGGAAATACACAAAGCCAATATCAAAGCTAAAAACTTTTTTGTCATTTTAAACCTCCGAGATACAAAAATTCAGACAACATAAATATTTGACAACAATTGCAAAACTATTTTTACAATAGAATAATCCTATCATATAAGCTATAAAAAGTAAATTGCTACTGTGGAATATCTGTATTCAATATTATATCCTTGTACCTTAAATTATATAGTCATTTGCATACGATTCGCGCTGCATATCAAGCAGGTCTTGCAGAGTTATTGAGTCGAGGTAATCGTTTATTGCTTTATTAAGTCCCCTCCATACAGGCAATGTAACGCAATTTGTGCTGCGGTCACATTGTACGGGCTCGTTTTCCAGACAGGAGACAGGAGCAAGACCGCCTTCCGTCAGGCGCAGAATATCACCGACTGTGTATTTTGACGGCGACTGCGCCAGCCTATATCCGCCCTGAAACCCACGGCTTGTCCGCAATACATTGCTTTTATTTAAAATCGGAACAATTTGTTCGAGGTATTTTTTGGAGATATTTTGTCTTTCGGCAATTTCTTTAAGTGCAATATAGCTGTTGCCCTGATGTTCCGCCAAATCGACAAGCATACGCAGAGCATATCTGCCTTTTGTTGATATTTTCATATTTACACCTCATTTGTATTCTTATAATACTATATTACCATATGTTTTGTAGGTTTGTCAAGCGCGCATATGTTAAATTTGTCAAGCGCGCATATGTTAAATTCCCTCTTTACTTTTTTAATAAATTGTGATAGACTATGTTCGGGACACAGTATCCTAGTCAGATCTGCCGATTCCCAGGACGGGCCTAAAAATCCGTTAAAGGGCACATCGATGAAGTTCCTTGTGCAGGCTTCCGACGCCCAGTCGGGGGTTTGTGCTGGGGGTTAAGGTTAAGGGGCAAACCGCAATGGCATGCGGAGCTTGACCCCTTTTCCGTGGAGACCTATTCTTGTGCTCCGCGATGCTTGCCTTCGGGCGACAAAACGGGAGTACGGCTTAGGATTAAACCTGTTTCGCGGGCCTTCGGGTGCTGTGGACAGAGTAGCCTGCCTTGAGCGGGTATGTAGGATAGCGGAACAAGTGTCGGACTTGTAGGCCAACAAGACGACCGCTATTGCCGCTTGAAACCATATTTGCAAAAGAGGCTAAGAACCGGCGTGACTGTTGGGGAAATCCCCTAGGCTGTTTGTCAAATAAAGGACGGAAGGATTGCAGTGCGGACTAAGTGGCGATCCGGTTTCGCGCTATGCGCGGGCGGCGTTTAATGGGAAACCTCCCTCAGCGGCAACGCAGGGAACGCTTGCGGGAAAGCCTACCGGACCTATGCCGTAAATTTTACTTCCGTCTTTGTCCCATTAAAAATACGAAGTGAGATTTTGTATGAAAAAACAAAAAATCCGCGTTAAAAGCGGTCATACGGTTAACAAAAAGTTCAGCGTATCATGGGTATTTATAACAGTTATATTGACATTTATGCTGTCGGTTTCAATAAGCGCGGTTACATCTGTGCAGATGAAGGATATGGCTCTCGGCATAAGTTTGGCTGTTCTTTTATTTATTATTCTTTTTGGAATATTCTTTGACATACTCGGAACTGCCGTGACTGCGGCAAGTGAGGTGCCGTTTCATTCGATGGCGTCAAACCGCGTGCGCGGCGCAAAAAAAACGATACATATGATCAGAAACAGCGAAAAGGTCGCAAATGTGTGCTGCGATGTTATAGGCGATATTTGCGGTATTGTCAGCGGCGCTGTCGGAACGCTTATCGTATCGGAGCTTGTGCTTAATCACGGGTTTAATCTCGTTGTTACAAGCCTTGCGGCAACGGGTATAATTTCATCACTTACAGTAGGGGGTAAAGCACTCGGTAAAACATTTGCAATCACAAATTGCAACACTATTGTTTATTCCGTTGGGAGAGTGCTTTCCGTTTTTGAAAAACCTGATAAGCATTAAAATACATAGAAAGAAAACACACGATGAAAATTTTGGACAAAGTAAACTCTCCTGACGATATAAAAAAGCTTTCTTCTTCGGAGCTTGAAGCTTTGGCAGGCGAGATAAGAGAATTCTTAATAGAAAATGTTTTAAAAACCGGCGGTCACCTTGCGTCAAATCTTGGCGTTGTGGAGCTTACGCTCGCTCTTTACAGGGTTTTTGACGCAGGAAAAGACGATATTATCTGGGATGTCGGGCATCAAAGCTATGTTCACAAGATAATAACGGGAAGAAAGGATAAATTCGCTACTTTGCGTCAATTTGACGGAATAAGCGGCTTCCCAAAGGTGTCGGAGTCTGCACTCGACTGTTTTGACACGGGACACTCAAGCACTTCACTGTCGGCGGCACTCGGCTTTGCCACTGCAAAAGGGCTAAACGGCGAAAGCGGCGAAACTGTTGCGGTGATCGGTGACGCTTCGTTCAGCGGCGGACCTGCGCTGGAGGCTTTAAACCATATTTCGCAGACAAAGAAAAAGGTCATTATTATACTTAACGACAACCAGATGTCGATAGGCAAAAACCGCGGTGCGTTTGCGAGATATTTAAACCGCGTGCGTACAAAGCCGTCTTATTACAACATAAAGCGCGAGACGGAAAGCTTGCTTTCGCATATACCCGTCTTCGGGAACGGCATATACAAAATTGTAAAAAGGGCAAAAAGTTCAATTAAATATATGATAACGCCCGGAGTTGTTTTTGAACAGCTCGGGTATAAATACCTCGGTCCGGTTGACGGACACAATATTGAGAATTTGTGCGCGGCATACAGAGAGGCTAAAGCTTCAAAAAAGCCGTGCGTTATACATATTTGCACGGTTAAAGGGAAGGGCTATCCCGACGCGGAATCACACCCTTCGGAGTACCACGGCGTTTCGGCCCCGAGCAAATCCGCTGAAAAGCCTGTTACATTTTCGGCGCAGGCAGGAAAAACGATATGTGATTTGGCTCAGGAAAACAAAAGCGTTGTTTGTGTTTGCCCGTCGATGGTGGACTCGTGCGGACTTTCGGATTTTGCTAAATTGTATCCCGAAAGGCTGTTTGATACGGGTATTGCCGAGGCGCACGCAGTAACGCTGGCGGCAGGGCTTTCTGCAAAGGGACTTACACCCATCGTGTGTGTTTATTCCTCATTTTTACAGAGGGCTTACGACGGTATTTTGCACGATGTTGCAATTTGCAACCGCCATGTTGTGTTTGCAATAGACCGCGCAGGCGTTGTAGGGGAGGACGGCGAAACACATCAGGGAATATTTGATATTGCGTTTTTATCGTCCGTTCCGAATTTAAAAATTCTCGCGCCTGCCGACACGGAGGAGCTTGACAAAATGCTCCGCTATGCCGTAAACGAATGTGACGGGCCTGTTGCGGTGCGTTATCCGCGCGGCTATGAGCCGCTACTTAAAGTAGGCGCATACACAGGCGGCGAGCCAAAGGCAGAGGTAATAAAAGAAGGGACTGCCATAACACTTGCCGGGCTTGGTAATATGCTGCATACAGCGCTTGAAACTGCCAAAATACTTGAAGAAAGAGGGGTTTCTGCTGAGGTTGTAAGTCTGCGATGCGCAAAGCCAGAAGATTTTGAAACAGTTGCCAAAAGTGTCGTCAAAACAGGTTTTTTAGCCGTTTTTGAAGATTGTTCATACAAGGGCGGCGTGGGAGAAACACTGTTTTCTGAAATACCTTGCAAGCACTTGAGCTTTTCGTGGGGAGACAGGTTTATTAAGGCAGGGTCAAAGAAAGCACTTATGGACTTTTACGGTCTTACGCCGCAAAAGGCAGCGGAAGAAATCGGGAGGAAGCTATGAAAATACGCCTTGATCAATTTATGGCTGACAACGCGCTTGCAACAAGTCGTTCTATGGCGCGAGCGATGATAATGGGCGGCGAGGTTTATGTAAACGGAGAAAAAGCGCTTAAAGCAGGCGCTTTTGTAACAGGTGATGAAAAAATAGAAATCAAAGAAGCAATGCCATATGTGTCGCGCGGCGGATTTAAGCTTGAAAAGGCTTTAAAGGTTTTTCCTGTCTTGCTTGACGGCAGGATATGCGTTGATATAGGAGCGTCAACAGGCGGATTTACAGACTGTATGCTTCAAAACGGAGCCGCTAAGGTGTATTCGATTGATGTCGGTTACGGTCAGCTTGATTATAAGCTGCGGACAGATGAGAGAGTCATTTGTATGGAAAGAACAAACTTCCGCTACTGTACGGCGGGTAATTTTACGGAAAAGCCGTCTTTTGCATCATGTGATGTGTCGTTTATTTCGCTTTCGCTTATACTGCCTCCGCTTTTTGATATTCTGACGGATAACGGCGAGGCTGTATGTCTTATAAAGCCACAGTTTGAGGCAGGCAAGGGGAAAACAAACAAGGGCGTTGTGACTGACCCCAAGGTGCATAAAGAAGCGGTGACTTCCGCCATCGACGCGGCAGAAAGAATAGGATTTGGCGTGCTTGGGCTTGATTTTTCTCCTGTTAAAGGACCAAAGGGCAATATAGAATTTCTTATGTATATAAAAAAGAATGTTAAAAGTGAAGATTATTCGATTGATGAAGTTATAGAAAAAGCTCATACAGAACTGAATTGAGGAGTAATTAATGGATATTTTAGTTATTATATTTTGCAAAATACTTTCGTTTTTTACGAACATTTTCGGGGGAGGTACAAATCTGCCCGGCAGCGTTGCGCTTAAGGCAAGACCGCATATTTTAAAAAAGCTTGCCGCAGGATACAGGATAATAGCGGTTACAGGCACAAACGGGAAAACCACGACCTCTGCTATGCTGGCATCAATTTTGCGTACAACAGGCAGGCATGTTGTTTCTAACGAAAGCGGAGCTAATATGAAATCAGGCATAACCTCAAAGCTTATTTCAGCATACCCCATTTTTAAAAAGACTGACGGCGATTTTGCGGTTTTGGAGTGTGACGAGGCATACTTAAAGTATGTTACAGACGACATAAACCCCGAAATCATCGCAGTTACAAATATCTTCCGTGACCAGCTCGACAGGTACGGAGAGGTCTCCAAAACATTAAAAATGATTGAAGAAGGCTGTGCAAAAACGGACAGCGTTCTTGTTTTAAACGGTGACGACCCGCTCCTGGCGAATCTGTTGCCTGAACGCAAGCGTTATTTTTACGGCTTTCGCGTAAACCCTGATGTTTCAAAGAGCGAAGTCCAGAACGCCGAAGGCAAGTTCTGCACGGTATGCGGCTCGCCGTACTCTTATAATTTTACTACATTTAACCACCTCGGCGACTATTTTTGCCCCGTTTGCGGCTTCCAAAAGCCTGCACTCGCGCTTGGTGTTTCCGCTCAACCGGAGTTCTCGCCCGACGAAACAAAAGTGTCATTTGACGGGCTTGATATTACAGTTCCGCAACCGGGCGCATACAATGTTTACAATGCCCTTTGCGCGGCGGCTGCGGCAGGCGCTGCCGGCGTTTGCCCCGATGATATAAAAACAGGCATAGAAGCGCAGGAATGTAAATTCGGAAGGCAGGAAACAGTTGAAATTGACGGCAGGCAGCTACGGCTTATTCTTGTAAAAAATCCTGCCGGCTGTGACGAGGCTATTAATTCTGTTCTCGCCGACACCGGAGAGGTTGAAATAGGATTTTTACTAAACGACAACTACGCCGACGGTACTGATGTTTCTTGGATATACGATGTCGGCTTTGAAAAGCTCGCGCGTCTTGACTATCAGAATGTTGCAATAGGCGGTACAAGGTGCTATGACGCCGCTATCAGACTTTCTGTTGCAGGGCTTAACTCCAACAAGTTTATTATATGTGAAGATTTTGACAGCCTGTTATATGCAATAAAAACAAATCTACGCGGCAGGATATATCTTTTTTGCACATATACGGCGATGATAAGCTTGAGAAAGTTTTTACACAAAAAGGGCTATATTAAAAAATTATGGTATTGAGAGGTTTATTTATGGAACTCACAATTTGTCATTTATATCCCGAACTTTTGAATATGTACGGTGATATTGGAAATGTATACATTTTAAAGCATCGCGCGGCACAACGCGGGATTTCGATCAAAGTGGTAAATCACACGGTCGGCTCTGCGTTTTCATCGCAGGATACTGATGTTGTGCTTTTTGGCGGCGGACAGGATTTTGAAATGAGTGTTGTGGCGGAAGATATAAAGAACAATATGCTTGCACCGTTAAAATCGTATATTGAAGACGGCGGCGTGACGCTCGCTATATGCGGCGGCTACCAGATGCTCGGCAAAAACTATATCACTCCTGAAGGTAATGTTATTGACGGACTCGGAATTTTGCCGCATTATACCGAAGGAGGCGAAAAGCGTCTTATCGGTAATTTTATTTTTGATTACAACGGATACGATGTAATAGGGTTTGAAAACCATGCCGGCAGGACATATATAGGAGATTTAAAACCGCTCGGCAAAATCAAAAAGGGATATGGGAACAACGGTGAAGACGGAACAGAAGGCTTACATTACAAAAACACATACTGCACTTATTCGCACGGACCGTTTCTTTCCAAAAATCCGTTAATTGCCGACGAACTCATTATGAAGGCGCTTGAAAAAAGATACGGCAAGGTGTCGCTTTCGCCGCTTGACGACGAGTACGAACAAAGCGCAAGGCGGCAGTTATTAAAGCGATTTGCATAGGGAGGACTTATTGTGAAAAAGATAGCTATACTTTTATGTTTATTTGCGTTGGCGCTTACTGCTTGCAAAGCGAAAAACGAACCTGTGGAAAAGCCCGAAGTAAAGACGACTGAAGAAACAGCGGCAGAGACTGAAAAACCGCGTAAAGAGTTTTCTGTTATCGGCAAAGAGGCGGAAAGAACAGCCGACAGCGGCATTAAAGTAACAACAGACGAATCGGGCAACGCCGAGGGCGGCGCACTTGTTAAGACAGAGGCGTTTTACTATTTCGGCGGAGCGGAGCTTGTGTGCATTAAATATATAAATACCTACGAATCTCCCGAGGACGCACAAAACGCCTACTCTGAATATTCGGAAATGACTGATTTATGCGTGGATCTATCTATAAGCGGTTATCAGGTTACATTTTATGCCTCGGCTGACGGTATGTCAGAAAACGCGGATATGAGCAAAAAGGACATAAGAGATTTGGCCGCAAACACAGGAGCGGAAATTGAAGAATTTTAAATTTGCCTTTTTTTTGGATTTTACACTTTACAAACATAAAGTAAATGTGGTAAAATAATATAGATAGGCTATATAAAGGAACTCTCAATGAACAAAATTAAGATTATTACAGGTCATTTTGGCAGCGGCAAAACGGAAATTGCGATAAATATGGCAATGAGCGAAGAACACTGTGCAATTGTTGACCTTGATACAGTTAATCCGTACTTCAGAACGGCAGACGCCGAGAGCGCACTTTTAAAAAGCGGTGTGCGCGTTATCCTGCCGCCGTTTGCGCGTACAAATGTCGATATTCCCGTAATACCGCCTGATGTGTTTTCTGTGTTTGAAAGCGGTGAGAATGTTGTGTTTGATGTGGGCGGCGACGATGACGGCGCTCTGGCGCTCGGAATGTATAACAGATATTTTACAGAGCTTGGATATGAGATGTACTTTGTAATATGCGCTACGCGCCCGCTTACGCAGACCGAAGACGATGTGACCTCGCTTATCCGCGATGTTGAAGCTGCGTCAAGGCTACGCGTTACGCATCTTATAAATAACACTCATTACGGCAAAATGACAGATGTTGAAATTATCATGAAAGGGCAGGCGCTTTGTGAAGCCGTGAGCAAAAAAATGAATATACCAATAGCTTTCACAACTGCTCCGGGGGAACTTATCCCAACACTTAAAATAAATAATCCTCTTAAAGAGTTGGATTTATATATCAATCTTCCGTTTTAGAGAAAGGCTAAGGTGGTAGTATGGCAAAAGTTACTTTTAACGAGGACAGATGCAAGGGTTGTAAGCTTTGCGTTACAGTTTGTCCGAAAAAAATAGTCGTTATGGCAACCGACAGACTGAATAAAAAAGGATTTCACCCTGCAACGGTTGTAGAACAGGACAAATGCATAGGCTGTGCTTTTTGCGCGACTATGTGTCCTGACACCGTGATAGAGGTAGAAAGGTAGGTTAGAGTTATGAGTGAAAAGGTTTTGATGAAGGGCAACGAAGCACTTGCCGAGGCTGCCATAAGATCGGGCTGTAAGATGTTTTTCGGTTATCCGATAACTCCGCAGACAGAGCTTGCGGCATATATGGCAAAGAAGATGCCTAAAATTGACGGCGTTTTCTTACAGGCAGAAAGTGAAGTTGCCGCTATAAATATGGTTTATGGTGCGGCGTCTGCCGGCAAAAGGGTCATGACTTCATCGTCAAGCCCCGGCGTCAGCTTAAAGCAAGAGGGTATCTCCTACATAGCAGGCAGCGATTTGCCGTGTGTTATTGTAAATATTGTTCGCGGAGGCCCCGGCCTCGGCGGTATTCAGCCTGCGCAGAGCGATTATTTTCAGGCTGTAAAGGGCGGCGGACATGGTGACTATAATCTTATAGTTTTGGCACCGTCGTCAATACAGGAAATAGTTGACATTGTTCACGACGCTTTTGATATTGCAGACAAGTACCGTATGCCCGTTATGATAATGGGCGACGGTATGCTCGGTCAGATGATGGAGCCGATTTCCTTCCCCGATGCTGACGAGGTTAAGATCCCCGAAAAGCCTTACGCTACAAACGGTACGCAGTTGAAGCGTAAGAAAAACATAGTTAATTCGCTTTATATTGAGCCTTCAGAACTTGAAAAAATGGTTTTTGAAAGGTATGAAAGATATAAAAAGGTTGAAGAAAACGAAGTCAGAGTTGAAGAATACAAGCTTGACGACGCAGAGTATGTTATCGCTGCATACGGCACAATAGCCCGCGTTGCAAAAACTGCTATCGAAAAGCTTCGCGCTGACGGCGTTAAGGTCGGACTTATAAGACCTATCACTCTCTGGCCGTTCCCGAAGGCAAGCTTTGAAAATGTTGCCGGCAAGGTTAAAGGTATTCTCACGGTTGAGATGAGTATGGGACAGATGGTTGAAGATGTCCGTCTCAGCGTTAACGGAAAATGTCCCGTTGATTTTTACGGCAGAACAGGCGGTATGATTCCGACGCCAGACGAAATTTGCGCGGCGCTTTTAAAAATGAAGGAGGGAAAATAAATGGAAAAAGTATTTGAAAGACCGAAATCGCTCAGCGATATACCCCTTCATTACTGCCCCGGCTGCACGCACGGTATAATTCACCGTCTTGTTGCACAGGCTATTGACGAATTAGGTATTGAAGGTAAAACAGTCGGCGTTGCCCCGGTTGGTTGTGCGGTTTTTGCTTATAACTATTTTGAATGTGATATGATAGAGGCTTCTCACGGCAGAGCTCCTGCCGTTGCAACAGGCGTTAAAAGAGCGTTGCCCGAAAATGTGGTCTTCACATATCAGGGCGACGGCGACCTTGCTGCAATAGGTACGGCTGAAACTGTTCACGCGGCTTCCCGCGGAGAGAACATAACTGTTATATTCGTAAACAACGCAATTTACGGTATGACAGGCGGGCAGATGGCACCTACAACGCTTGAAGGTCAGGTCACACAGACATCGCCTTACGGCAGAGATTTGAAAACACAGGGACACCCCGTAAAAGTATGCGAGCTTTTGTCAAACACAGGCGGAGCGGCTTATCTTGAGCGCGTCTCTGTTGATTCCGTTCCAAATATCAAAAAGGCAAAGGCGGCAATTAAAAAGGCGTTTCAGTATCAGATAGAGGGCAGAGGCTTCTCGCTTGTTGAAGTGCTTTCAACTTGCCCCACAAACTGGGGACTTTCTCCCGAAGAAGCGGTAAAATGGCTGCGTGAAAATATGATACCGTTTTATCCGCTCGGAGTTTACAAGGATAAGGGGGCGGAAAACAATGACTAATGAATTTGTTATCGCAGGTTTCGGCGGTCAGGGCGTTTTGTTTATGGGTAAGGTTTTGGCTTATACGGGACTTGTTTCTGACAAGCAGGTTTCATGGCTTCCGTCATATGGCCCCGAAATGCGCGGAGGTACGGCAAACTGCCATGTTATAATTTCAGACGATGCCGTTGCATCACCGCTTATTATAAATCCCACAACGCTTTTTGCGATGAATTTTCCGTCGCTTCAGAAGTTTGAGAACAATGTAGTTTCGGGCGGCACGATCGTTATAGATTCGACTCTTATCGACAAAAACGAAATCACACGAGACGATGTCAAGGTAGTGGCAATCCCTGCTGCTAAATGGGCTGAAGAACTCAACGCAGTAAAGCTTGCCAATATGATACTTTTGGGCGCGTATGCAAAAGAGAGTAAGGCTGTTGATATCGACACACTTTTAAAAGGGCTTGAAAAAAGTATGCCAAAGAATAAGCCTGAGCTTTTTGAGCTTAACAAAAAAGCGGTTATGCGTGGGTATAATATGTAGTTTAACGCCGATGGCGGAAAGGAGTATATAAATGAATAAAAAAAGCATTGAATCAATTGATGTAAATGGTAAAAAGGTACTCGTAAGATGTGACTTTAATGTTCCTCTTGACGCAGATCTTAACATTACTGATGAAAACAGAATTTTAGGAGCTTTGCCAACAATAAAATATCTCATAGACCATAACGCAAAGGTTATTCTTTGCTCGCATTTGGGCAGACCGAAGGGCGAATTTAACCCGAAGTACAGCCTCGCCCCTGTTGCAAAGAGACTTTCCGAGCATCTCGGTAAGGAAGTTGTTATGGCAAAAGATGTTATTGGCGACAGCGCTAAAGCGGCTGTTTCCACTATGAAAGACGGCGATGTAGTTCTTCTGGAAAATGTACGCTTCCACGCTGAAGAAACAAAGAACGACCCTGAATTTTCAAAGGCTCTCGCATCTCTTGCGGAAATATTTGTTAACGACGCATTCGGTACGGCACACCGCGCTCATTCCTCGACGGCAGGCGTTGCAGATTATCTCCCTGCTGTTTGCGGATTCCTTATTCAGAAAGAAATCGACATTATGGGCAAGGCTCTTGCTAATCCCGACAGACCTTTTGTTGCAATCCTTGGCGGCGCTAAAGTAAGCGACAAAATAGGCGTTATTGAAAACCTCATAAGCAAGGTTGACGCGCTTATCATAGGCGGCGGTATGGCTTATACATTTTTCAAGGCTATGGGTCGTGAAATCGGCACATCTCTTTGTGAAGAAGAAAAAGTTGAGCTTGCAAAGGGTCTTATGGAAAAGGCAAAGGCTAACGGAGTTAAGCTTCTTTTGCCTGTTGATACAGTTGTCGCTAAAGAATTCCCCGACCCAATTGACGCAAAAATCGCTGTTGAAACAGTTGATTCCGACAAGATCCCCGCAGATCAAATGGGACTTGATATAGGCGAAAAGACCATAGCTCTCTTTGCCGAAACAGTCAAAGGCGCAAAAACAGTCGTTTGGAACGGTCCTATGGGCGTGTTCGAGAACCCCGTTCTCTGCAAGGGTACAATTGAAGTTGCAAAGGCTCTTGCAGCTGCAGATGCAACAACTATTATCGGCGGCGGCGACAGCGTTGCTGCTGTTAAAAAGGCAGGACTTGCTGACAAGATGACACATATTTCCACAGGTGGCGGTGCATCACTTGAGTTCTTGGAGGGTAAAATTCTCCCCGGAATTGCATGCTTACAGGATAAATAATTTGTTTTTGGGACTGCTCTGAAAGGGCAGTCCCAAGATTTAAAAATATATAATTTGAAAGGAAGAAATAATTATGGCAAAGAACAAAATCGCGGCAGGAAACTGGAAAATGAATATGACGCCGTCAGAAGCTACGGCTTTTATAGGCGAGCTCAAAGGCAAAATCGCAGGCGCTTCAAATGAAGTAATAGTTTGCCCTCCTGCGGTATGTTTGGCAAATGTTATTGAAGCCGCTAAAGGCACAAACATCAAGGTTGGCGCACAAAACCTTCATTTTGAGGATAAGGGTGCATTCACAGGCGAGATCTCCGCTGCTATGCTTTGCGACCTCGGAGTTAAATATGTTATAATCGGTCACTCCGAAAGACGCGAATATTTTGCGGAAACCGATGAGACCGTTAATAAAAAGGTTTTAAAAGCGCTTGAAGCGGGAATTACACCGATTCTTTGCTGCGGCGAAACTCTTGCCCAGAGAAAAACGGGAGTAACGATTGATTTTATCCGCACACAGCTCAAAATTGCGCTCACAGGCGTAACGGCGGAGCAGGTTTCAGGTATGATAATTGCATACGAGCCAATCTGGGCAATCGGCACAGGCGAGACGGCAACAAAAGAGCAGGCAAACGAGGTTTGCTCTGCAATACGCGCGCTTTTGACAGAGCTTTACGGCGCAGATACGGCAGAAAAGGCAACCGTACTTTACGGAGGCAGCTGTAATGCCAAAAACGCGGCGGAACTTTTCGCGTGCAGCGATATAGACGGCGGTCTTATAGGCGGAGCAAGCTTAAAGGCAGACGATTTTACAGTTATTGCGAATGCATAACGGAATATTCATGGGTGGGGACAACCTCCGCCTGAATTAGTTTGGAGGACTACGGCAGTATGATAACACTAATTATAATGGACGGTTTTGGAATTACGCCTGATGTTCGCGGAAACGCAATTAAAGCGGCTAAAACACCTAATCTTGACAAAATTATGGCAGAAAATCCGAACACGCTTCTTGACGCGAGTGGTATGGCGGTCGGACTTCCTGACGGACAGATGGGTAATTCAGAAGTTGGTCACACTAATATCGGCGCAGGCAGAATAGTTTATCAGGAGCTTACGAGGATTACAAAGTCGATTTCTGACGGCGATTTCTTTGAAAACCCCGAATTTTCGGCGGCTGTCCAAAACTGCAAAAAAAATAATTCTGCTTTGCACCTTATCGGACTTTTGTCAGACGGCGGAGTTCACAGCCATATAAATCACCTTGCGGGGCTTATTGAATTCGCAAAGCGCGGCGGTCTGTCTGAGGTTTATGTTCACGCGCTTATGGACGGCAGAGATGTTTCGCCCGTTTCGGGAGCGGACTACATTGCACAAATCGAGTCAATTATGGCTGAAAAGGGCGTGGGCAAGGTTGCTACCGTTATGGGCAGATACTACGCTATGGACCGTGACAATCGCTGGGAGCGTGTTGAAAAGGCATACAGTGCAATGGTAAAAGGCGAGGGTGAACACGCATCTGACGCAGTCGGATATGTCAAAAAATCTTATGAAAACGATGTAACCGACGAGTTTATTGTACCCTGCGTTATAGACGGAGCAAGAAAAATTGCCGAAAACGACAGCATTATTTTCTTTAACTTCCGCCCTGACAGAGCAAGAGAGATAACAAGAACTTTTGTTGACAAAGATTTTACGGGCTTTGAGAGAAAATATTTCCCTGTTTGCTATGTTTGCATGACGCAGTATGACGCGCAGATGCCGAATGTGCGTGTTGCATTCAAGCCGGAAAGCCTTGTAAATACATTTGGCGAGTATATTTCAAGCAAAGGTTTTACACAACTCCGAATTGCAGAAACAGAAAAGTATGCTCATGTTACATTTTTCTTTAACGGCGGACTTGAAGCGCCTTATAAAAACGAGGACAGAGTGCTTGTTAACTCTCCAAAGGTTGCAACTTATGACTTGCAGCCCGAAATGAGTGCTTATGAGGTTTGCAACAAGGCTTGCGAGAGAATACAAAGCGGTAAATACGACGCTGTGATACTTAACTTTGCAAACTGCGATATGGTAGGTCATACCGGAGTGTTTGAGGCGGCTGTCAAAGCGGTGGAAGCCGTTGACGAATGTGTCGGCAGAGTTGTTGAGGCTACGCTTTCACAAAGCGGCACTGTACTTATCACGGCTGACCACGGCAACGCCGACAAAATGCTTGAGGACGGCTCTGACGCACCGTTTACGGCGCACACGACGAACAAAGTTCCGTTTGTGGTGGTCGGTCGTGACTGCAAGCTACGCTCGGGCGGCGTGCTTGCGGATATTGCACCGACAATGCTTGATATTATGGGACTTCCGCAGCCGAAAGAAATGACGGGTAAAACGATTATAGAGTAATCAGTATTTTAGCCTCCTTTTTTGGATATACTATCCTGAAAAGGAGGCTTTTTAAATGAAAAAACATCTTAAGCCTGATGGCTCTAATTTGAACTACGGTTTTTTTGGCAAATTTATGCCGATACTTCGTCAAATACCTTGTAAATACACCAAGTATTCCCCGCGGCATTTTCCTTGCCTCGACAAAAATTTGCACGAAACAAACTCCGAAGGACTTTAAATTATGAGATTTCAG
>JAFSYJ010000039.1 GCA_017450025.1 Clostridia bacterium | reverse complement strand
ACTTGGGAACGAGTACAGGAACTACGGAAGAACAAACGCCGACCGACAAGGACAGGCAAAAGCAATATGTTTTCGGGTATTGCCTACTGCGCGGATTGCGGACAGAAACTCTACTACTGCACAAGCAAATATTTTGAAAGCAGACAAGATCATTTTGTATGTTCCACTTCAAGAAAAGGCAAAGAAAAATGTTCCACACATTTTATTCGTACCGTTGTGCTTGAAAAAGGCGTGTTAGCTCATCTAAAGTATGTAATCGGAACAATTGCAAGTTATGAAAACCAATTCCGCAAAGTGTTAGGTGGAAAACAAAAAACAGAGGTTAAAAAGGAACTGAACGCAAAGAAAAAACTGCTCTTAAAAAGCGAAAGCAGAATTAAAGAATTAGACTTATTGTTTCAGCGTATTTATGAGGATAATGTAAGCAAGAAAATCTCGGACGAAAGATTTGAAATGCTGTCTGTAAATTATGAGAATGAACAGGCGGAATTAAAGCAAATTATCGAAAGGCTATCTGCTGAAATATCCGAAACGGAAGAACAGTCCGATAATGTGGAAAGGTTTATTTCAAAGGTACATAAATATTTTGATTTACAGGAATTAACTCCGTCAGTATTAAACGATATGGTAAAGCGTGTTTATGTTCACGCACCGCAAAAGATTGACGGAAAAAGAACACAGGAAATTGACATTGTTTATGATTTGGTCGGAATACTGCCATTATCATTACTTAACGGACACGAAGAAACGGCATAGAAAACCTATGCCGTTTCAACGAAAACAATATTACTGTTTTATTAAGGACACCCTTTAGCGAATTTTTTTATTTTAATGCTTTATGCTACGAACAAACTTCGTCACTCGCGGTATCTATATACCGCTTCGGATAACCCAAAACTTCGTTTTGGCTCAGTTTGTCCGTTCTGCACTATTTTCTCTTCGCCCCAAGAAAGTAATAGGTAATAGGTAATAGTGAAGAGTGAAGAAGTGAGGACCAAAACCGCAGCTACGGTTTTGCGCCTCTTATTTATTTGTTATTCATTTTGTTCTTACAGTTTTATAATTCCGAGCCCTGTCAGGAAAATCAGTACAATGCACACGGGCGCGATATATTTTATAACTATTGAAAACAGTTTTTCGGCTTTAAATGCGTTGCCGGCTTCTTTAACCTCGTCAATTATTGACGACGGCTTTATCACATACCCGACAAATATGCAGGTGATAAACGCGCCTATCGGCATCAGAATACTGTTTGCCGAAAAGTCGAAAAAGTCGAGAAAGTTCATTCCGAGTATTTTAACGCCTTCCCACAGCCCAAAGCCCAAAGACGACGGCGCGCCGAGAACAAGTGAGCCTAATGCCACAACAACACAGGTCGTCTTGCGCCCCCAGCCGAACTTATCCATAAACGCGGAAATCACGGCTTCCATAAGCGATATTGATGAGGTGAGCGCAGCAAAAAATACCATAACGAAAAATACTGCGCCGATTATCCTGCCGCCTGCCATATGTGTAAAAAGCTTGGGGAGCGACACAAACATAAGCCCCGGACCTGCCTTTTCAAGCATATCGGGCGTTCCGACCGCAAAAATCGGCGGAATTATCATTAGCCCCGCGATAAAGGCTATCCCCGTGTCAAAAATCTCGATATGGCGCACGGACTTTTCGATGCTTGTCTCCTTTGGCATATACGAGCCGTAGGTTATCATAATTCCCATCGCAAGAGACATCGAATAAAAAAGCTGCCCCATTGCCGCAAGCACCGTGCCCGACGAGAATTTGGAAAAATCAGGCACAAAGTAATACTTGACGCCTTCGAGAGCTCCGTCGATAAAAAGAGAATATACTGCGATAAACAGCGACAAAACAACAAGTACGGGCATCAGAACCTTACTCGCCTTTTCGATGCCCTTTTCCACCCCGAAGAATACGACAACGGCGGTGAGGAAAAGGAACAGCGCAAACCACAAAAGCGGCTCGGTGACGCCTGAAATGAATGTGCCGAAAAACGCATCGTCTGCGGCGTTAGTCATTCCGCCTGTGACAAATGTGACAAAGTACTTTGTTACCCAGCCGCCTATTACGGAATAGTACGGCAGTATTATCATCGGAACTATCGCGGCAAAAATACCTGCAAACCTCCAGTTTTTACTGAGCATACCGAACGCCTTGATACCGCTGACGCCTGTTTTTCTTCCTATTGATATCTCCGCTATCATAAGCGCAAAGCCGAATGTTACGGCAAGAATAAGATACACGAGCAGAAATATTCCGCCGCCGTATTTTGCAGCAAGGTACGGAAAGCGCCATATATTGCCGAGACCGACCGCAGAGCCTGCCGCGGCAAGGATAAATCCGATTTTGCCTGTAAAACTGCTTCTTTTGGCTTCCATAAAATTCCTCCAAACGGTCTGTATTGAGGTAATAAGTAATAGTGAATAGTGAATAGGTTAGGTACAAAATCGCCCCGCGATTTTGCACATCAATTATTCATTATTTATTATTCACTGTTCATTACTTTTTTACATCCCGACAGGTTCAAAATCGGCGACGCCGTGTTTGCAAAGCGGGCAGATGAAATCATCGGGCAGTTTATCGCCCTCATAAACATATCCGCATACCTTACATACAAAGCCTTTTTTGCCTTCGGTTTCGGGCTTTGGCTTAACATACTTCTGATAGTATGTGTAGGTCATTGTGTCTTCCTTTGACATAACGCGCGATTCCGTTACGGAGCAGATGAACATTCCGTGTGTGTCAAGGTCTATGTACTGTTCGACCTTGAGCGACATAAACGAATTGATATATCTCGGCAGGAACGCAAGCCCGTTATCCGAGCGCAAAGGCTTTATTGACGCGAATTTATCGGCGTTTCTGCCGCTCTGGAATCCGAAGTTCTCAAAAACAGAAAACGGAGCTTCAACTGACAGGCAGTTTATATTCATTATGCCCGAATTTTTGATTACATGGTGCGAGTAGTTTTCTTTATTTATCGTAACTGCGATGCGGTTTGGCGAGTTCGTGACCTGCGTTACGGTGTTAACGATAAGTCCGTTGTCCTTTTTGCCGTCGTTTGATGTTACAACATACAGACCGTAGCCAATATTGAAAAGCGCGGTGAGGTCGTTCTTGTCGGCTGTTTCGCCGCTCTGGGCGATGTAGTCCTGACAAAGCTCCTCTGCGAGCGCGTCGATTTCCGCCTTTGATTCTTCGTTTAACGCAGACTTGATATGAACTGCCTTATCAAGAATATGCAAATTCTTCATACCCTCAAGCATTTTGCGCATCGTTCTCTCCGCCATCGGAGCCCACGAGCCGTTCTCGATAAACGCGACGGTGCGGTTCTTATAGCCGCGTTCCGTGAGGTGGTTTATAAATTCGCGCATAAACGGGAATATCTCCGCGTTATATGTCGTCGTAGCAAGCACTATCTTGCCGTAGCGGAACGCGTCCTCAACGGCTTCTGCCATATCGTCGCGCGCGAGGTCGGTTACTGCGACCTTTGGGCAGCCGAGGGATTTGAGCTTTTCCGAAAGTATCTCAACTGCCTTTTTTGTGTTGCCGTAAACCGAAGTGTAAGCTATCATTATGCCCTCGGACTCCACGCCGTACGACGACCAGATATTATATAAATTGAGGTAATAACCGAGGTTTTCCGTAAGGATAGGGCCGTGGAGTGGGCAGATTTTTTCGATTTCGAGACCTGCCGCCTTTTTGAGAAGCGCCTGCACCTGTGCACCGTACTTGCCGACAATACCGAAGTAATAGCGTCTTGCTTCACACGCCCAGTCCTCATCAGCGTCAAGCGCGCCGAACTTGCCGAAGCCGTCAGCCGAGAACAGCACCTTGTCACGGCTGTCATAAGTCACGATAACCTCGGGCCAATGCACCATCGGAGCTGTTACAAATGTCAGAGTATGCGCGCCGAGCTCAAGCGTGTCGCCCTCGCCGACAACGATGCGTCTGTCCTCATAGTCCGTGCCGAAAAAGTTTTGCATCATTGCAAACGCCTTTTCCGACGATACAACGGTAGCGTTCGGGTAGTTCCTCATAAAGTTTGCGATATTTGCGGAGTGGTCGGGCTCCATATGCTGAACGATAAGGTAATCGGGCTTGCGCGGAGAGATTGCCTTATCGATATTATCGAGCCATTCGTGACCGAAGCGCGCGTCAACCGTGTCGAAAACGGCGATTTTTTTATCCGTTATAACATACGAGTTGTACGCCATTCCGTTTGAGACATCGTACTGCCCCTCAAAAAGGTCGATAGAGTGGTCGTTTACGCCGATGTAGGTGATGTCGTTTGTTATTTTCATAGTATTGCAGTCCTTTCTTATCAGATATTTACATAATACCATATTTTTGAAATTATTGCAAGGAATAAAAAAACGATTGACAAAACTTCCAAAATATGGTAAAATTATGTTGCCAAAAGAACTTAATATGGGTTAGGAAACACGCAAATAATATAGTTTTTTTTATACAAATAAACATTGGTAAAAATGCCGATTAAATTGTATGAAAAATACTGTATTTTGCGTGCGGTAATTATTCTCATATTCAGTTCTTTTGGCGATCAACTGAAATCGGCGTTTTTCGTGCGCTGACTTTGGTTGGCGCATTTTTTAATTTTAGGATAAAAAAATGTTGTGTTTTTAAAAAATCTGTGTTATATTATAATTGCAACATAGATTAATATTGTAAAGTTAATTTGGTTAGGCTAACATTGGCAATAATGTTAGCTTTGATGTCATAAGTCCTATCCGAATTGACTTTATGATCTATGTTGCAATAGTTGTCAAAGCTGCGTATTGCGGTGCGTCGGCTTTGTCCGACGCATTTTTTGATTTTAGGGAGGAAAATTATGGCGGAAATTAAATTGGAGCTGTTAAAGGGCTGTATAACGGATTTGATAAATTTAAAAATAGGCGACATCGGAATAGACCCTGACGAAATTGCCGAAACAACGGCAATTAAGGCTCTGCGAGAGATTCAGGGAGTGATTGCAAACGATGATTTATCTGACTTTGATGCCGTTGAGGAAATAGTCTGTATATTTGAAAAATACAGATTGGATTTCGGATTCAGGCATGATTTCGGTTAAAAAAGCGTGCAGATGTGTCTGCACTTTTTTTATGTCTTGTTTTGATTTTCCGTATTGTTTTTTTGTACAATTTATGATAAAATTATATGATTGAGGGATTATTATGGAAAAACAATGGATTTTTTTAAGTGAAAATTACGACAAAGACGCTTTGCTCAGTTTGAGCAGGCGGCTTAAAATATCGCCTGCTATCAGTATGGCTATGCTCAACCGCGGCATTAACGCCGATAATGCGGAAGAATTTTTGCACCCTTCGGTTTTGCACGACCCGTTTTTGATGGCGGATATGGCAAAGGGTACGGAAAGGCTCAAAAGAGCAATCGAAAACCGCGAAAAAATCTGCATTTACGGCGATTACGACGCCGACGGTGTTTCGAGCTCTGCCATGATGTACGGGTATTTTGCCGCAAAGGGTATAGAGTGTGATGTGTATATTCCGTCGCGCGAGGGCGAGGGCTACGGCGTAAACGCCGACGCCGTGCGCAAAATAGCAGAAGGCGGCGCGGATATTATTTTGACAGTTGACACGGGTATCTCCGCCGTCTTTGAGGCGGAGCTTGCCAAAGAACTCGGAATAGATATGATAATTACAGACCACCACGAGTGCGGTGACAATATACCTGACGCCTGCGCCGTGATAAACCCAAAAAGGCGCGACTGCGGGTATCCTTTTAAGATGCTGGCAGGCGCAGGTGTGGCGTTTAAGCTTATCTGCGCTATGGAGGGCGACTCGGGCGCGTGCCTTAAGGCTTGGGGAGAGTATGTCGCTATGGCGACGCTTGCAGATGTAGTTCCGCTGTCGGGCGAAAACAGAACGCTTGTGTGCGAAGGACTTAAAAAACTGCGCACCGAGTCTGTTCCGTGGTTTGACGAGCTTGCAAAGGCTTCGGGGCTTAACAAGGCGGGCGTAAATTCGTATCAGGCGGCATTTATGATAGCGCCGAGAATAAACGCCGCAGGCAGGCTCAACAACGCATATCTCGCGCTGGAGCTTTTAAAGGTGAAAGACGCAGGCACGGCACGCAGGATAGCGCAGGAGCTGGAACAGGCAAACGCGCGGCGCAAGGAGCTGGGTGACGCCGTTTTAAAAGAAGCCTCCGAGCAGATAAAGGGCGCAGACGGCAAAAAGGTGCTTGTACTCGCAGGCGAGGGCTGGCACGCAGGCGTTATCGGTATCGCAGCGTCGAGAATTGCCGAGCTCTACCACAAGAGCGTTATCCTTATTTCACTCAAGGACGGCGAAGGCAAAGGCTCGGGCAGAGCGGTTCAGGGGTTTAACCTATACGACGCGTTGACATATGCAAAGGACTCGCTTATTAAGTTCGGCGGTCACGAAAAGGCGGCAGGACTAACGGTAAAGGAAGAAAATATCCCCGAATTTGACCGCATTATAAACGAATACGCCGACAAAACTATGAAGCCCGACGACCTTATCCCAAAGCTTTACATAGACTGCGCTATCTCGTGCGAGACAAGCCTCCTGCAGCTTTGCGACGAGCAGGCGCTTTTAGAACCCTTTGGCGAGGGCAACCGCAAGCCCGTATTTGCCGTTATGGGCGCACAGATAACGGCGCTTCGCCAAACGCGCGACGGCAGGCATCTTATGCTCCGCTTTTTAAAGCGCGGCAACATATTTTCTGCCATCGGCTTTGGATTTGGCGCGCTTATTGACACGCTCGGGGAAGGCGACATCATAGACATCGCCGCAACGCTCGACATAAACGAATATCAAGGCAACATTACACCGCAATTTCAGGTGATAGATATAAAAAGGTCCAGGTTAAAGAGGTAAATATGAACACTTACGAAGGTTTAGTTGAAAAAATTAAAGCATACGGTCCGAATGCCGACTTTGATAAGCTGCAGAGGGCTTATGAATTTGCGCGCGAGCTGCACCGTGACCAAAAAAGAGTGTCGGGCGAGCCGTACATTACGCATCCGCTTGAGGTCGCTCATATTCTGGCTGATTTGCAGATGGATTCAAGCGCCGTTATCGCGGCTATTCTGCACGATGTTGTGGAGGATACCTCCTGCACCCTGCAGGAGATTTCGGATCAATTTGGCGCAGAAGTCGCAATGCTCGTTGACGGCGTTACAAAGCTTGATTTGATACAGTTCACAAACAAGGAAGAACAGCAGATAGAAAGCCTCAGAAAGATGTTTTTGGCTATGGCTAAAGATGTGCGCGTTATACTGATTAAGCTTGCAGACAGACTGCACAATATGCGTACACTTCGCAATATCCCGCCCGAAAAGCAGAGGATAAAAGCGCGCGAAACGCTGGAGGTTTATGCGCCTCTCGCGCACAGGCTCGGTATTCAGTCTATCAAGAGCGAGCTTGAGGATATGTCGCTCCGCTACCTCGACAGCGTGGCTTATTACGAGATAGCAGAAAACATAAAACAGAAAAAAACAGCACGCGAAAAGTATATAGACGACATCGTTGCCGTGCTTAAAGAAAAGCTCGACGCTATCGGCATTGAGGCAACCGTTTACGGCAGAGCAAAGAATATTTATTCGATTTACCGCAAGATGTACACGCAAAACAAGTCGATAGACGAGATATACGACCTTTTTGCCGTGCGCGTTATCGTGAACACCATAAACGAATGTTACGCCGTTCTCGGTATGGTCCACGAAATGTATATGCCGATGCCGGGGCGGTTTAAGGATTATATCGCTATGCCCAAGCCCAATATGTACCGCTCGCTCCATTCGACAGTTATAGGACCCGAGGGCAAGCCGTGCGAAATTCAGATACGCACCCACGAGATGCACCAAACTGCCGAACTCGGTATCGCGGCGCACTGGCGCTACAAGGAAGGCGGCAAAATAGACAAGACCGACCAAAACATCGCCTGGATTCGCCAGCTTCTCGATATTCAAAAGGACCTCGACAACGCCGAGGACTTTATGGAAACGCTCAAAATCGACCTCTTCGCCGACGAGGTTTTCGTGTTCACGCCGCGCGGCGATGTTATTAACCTGCCCGCAGGCTCTACGCCCATCGACTTTGCGTTTGCCATTCACTCGGCGATAGGCTGCAAAATGCAGGGCGCGCGCGTTAACTCCAAAATAGTGCCGATAGACTACAAGCTCAAAACAGGCGACATCGTCGAAATCATAACCTCGCCCAATGTTCACGGCCCGAGCAGGGATTGGCTTGCTATTTGCAAGACCTCGCAGGCTAAAAGCAAAATAAATCAATGGTTTAAAAAGGAAAACCGCGAAAAGAATATAGAAATAGGCAGAGAATCAATAGAAAAAGAAGCCAAAAAGCTCGGTATTCCGCTCCAAACGCTTATGAAAAAGGAGTATCTGGAGCAATATCTGCGGCGCTTTGGCTACGCAAACCTCGACGACCTATACGCCGCTATCGGCTTTGGCAGCGTTCAGGCAAGCAAGGTCGCGTCTAAACTTAAGGAATACAACCGCGAGCTTACATCGCAGGAGAGCGAGCTCGTTCTCGACGCTCCGCCCAAGCCCGCGCCCGGCTCCAATATCGCCGTCAAGGGCATCGACAACTGCCTTGTGCGCGTGTCGCGCTGCTGCACGCCACTGCCCGGCGACGAAATAGTCGGCTTTATCACAAAAGGGCGCGGCGTCAGCGTTCACCGCAAGGACTGCGTAAACCTGCAAAACCTGCCCGACAAGGCAAAGGCGCGTCTTATCGAGTGTGTATGGGCCGACGAGACGAAGGGCAGATACCTTTGCGACCTTATAATTGAAGCTACGACGCGGCGCGGTCTTTTGACCGATGTCACGCTCGGCATAGGCGACTACAAAATACCCATAGCGGCGCTTAACCTGCGGACTATGAAAAACAACCTCGCCGTTATCGAAACAACGCTTGAGGTTACCGATACACAGCTACTTGACGCGCTGGTAAAGAGATTGTACACAGTTCCCGGAGTTTACAAAATAATAAGAGCGCACAGTTGATGGGGGATGTTAAAAATGTCCAGAGCGCAAAAAGGCAACAAAATAATAAAACCGCAGTATTATAGGAAAAAACAATTAGATATAAAGAAAAAAATCTCATATATTCGATTTTTTTATTAAAAAGCCTTTTTGCTATGAACAAACTTCGCCTCTCGGCGTATCTATATACGCCTTCGGGTAACCCAAAGCTTTGCTTTGGCTCAGTTTGTCCATTCTGAAACATTTTTTCCTATCCCCATACAAACGGGAGGTTAAATGCCCGTAGCACACAGTTGAGAGGGGGGCAAGTTATGCTGATAAAACAAATAGTTACTAATATTATGGGAGAAAACGCCTACATCTGCACAGACGGCGGGGAGGCGATTATATGCGACCCGGGCGGCGCGGCTGATGAAATTATCGGCGCGCTGGAGAACGCTGTGCCGAAGTATATTCTGCTCACACACGGGCATTTTGACCACATCATGGCGGCAAAGGAGCTGCGCGACAGGCTCGGCGCAAAGATTGTGATTTCACACGAGGACGCGCAAATGACCGAAGGCGACGGCAACTGCGGCGAGGATTACGGCGTTTTTGTCGCTCCGTTTACGGCGGACTTATTCGCGGAGGAAGCCGAGATAAAAATAGGCGGCTCAACCTTTGAGGTCATAAAAACGCCCGGTCACACGAAGGGGAGCGTTTGCTATCTTTCGGGCGATGTGCTTTTATCGGGCGACACGCTTTTTGAAGGCACGATAGGCAAGTTTGACGGCAAAAACGCAGAGCTTATGAAAAAGTCTGTTATGTCGCTTGCACAGCTACCCGACAATATAAGAGTATTCCCGGGTCACGGCGACGCGACCGACATTGGCACAGAAAAACGCCAAAACCCGTATTTTGAGGAAAGAAACTGGAACTTTATTTAATGGAAAACTTACTTTCACTTTTTTTTAAATATCCGAAAAAAGCCGAAATAGCGCTCTCTGACGAGGGCGGCGTGTGTACGGCTACGGTCAGTTATATGGGCAAAAGCGCGGCGGCAAGCGCCGTGGGCAACGCGGAAACGCGCGCTCTGCGTGCGGTGTGGCAGGCGTGCCGCGGGATAAGCGGCATCACTCCGCCGTGGGGAATTTTGACAGGAATCCGCCCTGACTTTGTTCTCCGCAGGCTTTATGATGAGGGCGCTGACAAGGCACGCGCAAGGGAAATAATGCGCGCTGATTACCTTGTGTCGGAGTCCAAAATAAGCCTTATGGAAGAAACGGCATCGGCATTTGAACGGCTTGCGAGCAAGCAGGGCGAAATTGCCGTATATATCGGTATCCCGTTTTGCCCGACGCGATGCTCGTACTGCTCCTTTATCTCGCACGACGCAGTTTTGATGCGTAGGCTTGAGGGCGAGTACACAGACAGGCTTTGCGACGAAATCGACGCGACAACTGGTATCATAAAAAGCGCAGGGCTTAAAATACGGTCGGTTTATATCGGCGGCGGCACTCCGACCGCGCTCGGAGAAGATAACCTTGCGCGGCTTTTATGCAAGGCGCAGGTGCTTTCAAAAGGCGCAGACGAGTTCTGCGTTGAGGCAGGCAGACCCGACACCATAAACCGCGAAAAGCTTGAAATTATTAAAAGTGCAGGCGCAGGCAGGATTTGCATAAATCCGCAGACCGCCAAAAACGAAACTTTGCAAAAAATCGGCAGGGCGCATACTTGGGAGGATTTTACGGCAAAATACAAATTAGCGCGCGAAGTCGGCTTTGACAACATAAACTGCGACCTTATTGCAGGGCTTGAGGACGAAGAGGCGCGCGACTTTGAAAAAAGTATTGACAGCCTATTAAGCTTAAAGCCTGACGGCGTGACAGTTCACGCGCTTTATGTAAAGCGCGGCAGCCGCGCAGGCGGCGGGATAGAGCCGTACTCGGAGGACGCCGTAAAAATGACGGAGTACGCGCTTTTAAAGTGCCGCGGCGCAGGTCTTTTGCCGTATTACCTATACAGGCAGAAAAAAACAGTCTCAAACCTTGAAAACATCGGCTACGCCAAAAGCGGCAGAGAATGTATTTTCAACATAGACACTATGGGCGACTTATCGTCTGTCATCGCGCTCGGCGCAGGCGGCGTGACCAAGCTTACGGACGGCGCGCGTACCGAAAGATATTCGAACTTTAAAAACGCCGACTTATACATATCGGATTTTGATAAAATAATAGAAAAAAAGAAATTGATTACGGAATTTTATGAAAATGAATAATGAACAGTGAATAATGAATAATTGATGTGGAAAATCGCGGGGCGATTTTCTTCAAAACCTATTCACTATTACCTATTACTTATTACTTTACGACAGGGGGTGCGACAGATGACTCCAAAAGAAATATGCAAAAATGACGAGGGCTACCGCAAATACCGCCACAGTCTTTTGCTTGTGTTTTTTGCGGCTTTGAACAGAGTTTTAAAGGACGCACAGATTTCCGTGCGCCAATCCGTCAACCGCTCGACCTACATCGAGTTCCCGTCGCCTGTCAGCGCCAAAACAGCCGCCCAAATAAAAGATGAGATGCAGAGGCTTATTACGGCTGACTTTCCGCTTAAAACTACCGAGGTCACACGCAATGCGGCAGCGCAGCTGTTCAAAAGTGCGCATCAGGACGAAGCCGCGCGCAAAATAGCCTTTACCCCGCGTGAAAATATCCGTCTTTTTGAGGATTCGGGGCGGTTTTACAGCGTTTACGGCGAGATTTTTGACTCCGCAGGCTGTCTCGGCTCGTTTGACCTTATATGCTTTGAATCGGGGCTACTCCTGAAATATCCGCACCCGTACTACGACGGCTTTCCGCCGTTTTCGCAGGGTAAAAAGATAATAAAGACTATCGACGACTACCACGCCTGGCGCAAGCTGACAGGCCCCGAAGATGTCTTTGCACTGAACGAACTCATACGAAACGGCAAAATACGCGAGCTTATAAATATTTCGGAAATTATGCACGGCAAAACGCTCGCTTCTATCGCCGACACGATAAAGTCCGACATTCTGGACAAGAGGATTATTTTGATTTCGGGACCGTCGTCCTCGGGCAAAACGACCTTTGCAGAGCGCCTTATGCTGCATCTGCGCGTCTGCGGTATTACACCGCTTGTTATAAATCTTGACGACTATTTTTACGACAGGGACAAAGCACCGCGCGACGAAAACGGTAACTACGACTTTGAAGGCATCGAATGTCTCGACTACGAGCGTTGCCGCGCCGATATGGGCACTCTTATAAACGGCGGCGAGGTCAGCGTTCCGCGCTACGACTTTGAACACGGCAAAAGCGTTCCAAACGCGCGCAAAATACAGCTCAAAAAAAGCGAGGTCCTTATCGTTGAGGGGATTCACGCCCTGTCCGAAAAGCTCACGCTCGGTTTGCCGTCAAAAGCACTTTACAAGGTGTATTGCAGCGCATTGACGACGCTCTGCTTTGACAATTTTAACCCGATTTCACCCACCGATACGCGCCTTTTGCGCAGAATTATAAGAGATTCGCAGTTTCGCTCGCTTTCGGCGGCGGAAACAATTAAAATCTGGGACAACATCTCACGCGGCGAGGTCAAAAATGTATTCCCCTACGAAGACGACGCCGACACAGTTTTCAACTCGTCTTTATGCTACGAATTTGCCGTTTACAAAAAAATCGCGCTCCCGCTTATCGAAAACGCCGACAGGGAACTCGGCGGCGATTACAGGTGCAAGCGGCTGTCGGAGCTTTTATCGTACTTTGACGGGCTTGATGCATCTTTTGTGCCGCCTATGTCTGTCATAAGAGAATTTATCGGAAACGGATTGGTATAAGCTATGAAAATAAAAACAAGATTTGTATGCTCCGAATGTGGGTACGAAACAGCCAAGTGGCTCGGTAAATGCCCCGATTGCGGAAATTGGAACACTTTTCAGGAAGAAACAGATGAAGAACCTGCTCAAAATCCGAAAAAACCTGCCATAAATGCGGATATTTCGGACTTGACCGCGGTGGATTTTATTTCCGCCGACTCGGACAGGCGCATAAAAACCGGCGTGGGCGAGCTGGATATCGTTATGGGCGGCGGCATTGTTCCGTCATCCTTGACGCTTGTCGGCGGCGAGCCCGGGATTGGTAAATCAACGCTACTTCTCCAAATCTGCACCGCACTATGCGCCCACGGCAGCGTTTTATATGTATCGGGCGAGGAATCTCCGCGCCAAATAAAAATCCGCGCCGACAGGCTCGGAGTTCACGAAAAGAAGCTCTACATACTCGCAGAAACAGACATCGATCGCGCTCTGGCGTATGCCGAAAAGCTCAAGCCTGCCGCCGTTATCGTAGATTCCGTTCAGACTATGTACACTTCGGAGCTGCGAAGCGCATCGGGCAGCGTCAGTCAGGTGCGCGAGGTAACTATGCGCCTTATGCGCTTTGCCAAGTCGGGCGAGGCGTGCGTTTTCCTTGTGGGTCATGTCACAAAAGACGGCGCTATCGCAGGGCCGCGCGTTCTGGAGCATATGGTTGACTGCGTTCTATACTTTGAAGGCGACAGGCGGCAGAGCCACAGGATTCTGCGCGCCGTTAAAAACAGATTTGGCTCGACAAACGAAATAGGCGTTTTTGAGATGTCCGACGCAGGACTTTGCGAGGTGGAAAACCCCTCCGCTGCGCTGTTATCCGAAAGGCCGCAGGACGGTCAGGGAACTGCCGCGTTCTGCGCCATAGAAGGCTCACGCCCGATTCTTGCCGAGGTGCAGTCTTTAGCCGCTAAAACGGGCTTCGGTATGCCGCGCAGAATGGCACTCGGCTTTGACTTGGGCAGGCTCAATCTACTCCTTGCCGTGCTTGAAAAACGGCTGGGGCTGAAGTTTTGGGAACACGATGTTTATGTTAATATTATAGGCGGACTTCGTCTTGACGAGCCTGCCGCCGATTTACCCGTCGCCGCGGCGGCGGTGTCAAGCCTTAAGGGTATCGATGTCCCGCGCGATATGCTCTTTTTGGGCGAAGTCGGTCTCGGCGGCGAGCTGCGCTCTGTCTCCGACATTGCAAAGCGCGTCTCCGAAAGCGAAAAGCTCGGCTTTAAGACAATAGTCCTGCCGAGCGGAAACCTCAAAGCCGCTAAAGCCGTCTCAAAATCGGCAAACCTCATCGGTGCAAAAACGCTCCGCGAGGCACTATCCGAGATGATAAGGTGAAGCACCCATACGGGTTGAGGAAACAGTGAATAAAAGATGTGTAAAACCGCAAAGACGGGTTTGATTTGCAGAGGGCTAGGGTAAAAGGAAGCAGCAGATGTTAAATGGATATAATATTAGATGTTTTTAAAAGCGGTTAGTTTACGCTAACCGCTTTTTAGTGTGCGGGTTTTTGGGGAATTGGGGGCGTGTGTTTGGGTAGAGAGCGTTGCGAGGGCGTGTCCGTGTGGATTTAAGGGGTGGCGTGGCGGTGGATATTTCGAGCGGCGGTAAGGGATTACGGGCGATTCGTGAACCTCCCCTACTTATTTTATGATTTTAATAATCAAAAACATTTATAATTTTTAAGCCTTTTTGGGCGGCATAATCATAAGCAACTTTTGTGCCGCTGTTTATTCCTCTTTGCGGCAGATATTTACTGTCATAATAAATAACGCAATAATTGCTTTTGTCAATCATTTCATAATTCCGCTTTATGTAAGTCGCTCGCCCCGCATTGGCGATTTGCTGTGGGTAGTATGTATATTCGTATTTTCTCAAAAGAAAAGCCATATGATTATCACTTAATGTAGGGGAGTCCGCCCTCACATAAATCCGTTTTATGTGTGGGTATTTTTCTTTTAGCTTTGAAACACACGCCAAGCACAAATCGTTAAATTCGCTGTTGCTCCCGAACAAAAATGTATCAACCCCATTTGACACGATCAAATCTTCAATAATTTCACGCAGACTTTTTACTAACCCGTCAGTAACATTAACTGTTCTGTGACCGAAAAAACAACAGGTTTTATTCTTGTTTTCCATAATATTTGACCTCACTTAATATGTGGTATTTTTTATATTATACCATATATTTAAGCGCACGGCAATAGAAATAAGACTTTTTAAGATGTATTTTTATCTTATGTGTAAGATAAAATATATCATAAGGAAGGTGATAACTATGGAAGAAAAGGATATTTCATTGCGACTTGCTACTCTTCGCACAAAGAAAAAAGTTTCCGCACGCGAAATGAGTTTGGCAATAGGACAAAACCCAAATTATATAAATCATATTGAAACAGGAAACGCCACTCCGTCGTTATCGGGATTATCGTATATCTGCGATTATCTCGGAATAACTATGAGTGAATTTTTTGATTTCGATTCCGCTAATCCCATAAAATTAAACAAAATAAATGAATCATTAAAGAAATTAGATGATGAGCAACTTGAAATTGTTGAGAATCTTGTAAAAAATTTAGCCAATAAATAAAAGTATAGTTAAGCCAACCCGTAAGTAAAAAAGAAATAAGACAAATAATCATAAAAAAAGTATTGTAGGGGGGCGATTCACAAATCGCCCCTACGATTGAAATGTGAGAGAACATATATAAATAACAAAGAAAAATGAATAATTGATGTGAAAACCGCTGGGACGGTAAGTAATAGTGAATAGTGAAAAAGTGATGTACAAAACCGATATGCGGTTTTGGCTTGAATGAAGATGTGTAAAACCGTAGTTCAAATTAGCGCCATCAGGCTAGGGTAAAAGGAAGCACCAGATGTTAAATGGATATAATATTAGATGTTTTTAAAAGCGGTTAGACAAGACTAACCGCTATTATATGTGCTGTGGCATGGAAGTTGCCGGGTGGTGTTGGGCAGGGAGTGTTGCGAGGCAGGAGCCATCAGGCTATCCATTCAAGACAGCGTCAAGCGATGCTGTCGCTTTTTTATGTATTCTATATATGCTCCTCTCGTCATAGCACAGCTCCTCGGCTATCTTTTCGTTTGTCATATTATTTACATAGTACATCGTCAGGACGGCGCGCTCCTGCTCCGACTTTACCCGTGAAATCGCTGTTATCAGCTCTTTTTTCAGCTTATAAATATACGCAAGTCTTGACGATACCTCCGCCTGAAGCTCATTCTTCCGCAGCAAAAGCTCGTCCGATACCCTGTTTGTGCCGCTCACGGCTTCATATTCCTTTTTTATCGTTTCAAGAGCGCCCGTCAGCGCCTTTGTCTCCATTGAAAGATGTTTGACCGACTTCAAAAATTTCTCAGCTCTCATAGTCGGCACCCTCTATCCTTTTTTGCAATGCCCTCTGCTCAAAACCTTCCAAATCATAATCTGCTTCGCCGTTGTATGTGAAGTCATTAAATTTGTTATAAGTTCTTTTATAATTATCTTTTTTATTTTTTAATGGTGTCAGATGTTGTTCGGATATTGGTTCATATGCGCCTGCGTTTTGGAAAACAATCGGCACAATTTTGTATGTTCCGCATTGCCCTATCTGTCCGTCTTTATACTTTATGTAGCCCTTATTTATCAGCTCATCGCGCCGCCGTGTAAGCGTTGACCGTGTGAACGCACACAGTCCGCACAGCACGCTGTTTGCCACCGTAAAGCTCTCGGGAAAATACAGCTCGTTTGCGTATTCCAGCAGTATAAAGTACAAAAGTATCGCGTTCGATGTGAGCGGCTTTATCCTCCGCTGCCGCTTGAACCCATTGAGCTGTCTGAAATAATTCATATTCGCACCACCCCTTCGTATGTCTTTAAAAATTCGTTTATGTCGTCGTAGCGGCTCTCCAAAAAATCCGCTAAAAAATTCTTGAGGCTAAGCGCGGTCTTTAACCCGATTTGCCTTTTTACGCTTTCGTAATCGTGCGATATGTTTACATACCTCCACAGTAATTCCAAAAATGCCCTCCTGCCTTCTTCTGTCTTAAAATCATACACTAAATCATACTCCTTTCCGTCTCAAAAATGAGACATACGCCTCAAAAAATATGTCTCAATTTTGAGACAAGCTTAGTATAGCACACTTTTGGAAATTTGTCAAGAAAAATTTTGAAAAAACCGTTGCATTTTTGAGACAAGTGTGTTAAAATATGTCCGAGGTGTGTCATTATGTATAATCAAATGAAAAAACGGCGCGAAGAACTCGGGCTAAGCCTGCAGCAGCTCGCCGACAGAACAGGAATTTCCAAGGCTACATTGCAGCGCTACGAAACGGGCGTGACCAAAAAAATACCGCAGGACGCGTACGAAAAAATCTGCCGCGTGCTTGAAATAGGCATGGAGGGCGATATCTCCGCCCTTTTGGAGGAATCGCTCGCGCGGCTTGATTCCGACTGCGCGCTGATGTTTGACGGTATTCCGATTGACGAGAGGACAAGGGACTTATTGCAAATAAGTATCCGCAATTCGCTTGAAATGGCGAGGTCGGTGTCGGAACAGCGGAAGAAAAACGAATAAAGTATAATGAATAATTGAGGGGCAATTCACGAATTGTCCGAAAATGAGATATGAGATGACAGATAACAGATGTCAGATGAATGAAATGGCAAATTAACTGCGTGTGTCAAGGGTGTCAATAGAACCGTCCCCTTGACACTCCCTTGACACTTTGACACTTATTTATACTCCTTTGTTCCGTAAGTGCCTGTAGCATAAAACCGATAACAAATGCTGTATCTGACAGATTTTGGGGATTTGTTGCAAAAGAGTGGGATAAAGAAGAACAGGAAAGAGTTAGGAGAGCTAAAAATGGTGAAATTGTCCGCGGCAAGGATACTATATTGATTTGGGAAAATATGTATGTAATAGGACACTATCCGGATAGCGATCATTTGGGTATTAAAACAAAAGAAATATCAGATGTTATTTTACAAAAGGTTTTGAAACACAAAGTTAAGAAAAAGAAGTTGTATATAACATCAGATGAAGGCTATGCTGTTATAGATAAAAATAATCTTTGCAGAGTGTATATAACAATACCTGAAAAAGAATTTGTAGAGGAATATAGCAAAGATTCCCAAGGAAATCTTATTTACCGAAGCCGGCGTATAGAAGATGAACATATCCAATATTTATCTGATTTTGATGAGTTTTCTGAGGAAGAAAAAGCCATATTGAACAAGTTAAAATGACTGACATCAAAAACACATGGGTAAACACAGGGAGACGGTTTGTTGTCCCCTTGTGTTTACAACCTACAATGTGAGGAGGCATTCATAATGAAATTCCTGAAATACATAATATTTACTGTAGTTACTGTTTTTGTTTTAGCTTTTGTCAGTCAAGCACTTGTTGCTTGCAGCATCAAGAATACGCGCAAAATCGGACGCGGCAGGGATACGGTGCTGGTCTGGAACGACACTTATGATATCGGGCGTTTTATTGACGGCAACCACTTGTTTATATGGGAAACAAAGGAGTCTTATCACGAGGTTTTAAGCAATATAAAAAAGCATAAGGTCATATGGGGTAAGTTATATGTTGTTGCAGAAGACGGATATGCAGTAATAGATAAAAAGGATTTATGCAGAATATTTCTGACAATCCCGGAAGAAGAATTTGTTGAGTCAACCGGTACTGATATAAATGGGAATCCGATTTACATCAGTAAACGGGTAGATAATCATTTAATCGAATATTTAGAAGATTTTTCTGATTATTCGGATGAAGAACAAAAAATCTTAAAACAGATGGCAAATTAACTGCGTGTGTCAAGGGTGTCAATAGAACCGTCCCCTTGACACACCCTTGACACACGGTTTGACACCTCCCCTTGACATATAAAATTACCGTTGAATTCTTTACAACATACCATGTGAGGAGGCATTCTTAATGAAATTACCGAAATACATAATATTTACCGCAGTTACCGTTTTTGTTTTAGCTTTTGTCAGTCAAGCACTTGTTGCTTGCAGCATCAAGAATACGCGCAAAATCGGACGCGGCAGGGATACGGTGCTGGTCTGGAACGACACTTATGATATCGGGCATTATGTTGACGGCAACCACTTGTTTATATGGGAAACAAAGGAGTCTTATTACAAAGTTTTAAGCAATATAAAAAAGCATAAGGTCATATGGGGTAAGTTATATATTGTTGCAGAGGACGGATATGCAGTAATAGATAAAAAGGATTTTTGCAGAATATTTCTTACAACCCCTGACGAAGAATATGTCAAGAAAGTTGGTTATGATAGAACCGGAAATCCGATTTATGTCAGTAAAAAGGTAGATAATGACTTAATCGAATATATTGTTGATTTTACAGATTATTCGGATAAAGAACAAAAAATACTAAAACAACTGGCAAATTAACTGCGTGTGTCAAGGGTGTCAATAGAACCGTCCCCTTGACACATACCCTTGACACACAGTGAGGTGAAAGATTTTGAACAAGAAAAAAATTATTATTATTTGCGTGATTTGCTTTATTTTATTGTTTGATGTTCTTTTCTACTCTTATATTTTCAATAATACCGAACGGGTACAACATAAAATATTGGTTATGATTGGGAACATCTTGGAAAAAGATACGGAAAGAGTTGTTGGAGAGGATTTTAATATAATTTATTACGGACTTGGCTTATTTCAGATAAATCATCATTCCGACGGCAAAGGCCTGGAGTTTTGCAAAGACAAAATTATAGGATCCGATAATTATTTAACGCTGTTAAGCAAAGTATATGATCACACATTCTCCGACGACGGCAAGATGTTTGTTGCTTCTCCTGACGGGTTTGCAATAATTGATGTTGACAACACTTGCAGGATTTTTGTAAAAGACGGGCATAAATGCAAAATATTCAAAAAAATAAAAGAGGTAAAATACATAGACGATTATAATTTGTTTTCGGAAGAAGAACAGGCTGTATTTAACTTAATAAAATGATAAGACAGGGCGGCTTTTACGCCGCCCCAATTTGAAGTAATATGTAACAGTAAAGAAGTGTTGTAGGGGCAATTCACGAATTGTCCGAAAATGAGATATGAGATGACAGATAACAGATGTCAGATGAATGAAATGGCAAATTAACTGCGTGTGTCAAGGGTGTCAATAGAACCGTCCCCTTGACAGAACCGTCCCCTTGACACATAACGATAAGGTAATGGAATATATGCCATACATTAATGAATTATTAAAATAACTATTTTGAAGGAGTAAGCAAATGAAAAAAATCGGGATAATATTAATTTTGCTGTCGTTTCTTTTTCTTAATGCTTGCAGTACCCAAAAACCAACCGAGCAAATTGACAAAAACATCAAAATATCTTCAATAAGAGTGGCTTATGCCTATGCTGACAACTATGCAAAAAGAAATTTGGGGGACAAATATGAATTGTATAGAATAGAAGGAAATCACGACAAAGATTTTAACGGCGAAATTAAATTCATATATACTAAAAGAGTAGAGCATTTCCCTGATGGCTATTTTGTAATAGTTGATACTGTCAATAACGAAATTAGATATATGTGTCAGACAAATGCTCACAGGCTATATGGAGAAGATCAATATGTAAATATAGAAAATTGGAAATTCAATATTGAGATAGCTTTGGAAGCCGCTTCGGAATTGGGGATTGATTATGATGAGATTCGATGGGATACTGTTTTCGAAGATAGAATTGCGGTAAGCTTTTATAAAAACGGAGAAGGAATTGACAATCTTATTTATAACACTTTTACTGCGGAGCGTATAACAGATAAGCAGGTGTATATTCCGGATTTTTTTCAAAATCAAAAATGATGTGCCGGAGGGAGCTGCTTTGAAGGGGCGGCTTTTGCGCCGCCCCAATTTGAAGTAATATGTAACAGTAAAGAAGTGTTGTAGGGGCAAATCACGAATTGTCGAAAATGAGATATGAGATAACAGATAACAGATGTCAGATGAATGAAATGGTAAATTAACTGCGTGTGTCAAGGTTGTCAATAGAACCGTCCCCTTGACAAAGAACCGTCCCCTTGACAAAGACGAAAATGAGATATGAGATAACAGATAACAGATGTCAGATGAATGAAATGGCAAATTAACTGCGTGTGTCAAGGGTGTCAATAGAACCGTCCCCTTGACAACCCTTGACAATAGAACCGTCCCCTTGACAATAAAAGTCTCAAGTCTGACATTTGATGTCTGATATCTCAAAGTGGCAAAGTCCTTTTTATAGGACAGGCATATTTATAAAATAGCTTTGCACACAAGGGAAAGGTTGGAATTTTTTGAGTACAAATTCCGCGTTTACAAAAGAACTGCCGAAGGAGGGACAGAAATGAACATTAAAGATACCGTTTTGAAGATTGCTTCCGAATACAAAACACGCGACCCGTTTGAAATTGCCGACTGCTGCGGTATTTATATTATCCGCGAGGATCTTGGCGCGGTCAACGGATATTTTACAAGCGCATACGGCGTTAAAAGTATTCATCTTAACGAAAATCTTTCGCCCGAAAGGCAAAAAATCTGCTGCGCGCACGAGCTCGGTCACGCCCTGATGCACGACGACCTGAATACTTATTTTTTGATAAATTCGACTATGATGCTCCCCGACAAGTACGAGCGGCAGGCAAATTTGTTCGCGTCGCATTTGCTGTTCCCCGATGAAGTTTTGGCGGAATATGAGGGCTATGACACAGGGCAGATAGCGGCGGCACTCGGCGCGCCGAAGTTTTTGATTGACCTCAGATTGGAATAGGGAATAATGAAAAAAGACTCGGAAGAGTCTTTTTTTTAATGCAAAATGCAGAATGCTGAATGCAGAATGCAGAATTTATGTTGCTTTGCGTTGCAAAGCTACCACAATTTTGAATTTTGCATTTTGAATTTTACATTAAAATTTAACAAGCCGTGGGCGCAGGAAAAATGGGGTAGAACGGACAAACGGAACCCGTAGGGGTTACCCGAAGGCGTACAAGGGTACGCCGAGAGGTGACGGTTGTCCGTAGCATAAAGCATATAATAAAAAAATTCGCTGAAAAGCGAATTTTCTGCTATAAGGCACATTATTGGATTTTAGTGCTTTCTTTATGTAATTTTTTTATGCTTTATGCGATATATAACATTTTAACAAGCCTTGGCGCAGGGAAAATGGTGTAGAACGAATAAACTGAGCCAAAGCGGAGCTTTGGGGTACCGAAGCTGTATGTGTATACAGCGAGGCGAAGTTTGTTCGTAGCATAAAACATCAAATTAAAAAATTCGCTGAAAAGCGAATTTTCTGCTATGAAATGATATAAGCCGCCAAAGCATATTTTAGCGCTATCTTATGTATTTTTTTATGCTTTATGCGATATACACCATTTTAACAAGCCCAAAACAATGTTGTCATTAAATGTCAGTATATCCTTGTGATATGATATCAGACGAAGCAGAAAGGATTGATAAAAATGCAATTCTACAAGAGCGCGAAGGAGCTTGATTCCAAGGTCAAGCAGTTTTTTTCCGAGGCGCGCGGCAGCGAAGCCCCTGTTACGAGGTCTGCGCTGGCTATTTACCTCGGCATCACAAAAGACGAGTATATGCGCTGTATGAGCGGCGCGTTTGACACTCAAAAAAATGTGTATTCACGCGTTTTAAAGCTCGCGGAGCTTGAAATCGAGCGTTATGCAGAGGAGCTTTTACTCACGCGCGACAAGGTTTCAAGCGCGATGATGTTTTACCTTAAAGAGCGTTTTGGCTGGGGCGAGGAAGCAACGGATGAACAAGACAGCGAGGTAAATGTTAATGTTAAGGTTATTGAATAAACCGAAAGTTGGGAATAATGCAAAATGCTGAATGCAAAATGCAGAATTGAGGTGCAAAATCACCCCGCGATTTTGTTTGGATAAAATATGGCGGCTACGATTGAGATATGAGATGTCAGATGAATGAATAAAACGAAAGGAGTTTTTTAAATGAGAGTATCTGAAGCAATGAGTCAGGCGATTGAGGACTTTTTGGAAAAAGTGCCTGAGCTTGACGCGCATGAAAGCGCAAGAGACAACCCACATGGCGTAACAAAGGAACAGGTCGGGCTCGGTAATGTGGCAAATGCTGAGCAGGCGACAAAAACAGAATTCAACGCGCACGCAAACGATGCGGGCAACCCACACGGCGTGACAAAGGCTCAAGTCGGGCTCGGCAGTGTGTTAAACGCTGAACAGGCGACAAAGGCGGAGTTCGACGCGCACAAAAACAATACAGGGAATCCGCACGGAGTTACGAAGGCGCAGGTGGGGCTTGGGAATGTTACAAACGACGAGCAGGCGACAAAAGCGGAATATAATGCGCACAAGTCGGGAACTGCCGACAGGCATACGGCAGACGATATTGACTATTCCGAAAGCCATACGGTCAAGCAAAAAATTGACGAGCTTGTAATCGAGGGCGGCGGCGGTACGATGTATCACGATGAGCTTTTGAACACGGATTATGCAGACGCGCACCCGATTTCGGCAATAACGGGGCTTGAGGACAGGCTTGACGAGGTCATTATTTTTGAGGGCGAAACTACGGGAGCTGAAACGGTCCGCCTTACAAGCAATCAGGACAGCGATTTTGTATATTCCGAAGGCTCACAATATGACGGCAGTTTTACAATGCCCGAAGGCGTTGCGGCAAATGTGGAAATTGTGGGCGGCTGTGTTTGCTATGCGTATGACAGTCAGGAGGGTAAGTACATAATAAACAGCCCGACGGGGACTTGCTTTTTCCGCACAGAGGGGGCTATCGCACATATAAATGCAATAGTGAAGCCTGTTTTGAGCACTATTGCAGTTTATGATATGAAGAGCAATCTTCAGGATGAAACACCCGCTTTAACAATTCAAAACGGTTATGTTAAGACTATTGTTTTCAATGCAACGGGAGTGACAGGAAAAACGCTTAAATGGCGTGTGGCAGTTCGCCTTAAAAACATTATAAATCTTAACAGTTAAGGAAGTGATAGAGTGGAGCTTACTAAAATTATTGACGCTTTGGACCTTAAAATCACTTCGCCGTATTCCGAAAGTGAAAAAACCGTGTTTCTTAATGCGGTTATCGAGGACATAAAGCGCTTTGCAGGCGAGACAGATGTTTACAAATTTACTGCGACGGGGCTTAAGATGTACCCCTTGCCCGAATGTATCAGTGCCGAGTGCATCAAAGGCGTCGCCGTGAACGGAAGCGATATACCTCCCGCTTACGGCGGCGAAGCAGGCGACAGCTTTTATTTTCTGCTGCCGAGCGGATATATCGGGTTTTCGTCAGCCCCTAAAGCCGGCGCTAAAATCGAAATATTATTCGGCGCGCTTTGTCAAATACAGGAGGGCGACACGGATATTGCTCTTGACAGAGAGTATTTGCCCCTACTCATCACGGGCGCGGCGGCGGATATTGCGGCCGCTATGGAGGATATTTCGCTCTCCAACAATCTGCGCGCCGAGTACAACAGGCTTTACGGCGAGGGCTTGCAGAACCATTACCGAAAAAGAGGCTGCTACCCACGCACTAAAGTCATTAAGCGAAGGGAGATGACACTTTGAACAAGTTAGCAGAACGCTACATCAGGTATTACATTGACGCTTCGCGGAGCAAAAGCCGCATTTACGAGATGTTTAAAAAGTTTGACCGCTACTGGGAGGGCGATGTAAATAAGCCCAAAAGCGAAAACGACCCCGGCTCAAGCGTTAACATCTGCCACGCCAATGTCGAAGGTCAGGTATGCCAGCTTACAGACCAGACGGTGTCCGTATCGGTGCTGCCCGTATCGCCTTACGACAAGCCTTTTGCCAAAACGGCGGAGCGGATTCTTGAATTTATACAGAACAAAAACCACCTTTTGCGGACTTTGGATATTCACGAGAGGCGCAGAGAAAAATACGGCACCGGTATCCTGAGAGTTACATTTAACCCTTGCGCGCTCGGCGGTATGGGTATGCCCGAAATCGAAGCAGTTGACCTGAACGCCGTTTATGTCGATCCGTGCATCACAGATGTTTACAGAATCGGCGAGGCGGAGTTCATTATCGAAAGAGTTAAAAAGTCGGTTTGGTGGGCAAAGGAGCGTTACGGAATTGAAATTGCTTCTAAAATCAAGCCGAATTATGACCCTGCCTATGACGCACCCGACGCTGACTTTGACGCGGAGGGCGATTCCGACTGGTATGTGCATCTTTTGGTATGGACTAAAAAGGGCGGAAAGCTCAGGCTTGTTGAAATGACAGGCTGCGGAATTATCCTATCGGACAGCGGAGAGGGATTTTACAAGACAAACGCATATCCGTACTTTTTTACGCCGCTTTACTTCCGCGAAGGCTCGATATGGGGCAAGGGCGATGTGGAGCTTTTGATACCCGTTCAGGATTTAATAAACGATCTCGACGACCAGATAAGAATAAACGCGCGGCTTTCGGGCAATCCGCAAAGGCTTATCGAAACAGGCAGCGGCATTGACCTCGAATGTCTCACAAACGAGGCGGGGCTTAACATACCCGTCACAAATGTCGCAAGCGTGAAAAACCTTGAAGCACCACAGCTTCCGTCGTACATAGAGTCGCGGCGAAACACGGCTTTGCAGTACGAAAGCCAAAGAGTGACGAGGTTCTCGGACCAGATGGCAGGCAGCGCGCAGACAAACATCAAAACGGCAACCGAGGCACTCGCCTTGCAGCAGTCCGCCAATGTGTCGCTAAACCACAAAAAAGCGATGCTTGGCGAGACCCTTGCCGAGGTGTTTACATACGCGCTTGAGCTGTGCAAGGAGTTCTGGACGCGCGAAATGGCGTTCAGAGTGACTGACAGCGACGATTTTGTGTACTTCACGCCTTCAAAACTTTCGGACATCTCACGCGGGGCAAGCACGGGAAGCGCAGAATTCGATATTATTGTTTCCGTCGGCGCAGGTATGCCGAAAAACAAGGCTTTTGTTTACGAGGTGATGAAGGAGCTTATGCAGTCGGGCGTGATTTCTCAAAGCGAGGCGCGCAAATATTTGCAGTCCGAGCTGGGGTTACCGATTTCGCCGATTGCGGAGGAAGAATTGGAACAAAACAGAAAGGAGTTGGGACAATGAACGAGGAACAGGCAAAAGAGCTTATGAGAAAGCTTATCGGGCAATACGAAAACGAAATTGCCTCTCTCAAGGCTCAACAGTCCGCGCAGGAGGAAAATGACGCTGAAATTTCCGAGATGAAGAAAAATCCCTATTACAGCGACATTGACTCTGTTCGCGGCGAGGTCGCGCAGTACGCAGGCGAACACGGGCTTTCCATGCGCGAGGCCTACGGCGCTCTGTATGCCGAAAAAAAGGCGGGCGACGCAGAACGCGAAGGCAAAAAGATTGGCGCGCTCTCGCAGGAGGGCAACGCCGCAGACGACAACTTTGAGGAAGGCGCGCTCTCGCACAGCGAATACTGGGCGGCTAAAAGAGCAGGTATGAGCCTTGCAGACTACCTCAAGTACAAAAACAGGTAACATCTCTTATTAACTCTCTCCGCGGATAAGAGAAAAAAATTATTTGCCGTGCGGAGCGGCGGAATGGAGATTAAAATTATGCCAAACAAACTTACAAGAACTAACTTCGGGGAGCTTTTGACACCCGTACACAAAAAGGTGTTTTTTGATGCCTACGACGAAAAGAAAAAGCAGTACGACAAAACCTTTAAAATCGACGAAATGAACGCAAAACAGGCTACATATCCGCACCTCGGCTCTTTCGGTCAGTGGGCGGAGAACACGGAAGGCTCTGACTTTAACCTCTCCGACATCGCAGAGGGCGATGTTGCAACATTTACCGCAAAGCGCTTTGACAAGGCTTATGAGGTCACATGGGAGCTTGTTCAGGACGACCAGTACAATGTGTTTAAGGGCGCAGGCAAGGGCGGCAGCGCGCAGAAGCTCGCAAGAGGACTTGCCGCAACAGAAGAATCAAACGCGGCTTCGGTTATCATCGGCGGCTTTGCCAATACAGGCTATGACGGCGTTTCGCTTTTCTCACAGGCGCACCCGCTTATAGATTCTGCCGACACCGTTGACAACACCATTTCAGGCGCGCTCACAGACGAAAACCTCAAAGCAGCGCTTACAAAGATGAGACTTCAGACAGACGAGGCAGGCGTAAAAATTGCCGCACACGCAAACCAGCTTGTAGTTCACCCCGACTGGGAATTCACCGCAAGAGCACTTATCGGCTCCGAGCTTCAGGCAGGCACACAGCTCAACGACGCCAACACCTTGCCGCACCTCAGCGTTCTCGTTTGGGACTACCTCGCAGACGACACATCGGGCAACAAGATTTGGTATGTTCAGGATACCACTATGGACAACCTGATGTTCCTCTGGAGAGAAAAGCCGATTTTCGACTCCGAAAAAATCGACAACAAAATGGACTACCGCTTCTACGGATATTGCAGATTTGACTGCGGTTATGTAGATTGGAGAGGCTTGGTCGGCTCGACCGGCGTGTAATAAATTAAGGTCGCATTGCAGCGCAAAGCGGCATCAACAGCGGTTATGGATATAAATTTTACTATCACAAAAAAGCAAGAAAGGTTCATACGCGCCTCCTGCGACGAAGTGTTGTACGGAGGCGCGGCAGGCGGCGGAAAAAGCTTTGGGCAAGTGGCTGACGCGTTTTTAAAGGCTCTGGAGTTCCCCAAAATAAAGCAGCTTATACTGCGCTCGTCATTCCCCGAGCTGGAACGCTCGCTCATTATAACGGCACTCGAGCTTATCCCGAAAAGCCTATACAAATACAACGGCTCAAAGCACCGCATGACCTTTTTAAACGGCTCTGTCATCGAGTTCGGCTACCTCGCGTCTGACGCCGATGTGACAAAATACCAATCGGCGGAGTACGACATTATCCGCTTTGACGAGCTTACACACTTTTCGGAATACCAATACAGGTATATGCAGTCGAGAATAAGGGGCGTAAATGACTTTCCAAAGCAGATAAAGTCATCGACAAACCCCGGCAGCCGCGGTCACGCATGGGTAAAGGAGCGGTTTATCGACGCCGCGCCGCCAAATACGGAATTTGAATTGGGCGGCAGAAGGCTTATCTTTATACCCGCAAGGGTGCAGGACAACTCGTTTTTGATGGCGAGCGACCCCGGTTATGCAGAGCGGCTTCACGCCCTGCCCGACAACGAAAAAAAGGCGCTCTTGTACGGCGACTGGAATATATTTGAGGGGCAGTTCTTTACGGAATTTGACAGAGCAACGCACATCTGCGCGCCGTTCGCGATACCTTCTTCGTGGAAAAGGTTTTGCGGTCTTGACTACGGTCTTGATATGACGGCGTGTCTGTGGCTGGCGGTATCGCCGGAGGGTACAGTATATGTCTACCGCGAATACCACGAAAAAAACAAAACGCTTTCCGAAGCGGCGGAGGTTATAGTGGGGCTTTCGCAAAACGAGAGAATAACCTATACCGCCGCTTCGCCCGACCTTTACAACAGGCGGCAGGACACGGGGTTTTCGGGCATAGAGATTATGGCAAAAAGCGGACTGTGTTCGCTTACGCGCGCAGACAACAGGCGCATTGCAGGCTGGAGAGTTGTAAAGGAATACCTCAAAAGCGGCAAGTTTATGATTTTTGAGACCTGCGTAAACCTCATAAAAGGTCTGACGGCTCTGTGCTACGACAAAAATGTCCCCGGCGACGCGGCGGACGAGCCGCACGAGCTGACGCACGCGCCCGAGGCTCTGCGGTACGCGCTTATGTCGCGGCCCTGCCCCGCGCCCGTCAGAAAGGTGCGAAGGGGCGTATTTACAAAAACAGAGCTTGAGGATATGAAGCCCGAAAGGGTTCAAACGGTCAAAAGGCAGTAAAAAGGGAGTGAGAAAATGCCTGCAATTTATTTGCCGCCTACGGTTTACAGGCGGATTTTAAAGCACGAATATTTAAAAGGACTTGACATTGAAAAAGCAAAAAACAATCCCGTTTGTCCGCGGTGCGAAAGAGTTGCCCTGCGCGATACGGGCTACACGGAAAACAAAATCGCGCGCTGTCCGCATTGCGGCTACCACGGGCGTATGGACACAACTCTTGCGGAGTATCTGAAAAATGAGCTTTATAAGTAGGGGGTGAATGTCTGAATAAATTCAGACAGGCAATAAGGAAAAGGTAATAGTGAATAGGTGCGGTACAAAATGCGCTGCATTTTGATTTAGTCTTTTTCTTTTGTACACCGGAAAGGAATGGTTATATCTATGAAAGCATACCTCGGTAATTTAAAGACAAAAACAGAAAAGCTGATAAGCTCGTTCGGCGGCCTCAACACCGCAGTATCAGAGTTTGGGCTGTCGCCTTCCGAATCGCCCCTGATGCAAAATATATCAGCGGTAGCAAACGGCGCGCTTTCGCCGTGCGAAGAACGGACGGTTTTTGCAAGCGCAGACGGCGAAGTTCAGTTTATCGGCGTTTTTGAGGGCAAGTATATTTCGGCGGTGATAAAGCAAAGCGGCTCGTGCTACTGGAAGTATTACGATAGCGGCTGGGTGACGATTTGTCAGGTTGACGAAAGCCCGACAGGGCGCTACGATATGCTCAAATTCATAGACAAGACAATACTCGTCACGGGCAAGGTCTATCAGGTCAGCGGTATCGAAAAAACAAAAAGCTACTGGGCGCGGCTCACAAACGGCACGGTCACATCGGGGAACAAAACGGTGATGCCCGCCGCCGATATGATAGAAACTATAAACGGCAGGATTTGTGCCGCGTACACGCAGACAGACAAGCTGTACCTCGGCGGCATAATGGATTCTGATGTGTGGTTTGACATAGCTGACGGACTTGACGAAAATATAATCACGCAAGACGGCGAAAACGGCGAGGCAATAGCCGCTTACGCCGACCATATCGTGTACCTCAAAGGTCACTCCGTCTCCGAGCTTTACGGCAACACGCCCGACACATACAAGATGATAACAGTGTCGGAATCTATCGGCTGTATCGCCGGCAAAACGGTGTGTTCAGACCGCAGCCTTATATGGCTTTCGGGCAAAGGCGTTTGCATTTATTCGGGCGGCGCTGCACCAAAGGTCATCTCGGGCAAAATCGAAAAATACATTCAAAACCTCGACCGCACAAGGCTTTCGGAAGCCGTCGCAGGCACAGACGGGCGGAGGTATATTATTTGCCTTCCGCAGATTGGCGGCTCGTTTATTAACTGCGTTTTGAACATCGACACAGGCGAGTGGTTCTGCGAGGATACGCAAAAGTTCGTAGGCTTTGCCAAAATGGGCGATGTACTGTACGCTGCGACGGAGAACGGCATTTATACGCTTTGGCAGGCCGAGACCTGCCCCGAATGGAGCTGGGATAGCAAGGTGTGGCGCATCGCACCCGCAGAGCGCGAAAACATCAGCCGTGTAAATGTTATCGCGGACATCGACGGCGAAATGACCGTAACCTGCATAAACGACCGCGGCGAAACGGCACAGGAGACCTTTACGGGAGGGCGGACATTTGCACAAATACGCCTGCACCCGTCGTTTTTCCACGCAAACGATACATTTAAGCTGCGGCTTTCGGGCGAGGGAAAGTGCAAGGTTTATGCGGTTGAAGTTAAATTCCGCTCGGCGTAGAAGCCACCTCACTATGCACAAACCGCTGAATAGTGAATAATGAAAAATGAATAATGAATAATTAATGTGCAAAACCGCGTGGCGGTTTTGATTGATACGACTATCAAACGGTGGGTGTGTAGGGACATTAGATGTGAGATATTAGATTAAATGCGTTATTATTAACCGCCTAAAAGCGGCGGAAGGGAGAAAAAATGGCAGATTTTTTGATAGAAGACGCGAGAGCGGAGACTCTCGAAGAAGTGGAAACAGCCCTCATCAGGCTGTACCGCTCGCTGGGGGTGATGTTTACATCGCTCGACAGCAAAAACATAAAGTCGCTGACGACGGACAAGACAAAGATTTCTTCGGAAAACGGCTGTACCTCAATCGACGGCGCAAAGCTTGTGATGAAAGATGCAAACGGCACGACGCGCCTTGAGATAGGCGAGGACGACGGAACCTTCAAGTTCCTGTTAAAAAACAGGCACGGCAGGACAAGCCTCACGCTTTCGTCAGACGGTGACGCGGTGTTTTCGGGCGATATATCAACGGAGGAAGACGCGTACATCGGGGACAACCTCTATCTTGGGATAGGTGATACCGACGACAAGGAAATCAGGTTCTACGACGGCGGAAACGACGATTCAAAGCATGTCAGGATAAAGGCGCACAAAGACGCGCAGGGCTTTGCAACGCTCAGGATTATAGCGGACAAAATCGCACTTTCGACGCTTTCGGGCGTTGTTGACAGCGTGGGCAACAGCTTTGTGACTGCAACTCCGTACAGCGCGTATGTGACAATAAACGGAGTTGATTACCCTGTAAATTTCAGATAGATCAAAATATAAAAAGGGGGTTTTAAAAATATGGCAGTAAAAGTAAGAGACACGCTGGAAAAGCTCGGCTACGATGTGTCGTACGATCCGGATTCGGGCGGCGTTGTCGTGTCAAACGGCGGAAAAAGCGTAAATCTCGGTTCAGACGGCTTTACGCTTAAAAACGACGGCAGATACTACGCCCAATCGGCAAACGATGTGTATTCGGCACTCGCCAAAAACGGTCTCGGCGCAGGCAAGGGATTTAAAGGTGTGCGCAACTACCTCGGCGGCACGGATTATGTCGGCTACAACGACAAAACGGGGCAGATGACATTAAACGGTAAGGCGTACAACCTTGACGGCGAAAATCTTGTCAAAATAGGCGACAAGATTTACGGCAAGACGAGCTATCTTAATTCCATACGCTCGCCGAAGTACGAAAACAACTACGAATCAACGGAGCAAAACGCGCTCGACAGGCTCAGCACGCGCAAATACGAGGGCTACGACCCCGAGCGTGACACAAACTACCAAAACGCTTTTGACGACTTTATGAAATCGGCAAAGGCGGATATGGGCTCGCGCGGACTGATTTCGGATTCGCTTGCGTCGTATTACGCGTCGCAGGGCGCAAAAAGGCTGATGCCCGAATTTGAAAACGCGCACTACAAGCGTTATCTTGACGAAAATTCAAGGCTCCGTGATGTCATTGACGCGGCACGCGAGCTTTCGGAAAGCGATGTTTACGGATTCCGCGCAAATACAGACGCCGAAAAGCTTAATGCGCAAAATCACGCGGAATATATTTCGCAGGCGCAGGAAAAAGACGCCGAAAGCCTGCAGGCGGCTATAAACAGGACAAAGGCACTCGGCTATGTAACGGAGGGCGACAGCAAGATTTTGGGCGTTCCCGCAGGTACTCCGAGCTATGAGGCGCAAAACGCGGCGCAGAACAGACAGGCGCAACGCGAACTCAAGGAAATCGAAGAACAGGGCAAATATACGGATTACGAGCTTTGGCAGAAAAAGCAGGACAGAGAGCTTGCAGACAGCATTACTCTCGCTGAAAAGCAGGCACTTTTCAGATACCTTTACAAATAAGAGAGGGGGCGTTATATATGGGAAAACTTGAAGGAGCAAGCGGTATGGTGTTAAAGGGCGACGGCAACGCGTGCGGCTTGACTTTTAAAAACGGCGACAAAATATCGTTGCCGTCAGGCAGAACATTTAACTATGAGGAGGATACATATTCGTCACCTGACGCGGTCTATCGTGCGACAAGAAATCCAAAGTGGCTGAAAATGCCCGAGCCTGAAGACAACGAAATATATATGCTCATGCATATTTCAGACTCAAGTGAGCTTATAGCGTTTTATATGACAGGCTGTGACTGCACCGTTGAAACAGGTACATCGGTTGACGGCGTGTTTGTAGCCGATGAGGGTTCGGCACAGACTGTTACAAACGGCGTGAGATATGAAAATGAGATTATGTATCAAGACGCTTATTCAGAGCTTGACGATGGTACAAGGCAGATTATGATACGCATTAACGGAAGCGGAAATATTACAAATTTTTATATTGACGCGCACAGCAAAGGATCAACACTGTCTTTTATGTCGTGGAAGGTTGTTGAATGGTGGGGCAGGTTGCCGAGATGTCAAAAAATATATCTCAGCGACAGCTCCAATCCGTACAAAAGACTTCACAGCCTGCGTTACATAAGGGTTGCAGGTCCTAACAGGATTACAAAGGTCACTGAATTATGCAACGGACTTCCAAATATTATTGCAATTCTTGAGCTTGATACAAGCGCAGCATTAGGAATGGCGTTTGACTATTTCTGTAAAGACTGTCCTAAGCTTCTCGCTATGCCGGTAATAAAGCTTGTAAGTACTGTTGTTTTTTCATACGCTTTCTACAATTCGGGTCTGCACAAAATTGAAGTGCAAAACAGCGAAAAAATAACAAGAGCATACAACAAAACTTTTCAGTCATGCGCCTCTCTGGAAGAACTTGATATTGATACATCAAATATTTCAAGAGCTTTTGAACTTTCGGGATTGACATCTCTAAAGCGGTTTCATATGGACACGACTTCTATGACGGAAGGAGTTGTGTTTTCAGAGCTTTATTCGCTTGCGGAGCTTATATTTTCGACAGAGAATAAAGTGCCGTCATCAATACAAATAATAAGGTGCGCTCTGTCGTATGACGCGCTTCTTGATACGCTTGCATCAATTCCCGAAGCACAAGCGGCAAGGACGCTCACGCTGACGGGTACGCGTGGCGCAAAGGAGCTTACGGAAGACGATATTGCGGCAATGACAGCTAAAAACTGGACTGTTGTGATTTAAGGGGGGAATGCCGAAATGATAAAAACAAAAACAGGCGATTACACCGCACTTTATGCCGAAAACGGCTTTTTGCTGACAAACGGCGAGACCTTTGGAACAAGGGTATATCTTGCGGAGGGCGCAGATGAAGACGAATGGTACGAAACGCCCGCGCTTGATGCAGGCGAAGGCGAATATGACTATACGGAAGTCACGGAGCGCGGCTTTGCAGACGGACTTGAGGAAGAGGAAGGTTACGATGAATTTTAAGGACATTATTTGCACTTTGGCAGGCGCGCTCGGCGGAGCGGCGGCGTTCCTTTTCGGAGGTTGGAGCAGCGACCTCATAACGCTTTTGGCGTTTATCGGCGTTGACTTTATTTCGGGGGTTATCCTCGCGGCGGTGTTCAAAAAAAGCAGTAAGACCGAAAACGGCGCGCTCAGCTCTAAGGAAAGCTTTCGCGGTCTGTGCCGCAAAATCGAGATACTTCTTTTTGTCGTTATCGGCAATATGCTCGATTTGTACCTCGGCACGCACTTTATAAGAACGGCGGTCATCGTGGGCTTTATGGCAAACGAGCTTATCTCGATAGTCGAAAACGCCGCTTTAATGGGCATAACCTCGCCTGCTGTTGAAAACGCTATTGAGCTTTTAAAGAAAGGCGGCAAAGATGTTTAAAGAGTGCAACAAGGCAAACTACCGCAAAGGCCGCACGGACAAAATAAAATATATCGTCATTCACTATACGGCAGGAAACGGCGACACGGCAAAAAATAATGTTGATTACTACGCAAATAATGCCGTGTCCGCCTCGGCGCACTACTTTGTTGACGAAAACGAAGTCTGGCAGAGCGTTCCTGACTTTGACACCGCGTGGGCGGTGGGCGGTACAAAAATCTATAAGCACCCCGAATGTCGCAACGCCAATTCGATTTCGGTCGAGCTGTGCTCGCGCAACAAAAACGGAGGCGGCAGACCTGCCGCAGACGGCGGCTGGTACTTTAAGGAAGAAACAGTCAAAAACGCGGCAAACCTCGTCAGGGAGCTTATGAAAAAGTATGATATTCCGCCCCAAAATGTTATCCGACACTACGATGTGTGGAATAAAATTTGCCCCGCACCGTTCGTAAACAGCGCGGAGCAGTGGGAAAGATTTAAGGAGATGATAGAAATGACCGAGCTTGTAAGCGTAAACGACATTGTTTGGGAGCTTGCCGAACTGGGCGTGATTTCCGATAAAAAGCTGTGGCTTAAAAAGCTTGCAGACGACCAAAACGCCTATTGGCTCGCGCGTAAGGCGGTAAACCGCATCAGAAATATGTCATCTGTTTAAAAAGTATATGCCAAAGCTCAGATAAGACGCAAACACCGACCATATAAGATACGGGATTTGCAGATACGCCGCGGTTTTATTGACGCGCGCAAACGACGCCATTGTCCATATAAGGAATACTATTATCAAAACGCTTATAACGGAGCCTGTCAAAAACATCTGCGAGCCGAAGAACACAGGCGTCCACAAGAGGTTAAATATAAGCTGAATGATGTACGGCTTTAAAATTTCGGCAGGTCTTATGCCCCTGTCGGGAGCGGACTTATACGCAAGGTACGAGCCAATACCCATCAAAAGATAAAGTACTGTCCATACGATAGGGAACAGAGTGGGCGGCGGCGATAAAGGCGGCTTTGCAAGAGGTGCGTATATCTCTTTAATATCAATCGGCACCGATACCGCAAACCCCAAAACAAGAGGCAAAATAATAAATATAGCCGGAACAATCCATTTTTTCACGACTTTACACTTCCTTTCATATAATATTGTATTCATAATTTTAATTTATATTCCTTGACAAAAAACAGAGGGGAGTGTTATAATTTGAGTAATTATTTTTGTCCGTTAAAGGAGATGCAAAAGATGAAGTATTCCTATAAAACAAAAGGCGTCTGCTCAATGCAGATAGATTTTGATATTGACGGAGATGTTGTGTCAAACATAAATTTTACAGGCGGATGCAACGGCAATCTCAAGGCAATATCAAAGCTTGTCGACGGTATGACCGTTGAACAGATAGAATCAAAGCTGCGCGGCAATACCTGCGGCTTTAAACCTACTTCGTGCGCGGACCAGCTCGCAATAGCGGTCAGAGAAGCATACTCGAAGTGCAGTTGAGGGTATTGTTATGAGCAGAAATAAAAAAATTATCCGCACAAGTCTTATCGGCATCGCAGTTAATATCGTTCTCGTGATTTTTAAAATGATAGTGGGGCTTTTGGCAAACTCCATCGCCATAATTCTTGACGCCGTAAACAACCTGTCAGACGCGCTTTCATCGGTCATAACGATAATCGGCACAAAGCTCGCAGGCAGAAAGCCCGACAAAAAGCACCCATACGGTCACGGCAGAATAGAGTACCTCACAAGCGTTCTTATCGCCGTCATTATGCTTTTTGCAGGTATCAGCTCTCTTAAGGAATCAATCGTAAATATATTCCATCCCGAGCCCGTGTATTACACCGCCGCGTCGCTTGTTGTTGTCGCAGGAGCGGTAGTTGCAAAGTTCTTTTGCGGCAAATATGTAAAAAAGAAGGGCGAGGAGCTTAACTCAGGCTCTCTTATAGCATCGGGAACAGACGCATTTTTTGACGCGGTGATTTCGATTGCAACATTCGTTGCGGCGATTATCAATATGGCGTTTGGCGTAGGGCTTGAAGGCATCCTGGGCGCAATAATCTCGCTCTTTATCATCAAATCAGGGCTTGAGATTCTCGCTGATACGCTTTCGTCTATCATAGGCTCGCGTGCTGACGGCGACCTCGTAAAAGATATTAAAGAAAGGGTTATGCAGTTTGACGGCGTGCGCGGAGTTTACGACATTTCGCTGCACAACTACGGCCCGACGCAGATAATAGGCTCTATCCATATAGAACTGCCCGACGATATGTCCGCGCGTGCAATACACATACTCACAAGGCGTATTGCCGAGGAAATATACATAAAGTACGGCGTTGTCTTAACTGTCGGCATCTATGCGACAAATAACTCCGAGGACGAATTTGCCGAGATGAAGAAAACACTTGCAAAAATCGAGGCACAGCGCCCCGAAATTCTCCAAACGCACGGATTTTACGGCGACAGGGAGCATAAAAGGGTTATGTTTGATATTATCGTGGACTTTAAGGAAAACGCCGAACAGGTACGCTCTGAAATCGTCGCGGAAATGCAAATGAAGTACCCCGATTATAAATTCGATGTAATTCTCGATTCGGACTTGAGCGATTGATAGAATAATAATTAAACGGACAAATTGCTATTTGCCCGTTTTTTATTTTGTCTTTGGCTTAAAAATCAGCCCTGCCAAAAATCCAAACAGTATCACCGCCGTCAGACCTGCCGACACCGCGGCGAGACCGCCTTTTAAAATTCCGATAAAACCGTCTTCTTCTATCGACTTTACAATGCCCTGAAACAGCGAATGTCCAAACCCGAGTATAGGCACAGACGCACCTGCCCCTGCGTATTCAACAAACGGCTTATAAACCCCGACAAGCGACAAAAACGCCCCGATGCACACAAACGAAACAAGAATTCTCGCAGGCGTGAGCTTTGTTTTGTCAATTAAAATCTGTCCGATGGCGCAAATAAGTCCGCCAACCCAAAAAGCATTTAAGTAGTTCATAATATTTCTCCTTTTGCTTGTATTTTGTCCGTTAAAATCAAATTTATACCTATTGACAACACATCGCTATTTGATGTATAATTATGGAAGTATGTACTTGGGAGGAACATCAGATGAGTGAAGAAAATAAAAATATTCAGCAGGATTTGAACGAAATTTTAAAAATCCGCAGAGATAAACTTAAAGACCTTCAGGAGAGCGGCCGTGACCCGTTTCAGATTATGAAGTACGACAGGGATGCGACAAGCGCAGGAATTTTGGAAAACTACGAAGAATACGAGGATAAAGAGGTTTCAGTCGCAGGCAGACTTATGTCAAAGCGCATTATGGGCAAGGCTTCGTTTTGCCATATTCAGGACAGAGAAGGTCAGATACAGTCCTATGTTGCGCGCGACTGCGTGGGCGAAGAGCCTTATAAGGACTTCAAAAAGTTTGACATCGGCGATATTGTCGGCATACGCGGCAAGGTGTTCAAGACCAAAACAGGCGAGACTTCTATCCACGCCGACAGCATAACACTTTTGGCTAAATCACTGCAGCCCCTGCCCGAAAAGTTTCACGGACTGCGCGATCAGGAGCTTCGTTACCGCCAGAGATATGTTGACCTTATCGTAAACCCCGATGTTAAAAAGACATTTATAATCCGAAGCAAAATTATCAAATATATCCGAGACTTCCTCGACGCCAAGGGATATATTGAGGTTGAAACTCCTATCCTGAACACTATCCCCGGCGGAGCGGCTGCAAGACCTTTTATCACGCATCACAATACTCTCGATATTGATATGTATTTGAGAATTGCGACGGAATTGCACCTCAAAAGGCTTATCGTCGGCGGACTTGAAAAGGTTTACGAGATAGGCAGAATATTCCGCAACGAGGGTATGGATATAAAGCATAACCCCGAATTTACAACTATCGAGCTTTACGAGGCGTTTACAGATTACCACGGTATGATGGACATTACCGAGGATATGATAGGCTATGTGTGCGAAAAAGTTCTCGGCACAACAGATGTGACATATCAGGGTACGGAGCTGCATCTCGGCAAGGGCTGGGAGAGAATTTCAATGATTGACGCTGTCAAAAAGTACGGCGGCATTGACTTTAACACAATCGAAACTGACGACGAAGCAAGAGCCGCACTCAAAAATGCAGGCATCGAGCTTGAAGGCGAGCCCGTAAGAGGCGAATGCATCAGCCTCGCGTTTGAGGAACTCGTTGAGGACAAGCTTGTTCAGCCGACATTTGTAATCGACTATCCCGTTGAGGTATCGCCCCTCGCTAAGAGAAAGCCGTCTGACCCGCGCCTGACAGAACGCTTTGAGTTCTTTATTATGGGCAGAGAATACGGCAACGCGTTCTCCGAGCTTAACGACCCGATAGACCAGAAATACCGCTTTGAAAAGCAGGTTGAAGCACGCGAAAAGGGCGACGAAGAAGCCAATATGATGGACACCGACTATATCAACGCCCTCGAGTACGGTATGCCTCCCACAGGCGGACTCGGCATCGGCATCGATAGACTCGTAATGCTCCTCACCGATTCGTACTCGATAAGAGATGTGCTGCTCTTCCCGACAATGAAGCCGATAGAGAAATAAAACGCAATATGTAGTATGCTATATCAGCATAATCAAACAATATGTTGTGATTTTAAAAATTTTAATCATTACTTTACTAAAAATTTACTAAAAATGACTAAAGCTCATAATACAAGTATGAAGCAAAAAATAAAGGCAGACTGGTTTAATCAACTGGTCTGTCTTTTTTTGTTTATATAAAACTATTCTTTCATAAATAAAAACAGCCGCCTCACTCGGCAAAAATTTTGGGACTGTCTGTGTAAAAACAGAAGTCCCTTTATTTGTTTTTTAGCAGTTTACATCTGCACTTGATGAAGGTTTAAAGTCTCTATTCCGACAGAAAAAAAGTGAGCCGTCTGACTCTGACAGATTGGCTCTCTTTACATATCCTTAATACGCTTATATATCTTTAACAACTCTTCTAATGTATCTTTATATTTATACACTTCCTTAATTACATTGTTATCACTAATATCTTTCTGCTCCCTATATTTAGCTATTTTATAGGGGATATCATTTATAATCGACTTTATATCGTTATAATCTTTATAATCATTTTCATATCGTTTTTTAATTGAATGATAACTTAAGGCTTGTCGTATATATTTACGACATATAAATGTCAACCAATCAGCAGTATCAAAAAAAGCACGATATTCATGCCCGTAAGCCTTGCTTACGTTTTCTTCAATATACTTGACTACATCAAAATTTTTGCCAAACTCCTGCTCATTTCTGTGCGGTAAAGCAAATATTCGCATAAAATGGTCATACGCATCACGGTGTTCCTTTAGTGGTTGCAAAAAAGAAATTCCATCTTCAGATAATTCTTCAGCAAGCAATAAATAATGTTTAGTGAGAATATGAAGTTCGCCAAGCTCGCTTAATTTCTTTAGGTTTTTTTCTGAGTTTAATTCTCTCAATATATCTACTTGATTCATCTAAATCCTCACTTTAAATACTTTCTGTACTCTTCCGCTTCAAGACTCTTGTAATCATCATAACATAATACTTGGTCTTGAGCAATACGCCAAGACCCCCTTTTTTGTAAAGATGACATGGGGGCAAATGTATAATTTTCTATTCTCATATTACCAAAATTTTTATCAATGTCATCATCAATAGACAAATCCAATGTTGTTTTTTTACAATGGAATTTTAAAACAAATTGAGATAAGAGCTCAGCTACAACTATAGATATCAAAATCAGTCCTGCTATCCATAATATAATAAATTTCAACATAATGTCACCATCCTCCTATTTCAATATTGTTTGTTTTTTATTAATAAATATGCTTGAACACAAGAAATCACCAATGGAGCACTAAGTATTATACCAATTATAATAACGAAAATCTTGTTATCACACATTTTCCCAAAAGCAGTAAAATGTAAAACTGCTATCGTAAATGCAATTACCGAAAATATAAACACGAGAACATAGCCCACAGTAATATGTATATCATATCCTTTTAAATATGATGCTGAATCATAACTATTTGCAAGAGATTGAACCATTACTGTTAAATAAAAAGAAGCATAAGAATCTTTATAACCGCACGCCAACCCAATAATTAAGGTAACAAGCAATACCCCAAATTTTGGCAAACATTCGTATAGAGATTCTATGCCATATGTCTTTCGTATGCTACTCATTTTTTCCTCCCAATATAAAAACCCACCTAATCGGCGGGCTAATACATTTCGCAATATTGTATCTTCCCTCCGCAGGACTTATGATATGCCTGAATCTTAGGTACTGTGCTTACTAACAAGTACAACATATATATTATAACATATTTTCATATAAAAGTCAATACATTTTTTGCTGTTTTTAAACTTTAAGCGCTGTAAGGTTCATTTTGGTAGCGAATCAAAATCTTCTATCAATATTATTATCGATAAAACCTCTACTAATATTATATTCAGAAACAATAAGTTTGTCAAATGTTTTACACCCATAAAACTTTTCTGTTATAATATATGTTGGAAAGCAATCCGATGATTTATATTCCTTTCAATATTTTCTGCTAAGCAGAGTGGTATATTGAAGGGAGGGGTTATGATGGCTAAAGCCAAAGTGACAGTTAAAGTAACAGTTCGCAGAACTGTGAAGCGTCGTGTTATCGTTCGTCGATAAGCGACACAAGGTCGGATTGCTTTTCATTTTTTATTTCGCAAAGTATATTATAGAACCAAGAATACCAGTTACCAAAAATGTAATAATCGCTGTGATTACCTTGACTTTAATTTCGTTGATATTCTTTGCGGTCTGTACTGCTGGGGCATTTTCAATTTCAGCAACTCTTTGTAGAAATCTGTCTTCAGTAGCTCGCTGAGCCTTGGCAGTTTCGTCAACTTTGCGCTTGGTTTCATCAACTTTTTCTTCGATGTTGCCGAGTTTTTCAGCCATTACCTCAACAGATGTTGCAATTCGGTATATAGCCTTATTTTCCTCTTTCATCTCTTTTATATCTTCCTCAATACTATCAATTCTGTGAGAGTTAGACTTTGACCTTTGTTCCGTTTCTATAAGCATTGTGCGCTCGTTTTCAGTCATAGTTTATCCCTCCTTATCAATCTCAATTTCGTTTTTTACTTCCTTTTCTTCAACAATAATAATTTCATTGTCCTTGTTTTCAACATAGTCTGCAACAGCATTATTATCAGACAAGAGCTTTCTCATCTCTATCAATGCTTCATCTACATATTCACTGAACTTACTGAATGTAAGTGCTCTTGCAATCCAAGGAAATTTATCTACAAATTCATTGTAAACAGCAGACAATTTAATTCTACCAGTACCGCCGCCATATTCTTTTTCTGCCAATGTGACTGCGGCAAGAAGCCAACCTTTTATCTGGTTAATCTGTTCTGCTTTTGGTAATGAGAAGAATTCCTTGAGTGTTACAGCAACAACACATACCATAGCAATAACACAAATGATTTCTTCCCAATGTTCAATAATGTAATTAAATACCGTAATCATATATCGTTCGCTCCTTATTTAAGTTTTTTATACAGTCTATATAGGAATACAACAATCTCCTGTCTTGTACAAATATTATGTAATTTGTAATCGCCATTGTCGTCACCGCACAGGATACCATTTTTTACGGCGTTATCTATCGCCTCAACAGCCCAACTGTCTGGGGTGTTATCTTTTATTACCTCTGCCTTATCATTACTCTGAGGGGCATTTTTGGGCTTCACAGATACATAGTCTGCACACACATATCCAGCACCTATATTTGGGTAAATAACTTTATACCAACCATTATCAGTTTTAGCACAAATATCTATAGTGTCGCCAAATTGGTGCTGACCTATTATGTCTGAAGATGCAGAGGGTTGTTTCCTAATGTTGAGCTTACTTGCAGTGATGGTTCCAATATAACTTTCATCGTGCTCATTATACAAAACCTTGTTTCCCATAGCGGTATAAACATCATTTCTAAATTTATCCATGGTGTATCCTGTATTTAATCCATTCCAAAGATGCTCTGGGTCTCCGTGATTAGTCGCAATACCTCTGGCGTGACCTTCTTTGTGTGACACAATTACTCCGTCAGCAAGTGGGTTTAATCCAAACTCTTTGCAAAGAAATGCAAATAATTCCACAGCAGATTTGTATGTTCTGTCAACACAAGCTCGTGCCGTTTTTGCGTCTGAACAAGTAAAAGAAGACCCTCCTGTATATTTGATACAAGAAGGCTCACACATTTCTACGCCAATATGAGTATTGTTTGAAGAACCGCCACCGTGCCACCCCCTGTGGTTCCACGGCAATGTCTGATAAACATCTCCAGTGTTGGCATCTATAAATCCGTGTACACAAGCACTTTTATATGTAGATTTATCCCAGTTTCGTATAAAAGCCTGTGCAGATGGCTGTGGACACCCAACACTATGAAGCATCAATCCCTTTACGGATATTTTGCGACCAGAAGTATAGCAAGGATTGTTTGTCATAATACTCTTTATCAAATTCATATAAGTCACCTTCCTCTAATGACAGGATTATTTAATCAGCTTATATAATCTATCAATAAATACAAGCATTTCCTGTCTTGTGCAGTTTTCGTGTAATTTGTAATTACCGTTCTCATCACCGTGTAAGATGTTGTTTTTAACCGCCCAGTCAACCGCTTCTTTAGCCCAAGTATCGGGTGTGTTATCTAAATTAATGTTAGCCATACTCATTACCTCCTCGTTAACAATCACGATATGTATTTATATCATCTTCCCGGTTCTGATAAATCATATTTTCTGAATCAACCATATCAATGTTCTTACCAAAAGTGTCCGTATGCTTGCTTATATTTTCGACAACGGATTTTGCGAGATATCCAACAACAACAGCAATCACAGATGTCGCAATTGTTTTGGATAATGTTTCGGCTATCTCTACCTTGCCAAACCATGCAAGCACATACGAAGCCCACATCATTAACATGGAATGATTTATAATTCTGTTGAGCAATCTTTTAGAATACTCTTTGTCGCGCTTTTTGGAAACTCTTTTAATTGATTTTTTCATATGACATATCAGACCGGAAACCTTGCTTTTAGATTTTTTAAATTTCTTTTCCAAATATGTCGCCCCTCATGATAAAACCGCCGAATGAGACAAACTCACCGGCGGTATTTCGTATTTAAATTATAACAATAAATTCGCAAGAGAAAGCGTAACCCACTTGCTACCATCATAATACTGCAATGTATTATTATAATATCTTAAATTGTGTGCGCCTTCAGCCGAATTTATATTTTCATCCGGGATAACCGCAACGCCATTTAATACAAGAGAAGTACCGTCTGCTGTTTTGACATCCAGAACTTCCGGATATAAAAGCCACTGATTCGTACCCTGATATTCGCCCCAAACATATCTGCGTCCGTCGGGACTCGTGCCTGATGTACCCGAATACTTAACGCTGTACATATCTCCGACCTCGGCACTGGCAGGTAAATCAGAAAAATAATTTACTGTCCCTTTGTATCTAACCGCAGACGAAGAAGTAATCTGGTCTGCATACGCCTTTGCCTTTTTTACAGCGGTTGCATATGTAAGAAAAAAATCAAACATACAATCGCCTCCTTATAATTCAGTCCAAACGCCCGCATTATTTAAAATCCAGACAGATGCATCTTCTGCCACCAATGCCGTGGAACCCGTTGGGGTGCCATTACGAAACATATCGGTTGTTACAGTTTGCGTCGGAAGAGAATCTATATCAGTTCTTGCATCACACAAGAATGTACGGTGCGGTGCGTTAGGTTCATCATTGTAATAGTAAACACTAAATGCCATAATATCCCTCCAATTATTCAGCATAAGCATTGCCGGTTATTTCTTCGTATTCTTCCTCGGTAATCCATCCTTTAATTACCGCATTTCTGACCCGCGTTTCATTCCAGAGTCCGCTGTCATAATAGCCTTTTACCTTTTCAAACTTTGCACTGTGTTCCATATATTTTAATCCTCCTCAATCTGCGCGTTTATATTGTCTTCATCCGACTCTAACTCCACATCGCACATCATCGCAATATAATCAATATCAGCTGCGTTCTTTCTCGCCTCAGCACTGAGCGCAGCATTTTTCTGACGCTCTTTAATAAGCTGGTCATTAAGTGAAATGTACTTCATGCTAAACCTCCCATAAAGATTTATAAAATCGTTTCATATTTTCAATTCTATGATAATCATCTGTTCTGCAAAGAAAAGGAGAACCTTTCCTGCGGTCAGACGGTTCTGCCGTAGCGTGTGCCAACCACGATTCAAAGCACTTGTCCATTTTATCACGAGTGAGTTTGCCGTCTTCAACCAATCCCTTCATACGTTTGAGCTTATGGCGTTCGTGAGAGAACTTATTAGGCAACACCTTCTTTACAACCTTACCGGTTTCTGCAAGCCTAAAAGAATATCCAAGAAAGTGTATCGCCTGCGTGATAGGAAATATTTGGGTTTTCTTCGCACTAAGCTGCAAGCCCATTTTCTCAAGCTCATCTCGTATATATTGCAGGCAGTCCTTCAAAGTATCTTTGTTTTCATGTAAAAGTATAAGGTCGTCCATATATCGGACATAGTGTTTGATTCGTTTATGTTCCTTTATTCCGTGGTCGATATCGTTAAGAACGGCAAGCTGACAAAGCTGCGTCGCCTGCGACCCCAATCCCATACCGACCTCCGGATTATCTTTGGTGCCGAAACTGTCAATGATTCGACAAACCTCACTGTAAGCCCAATCATCGTCACATAATTTTCTCATCTTTTCCTTAACAACACTATGAGGTGTAGAGCCAAAGAAGTTTGTTATGTCACATTTTAAAACATAGCCATTACGACCGTGCTTGCGATAAAACTTTTGTATATGAGCAACTAATCTACCTCTGGCAAATTCTGTTCCTTTGCCTGTAAGACAAGCCCCGTTATCATAAATAAAAGATTTCGTGATTTGTTCTGTCAGATAATTGTCACAAAGACTTCTTTGGAAAACACTGTCCTTGAAGCGCGTACTTACAATATCCCGTTTCTTCGGTTCATAGATTATAAATCGCGAATACTCATCTATATTATAAGTACCGTTCTTTAACTGTTCTTCAAGTCTGGCACAATTGATTATTCCGTTCTTTGTCCAGCCTGCAACACTGTCTTTCCACATAACGCTCTTTTTACAAACATTCATGGCGTTATATAAATTTTCAAAATCACAGACCGTCTCACGGACATCAGGCGCAATCATAGTGTTCATTTGGCACCTCTTTCTGATAATAATAAATTTGTATGCCGTGTATAGCAGTACCTACTACCGTTGGTTGAGTAGACTGCATCAGCATACCTGTTTCACCTTTTACGGCAGGGATAGTCGTTCCTTGCGTGGGTATTCAGGTTGGTCACATTATGTGCTACTACTTACTAATACCACCCAATCGGGGGCGACGCCGTTACTGTTGTTGGCATTGTTGTTGTTCAAGTTGCCTGTCGGGTTAACATTACGAACATTATTACCGTTACCAGAATTAGGAGTACGCAACCCTGAAGGCTACCACAACGGCGCGGAACTTCATACAACGACTACCCCATATAAACTAATTCTTGTTTGTTTTTGTATACCGAGACTTATCGGACTTGCGCCAATTTTGTATCATCGCTTTAATGTGTCCGATTTGTATACCGATATACTTGACTCTTTTGCTTTTGATTAATTTTCTGCTATACATCAATGTAGCAGAGGTGAGGACATTTTCGACCGCACGCTCTGCCTGTGCTTGATATTTTCTGCGCTCATAAAAGCTGATATTATCTTCTATCTTTATTTTGTTTGCCGTCTGAATGTTTGCAAGACAAGATAGTATTTCTGAACGCATATGGTCTGCAAGCCACCGTGCGTTCGCAAATTCTGTAATCTTGTCACGCATCACTTTTTCGTTATCAGACTTTTCAGGCGGAAGATAATACTTTGTTGTAACATCAAAAATGTATTGCAGAAGTTTCTCAGTTTCTGTTTCTATTGCAAGTTTTCCCTTGCTTCTCTGTCCTTCCGGTACACTCATTGTTTTACCTTCTGTCATATATTACCGCATAGGGACAACCCATCTTGCATTCTTTACCGCAAAGGGGTTAAATTCTTTACAGGTAATCCTGCTTTCTTTATAAACCGCAAAGGGTACTAAACCTTGTGTGCCTGAATAATAATCACCCCTGTCGGGGTAGATTATTACACGATTACGCAAGCGGGGACGACGCCGAGACTGTAGCTGGCACCGTAGTCGCGCAAGTAGCCTGCCGGGTTCACATAACGAACATTATTACCGCAACCAGAATAAGGAGTACGCAACCACCAATACTGTGCGGAACCGCCTCTGTATTTAATTCTGTTGGTATCCGCTCCCGTACCCGGTGCAGTCAAATCAGGACGTCCAGCGCCGTAATAAGCATATACCTTTCCGTCTGCGCCGTCTTGACTGCGTTCTGTACCTGCATATACTTCTGGCCTTGAAAGTAAGAAGAACTTCTCCGTAGTTGTTTCCAAGCCATATTCATCAGAAACACTTTTCTGAGTTGTTTTAGTTACTTCTCCAATAATATCAAGAAAGGCAGCGTCCATATTTCTCAGGAATCCTGCTTTATCTGCATTTGTAGGTCTGTCAAATACGGTTTTAGCTTCCCACCAAGCGTTTGCGGCACTATCTGTATTTAACCATTGACGAATACCTGATAATTTCCAGTTGTTAGAACCCCACATAATACGCTGTGCGCAGTTTATACTGCTTGTAACACCCGTAGAAGTAATCGTACCAAGGCTTGTACCATCAGAACCGGAAGTAATCACAATATTACTCTCAATAGCAGTAGTGCTTCCTGCCGTTGCATAGGTTCTTATCTTACAAGAGGTGAGTGCCGTAGAGCTTGAATTTGTACCGATAACGATTTGACCTCCAACCGGAACGGCTTCTGTAAGAGTGAACTGATAGGTTCCGTTTACCATACTGCCTGTTGCATAATTCCAAGTAAAATTATATGTCCCTGCTACAAGTCCGTTAGGGTATGTATCCTCATCAATATAAAATGCCGCTTCGGGGCTGTCGTATACTAATGCAGTACCCCACTGGTCGTGGAGCTGTAATGTCATACTGTGAGTATAGTTGGAATTTGTGGGAGTATCATGGTCAATGCCAATAATATCAAACTTAAGCTGACTTGTGGTTTCGGTTATTGTTACATTGTCTCCGACAGCAGGCGTACCGGTTACGGTAATACCGTAATCATCTAAATCGACAACCTTACCGTTATCATTGCGCCAAGACTTTCCGTCATATACAAATACATATGTGCCTGCATGAGTTTCACCCATGCCTTCAACAAACGAAGCTGCAACTACTGTTACATCACTAATACCCGTGCTTGTACCTTTAGAGGCCGTAGCATTAGATAATTTTTCGACTACAAACTGGTCTCCGATATTAAAGTACTGAGACGCAGCGCCGTTACGAACAATTGACTGAACATCAGCCCATGTCTTAGGAGATTCTCCGAATAATTTATCAGAAATAACCGATACCTTTGCGTTTACTCTTTCATAGTTATCGTCCAAATCGCCAATGGCTGTGTCAATTTTTGTCATATTAGAATTGCTTTCTCCGTTGATACCTGTACGCCACGCTTTAAAAGTGGTGGTAGTATCGTCTTCGGGAGTAAGCATCAAATTAATGTTTGGTGTATAACTCATATCTTTCCTCCAATTCATTCATAAAATTTTTAATTATCTACAGAGTCGTTTTGTGGATTGTATACGGTGCATAAGACGGCAGGGAAATAATACCAGCAGTTGTTCCTCTTGTATCAACCGACTCAAGCTCAACATTTGCAGATAAATCAAGCGGTTTCGCAAAATTTGTAATGTTACGGATAGATATTTCTTCCAGCACAACTGATGGAACGCTTAACCCAGTGTTAGAGTCCCAAGATGTATTTTCACTATCTGCACTACCAAGAATTACCTCTTGGAGCTTGGAATGTTAAATCATCAAGTTCTCCAAGCTCATAGCTATCCATCTGTCCTAAAGTTTTTAGATTATAAATATTGTCAAAATCTAAAAATACCACCTCATCTTCGATTAATATATCCAACTCAACTTCGGAATTAGAAATGTATAGCCACGATGAAGCCAAACTTGCAAATTCTTGGAATGTTAAATCATCAAGTTCTCCAAGCTCATAGCTATCCATCTGTCCTAAAGTTTTTAGATTATATCCATTATAACTAATATTGTTCAAATCTAAAAAAACCGTCTCGGTCTCATCGGTATCGAGTTGGTTTTTAAGATAGATGTTAATCCCAGTGCCAAGAATGTCAATTTGACTTATAAAGCCACCGTCTCCGATTGTGCTCGTGATTAAATAAAGAACATCATCAACACTTAGATTAAACTTATTAGCAATATCCTCAATAAGCAATTTAATTTGCTTCGGTTTGACTTTATAAGGTAATTTAATTTGCTTCGGTTGGACTTCATAAGGAAATATTATTGTTTTCATATGAAATCACCTCATATTAACTATTGCTATCCGTAAGTGTAAAACTAATTGAATTTGCGCTTATCGTTACTATGGTATCGCCTTCAATTATTCTTTGCTTACTTAATTCTCCCCAAGAAAGTAGGTGTGCACCTGCTGTATTTCCATCAAATAATAACCAATATTTTGCTTTGTTTGATGAGCCAAACCAAGTACCTGTACTCTTCGGGAACTGAATATCATTTGAATTTTTCACCACTCCATTTGCTGCTGCGGACAAAGTACCAATTCGAACTCTCTGGTAAGCATTTCCGCTTGGCTCAGTAATATTTGTGCCACTTGCAGTTGGCAAAGTGCTTGAAAGACCTATATAAAAGCTACCTGAATTGTCTTTATACATAGTATCCATAATTGAATTTAACCAATATGTTGTAGTCATAAAAACACATCCTATCTGTTTATATTTTGTTTAATATACATATTGCCCTGACACAATCGTATATCATCTTCGTGTCTCACTTCTATTTGATAAATAAACTTACCGCGTAACCGTTTTGTGTCGTTTTCACTAAACTCAAAACGGAATACGGGGCCGTCAACAGGGGAGATAACAAGCGTCCCAGTCTTTGTAAAAATGGGGGTTATTGCAACGGAGCCACTCGTTACGCCGAACGAAACCTTAAATGGAATCAAGCTCAATACTATTTCACATTCAGAAATCATTGCTGGTGTCATCGTTGTTCCGCTATCTTGCATTATTGTTATTTCCCACGCATTTGTATCTCCACCATACATCTCAATGTCAGGGAGTGTATGTACTTTTATTTCTTTTTCACCAATCATAATTAACCTCCCATATTTATAGGAAATTCACAAAAAATCTTCAATGTCCCGCTACCAGTTATTTTAAGGGAGTTGTTGCCACGCAATAATCTGAGGAACTTGAAATTAAAGTATGGATACATATTAGTTCCGTCATTTGAGGTAATTATCCCTGTATCATTGTCAACTTCAACTTTTGTTACGCTCGTTGGTATTGGGTTTTGAGTAGTTCCCTTGAACTCTGTTTTGCGTCCATCATCAGATAAATTTGTAATTGAAAAACCACCACTAAGATTTCCGCTATTAACGCTAAATTCTATTTTAGGCATATAGAAACCATTGTGGCTACTTTCATTAAAAAACTGGATTGTCTCCTCATTGGTTACGGTGTACTCAAACACTTGCGGATATAGATAAGCATATGGGCTGTCACAAGTAACTGTAGCCTGTAAAGCCCAAGGCAAGTTTCCATATTCAATCTGCTTGAGTTCTGTGATTATACATTTGTACCGAGCGTATTCAAGGTCTTCCTGTTGAACTTCTAACCAATGATATTTGTTATGTCCCGTTAACCAACTTGCAATGGCTTCAAGTTCATATCTATCCAAATACTTTTCTTCATCAATACGCTCTTGGTTTACACCAAATACAATTGAAAATGAAAGTTTTCCAGTCATTTTTGTATTATAAAAAAAAGGTTTCCAGCGACCGGGGATTTGGTCTTCAACCGCCTCAACATTTGAAGCGAATTTTCCTGCGCTTTGAGTATTGTTGTCTATGTTATATATCATCAACTCAAAGTCTTCACACGGTATATCGTTGAATATAAATGAGTTCCCCCAAAAAGCCATTATATCACCTCTTTAAACTTGTTTGTTTTTCTGCCTTGCCAGTATCATCAGCATTGTCCATATTTACAATATCCTGACATACCTCGTCAAGCAATGCAATACAACCGCTAAGGTTCATTAAATTAACTCTGCCTTTGACCTCTACATTGTCAAGTGCGTTAATAACCGCACTAAGTTTTTGTATCAATTCTTCCTTATTTTTCACCCTTTATCACTCCTGTTACTTATGTTGTTTTGCAATTGAAATTATTGATTGCACTTTTTATATTATTAAAATAGTCTGCATAAAATGCAGACCCAGACGAAGCATTGTTAATTATATCACTCAAATAATTTTTTATTGTGGTTCTATTTGATAGAGAATTATAATATGATGATGTTAATTTGTTTGCAGCATTATAAATATTTTGTGCTGGTAAAACCAAATATTTCGCTAAGATAGGGTCTCCGCTACTTGCATTTTTAAGTGGATAATATGATGCACCACCTTCGCTATAAATTATCCAATCAAAAATATATACTCCAAACAAATTTAATTGTCTTAAATCATCTACTGTAACATCAACAGAACTACCAGAATGTTTTGTTGAAGTATTCTCATACTCAAATTTTAATATGGTATTTAGCATTTCGGATGTTTCTGTTGCACTACCACCACTATAGTTCGCAACATAAAACTGCCAAACTTTATATTCGTTTGCGTCACTTTGATAAAATTCAACAGTAATACTACCGTTTGTGTTTGATGTAGTAGAAAAACTTTTAACATACCCTAAAGAATATGCACTACTAAGTGAAACCCACTGCCCATTTGATGACATCATAGGCATCCATACATATGTCATTCTGTCATTTGTTATTCCGCTTATAGAAAAAGTCACACTATTTTGAGTGCGACTTGTTTGTTGTAAAATTATTGACATATTTCCTCCCGTAATAAAAAGAGGGTCTTAATAACCCTCTTTGAGACAGTATTTTTAATTATCAAGTGGGAGTATATTGTTGTTAATATAATCTTCGCTTATATATGCGTGTTCACAAAATGCTTGAAATGGAATTGGTTCCAAAATAATTGAATGATTCCTTCTACATAATACCAAGCTATAATTTTCATTATCTTCCCACTTTGTTGTTATAAATGTATTTCTGAGTAATGTGTTGTTAATGTATTGAAAATAAATATATTTTTTTCCTTCTATCAACACACTGTTTTCAATATTTGTTTCATCCATAATTTTCTCCCTAAATCCTTAAAGCAATGCCAGAACTTATTTTTTTATTCCATTTTCATCTAATACAATATCTATTTGAGGTTTTATTATACTTTCAAAATCGGATTGTTTTATATATAAATTATTAGCAATTTCATATATAGGTATCTTTTCGGTTAAAATCTGTCCTGTATTTTGATTGCACAACCACATTCCTTCATCATCGGCTTTAAACAAAATAGTATTTGTAACTATATATTTTGTATCAACAGAACTTCCATCCACACCAATACACGATACCATACCTCCTTCAAGATATGTTTCGCCACCTTTTTCTATAATAGCAATATTACTGGAATTATTAGTGTAATCCCATTTTTTAAATACTGCATCATAAAATCCCTTAGCATCGCTACTTGTATTATTTTCGACATTGCTATTTTCTGTTAATATTTCACTTTCTGTACTTACCATAATTGTATCCTCCACAAACGACACATCAAAATTGAGTTCTTTTCCAATATCTCGTAGCTTGAAATATGTGTTTCCGTTAATGTTATATCCCTCAATTTGTCTATTAGCTCCATTGATTTTTATAGCATATGGATTTGGCACGACATTATATATGTTGTCTGGTAAAACTGGAATGCCACCACAAATTAGTCCACCAATTATTATGCCAATTGTAAATGATTTATAATTCTGCCTCATTAAATTGTACCTCCTCATATAATATGATATTATTATAATATAAAAGCACAATTTTATCAACAAAAAATTATCTTATTACAAATCAAGCAAATCTGGCTACGATACCTGTAACTGTAGCAGAGGAAAAATCCCAAGAACCACTCACAGTCATCATACCTTTGCTTGCCGATGCTCTAATTTCTCCAAAATATGTTCTTAAACCATTCCTGAACCCATAATACTGAGTACTAATATCGTTTACATATCTGGCAGTATTAATCATCTCATATCCTCTTGTATAAAAACTATAACCATCATTATAATTAATATCTGAGGGATGGGCTACAAAACCATGAAAGTTATCATTGGAATCATATGATTGTATGCCATTGCTATCTATTGTTATTCTCGCTACGCCAGATATATCCCCATTAGTGATTGTACGATTTGGATTACTTACTGCAAAGAATTTACCTCCAACGATATATCCACCTCTTATAGTGGGGGAGGAAACTACTTTTTTATTTATAAAAGTACCTCCAGAATATGTTCCGTCTGCAAGAGCAGTAATATTGTCGTAAGCCGAGTCAGCCAAACTGTATGCTTCATTATTATAGAGGTGACTCTCGCTGACATTATTCCAGTCAATAGTACTACCAGAGCCCAAGGTGATATTACCGCTTACTGTAACATTGCCTGATGAATCAACTTTAAATGTTGTAGTGTTGCTACCATTCTTTACTTCAATGCCTTTCAGTGAAAGATAGTCTGCCTTGAACTTGTATTCGTTATTTTTGTTTACAAGCATAGAGGTTCCGCTTAAATCTTGGAAGTCCGAGGCTTTAATAATGCCATTAAATGTTCCGTCACAACCCTGTAAGGTTCCTTTAAGATTAACATTACCGCTTGCATCAACCCAGAATTTTGCGTTATTTGTAATCAATCCATCTTGGTTGTACAAGGGATATGTGCCTATACCTATACCACACGAAGCATTTAAGGAAATCTGTGTGTTGTTAGAAACAATATTGAAATCCGCATTGTGCAAGAAAGCACCTTCACTATCAACTCTGAACACAGACACACCGCCAGATTTCTTGGCACTTTCAATAACCAAGCTTTCTCCCGCAAGTAAAGTACCAACGATATATGGCGCAACTATTCCGTAGGCTGTAGCGTCCTTTTCATAAAGAGTAGGTCTGCTTGCCCAATCATTTTGCCCGCCAGTCCAAGCTGTATATTCTCCACTATTTAGATAGTAGTATGTCTTATTTTCATTAAAAGTGGTGTCGGTCGTTTCGTTATATTTTACAATATTCTCATCAATAATTTTACCTATTGCCATTTTTGCAGTATTCCAAGCATCATCTGTAAATACAATGCTATTATTGATAATGGCTAATTGTTCTGGGTCATAACCACCGCCGACACTTTGCTTTTTACATTTAATACCGCTTGAGTCCCAAGTGATAGACATTCCATTACTTGACAAAATGGCATTTTTAGAAACATCCAATGCACTTCTAATAAACTCCTTAACAACAGTTGATGCTCCGCTGTCGATAAAATTGTTGTAATTAAATCTGCTTGTATCAACAGTTTTACCCATAGAAACGCTTTGTTCGAGTAAGTCACTTAATTCAAACATACTTGAAGCTAAATTATATTTATCTCCAAAGTTAAGTTTGAATGATTGTGGGTTCTCAAAATCTATTGTAACGCCTATAAAAATAGGTTCAATAACATCTGCATCAGTATTGTTTGCAGATTTTATTGATAGATACAGTTTGTCTCCAAGAGTAAGTTTTTTCGCAAAAGCATCGAATTCCTCAAGCATAAGGAAGTTTGCAGCATCTATGTCAAATGAATAGGATGGGTGAGAAAGCTTGTTAAGACAGTCTATACCATACTTATATAACTCCCATTCAACCTGATACTTTTCATATTCTGTAAGATTTTGAGTAAAGTAAACACTGCAAGAATCTATAGCTACAACTATCGAACTGCCACTAACTGTAATTGATGACATATCTCCAACAACAGACAGTGTTGCACTCTTAAAAGCATTTGACGCAATACTTCCGTTACCAATATAGCATGACAAGATAAACGAGTTGTCTGAGTGATATTCCAAAGAAGCATTGATAATATTTGCAGTTATGGTAGAACTGTCAAACGGCATAGAAATTGCTCCTCCAGCAAGAGTGTATATGTTCGTGTTTCCGTTATTAGAGGTTATTAGCTCTCTATCAGAATTTGTTATCGTAATATTCTCTTGCTCTATGTTTATAAGAGTACCATTTGATGAGTATGAATCAACATCACTAAAAACAAAGCTGCTTTCAGAAATTGAGTCTTCTTTAAAATATCTATCAATGATTTCAAGCTCATCAGTAGTAAAGAAACTTTGGAAAGAAACACTATTATTTATCTGTCTTAACCTACTTGTGATTGTGTCTCTATTATCCTCAAGGTCTTCAATACTTGATTCAACTTGTGCTATCTTATTTTCAAGTGTTCGGATAGCTGAATTTGTATTTGATAGCAAAGCCTGAAATGTATCATAATCATCGCTTGAACGAGGTAAAGAAGCAAGCTGTTCTATATATACCGAACGGCGATTTTCAAGAATAGCAAGGTCGTTATTCCTTAACTCGTTCAACTCAGCTTTTTTTGTGACAATAGCGGAAGTAATAAGCATACTTTCAATAGTTAAATTATAATATGTTTGCTGGCTTTCACTATAAGCCTGCTTCCATTGTGTCCACTTATTTATAATTTGACTTGAAAAATTTGTGCTGTTCATATAATAATCAAGATTATATATTTTGTTAGTCCCCATAGGATTGACACTACGAATATCAACACCCTCAGCACCATTCACATCAAGAACTGTAAATATGTTTTCCGTATCTTCACTTATCTCAATGTTTTTAGCAAGATTGTCAAACGAAATATAAATAGGCTTTGTGTTAACAACACTACTTACAGCCCTGACATTGATTTCTCTTTTATATGTATCAAAATCAAATATACAGCTATAAGTGTCTTGTAATGTAGATTTGATAAAATTATAAATGTTTACATTCTTTTCACTAAATGTTCTGTACTTATCAATTAACGCTTCGTCAATATGTCCGATTTTCCACGAAGGTAAGTATGATAAGATAATACCCATTACCGTACTGTCTGGGGACAATGGGTTCCAGAAATTGTATGTGCCTTCTTCAAGGCTCATTTTCTTATATGTCAACTCATACTCCAAAGAGTATGCCTTACAGCTTTTTATTTCTTTTAATCCGTCATTTTTTACAACAGGGTTAACTAATATAAATTGTCCATATCCGACAACATCAATTATACGCATTCCTATTACATCATCATAATAAGGCGTTTTCTGTTCGTCAACATATGCAGGGAGGTCAAATGTGATTGAAGATATTTCATTATAATAAATTTCAGCCTGCAAAATATGTGCAAACTGAAGTGCCTGAATTGCCTTTCCGTCTGCGTTTCTCAACACAAGTGTTGGGCGTTCCTTAAAATCAATTGTAGAAAAATCAATAATCAATAACTTTCCTCCTTTCTAAAGTGGGCAGGACTACACAAGTAGCCCCGCCCCTAAACATTAGGTGTTAAATACCTTTTCTCGAAAACCCTTCCTGAATATATTTTGCAGAAATGTCTCCGATTGTCTTTGAATATTCACGAATAGCGTCTTCATCAAGTTTCTGCAATACCTGAATGGGTACAGTAACCTGAACAGACTCTATAACATACTTTTTCTCTCTTTCAGATATTGCTGATAAAAGAGCTGTTTTATCACTTAACTTTCTGTACCCACCGTCAAGAAGCTGCGGATTTATAGAAGTAACTTCGTTAAGATTTTCTATAGCAGCACCGAACTTCTTCATCATATATGCTGATATATCAATATACCTGTATAAAGTATCCTTCTTTTGCTGGTCTAAAACAAGTTCGCCCTTTTCGAGAAGTGCAAGGATTTCATTGTCTTTAATACCACCTATATTACCAGCAATACCGCCGTCGTGATATATAAAACCATAGGACTTATAAAGCTCGTCGTTCCCGATGTACCAAACACCGTCTTTAATCCTGACTTCTTGTCCTGTAAGGTTTTCTATATATCCAGCCATCTTTATATTGGATGCTTCAAGCAATGCCTGTTTCTCTTTTGAAGCACCACTCCAAGCTTGGCTGTTGCGGTACATTGCTTGTGTAATATAGTCTACAGCTCCCGACAATGAAGCCGCTCGATAAATAAACCGCATAAAATGGGCATTTGTGGGCTTTTTACGCTCGCCTACTGCACCATTACAATTAAATAAAATTCAAACAAAAGGCTCTCTGCTCCGTTGCAGAGAGTTTTTTTGTTGTGCAGAGATAATAGGCGTATCTGCATTTAAACTGAAAGATTTTTCAGAAAATGATAAAATCTTTCAGTTTAGTGAAAAATATAACTCAATCTTTAATTATGTGTAAATACACAAAATTTTGGAAAGTAAACAACAACTTTTTGAAATGCTGTATATAAAAAAAGGAAAAATGTGATTTTTAAGGTTGATTTGGCAGGAATTTTGTGATACCATTCCAAAAACGGCTTCTTATTTTGATTTTGCTTGACAAATCAAAATAAAAGTGTTAAAATTAATATGTAATTTTGATTTCAGGCGGTGCTGATATGAACAAAGCTGGTGAATATATATCTAATTTAAGTGGAGAGGCTGAATATAAATCATTCAGACCCTCACCATTGCCAATAGAAATAAAAATGGATAATGAAATGATTTCATTGCTCACAAGAGCGACAAAATCATTATCAATGCTTGATACACTGTCAAGTTATATTCCAAATATGAATTTGTTTGTTTCAATGTATGTAAGGAAAGAAGCACTGTTATCTTCACAAATTGAAGGAACACAGGCAACCTTGGAAGATGTGCTTGATCCAAATGCTCCTCAAAATGCAAACCAAAATGTGGCAGATGTAATCAATTATATAAAGGCAACTGAGTTTGCTATCAAAAGACTTAACACCCTCCCGTTATGTAACAGACTTATAAAGGAAACTCATGCAGTTTTAATGGAAAATGTAAGAGGTCAGGAGAAAAATCCGGGTGAGTTCCGTTATTCACAAAACTGGATTGGAGGCGCCGGTAGTACGCTTAAAAATGCAAGGTATATTCCTCCAAATCCAAATGATATGGAAAAAGCAATGTCTGATTTGGAGAAATATATAAATTCGGATGACGAATTGGATTTGCTTATTCAAGCGGCGCTTATACATTATCAGTTTGAAACAATTCATCCATTTTTAGACGGCAACGGGCGTATAGGAAGACTGCTTATAACACTATTTTTAATGGATAAAAAGAGACTTGGCACACCGGCACTTTATATTTCATACTATCTGAAGAATAATCGCATCGAGTATTATGACCGTATGAGCGAAGTGAGAAAAAGCGGAGATTTTGAGCAATGGGTAAAGTTTTTCCTTCATGCAATAGAAGAATCTTCCGAAGATGCTTGTGATACAATAAACAAACTGACCGAACTGCATAATCAAAATATTGAAAAAATAAATAAAATAGGCAGGGCATCAAAGACTGCAAAGACCATTTTTGATTACTTGGAGCAAAATCCGATAATAGATATAAAGAAAACTTCGGAAGAATTATCACTTGCATTCAGTACTGTTTCTGCCGGTGTAAAAAGACTTGAAGAATGTGGTATTCTTTCAAAAACGGGTAATGTAAACCGAAACAGGGTATTTTCTTATAAAGACTACTTAGATATATTAAGAAAAGACACCTAAAAAACAGCAATCGTCTTGACAAACAAGGCAAAAAGAGCCCAAAATATCAACTAAAAGGCGGTTCGTGTTCGAGTTCCCTTTGCCAACTACACCATTTTGCACATATTTTATGAAAGCTTATGAAGGCTTATGTCAAATCGGGAATTTGAAAGTGTAGGTTTTGAGGGGATATGAGGACTTATGCGCGCTTATGAATTGTTGCTTTTTCTGTTCCGACAATGAAGCCACCCGATAAATAAAAATAACAAAAACCCTTGTAAAATCAAGGGTTTTCTTTTTGCCCAAATATCTATTTTGCCGGCATCAATCTCTGAACTCAAACAGCTTTTTCAGCGGGATATTGAGTGCTTCGGCAATATCAATTAAAGTGTCAAGCGTGCAGGAGCAGGCGGCTGTTTCTATTCTTTGCATATGATTTTTGCTAATGCCCGCTTTTTCTGCAAGTTGCATTTGTGTCATACCTTGTTCTTTTCGATAATGAAGAATGTTAAGACCTATACCTAACCAAATATCAAAGTTTTTATTTTTCATAGCTCATCACCTACCACATATATTATATGTAAATCAGCATTTTTTATCGACAAGCTACATTGTTGTTAAAACAATTAAATAGATTGACTTTAAAACAATATTATGTTAAAATACAATCAAAGTATTTGGTTTATTTAACGGGGCGGTGATTTTTATAAATAAAATTTGTTGTTTTGCAGGTCACAGAGACATTTATGATAATTCAGTAGCGGATAAAATCAGCGAGACGGTTATCACTCTTATCGAAAATGAAGGCGTCAAAACATTTTGGGTGGGTAATTACGGCGATTTTGACAGATGCTCCGCGGCAGCCGTCAGAAATTTAAAAAAACTTTACCCCGGCATAAAGCTTGAGCTTATCATTCCATATCCCACAAAGGAGATGGAAAGATATATAGTTTATTACAATTCAAAATATGACAGTATCTTGATGGCCGATATTCCCGAAACAACGCCTGCCAGACTGCGAATCATAAATGCCAATCGTTATATGGTCGATAATTCGGATTACCTGATATGCTATGTCAGGCACTCGTGGGGCGGAGCGGCACAGACAATGGAGTACGCCGAAAAAAAGAAAAATATAAGAATAATCAACCTTGCAAAGTAAGTTTGCAGGTTTTTTATTAAAATAACGCTCCGTGTCATATTTCCCCCTTTGTGCAAATATATATGTACAAACATTAAACTTTGAGGAGGATATGTATGAACATATACCAGGATATTGCACAAAGGACGCAGGGAGACATATACATAGGCGTTGTCGGACCTGTCAGGACGGGCAAATCGACATTTATCAAAAAGTTTATGGAGCTTTTGGTGTTGCCGCACATCACGGGTGAGCCGCAAAAAATGCGCGCGCAAGACGAGCTTCCGCAAAGCGCGGCAGGCAGAACGATTATGACGACCGAGCCCAAGTTTATCCCTAACGAAGCGGTGGAGATAGAGCTTTCGGACAACGCTAAGATGAATGTGCGTATGATAGACTGCGTGGGATATATTGTTGACGGCGCTTTGGGCGACACGGAGGACGGCAAAATGCGAATGGTCAAAACCCCGTGGTTTGAAGAAGAGATACCCTTTGGCAAGGCGGCGGAGATAGGCACGCAAAAGGTGATAAACGAACATTCCACAATCGGGCTTGTCGTGACGACAGACGGCACCGTGACCGAGATAGAGCGAAGCGGTTACATCGCCGCCGAGGAGCGCGTAATAGACGAGCTTCGCGGCATAAACAAGCCGTTTATCGTACTTTTGAACTCGACCGACCCTGACGGCGAGCGCTGTCAGAGCTTAAAGGCGGAGCTGGAAGAAAAATACGGCGTCAAGGTTATGGCGGTTGACTGTGCAAACCTACGCACATCTGATATAAACGCGATAATTGAGGGGGTTTTGTTTGAATTTCCATTAAGCGAAATTTCGATAGATATGCCGTCGTGGATAACAAGCCTTGCGCCGGACCACTACATCAGAGCGGGGCTTTACGAAAAGGTGCGCTCGAGCATAGATGACATTCATTGCATACGCGAGGCGTCGGGGCTTAAAAATTCGATAAGCGAGTACGAATTTGCCGATAAGGTTTCGCTCGACGGGATAGACCTCGGAAGCGGCAAGGTAAATATGAGCATCACCGCGCCCGAAGGCTTGTTTTACAAAATCCTCAGTGACGAGACAGGCTTTGAGATTGACGACGACGGCGGACTTATGCGGCTTATGCAGGAGCTTTCAGTTGCCAAAAAGAATTATGATAAGCTCGAATACGCCCTGCACGAGGTCAGCGAAACAGGCTACGGCATCGTGTCGCCCTCGATAGAGGAATTGACATTGGAAGAGCCCGAAATCGTCAAGCAGGGCGGTAAGTTCGGAGTAAGGCTGCGTGCAAGCGCGCCGTCTATCCATATGATACGCGCGGATATCGAAACCGTAGTGTCGCCGATTGTCGGAACGGAAAAGCAGTCCGAGGAGCTTGTAAAATACCTGCTTGAGGAGTTTGAGGTCGATCCGCAGAAGATATGGGACTCCAACTTCTTCGGCAAGACGCTCAACGAGCTTGTAAACGAGGACTTGCACAATAAGCTTTCGCGGATGCCGCACGACGCACAGGCAAAACTGCGCGAAACGCTCCAAAAAATCATCAACGAAGGCTCAGGCGGACTTATTTGTATCATACTGTAAGCGTTCTTCACACTTTGAATATATTTCACATACAATGTAGATGAGAACCGAATATTATCAGGAAGGTGAAATATATGAGTGAAAAAAATTTGGGCGGCGCAAGAGACGCCGTTTGCATCCAGACAAAACAGATTTATGACTCTTGCAAATCAAAAGAATGTCTTGAAAATTTAAGGGTTTATGTAACGGAAGCGGCGCAGTGCATCATCGACACAGCGATAAATGTTAAGGTCAGAAAAGCTGAAATCATCTGGGTTTTCTCCGATGTTGAGCCCGTTCCGTTCAACAAGGGCTTTTACACGGTTGACCTCAAGTACTTCTTTAAGGTCACGCTTGATGTTTATACAGGTCCTTCTACGCCGAGGAGAGTTTCGGGACTTGCGATGTATGACAAGAAAATTGTTTTGTTCGGTTCGGAAGGCAATGCCAGAATTTTCTCGTCAAAATACAGAGAAGATGGACTCGACATACAGATGTGGCAAAAAACAAATATGCCCGAAGCCGTTGTTGAAGTCGTTGACCCGATAGCCCTCGCGGCAAAGGTGGTCGATACCTGCGACGAGTGCTGTAAGTGCGACTGCGAAGTCGATTTTGCAAATGTTCCCGCAAGCGTGCAAAAGGTATTTGACGGCGCGCTTGTTTTAAGCGGCGACGAAAAACGCGTGTTCGTATCGCTCGGTATTTTTACAATGGTTAAGCTTGAGCGGAATGTTCAGCTTCTTATCCCGTCGTACGACTTCTGTATTCCCGATAAGGAGTGCGTAGCTTCTACGGAAGAAAATCCGTGCGACCTGTTTGAAACGCTTAACTTCCCCGTTGACGAGTTCTTTCCGCCGACAAAGTGCAACTTTAACACAGACGGCGAAAATGGCTGCGACTGCGGATGCAGAGAATAGACTAATCAAAAAGGGCGGAAATTTTTCCGCCCACTTTTTTTATGTAATAGTGAATAAGTATTAAACAAAATCGCCGCACGATTTTGCACCTCAATTTTACATTTAGCATTTAGCATTTTACATTTAGCCTTACCTCAATACAAATTCAACAATATCCTGCGGCTTGTTTGCGACAAATTCAGGCTTTGCCTTTTCAAGCTCCCGGGCGCTTCTGAATCCCCAGGTTACCGCAATGCTGTGAATTTTTGCATTGTGCGCTGTCTCAATGTCGCCGGGGGAGTCGCCTATGTAGTAGCAGCCTTTTTTGTCAAAGCCTTCGGTTATCGAAAGCGTCGCGGTCGGGTCAGGCTTTAGCGGAACGCCGTCGCGCTGACCGTCGCACCTATAAAAGCAGTCCGCACCAAAGATTTTTGCAACGATTTCCGATGTTGAGGAGTGCGGCTTGTTTGATAAGACCGCAAGCGTCACGCCTGCTTGTTTCAGTTCTTCAAGCATATCGCAAATCCCCTCATACGGCTCGATAAGATAGGTCGGGTCGGAATTGTAAAGCGCGATGTACTCCTTTAAAATATCGTCAAGGTCCGCACTGTCGCCGCCTGCGTATGCAAGGCTCTGCGTTATGAGGTTGCGCGCGCCGTGCCCGACAAATTGGCGTATCTTGTCAGTCGGAACGTTTCCTAAACCGCGGTTTTCAAAAGCCTTGTTTACAAAAAAAGCGATACTTTCGAGCGTATTCAAAAGCGTGCCGTCAAGGTCAAAAACGCATATTTTATTCATAATGATTCACCTCGACAGTATTTTACATCAAAACATTGACAAATGCAATAAAAAATTATACAATATTGTCAAAGAATTAAACTGCCGCACAAAGGATTGATTTGTATGAAAATAAATTTTAAAAAGCTTGATAAAAACGCGATAGTGCCGACATACGGAAGTCCGTTTTCGGCGGGAGCGGACTTGTACGCACTGGCGGGTGATAAAATAACGGTGCAGCCGGGCGAAACCGTGATGATACATACAGGCATCGCGCTTGAGATACCCGAGGGGTACGGCGGATTTGTGTTTGCGAGGAGCGGACTTGCGACAAAGCGCGGACTTGCGCCTGCAAACAAGGTCGGTGTAATAGATGCCGACTACCGCGGCGAAGTTATGGTAAGCATATATAATCAAAGCGCCGAGCCGCAGACGATAGACGGCGGCGAAAGAATCGCCCAGCTTGTTATAATGCCGTTTCTTGCGGCGGAGTTTACCGAAACAGATGAGCTTTCCGATACACAAAGAGGAACAGGCGGTTTTGGCTCGACGGGAAGCAAATAATAGGTAATAGGGAATAGGTATGGAACAAAATCGCGGGGCGATTTAGCACAACAATTATTCATTATTCATTATTCGTTATTCGTTCATCTGACATCTGTCGTCTGACATCTCACATCTCAATTGTAGGGGCGGTTCACAAACCGCCCTTTTTTTATACACTTGTGCGCGATTTTAACAAGCCCATTTAAGGCGCAGGAAAAATGGTGCAGAACGGACAAACTGAGCCAAAGCGACAGCTTTGGGTTACCTGAAGGCATACATAATGGGGTCCCCGAAAGGCTGTTGCCTTTTGGGGAAAAGGAGGCGTCGTAGTACGGGCGTAAAATCCGACCGTCAAGGGCGGATTGGAGCTAAGTTACCTACAAACGCCGACGCTCGAGAGGCGAAGTTTGTTCGTAGCAAAATGCTTATTATCAAACCCGAATTGTATTCGGGTTTATCATATTAAATTTACAATAAATCTTTGCTATCTAAATCTAAATCATTGTTGTATTTTGCGTTCTGCGCGATTTTAACAAGCCTGTATTATAATTGTTTTTTTGTAAATACTTAAATCAGGAGGTGATTTTATGTCAGAACAATTTTACGATTTGTTTGACTTGTTGGAGGAGGATTTTGAGGCGGAGGAATTTTATCAGGAGTTGCCCGAATATGTGCGCGAATTCATTGAGGACAGGGCGGACACCATAAGAAACCTTGATGATTTGCGCAGGTGCGCCGATAATTTTTTGTAATAAAACATCAGAAAAAAACGGGCGACGCAAAACGCTGCCCGTTTTTTTTATCCAATCCAAAACCGCCACGCGGTTTTGCACCTCAATTATTCATTATTATTTATTCACTGTTCATTACTACCCGTTGCTTCTTTCGCAGTTTCGCCGCTATCTTCCGTTTCTTCTGTTCCTTCTGTCTCTTCCGTCTCTTCCTCATCTTCCTCAGTCGGTGTATAAGGCTCGGGCGGAATGGGATTTTTTGGATCCTCTACCTGTATAAATTCCGCAGGCGCGGCAGCGGGCGCAATAGCTGACGAGGGTTCCTCGCTTATTTCGGGCTTGCGGAAAAGATGCACAAGCTGCGACGAGAAAAACGCCGACAGTACGGATAAAATCACGACTGCGCCGATAACGGCAACACCTGCTTTTATCAGCTTTTTGGAGCGTATCGGCTTGCCGCCGTTGCGCACAAGAACAACGGTTATATCGCGTTCCGAGCCTTTTGCAATCGCCTCGCCCGTTATTCTGCGGACCATTCTCTCGTCCGACAGGTCAAGCGACAGGATATACGAAAGCCTCTGCTCTGATACATAATCCGTAATTCCGGCGGAGCAGAGCATAAAAACATCGTCGCGATCTACCTCGACATGCTCGGAGGTATAATGCGCGGGTGTTTCACCGACTGCGACGCCGCCCACAGCAGCGGTTTTTTGTGCTTCGGGAACGCGCGTCAAGAGCTTTACTTCGCCGTGGCGCTTGTGGTAGCACATAACATTACCGATACTAACGACATCTGCAACGCCGCCGGAAATCTCCAAAACAGCGGCAGACGCGCCGTAATCCTCGAGCGAATTTGCCGCCGCAAACGAGCATAATTCGCCGTTTGCGTTAAGCAAAAAGTCGTTGTAGGCGAGCTTGCGGCTGTCGTCGTTCACGCTCAAAAGCTTGTCCTGCGCGTCTTGCAGCATCGCCGCAAAGCGGAACGACGGTACTTCGAAATCTTCATTTTTGTCGTTTGCCTGAAACAGCGCAAACATCGCACTTTTGCCGCGAACAGTACGCATAGCCGGCTTTTTCATAACCTTTGAGGTCTGCGGCGGCACTGAGCCGTTTATGTAAAAGCAGTCGCCCATTCTTTTGCCTGATGTCACGGTGTGTACGGTGATGTTAAATCTTGGAATAAAAATAAAAATCAACTCCGTTCAAGTTCATTATATATTTTTTGTCGTGCTTTGTCAAATTTAATTTGGATAAATGCGCCTGCAAAGGGGAATATCTAAATTGAGGTGAATCAAAATGAAAATATGCAGCATCAAGACTATATCCAGGACATGTGCCGCTCTGTACGGCAAAAAAAACATCACTACGGCAGAGGAGTGGCTTTTGGATAACTATTATATAATAGAGCGCGACATAAAGGACATAAAAGCGTCGGTAAAGCGCCGCGACAAGGACCTCGCACGGCTTGCGGCGCGCGCTGTCAGGTCGTTTGGCTATAAGGCTGACGAGGCTTCGCTCGACGCATTTTTGGAGCAAAACGCCTTGCGAAGCGACAGACTTGCGGTGTTTACGCTGTATCTTAAGGCTGCCGTTATAGAGCATATCGGGGAGATGTGCAAAAACATAGCTGCCGCGACGGGTGAAGAAATGGGCAACTGTATTCAGTCGCTTGTCGCGCTCGGCGATATCGATATGGGCGAAAAGCAGACAAGGTTCTGCGCCTGCGACAGGGTTTTGGCAAGCGAATTCAAGCACCTGACGGCGGAAACGCGCGATCTGTACAGACGAGCGGCGCTTCGCCTTGCGCTCAAAAGCGGAAAAAGCGAAAACATAGTCGCTGAAAACGCCTTGTCCTGCGCCAGGTCAGGCAAGTCGGAGCGCGAGAGCTGCGCGGGGTACTACCTCGTCGGCGAGGGCAGGGAGGTACTTTGTAAAACGCTCGGAATAAGGGCTTCCAAAAACCGCTCAAAATACATTTATATAAGCCTCACCGCGGTATTCTTTGCCGCGCTCACGGCGTGGGCGTACGGCGATACCAAATCCGCCGCAGGGCTTTTGCTACTCGCGTTTCCCGCGTTTGAAATCGCCGTGACATTTGCAAATTTTATAATTTCGCGCATTACAAAGCCGCGCATATTGCCTGCGCTGGACTTTGACGGCGGTATCCCCAAAAGTGCCAAAACTGCCGTCGTTTATCCCGTTCTGTTGACAGGCGAAGAAAGTGCCGCCGAGATGTGCGAGCGGCTTGAGGTGTGCTACCACGCCAATAAATACGATAACCTGGTGTTCGTTCTGCTCGGCGATTTGAAGGACGCAGTCACGCCCTCAAAACCTGATGATGAGAGGATTGTAGGTGCGGCGGAGGAAGGCATAACAAGACTGTGCGAAAAGTACGGGCATAGGTTTTTCCTGTTTGTGCGCCGCCGCGAATGGAACGAAAAACAGGGCAAATATATGGCGTGGGAGCGCAAAAGAGGCGCACTTGTACAGCTATGCTCGTATTTGCGCGGCGAAGGCAGCTTTGACAGGATTGTGGGCGATACTGACGCTCTTCAAGATATAAAGTACATTTTAACGCTTGATTCGGACACCGTTCTTCCGATAGGCGGCGCGGCAAAGCTCTGCGGAGCGGCGGCACACCCTCTTAATAAGGCGGTGACAGATAGTGACAGGCGCATTGTGACAAAAGGCTACGGAATAATTAAGCCAAAGGTCAGCCTTGATGCCGTCAGTGCGTCGCGTACGGCGTTTTCGCGCATATTTGCAGGACAGGGCGGCACAGACCCTTACTCCGCGTCGGTGTCCGACTTGTATATGGATGTTTTCGGCGATGCAATTTTTACGGGCAAGGGAATTTTTGACATTGACGCATATCTTTTGTGCGCCAAAGAGTCGATACCCGAAAACACCGTTTTGAGCCACGACCTTCTGGAAGGCTCGTACCTGCGCTGCGCGCTCTGCACAGGCGCCGAGGTCTATGACGGCTACCCATCGGGATTTGACGGATATTCCAAGAGACTTCACCGCTGGATAAGGGGTGATTGGCAGCTTTTGCCGTGGCTTATGCGCCGCGTTAAAACGGCTGACGGAAAAAAGGTCAAAAACGAAATAAGCGCGCTTTCAAAGTGGAAAATCACCGATAACCTCCGCAGGAGCATAACGCCGTTTTTTCAGGCGGTACTGCTCATTTTTGCAGGAGCGTTCAGTTCGGGCTTTGCCGCATTTGGCGTCGGACTTGTAATGGCATCGCTTGTACTGCCGCTTTTGCTTTATGTTCTGGATACGATATTCAGCCGCCGCGCGCTTTATGTAAGAGAAAAGCGCAACTCAAATGTCATATTCGGGGCAAAGGCTCTGTTTTTCAGGTTTATACTCGGCGTTTCGTTTTTGGCGTATCAGGGATTTATGGCGGCTGACGCGGCTGTCAGAACAGTTTACAGAATATCGTTTACCAAAAAACACACGCTGGAGTGGGTGACCGCCGCAGATGCCGAAAGGGGAAAAAGCGGAGGAATGGCAGGGTATTATTCGCTTATGGCGTCAAGCGTTGCAGCGAGTGCCTTGACTCTCTTAATATCATTTGCAAAAGGCGGCGAATACGCAGGCACGGCACTTATTTTTGCAGTTATATGGGCGTTTGCGCCTGCACTCGCATATATAATCAGCCGTGACGGCAATGATACTGTAAAGCTGTCGGGCAGAAGCCGCAAATTTCTCCTTGAAACCGCGCGTAAAATATGGCAGTTTTTTGAGGATTATACACAGAGTACGGATAACTTTCTGCCGCCCGACAATGTGCAGTTCAGACCGTATAAGGGCGCGGCGCACAGGACAAGCCCCACAAATATCGGGCTTTACCTGCTCGCGGTTTTGGGCGCACGCGACCTCGGCTTTATAACGACAGAGACTATGGAAGAAAAAATTGCCGCCACGCTCGACACCGTGGAAAAGCTCGAAAAATGGCGCGGACACCTTCTTAACTGGTACGATACGGTAACCTTAAAGCCGCTTTATCCGAGGTATGTTTCGACCGTCGACAGCGGTAACTTTATATGCTATATGATGACAGTTTCACAGGGACTGCGCGAGTACGGCGGCGCGAAAAGCGAGCTCCTTTCAATGAGGATTGACAAGCTCGTTTCAGAGACGCATTTCAAAGACCTTTTCGACTCCAAAAAAAAGCTTTTTTCGATAGGCTACAATATCGAGGAAGCGCGGCTTTCGCCGTCGTATTACGATATTTTGGCAAGTGAGGCGCGGCAGAGCGTGTTTTTGGCGGCGGCGCGCGGCGAGATAAAGCCAAAGGACTGGTTCAGACTTTCGCGGACGCTGACAGGCTCGGACGGCTATAAAGGTCTCATCTCGTGGACAGGCACGATGTTTGAGTACCTGATGCCGCTTATAATTATGAAAAACTACAAAAACACGCTTCTTGACGAGGGTTACTTTTTTGCGCTTCATTGCCAGAAAAAATACGCGCATAAAAGGCGCGTGCCGTGGGGAACATCGGAATCCGCATTTTACGGCTTTGATGTAAACCTCAACTATCGCTATAAGGCATTCGGAGTGCCGGCGCTCGGCGTAAAGCGCGGACTTGCCGACGATGTTGTCGTGTCGCCGTACAGTACGATGCTTGCGCTCGCGGTGAACCCCAAAAGCGCGGTTTATAACCTCTTGATGCTCAAAAAGGAAGGCGCGGAGGGCGATTACGGATTTTACGAGGCGATAGACTACACGCCGTCGCGCACACAGGGCAGGAGAAGTATGATTTGCAAAAGCTATATGGCGCATCATCAGGGAATGGGCTTTGCGTCGATAGTCAACGCGCTTTGCGATGAAGCGATGCAAAAGAGATTTCATTCGTACCCCGAAGTCAAGGCGGCTGAGCCTTTGCTTCAGGAAAAAGTTCCGGTGCGCGTCAAGGTCACGAAAGAGGCGCGCCACAGGATACCGCCCGTCAAAAACCGCTGGCGCGAGACTGCGGAATGTATCAGGGAGTTTGAAAACGACCGTTCTGTTTTGCCAAAGATGACAGTGCTTTCAAACGGCTCATATACGGTGCTGCTCGATACGCACGGCGAAGGCGTAAGCTCGCGCGAGGGCGTTTACCTCGGCAAAAAACGCCCCGACCCCGGCAAGCGAGGCAGCGGCATAAATATCTTTGTCAAAACGGCAGATAAAACCGCCAAAAGCGCGTACGACGGCAGGTGCATTTTTACGCCGTCGTCTGCGACCTTTAAGACAGACACGGGCGAAATATCGACGGACCTCAAGATATGCGTAATGCCCGAGGACTGCGCGGAACTGCGCCGTATGAGCATAGTCAATAAAAGCGGCGAAGCGAAGGAAGTCGAGGTAATAGCTTATACCGACCTCGCGCTCGACACATACGAGAGCGAATCTGCGCATAGCGTGTTTTCGGGGCTTTTTCTGACGACGGAGCTAAAAGACGGAGTGCTGCTCGCCAAAAGGCGCACACGCTCGGAGGGCGAGAGTGAATATACTGCGTTTTTTACTGTCTCTTGCGACGGAGCGGAAGTCGCGTATGAAGCTGACAGGGCAAAATTTCTGGGGCGCGGCAATACTGTGTTTGACGCGGTACAAGGCGAGCCAAAAGTCGAAAACACGACGGGCAACACCTTGGAAAGCTGCTTCGCGGCGCGCGTAAGGCTTAATATCCCGAAGGGCGAGAGCGCGTCTTTGTGTATTGCCGCAGGCATCTGCGAAACGCGCGAAAAGGCAGTTCAAACGGCAAAAAAGTACAGCCAAAATGCCGAAAATCACATACAAACCGCACGCGCAGTCGAAAAAACCGCGCTATGCGAGGGAGAGGAGGAGCTGTTTTTGTCAGTTCTGCCGCTTTTGTATTACGGCGGCTTTCCGTGCGAAAGACAAAGGGAGTGCATAAGGGAAAACAAAAAAAGCCTCAAAGAGCTCTGGAAGCTTGGGATTTCAGGCGATTTGCCGATAGCGGTACTCCGCATAAGCGACAGCGGAGATATAGATTTTCTCGCGCAGTTTATCCGCGCGCACGCATATTTTATGCACCGCGGCATACACTTTGACCTCGCGGTACTCTGCGATGAGGCGGTCGGGTATAGCACGCCGCTTTTTGACGAGGTCAAGGAGCATATTCCGTCGGGAGTTTTGTCGCAAAAGGGCGGGATATTCATAATCGGAGGGCAGGAGATACTGCCCGGGGACAAAACGCTTCTTGTCGCCGCGTCGCGCCTTTATGCAGACGCAAAGGAGGGCGGACTTGAAAGCGTTAAAACGGACTTTGGCATACGCCTTGCGCCCAAAGATGCCGCCTGCCCCGAAACAAAACGCGCGGGCGAAGAGCTGCATTTTTATAATTCGTACGGGGGCTTTAACGGTAAAAACGAGTATGTAATAACGGCACAAACGCCGGCACCGTGGGTAAATGTTGTCTCAAACGGCGATATAGGCTTTGTGGCGGGCGAAAACGGCGGCGGCTACACTTGGTATAAAAACAGCCACGAGATGCGCCTGACAGAGTGGCATAACGACCCCGTAACAGACGCACCGACAGAGATTTTTAAGGTGCTTGACGGCGACAGACTTTTATTTGAGACGGGAATTCAAACAGAAACACGCCACGGTGCAGGATATACGGAATACACAAACGGAGATGTCAGCGTCACGGCGTTTGCGCCGCCGCAGGACGGCGTTAAGATAATATGGGCAAAAGTCAAAAACAGAACAAATGAAGCCAAAAAATATAAAATATCGTATTTGCTCACGCCTGTTTGCGGCGTTAAAATGTATGATACAAGAGGCAGACTAAAAGCGCGCAAAACGGGCGGCGCGGCAGTTTGCGAAAACGCCTTTGAAGACGGCGCAAAGCTGTTTTTGAGCGGCGCAGAGTGCTTTTTAAAACTGCGCGGAACAGGTATAGAAATACCCGAAGCGTACGGAGACGATTTTTATATTGAGGCGGTAAATCATATCGAGGTGTCGGGCTTTGGTACGGGCGAGTGCGTATTTTTGCTCGGCGCTGCGGAGGACGACGGCGGTATTCAGAAGCTTTCGGAAAAGTATAAAAACAACGCCGCCGCTCATTTTGCAGAGTGTAAAAAGTTCTTTTCGTCTTTCAGTAATATCAAGGTCACAACGCCCGACGAATCATTCGACAGGCTCGTAAACGACAGACTTTTATACCAAAGCGCAGTTTGCAGGCTCTTTGGCAGGAGCGGATTTTACCAGTCGGGCGGCGCATACGGCTTCCGTGACCAGCTTCAGGATGTCATATCCCTTTTGTACGCCAGACCCGATTTGGCAAAGGAGCAGATTTTAAGAGCCGCCGCACACCAGTTCACCGAGGGCGACGCTATGCATTGGTGGCACGAGGGCGCGCCCGACAAGGGTGTAAGAACGCGCATCTCCGACGACAGACTTTGGCTCGTGTATGTCGTGTGCGAATATATAAAGGTGACAGGCGACTTTAGCATTTTGCAGGAAGAAGCCGACTATATAATTGCTGAACCCCTAAAAAAAGACGAAAACGAGAGATATTTTGAGGTGTGCGAAAAAGGTGGCAAAGAAAGCCTTTACGCGCATTGCAGACGCGCCGTTGATGCGTCGCTTCGCTTCGGGCAGAACGGACTGCCGCTTATAGGCGGCGGCGACTGGAACGACGGCTTTAACCGCGTAGGGCTCGGCGGCAAGGGCGAAAGCGTGTGGCTCAGCTTTTTTATGATAAAGGTTTTGCGGGAGTTTGCTCCCGTATGCCGCGAACAGGGCGATACAGACACGGCAAAGATGTACGAAAACTGCGCCGACAAAATCGCCCAAAATATAGAGCAAAACGCGTGGGACGGCGAATGGTACAAAAGAGCCTTTTACGACGACGGAAGACCGATAGGCTCAAAGGAAAACGCGGAGTGCTATATCGACTCCGTCAGCCAGTCGTGGGCGGTAATATCGGGCGCGGCTGATAAAAAGCGCGCCGAGGCCGCGGTGAAATCGGCTTTAGAGCACCTTTTTGACAGAAAAAACGGCATAGTAAAGCTTTTAACGCCGCCGTTTGACAAAAGTGCGGAAAACCCCGGCTATATTAAAAGCTATATCCCCGGCGTGCGTGAAAACGGCGGACAGTACACCCACGCCGCCGTGTGGCTTGCGATAGCGTGTGCCGAGCTCGGTATGAACAACGACGCGGCGGAGATATTTGCGGCGATAAACCCCATAAACCGCACAAAAACAGCGGAGGGCGCGCAAAAATACAAAACGGAGCCGTACGCTCTGGCGGCGGATATATATTCCGCACCGCCCAACGAGGGCAGGGGCGGCTGGAGCTGGTACACGGGCGCGGCGTCGTGGATGTATGTGCTTGCGGTGAGGTATATCTTGGGCATACAAAAGGAGGGCGACACACTGACTGTCACACCGAGCCTGCCCGATGGCTGGAACGGGTATGAGGTCATATACACCCACCGTGAAACAGAGTATAAAATAACCGTAAACCGCACGGGAACACGCGGCGAAAACGCGGTCAAGCTTGTAAACGACGGCAAAAAACACGAACTTTGCATAACATTTTGAGAAAAAAGTAAAAAATATCTTGCATTTTAATTTTAACTGTGTTATACTATGGTAGTTAATAGATGTCTATGCGAAAGAGGTGATACAGATGAAGGAAGGAATTCATCCCGATTACAAGCAGACTACAATTAAATGCGCTTGCGGTAATGTTATAGAAACAGGTTCGACAAAAGAAAACATAACTGTTGAAATTTGCTCGGCTTGCCATCCGATGTTCACAGGTAAACAAAAGCTCGTTGATACAGGCGGCAGAGTTGAAAAATTCCGTAAGAAATTTAATCTGGATAAGTAATTTAAAAGCACTTTTGGCGTGCCAAATGCGCTGGGTTACTATGTTAATTAAAAGGTTCGCGCAACGGCGGACCTTTTTAATTCGTTAATTTTTTCTGAAAGGTAAAAGCTATGGTAAAAATCGTACATTGCGCCGATACACATTTTGATTCGCCTTTTGCGGGGCTATCTGCAAGCGCGGCGGAGATTCGCCGTGCGGAACAGCTTGCCGCGTTTGAAAGGGTGATAAAAATAACACAGGAGTCAAAAGCCGATTTGCTTCTTTTGGCGGGTGACCTTTTTGAAAACGGATATGTCTCGCGCAGGACAGCGGAGTTTTTGCGCCGTTCGTTTGAAAAAATAAAGGACACGCGCGTTTTTATTGCCGCAGGCAACCACGACTTTGTAGGCGGCAACAACATCTATAAAGGCGCGTCGCTGGGCGAAAATGTAACTGTCTTTGGCGGAGATATAGAAGAGGTCGAACTCACCGATAAAAAGTGCAGAGTTTACGGCTGCAGCTTTACGGAGCAGTTTTACAGCTGCGATTTTGACACGCTTCGGGCAGAGGACGATAGCTTTGTAAATATCGGCGTATTCCACTGCGCCGTGCCACCATATACGGACCATAACCCCATAACCGCCGAGCAGATAGAAAACAGCGGCCTTGATTACCTTGCCGCAGGGCATATCCATCTGCACGACGGCTTTCATAAGGCGGGCAAAACGACATACGCCTACTGCGGTATCCCCGAGGGCAGAGGCTTTGACGAAACAGGCGAAAAGGGCGTTATCGTCGGTGAAATTTCAAAGGATAGCTGCGATTTGCACTTTGTTCCCGTCTGCAAAAGACAGCTTCACCGCGTAACACTCGATGTGTCGGATTGCATTACATATTCCGAAGTTGCGCGTAAGACAGACGGCTTTGACGCCAATGACCTTTATAGCATAACGCTGACGGGCGGGCTCTCGGACGACGCATATTTTGATACAGACGCGCTCACAAAGGCGCTTTCGGAGCGGCTTTTTTATGTCAGGCTGACGGACGAAACAAAAAAACGCACAACGCGCGAACTCGGCATAATGGAAAATATGTTTCTTGAGGCTTTGGCTGAACAGAACTTGTCCGAGGAGATATATGAACTCGCGGCGGAATACGGACTTGAGGCTCTTGCAAAGGGGGCTGACGGCAAATGAAAATAAAATCGCTTTACCTTAAAAATTACGGCAAATTTGAAGAAACACGGATAGATTTGTCGGATTCCTTCAATGTAATCTACGGCAATAACGAAGCCGGAAAATCAACGGTTATGTCGTTTATCAGGGCAATGCTTTACGGCTTTGGCGACGGCAGAAAGGGCGACCGCAAAAAGTACATACCGTGGAACGGCAAAAAGACCTGCGGCGAGATGGACATAGTGACTGATTCGGGTGAGATTATCAGAATTGCGCGCGAGATGGGCAGAACGCAGTCGCAGGATATGCTGACTGTGATAAACCTGTCTAACGGAGAAGAATACATATACGATGTCAAAAATATAACAGGTCTTGGCGAGGAGGCTTTTGTAAAGTCGTTTTATATCCGCCAGTTGGGCGCGCTTATAGGCGGCGAGAGCGACGAAATAGCGCAAAAGCTTATAAACCTTGCCCACAGCGGCTCGCAAGATGTCAATTACCACGCTGCGCTCTGCGAAATAGAAGGCAACATGAAGCGCTATAAGCCTTTCCGCGGCAGCGGCGGGCTTATAAAGGAGCTTGAAAATAAAATCACCGCGCTCAATACGGAGCTTGCAGAAGCTAAAAAGTACCGCCTTGATATGATGGAGCTTGAAAACAGGAGAGAAGAACTTGAAACGCTTATCTCAAAGGGCGGACAAAAGCTTGAAGAAATAAAAAAGCTGACAGCGGAAAGAGAGATTTACGACAGATTTACAGAGCTTGAAGAAGCTTGCGGCAAGGCGGATATGTTAAGGCGCGAGCTTGACACTGCCGCCGCAGAGGCCGACGGCATAAAAAAGCAGTCAGAAGCCATGAAGGCGTATGAAAACACGCCCGACGCCGTGATGTTTGCGGACTTTTGCGATACAAAAGGGTTAGAAGCGGCTCTGCCAAAGGGCGGCGGCAAAGTCCTGCCCGTGATTTTTGCGGTGCTTGCGGCGCTCGGCGCACTTGCGTCAGTACGGAGCTTGTGGGCGTTAGTGCCTGCGGCGGTGTTTGCCGCGATATGTGCCGTTTTTGCGGTGCTAAATGTCCGCGCGCGCAAAAGGCGTAGCGAAATCGAAGCCCAAATAGAAAAGGCAAACGCAACAAACGCACAGATAAAGGCGGAGCTTGACCGCTTTAACGCGGCGGATTTGCGCGAGTATTCCGAAAAAAAGGCGGCATATACGGCGCTTAAGGCGCGGCTTGCCGAAATCGAAAAACGCTGTATGGAGCTTGCCGAGAGGATAGCAAAGCAGGACGCCGAGAACGACGCGATACGAGCACAGCTCGGCGGAGCGGAAAAGCCCGACTCGCAGTACACGGTGCAACAGCTTGCGGAAGCCGAGGCAAACACAAAGGCGGCAATTCAGCAGTATGTTATAGAAAAAAGCAGGATAGACGGCGTTTTGAGCGCCGACAGCGCGGTGCGCCCACCCGATATTATCCTGACTGAAAGAGCAGAAGCTTCGGCGCAGCTTGACGACGCGCTCACAAAGCATAACGCATACGCGGCGGCGCATAAGGCGCTCCAAGACGCGTACTCGCGCATAAGCAGTGACTTTACGCCTGCGGTAAACAAAAAAGCGTCGGAGATATTGCTCGGCATAACAGGCAAGTACGGCGATATAATTTCCGACAGGAGCTTTTCGGTTGCCATAAATCACGAAGGCACAAAGCAGATAGGGTATTTTTCAAACGGTACTGTCGATCAGGTGTATATGGCTCTGCGCCTTGCCGTTACGGATATACTGTTCGGCACGGACAAGCCGCTGTTTATTGACGACCCGTTTTTGACATACGACACAATAAGAGAGGGCAATTTGATGCGCTACTTAAAGGAGCGCAGTGACGGCGGTCAGCAGATAGTGATTTTTGCGTGCAGAAATATCGAAAATGCCGAAGATTTAAACACAATTTTCTTGACATAATAAGGTAAAAAATGATATAATAATATGAAACAAAACACAATATGAGGTGACAGAATTGGCATTAGCTTTGGCAGAAAAAATCCTCAACGCCCACATAGTTGACGGCAAGCCCGAAAAGGGCAGTGAGGTTGGACTAAAAATCGACCAAACGCTTACGCAAGACGCGACAGGCACAATGGCATACCTCGAATTCGAGGCTATGGGCGTGCCGAGGGTAAAGACGGAAAGATCGGTCGCATATATAGACCATAACACACTTCAAAACGGCTTTGAAAACGCCGACGACCATAGATTTATAGGCAGCGTTTGTAAAAAACACGGTATATATTTTTCGCGTCCCGGCAACGGGATCTGCCATCAGGTGCATCTGGAACGCTTCGGCGCACCGGGCAAAACGCTTATAGGCTCTGACAGCCACACGCCGACAGGCGGCGGTATAGGTATGATAGCCATTGGCGCAGGCGGTATGGATGTTGCAGTCGCTATGGGCGGCGGCGCGTATTATATAACATATCCGCAAATCGTCAATGTGCGCCTCACGGGCAAGCTGCAACCGTGGGTTGCTGCAAAAGATGTTATTTTGGAGGTTTTGAAAAGGCTGTCCGTTAAAGGCGGGGTCGGCAAAATTATTGAATATTCGGGCGACGGCGTTAAAACGCTTTCCGTTCCCGAAAGAGCCACAATAACCAATATGGGTGCGGAGCTTGGCGCAACGACCTCGATATTCCCGTCAGACGAGGTCACAAAAAGCTTTTTAAAAGCGCAGGGCAGAGAGAGTGTGTATGTTCCGCTTTCGGCGGACGACGGAGCTGTGTATGACGAAGTCGTGGAAATCGACCTCGGGGCGCTTGTTCCGATGGCGGCTTGCCCACATTCTCCCGACAATGTAAAGACCTGCGAAGAAATCGGCAAGCTCAAAATTGACCAGGTCTGCATAGGCTCGTGTACAAATTCGTCGCTACTTGATATGCTTAAGGTTGCGTATATTTTAAAGGGCAAGACAGTTTACCCCGATGTGTCGCTGTCGATTGCACCCGGCTCAAAGCAGGTTTTAAATATGCTTGCCGAAAACGGCGCACTGTCCGTTATGATAGACGCAGGCGCAAGAATTTTGGAGAGCGCGTGCGGCCCGTGTATAGGTATGGGGCAGTCGCCCAATTCCGCGGGTATTTCCCTCCGTACCTTCAACCGCAATTTTGAAGGTCGTTCAGGCACAAAGGACGGTCAGGTTTATCTTGTATCGCCCGAACTCGCGGCGGCGTCAGCACTTACGGGTTATCTGACAGACCCCAGAACGCTCGGCGATATGCCCGATTTTGAGATACCCAAAGAGTTTAAAATAAACGATAATATGATAGTTCCGCCCGTAAGCGAGAGCAAAATGGATTCGGTCGAGGTCTTGAGAGGACCAAACATCAAGCCGTTTCCGTCGGCACAGCCGCTTTCTGATGTGATAAGCGCGCAGATCGCGCTCAAGGTGGGCGATAACATAACGACAGACCACATTATGCCTGCGGGAGCAAAGATTTTGCCCCTCCGCTCAAATATCCCCAAGATTTCCAAGTTCTGCTTTGCGGTTTGCGATGAAGCCTTCCCCGACAGAGCGCTTGCGCTTGGCAAGAGCATTGTGGTAGGTGGCTCTAATTACGGGCAGGGCTCGTCGAGAGAACACGCCGCACTCGCACCGATGTACCTCGGCGTTAAGGCGGTTATCACAAAGAGCTTTGCGCGTATTCATATGGCAAACCTCGTCAACGCGGGCATTTTGCCGCTGACATTTGTGAATGAAGCCGACTACGACGCGGTTTCACAGGGCGACACGCTCACGATAGAAGCCCCTGCCAAACAGCTTGAGGCAGGCGACGAGGTTACTGTCACCAATACGACGACAGGAAAAGCATTTAAGACAAAGGCAAGCCTTTCCGATAGACAAAAGGCTATATTAACAGCAGGCGGACTTATAAACTATACAGGAAAGAAAAATTAGGGGCTTGCTAAAATAGCACAGACCGCATAAAGCATTAAATTATAAAAATGTATAAAAAAGCGGTTAGCCATATCTAACCTCATATGATATAAAGCGTGATATACTCACGGCTTTTACAGATTTGATGCCTGTGGCACTTCTTATGTAAATTAGAAAGGAACAATAATAATGGACATTTCAGCATCAGTACAAAAATTTGCAGAGCTTGTTGAGAGACAGCTCCAAAGAGTAGAAAAAATCAAAGCGGAGAAGGATTTTTTGGATTATTCAAAGCTTGACAAAATCATAATAGGCGTTGTGGGCGGCGACGGAATAGGTCCTGCCATCACGCACGAGGCACACAGAATACTCGAATTTTTGCTTGCGGACGAGGTCAAGGCAGGCAAGGTGGAATTCAAGGTTATCGAGGGGCTCACGATTGAGAACAGAGTTAAGGTAAATAAGGCAATCCCCGACGATGTGCTTGACGAACTCAAAAAGTGCCATGTTATTTTAAAGGGCCCGACAACTACACCGCGTAAGGGCGACCCGTGGCCGAATATCGAAAGTGCCAATGTCGCAATGCGTAAAGAGCTTGACCTTTTTGCAAATGTGCGCCCTGTTTCCGTACCCGATAAGGGTATAGACTGGACATTCTTCCGCGAGAATACCGAGGGCTCGTACGCGCTCGGCTCAGACGGTGTTCAGATAAACGACGACCTCGTGTTCGACTTTTGCGTAACGACTACTGAAGGCAGTGAGAGAATTGCGAGAGCCGCGTTTGAATTTGCACGCAAAAACGGCAAAAATAAGGTCACAGCCGTTACAAAGGCGAATGTTGTCAAGACGACCGACGGCAAATTCCTTGAAATATGCCAGAAGGTTGCAAGCGAATATCCTGAAATCGAGTTTGACGATTGGTATATCGATATTATGACGGCAAAGCTCGTTGACGAAAAGAGACGCACCAACTTCAAGGTGCTTATACTGCCTAACCTTTACGGTGATATATTAACTGATGAAGCCGCAGAGTTTCAGGGCGGCGTAGGCACGGCAGGCAGTGCAAACATAGGTAAGAGATACGCTATGTTCGAGGCTATTCACGGCAGCGCGCCGAGAATGGTACAGGAGGGCAGAGATAAATACGCCGACCCGTCAAGCATTATCCGCGCCGCGGTTATGCTTTTGTCGCACATTGGGTATCAGGCGCAGGCGGATAAGCTTGCCAAGGCTATGGATATATGTATGTTTGAGGAGAAAAAGCTCGTTATGACGGGCAGAGACACAGGCGCAACTTCTGCTGAATACGCAGACTATATTATGGAAACGATAAAGAGGATATAATAATGAGCAAAAGTTCTAAATATGTACCGCAAATTGTTGTACGCCGCCTACCGAGGTATTACAGACACATAAGCGAACTGCGCGATATGGGAGTGGAGAGGATTTCTTCCAAGGAGCTTGCAGAAAAAATGGGACTTACCGCGTCGCAGATAAGGCAGGATTTTAATTGCTTCGGCGGCTTCGGACAGCAGGGCTACGGCTATAATATAGAACAGCTTCATAAGACGATACACAGTATCTTAGGACTTGACAGAGGGTATAAAACCGTAATTATCGGAGCGGGCAATTTAGGTCATGCGATTGCAAATTACCCGGGGTTTCAGCGCAGGGGCTTTAACCTTGTGGGCATATTTGACAATAGCGCCGATGTGTGCGGCACAGTCATAAACGGACTTACGGTCAAGCATATAGATACCATCGAGGAGGAGTTTGAGGCGCTCAAGCCCGACATCGTTATACTGACTGTCAAAAAGCAGTCGGCGCATGATATTGTGGAAAGAATATGTCCTCTCGGCATAAAGGGAATTTGGAATTTTTCGCATATGGAGCTTAAAGTTCCTGACGGAATAAAGATTGAGAATGTTCATTTGAGCGAAAGCCTTATGACGCTTTCGCACGCAATCAGCGAGATAGAATAGACAAAAGAGGGATTGTAACAAAACGGCTTTAATAAAACGGTTTGTCGCAACCCCTTTTAATCAAAAAGGCGGTGGAATTATGGATGTTGTAGGCTTTGTAGGCGTTTCGGGCAGCGGAAAAAGCTATCGCGCGGCGGAGGTTGCCGCAGAAAATAATATAAAATATATCATAGACGACGGTCTTTTGATAACAGAGGGGCGCATAATCGCGGGCAAATCAGCCAAAAAGGAAGGCACAAAGCTTGCCAGCGTAAGGCGTGCGCTGTTTTATGATGACGAACACACGCAAGATGTCAAAGACGCAATAAAAAGCGAAAATCCGTCAGGTATATTGGTGCTTGGGACTTCGCACAGTATGATTAAAAAAATCGCAGATGCGCTTGAAATAGGCGAGGTCAAAAGATTTATTGAGATAAACGATGTAGCCACCGAGACAGAAATCGAAAGCGCGATAAACATACGCCGCAGTCAGGGCAAGCATGTAATACCCGTGCCGACATTTGAGATAAAAAAGAGCTTTTCGGGGTATTGGAAGGACTCGCTCAAAAAAATAGTGCACTCATCAAAGGAAGAAGATGTCATCGAGAAGTCGGTCGTTCGCCCAACATTCAGTTATATGGGCGAGTATGAGATATCAAACAGCGTGCTTGTATCGATATGTAAGCAGGCGGCGCACACGGTAGAGGGTGTGACAGCCGTACCCGCGAGCGTTATAACCGAGGCTTCCGACGGCATAGATGTACGCGTTGATATTGCCGTAAAGTACGGGATAAAGCTTCAGCCTGTCGGGCGTGAGGTGATAAAGCGCGTGACAGAGGCGGTTGAAAACACCACCTCAATAAATGTAAACTTTGTAACGGTTAAAATCAAAGCGCTGGATATAATCCAATAAAAATAAAAGGAGCTTTTATGGAAAAACTGTTGATAATAGACGGTAACAGCATAATAAACAGGGCGTTTTACGCGATAAGAACGCTCACAACGCAGTCGGGGCTTAATACAAACGGCATATACGGCTTTCTTAATATATACTTTAAGGTCGTGGAGGAAGAAAAGCCCGGGTTTATCGCCGTGGCGTTTGACCTTGCCGCGCCGACATTCAGACATAAGATGTATTCGGAGTATAAAGGCACTCGCAAGGGTATGCCGCCTGAGCTTGCGGAGCAGATGCCTGTTCTGCGCGAGGTGCTGACGGCTATGGGCATACCGTATATCGAGATGGAAGGCTTTGAGGCTGACGATATAATAGGCAGTGTGTCTGCGGAGTGCGAAAGGTCGGGCGTAGCCTGCCGTATTCTGACGGGCGACCGGGACAGCCTTCAGCTTGTGTCGGATATGACAAATGTACTGCTGACTGTTTCGGCAGGCGGCAAGACGCAGACGGTGTGCTATGACCCCGGTGAGGTCAAGAAAAAGTACGGCATAAACCCAAAAGAACTGATAGAGGTCAAGGGGCTTATGGGCGACTCATCGGATAATATCCCCGGCGTTGCGGGCATAGGCGAAAAGACTGCGCTTTCACTTGTTTCAAAGTATAAGACGATAGAGGGCGTTTACGATAACCTGTCCGATATTAAGGGCGCACTTCTCACAAAGCTTGAGGCAGGCAGGGAGTCCGCATTTTTGAGCCGCGAGCTTGGCACGATAAAGCGCGATGTTCCCGTCGGCAGTATTGAGGACTACCGCCAAAAACCGTTTGGAGCAAATCTTGTATCGCTTTTTGAAAATTTAGAGTTCAAAAGCATGATAAAAAAGCTGGACTTAAACGGAGGGACACAGGAAGAAACGGCGGAGCTTGAGATTGATATAAAAGACGCAGACACAGACGCGGCAAAAAAAATAACTGCAAGCGGAACTCTGACATATATTTTAAAAAACGGCGAGGTTTTCTTTGAGCTTGACGGCGATGTTTACCGCACAAACGCACAAAATCTCAAATCCGTTTTTGAAGACGCAGGCGTTAAAAAAATTGCAAATAACGCAAAAGACGATATTGTAGAGCTTTCCAAAATGGGCATAGAATACGAAGGTCTTGCGTTTGATACAGCGATAGCGGCGTATATTTTAAACCCCGCGAGGACTGACTTTTCAGCCGAGGCGATTATCGGTCATTATTTGGGAACGCAGATGAACGGCGCATCTTGCGCGGCAAAGCTCGGCGAGCTTGCAGAGGTTTTGCGCCAAAAGCTTGCGGAAAACGGACAGGAGCGGCTTTATAATGAGCTTGAACTGCCGCTTATAAAGGTGCTCGCGTCAATGCAGATAACAGGCTTTAAGGCGGATAAAGATATGCTTGAGCAGTTTTCGCAAATGCTCAGCGGCAAAATAGAAACGATTGAACAAAAAATATATTCGCTTGCAGGCGAGGAGTTTAATATAAATTCGCCAAAACAGCTCGGCGTTATTCTGTTTGAAAAATTGGACCTGCCTAATAAAAAGAAAACAAAGTCAGGCTATTCGACATCTGTTGATGTGCTGGAAAAGCTTGCTGGTAAAAACGAGATTATCCCCGCTATTCTTGAATACCGCCATTTGGCAAAGCTCAAATCAACTTACGCAGACGGCTTGCAGAGCGTTATAAACCCCGATACGGGGAGGATACATTCGCACTTTAACCAGACCGTGACGACAACGGGCAGGATAAGCTCAACAGATCCCAATTTGCAGAATATTCCGGTCAGAACGGACTTGGGGCGCGAGCTTCGTAAGGTGTTTGTAGCGTCGGACAGCGAGCATATCCTTGTTGACGCGGACTATTCGCAAATCGAACTCCGCGTGCTGGCGTCAGTTGCCGATGATGAAAGAATGAAAGACGCCTTTAAAAGCGGAGCGGATATCCACGCGCAGACCGCGGCGCAGGTGTTCGGCGTTGCGGACTTTATGGTAACAGACGATATGCGCCGTAAGGCAAAGGCGGTAAACTTCGGCATAGTTTACGGGATAAGTGCGTTTTCGCTTGCGGAGGATATAGGCGTTACAAATAAAGAGGCAAAAAATTATATAGATAAGTACCTTGACAGCTTTCCGTCTGTCAGGGACTATATGAAAGCAACCGTGGAATACGCCAAAGAGCGCGGCTATGTGGAAACGCTTTTTAATAGGCGCAGGTATATTCCCGAGCTTAAATCATCAAACTTTAATGTCCGCGCATTCGGCGAGAGGGTTGCGCTCAACGCGCCCATTCAGGGGACAGCGGCGGATATTATAAAGCTCGCTATGATAAAGGTTTATAACGCGCTTAAAAAAGAAGCTCCGCGCTCAAGGCTGATACTTCAGGTGCATGATGAGCTTATTGTAGAGGCGCATTGTGACGAAGAAGAAAAGGTAAAGGCAATCTTAAAGCGCGAGATGGAAAGCGCGTTTGAGCTTTCCGTTCCCTTGACTGTTGATATGGCGAGCGGCAGGAGCTGGTACGATGCAAAATAAAATTTATTGGCTTATGGGCGGCAGCGGCAGCGGCAAGTCCGCCGCGTCAGAAATATTTAAAGAGCTTGGCTTTAAGGTCGTTGACGCCGATAAGGTCGCAAGAAAAATTATGGAAAAGGGTCAAAGCGCGTATGACGAAACGGTCAGAGCGTTCGGCGACGGCATTTTGCTGCAGGACGGCGCGATAAACCGCAAAAAGCTCGGCGAGGTTGTGTTTGCCGACCCCAAAAAGCTCGGAATACTGGATAAAATCACGCATAAATATATAAAAAAGGAGCTTTGCCGCATTGTGTCGGAATCAAATCAAGATGTTCTTATCGACGCGGCACTGCCGCCAAAGGAGTTCTGTGAGTGCGATAAGGCAATTCTCATAACTGCTCCGAGGGAGCAGCGCATAGCGAGGATAACGGCGCGCGACGGTATTACGCGCGAAGTGGCCGAAAACAGGCTCGATTCCCAGCTCTCCGACAAAGAATACGCCGCGATAGCAGATGTAATATTTGATAACGACGGCAGCATTGAGGAATTAAAACAAAAAATAAAAAAATGGTGTATTAATGAAAAAACTGATTAGACTTTTATTGCTTGTGCTTGTCATAGTAGGCATAATCAAGGCAATTCCGATGCTCACGGAGTATCTTTTTCCGTTTAACTATAATATGTATGTCGAAGACGCGGCAGAACGCTACGGGGTTGACAAAAACCTCGTCTATGCCGTGATAAAGGCAGAGAGTAACTTTGACGCCAAAAGCGAGTCAAAGCGCGGTGCAAAGGGGCTTATGCAGATAATGGACGGCACGGCCGCGTGGTGCGCTCACAAAATCGGGCTTGATAGCTACGATATTTTTGAGCCGAAGGACAATATAGAGATAGGCGTTTATTATCTTTCGTACCTGCTCGATTATTATAACGGCAACGAAAAGAGCGCAATATCGGCGTATAACGCGGGATACACAAATGTCGATAAATGGATAGATGACACCGAGTATTCTGCGGACGGCGAAAACCTTGACGACATTCCGTTTGCCGAAACCGAAAAGTATGTCCGCAAGATAAAGCTTTATAAAAGGATTTACGCTTGGCGCGAATAAGCACTTGACAAATATTTCAAAAAGATATAGTATATATAATATGCTATAAACAAAAGACAAAGAGGGTAATATGCAGGAATTTTTTGTAACATTTGAAAAGGAATTATATGTGTTTCTTCTGTCGCTTATCCCCGTTGTTGAATTGAGGGGAGCTATCCCTGTCGGGATAGGTATGGGGCTTGATGTGATGACGACATTTATTGTGGCGGTCATTGGGAACATTATCCCCGTGCCGTTTATACTGCTTCTCACAAGGCCTGTTATGTCGTGGCTTAAAAAGACAAAGGCATTAAAGCCGTTTGCAGAGTGGATAGAAGGCAAAATAGAAAAAAACCGCGAAAAGATCATGCGTTACAGCGCGTTTGGGCTTTTTCTGTTCGTCGCGATACCTATCCCCGGCACAGGTGCGTGGTCGGGAGCTATTGCGGCGTCGGCGCTTGATATGCGTATGAAGTACGCACTTCCGAGCATTGTTGCAGGCGTTGTAACGGCAGGTGTTATAATGTGCTTCGGCACATCGCTTGTCAAGTGGGTAATCAATATTTTTTGAGGAGGAATACAAATGAAAAAGTTTTTTACATCTGAATCCGTAACAGAGGGACATCCCGATAAAATGTGCGATCAGATTTCAGATAGAATTTTAGACGCTATTTTAGAGCAGGATAAAGAAGCGCGCGTCGCTTGCGAAACCTGCACATCAACAGGCTTTATAACGGTCATGGGAGAGGTCACTACAACCTGCTGGGTAGATATACAAAAAATCGTGCGCGATACTGTTAAGGAAATCGGATACACCGATTCGAGCTACGGCTTTGACGCTTCTACCTGCGCGATTTTAAACTGTCTGCACGGACAGTCGCCCGATATAGCAATGGGTGTTGACCGCTCGTATGAGGCAAAAGCAGGCGAGGAGAGCGACCTTATAACAGGCGCGGGCGATCAGGGTATGATGTTCGGCTATGCGTGTGATGAAACTCCAACGCTTATGCCGCTTCCGATATCGCTTGCACATAAGCTTTCCAAAAAGCTCACAGATGTCAGAAAGTCAGGCGAGCTTAAATACCTTCGCCCCGACGGCAAAAGTCAGGTCACCGTTGAATACGACGGGGATAAGCCCGTCAGGATAGAGGCTGTTGTGATTTCTTCACAGCACGACAAAGATGTAACGCTCGACCAAATCAGAAAAGACATAATAGACAAGGTAATAATGCCCTCCGTCCCGCGTGAAATGATTGACGGCGGCACAAAGATATTTGTAAACCCGACGGGCAGATTTGTTGTGGGCGGACCGCACGGCGACAGCGGCCTGACGGGCAGAAAAATAATAGTCGATACATACGGCGGTATGGCACGCCACGGCGGCGGTGCTTTTTCGGGCAAAGACCCGACAAAGGTTGACAGAAGCGCGGCGTATATGGCGAGATATGTTGCCAAAAATATCGTTGCGGCAGGGCTTGCTTCAAAGTGCGAACTCCAGCTTGCGTACGCGATAGGCGTTGCACGCCCCGTATCCGTAAGAGTCGATTCGTTTGGCACAGGCAAGGTGTCTGACGAAGAACTCGCAGAAATCGTAACCAAAACCTTTGACCTTCGCCCGGGTGCAATAATCGAGACATTGGGACTCAGACGCCCGATATACGCGCAGACTGCGGCATACGGCCACTTCGGCAGAGACGATATAGACCTGCCGTGGGAAAGAACGGATATGGCGGAAAAGTTAAAAGGTCTTATTTAGTATCAAATTCACCCCCGATTTCATATTGTTATGAGTAGGGGGTGCTTATATGTACAGCTATGTTATTCCTGTTTTGGCGATTATTTTAATACTTGCGGCGCTTTATATGCTTTTCTTTGCGGCGTTTAAAAATATAAGTCCGGCACAGGTCACGATTATTATAGACGCGGATGTCCGCGAGGGAGTGGAACAGCAGGTACTTACGGCAAAGCGCGTTGCGGACAGGTATTTTACAAATGCGTCTGTCTATGTGCGGGGCGGCGATGATGATTATGTTGATATTTTGTGCCGCTCATACAGAATAGAAAAATGGACCTGAATATAAGGAGAATTTTATGCAGGCAGAGGGTATTGTTTCTGATATAATTTTTACAAATGAAGAAAACGGCTATACCGTTTGTGCGGTAGAAAAAGATGACGACAGCTTTGTGGCGGTTGGTAATATGCCGGGTCTTATGCCCGGCGAAGCCGTCATTTTAACGGGCGAGTGGACAAGCCACGCGGAATACGGCGAGCAGTTTAAAGTGGCTTCGTATGAAACAGTTGTACCTGCCACGGCTGTTCGTATTTTGATGTATTTGTCAGCGGGCATAGTCAAGGGAATAGGACCTGCCACGGCAAAGAAAATTGTTGACCGCTTTGGTGATAAGTCTCTTGAGATAATCCAAAACGAGCCTTTAAAGCTTGCTTCGATAAAGGGCATAAGCAAGAAAAAGGCGCTTGAAATAAACGAGTCATACTTGTCAAAGCAGATAATGCAAAATATCATAATGTTTCTCCAGCCGTACGGAGTAACGCCTGCATTTGCCGTCAGAGTGTATAATAAGATGGGTGCGGAGGCTGTCAGAAAGATAAAGCAAAATCCGTATTCGCTATGCGAAATAGACGGAATAGGCTTTAAAACTGCGGATAAAATCGCGTTTCAGATGGGCATAAGCCCCGACGATGAGGAACGGCTGCGCTGGGGCGTTTTGTATGTGATGACGCTTTCGTCACAAAACGGCGATACATATTCGGAATACTTGACATTGCTCAAAAACGCCTGCCATATACTTTCGGCGGGAACGGAGCAGGTTGAAAACGCGATTGTCAGCCTCATAAAAGACGGTAAGCTCACAGAAGAAGTAACAGATGACGCAAGCGCCGTTTATCTGCCGTATTTTTATAACGCGGAGCTCGGAACGGCAAGGCGGCTTTCGTCAATGCTCGTAAAACAGCCTATATCGTATGACGGCGATTTTGAGGCTATGATGGATAAGGTCGAAAATGACACACAGATAACGCTTTCCGAAAAACAGCGCCTTGCGTGCCGCGTGGCGTGCGAATACAGCGCGGCAGTCATAACGGGCGGACCGGGTACAGGCAAAACTACCGTAATCAATTCGGTCATCGCGTTTATGGAAATGGCGGGGCTAACCGTAACGCTTTGCGCGCCGACGGGCAGAGCGGCAAAAAGGCTCGGCGAGATGTGCGGCAGAGAGGCAAAGACGATCCACCGCCTTTTGGAGCTCACATTCAGCGAGGGCGAGAGGCAGTATTTCAGCCGCGACGAGAGTTTTCCGCTTGATGAAGATGTAATAATAGTCGATGAAATGAGTATGGTCGATATACTTTTGATGAACTCGCTTCTCAAAGCGATAAAGCCGGGCGGCAGGATAATAATGTCGGGTGATGCCGACCAGCTTCCGTCAGTCGGGGCGGGGTGCGTACTGCGCGATATGATAGACAGTAAAAGGATACCCACAGTGCGCCTTGACGAGATATATCGTCAGGCGGCTGAGAGTATGATAATCGTAAACGCGCATAAGATAAACCGCGGAGAAGAGCCGATTCTCAATGTTCAGGATAAAGACTTTTTTATGATGGACAGACTAAATGCGGAGGATATTATGGACACTGTTTGCGCGCTGTGCGCCAAACGGCTGCCTGCTGCGTACGGTTTAAGTCCGTTTGCCGATATTCAGGTCATAACCCCGCCGCGCAGAACGCCGCTCGGAGTATATGAGCTTAATAAAAGGCTTCAGGCCGTTTTAAATCCCCCGCAAAAGGGCAAAACCGAAAAAGCGTTTGAACTCGGCATATTGCGCGAGGGCGATAAGGTAATGCAGATCAAAAACGATTACTCGATAGAGTGGCAGAATATTGACACAGGCGATGAGGGCGAGGGCGCGTTCAACGGCGATATAGGAACGGTTGAAGAAATCGACCTCCGCTCTCGCACAGTCAAGGTCATATTTGACGATAGGCGCGTCGAATATGACTTTTCGCAGGTAGATGAATTGGAGCTTGCGTACGCCGTGACAGTTCATAAAAGTCAGGGCAGCGAATTCCCGGCTGTTATAATGCCGCTATATCCGATGCCGCCGATGCTTGCAAACCGCAATCTTTTATATACCGCACTGACAAGGGCAAAAGAGCTTGTAGTGCTTGTCGGCAGACGCGATGTTTTGGCAAAAATGGTAAAAAATCATAATGAAGTTATGCGAAATTCGCTTTTAAAATATAGGCTTGAAAAAATAATAACGAATAATTTTGGAATAATAAAATAAAGAAAATCTGTAAAAATTTAATAAGAATATATTCGGCGTGAAATGCTGATAATAAACTTGCAGCCGAGGTTGCAAGGAGGCATTTATGACAATAAAGGATATAATGACAGATCCAGCGGTAGTTCTTCACGGTGGCGATTCGGTTTTTGAAGCGGCTCGTGTAATGCGCGAACACAACATCGGGGCTGTTCCCGTTGTTGACGGCGAAAGTCAGGTCGTCGGCATAATCACGGACAGAGATATTGTTATACGCGATATTGCACGCGGACTTAATCCGAAGGATACGCCTGTATCGACCGTAATGACGGGAAATGTAAAGTGTATTGCCGCCGATACTGAAGTTGAAGAAGCGGCAAGTATGATGTCACGGGATCAGGTAAGACGAATACCTGTTGTTGAAGATAATAGGATAGTCGGACTTGTTTCGCTCGGAGATATTGCGACTTGTATGGATTATAAAATTGAATGTGCCGATGCACTTTGCGAAATATCAAGGGGCTGCCATAAGAAGTAAAAAAATGTCGGGGTTTTCCCCGACATTTTTTACTTCATATCAATCATTACCCCAAAATCCTTTTCGCATAATTAACGCCTTCCAAAGCGTCCTTTGCGTAAAAGTCCGCGCCTATTGCGTCGGAGTATTCCTGCGTCAAAACTGCGCCGCCGACCATAATTTTGCACTCGTGAGATGATTCGCGCAGAGCCTTTATCGTTGCCTCCATAGACGGCACGGTAGTTGTCATCAAAGCCGATAACCCAACAAGTCGGATATTTTGTTCAACGGCGGTTTTAGCAATTACCTCGGGCGGAACATCGCGCCCCAAGTCAACGACATCAAAGCCGTAGGTTGACATAAGCAGAGCAACAATATTTTTGCCTATATCGTGAATATCGCCCTGAACAGTCGCAAGCAAAACCTTTTCGCCCTTTTGCTCGTTTGGACCGACAAAATCCGTTATCGCGGTAAAAGCGTTTTTCGCGGTTTCCGCCGCGGCGAGAAGATGCGGCAAAAAGATTCGCCGGGCTTCAAATTCCACGCCTGTTTTATCCAGCGCAGGGATAATGTAGCTGTTTATTATTTCAATCGGCTTTTCGCTTTGCAAAAGCTCCTTTGTTTTCGCGTAAGATGCGTTTTTAAGACCTCTGAAAATTATTTCATCAAGCGCGTCTGACTGTGCCTCGCTTGCCGCTATCTGATGCGTTTCTATTCCGCAGTTGTTTATATAGTTTGTAAATCCCTCGTCAAAGCCGTGAAGCGCGTTGTATGAGAAAAATGTGCTCATCATTTCTACGGAAAGAGGATTCATAATAGCGCACGAAAGACCCGAGTGCAGTGCCTGCGTTAAAAATGACGAATTGAGCTTTTCGCGTACAGGCAGACCGAACGACACATTTGAAATTCCGAGAACGGTACAAATTCCGAGCCGTTCTTTTATCATTTTAACGGCTTCGAGCGTGATTTCGGCGGCGTTTGGGTCGGAGCTTATCGTAAGCGTAAGACAGTCGACCATAATATCCTTCGGCGCGATGCCGTACTTTGCCGCCTCGTTTACGATTTTTTCGGCGATTTCAAATCTCCCCTGCGCGGTGTCGGGGATACCGCCTTCGTCGATAGTAAGCGCGATAAGTACGCCGCCGTACTTTGCCGCAAGGGGCAAAACAGAATTCATAACCTCCTGCTTGCCGTTTACGGAATTTATTATCGGCTTGCCGTTGTAAATGCGGAGCGCGGCTTCCAGAACATCGGGTGAGCTTGAATCTATACAAAGCGGCAGAGGCAAGATAGACTGTATTTCGTAAACCGCCTTTGCCATCATTTTTTTCTCGTCAATTTCGGGCAGTCCCACATTTACATCAAGTATGTGCGCGCCCGCGTCTGATTGTGATATGCCCTCTTTTAAGATGTATTCAATGTCGTTTTCGCATAAAGCTTTTTTTAGCTTTTTCTTGCCTGTCGGGTTGATGCGCTCGCCGATTATAACGGGTGCGCCGCCTAAAATTTGAGAGCCGCCCCAGGACGATACTACCGTGTAGGTTTTTTCGGTCAGTGGGAGCGGAGAAATACCCTTTACCGCGTCAACAGTCGCGCGTATATAGTCGGGAGTAGTGCCGCAGCAGCCGCCAAGTAGCAGCGCGCCTTCTTCCGCAAATATCCGCATTTGAACGGCAAATTCATCGGGCGAGGTGTCGTAAACGGTTTTGCCGTCTGTCACGCGCGGCAATCCCGCGTTCGGCAAAAGCGCAATGGGTATAGAAGCGTATTTTTTAAGAAGCGGAAAGAACTCGGCAAACTGCTTTGGACCAAAACCGCAGTTAAGACCGAGAGCGTCAACGCCCAAGCCCTCCAACAGCGCAACAACAGACGGAATATCCGCGCCGCATAGGAGCTTGCCGTTTTCATCTATGCTGACAGTTGCGATAATGGGCTTGTCGGAATTTTCCTTTGCCGCCAAAACAGCCGCCTTAAGCTCGTAAGTATCGGTCATTGTTTCTATCGTTATCGTGTCGGCGTCAACGCCTGCGCGGATTATTTCGGCAAAAATGTCATAAGCCTCATCAAACGGCAAACTTCCCATAGGCGCTAAAAGCGCGCCCGTCGGGCCAATGTCGAGCGATATAAGAGCCTTGCCGCCAGACGCTTTTTTTGCAATATTTATTGCCGCTTTGACAACCCCGTCTGTATTATAAGGCGTTTTGGCAAGCTTTAGCCTGTTCGCGCCGAATGTGTTTGTAGTCAGGATTTGCGCGCCGCTTTCCACATAAGCCTTCTGAATACGCAAAATAGCGTCAGGACTTGTTATGTTAAGATGCTCGGGAGGACAGTTGTACTCTGCGAGATTTGAGCCTAAACCCCCGTCGATTATAAATAGTTTTTGTTGGTCAAAATAACTTTTTTTCATTGTTATACTCCTATAACGGCAGTAATACTTTTTGAAGGAATCAAAAGCTTGCTCGGCAGAACTTTAATTCCGAGCTTTTCGCCTCTGCACTTTGCAAGAAGTGTGTCCTGAAACGACAGGGGCATATCGCCGTATCCGGGCGAAAACCGCTTTGTCGCCGTATCGGGCATAGCTTCGCCGCAGACCTTGTCGCAGTAGTCGTCGAGCATTGCGCCTGCAAGCGCGTCAATAACGACCGCACGGCTCATTGACGAAAGCTGTGTTTTTTTGATAAGCACATCAACAGACTGCCCGAGAGTTGCCGCAAAGTAATAAAACTGCGTGTGGTTTGCCATATGCTTTTGCACCGACTTGCCGGGCAAAATACTTTTGTCGTCATCTGACAGCGCAAAAATGTGGCGGAAGTCCGCCGCCTTCAAAAGCTCCTCATATCCGAGCTCAAGCGACTCCGTCAGAAACTCATCGGGCTTTTTTGTGACCTTCATAAAGGCGAGAGCCATTTTAAAAATCCGTTCTTTGTCGAGGGTAATCATCTTATAATATCCTGTATGTTCAACATTATTTGTTCTGCGACATCGGGCTTGTTCATCGTGTAAATGTGAATATTCTGAACGCCGTTAGAAATAAGGTCAATTATCTGCTCGGTGGCATAAGCGATACCCGCCTGCCGCAGAGCCTTCGGGTTTGCGTGGAACTTGTCGGCCATAGCCTTAAACTTGGGCGTCAGTGTCGCGCCCGAAATATTGCACATTCTCTGAATTTGCGCGCGCCCCATAACGGGCATAATGCCGGCCGTAACGGGTACATCGATGTTTTTGCGCGCCGCCTTGTATAAAAAGCTGTAAAGCATATTGTTGTCAAAAAATAGCTGTGTAACAAGAAAGTCAACGCCGCAATCTACCTTGTATTTGAGTCTGTCGAGGTCGTCGTCGGTGTCGGGGTTTTCTATGTGACCTTCGGGGTAGCAGGCAGCGCCTATGCAAAGGTCGGAATTAGCCTTTATGTAAGAAACAAGGTCGCAGGCGTATTTGAAGTCGCCTTGCGGCTCGGTAAAGCCTTTTGGAAGGTCGCCGCGCAGAGCAAGCACATTGTCGATGCCTTCGGCTTTAAGACGCGCAAGACTTTTGTCTGTTTCCTCCTTGCCGCTCAAAACGCATGTAAGATGTGCGAGAGCCTCGGTCTTAAGCGTGTTTTTAACGTAAGAAGCCGTGTCGATAGTGTCAAATTCACCTGCCGCAGAGCCGCCCGCACCGCATGTAACGCTCATATAAGACGGAGTAAGACAGGAGAGCTTTTCAGCCGCCTCCAGCACATCTCCCGTCGGTGTCGTCGGCTTGGGAGGGAATATCTCAAACGACACACAAGGCTTGTTGTTCTTGAAAATATCCTTTATATACATATGATACCTCTTTTATACATTGAATCTGAACAAAACGACATCGCCGTCAGCCATAATATAATCGCGGCCTTCACTGCGGTAAAGCCCGTGCTCTTTGGCGGAGGCTATCGAGCCGCATTTTATAAGGTCGTCGTACGATACTATCTCGGCACGGATAAATCCGCGCTCAAAGTCGGAGTGTATTTTTCCTGCGGCTTTTGCGGCGTTAGTGCCGCGCTTTATCGGCCACGCGCGGACTTCAGGCTCGCCTGCCGTCAAAAAGCTTATAAGACCGAGCGTCGAATATCCGAGCGAAATAAGCCTTTCAAGGCCTGTTTCTTCCATATCGAGCATTGCCATAAATTCTTCTTTTTCGTCGTCCGGGAGCTGCGCTATTTGTTCTTCGACCTGCGCACAAACCGTCAAAACGCTTGCACCTTCGTCCTTTACCGCCTCACGCAGTTCGTTTACATACGGCTCGCAGGCGTCTGCGTCCTCGCCGATGTTGGCAACATATATAACCTGCTTGTCTGTTAAAAGATTAAGGTCTGTGAGAGACTCCTTTTCGTCGTCAGAAAGCGCACACGCTCTTGCGGGAGAGCCGTTTTGCAGCGTTTCTGCAAGCTTTTCAAGTGCACCGAGCTTTGTTTTTGCGGATTTGTCGCCTGTTTTAACAAGTCTTGCGGTTTTTTCAAGACGCGAATTTACAGCCTCGCTGTCGGCAATTATAAGCTCCAGATTTATCGTCTCAACATCGCGCGCAGGGTCGGTTTTGCCGTCAACATGAACGATGTTCGAATCGTCAAAGCAGCGCACTACATGAACGATAGCGTCAACCTCGCGGATATGCGACAAAAACTTGTTGCCCAAGCCTTCGCCGCGGCTTGCACCGCGTACAAGCCCTGCAATATCGACAAACTCCACAACGGCGGGCGTTATTTTTTTGGGGTTATACATTTCCGCCAGTTTGTCAAGACGCCTGTCGGGGACAACTGCTATGCCCACATTCGGCTCAATCGTGCAGAACGGATAGTTTGCGCTCTGCGCCCCTGCCTTTGTTATTGCGTTAAAAAGCGTACTCTTGCCGACATTCGGCAAGCCGACTATACCTAACTTCATAATTTATTACATCTCCTTAACTTCCGCAAGCTCCCGACGCTTGAATAAATATGCATTTAAAAGCCTGTATCGGGATATTATAAAAATAAAAAATTACATTATTATACCTATTATACCATATAAGATTTGATATATCAATATAAAAACTCTTGATTTCAAAATTTATTTTTATACAATTTTTATATTGACGAAAGACAATTTTTTTTATATAATATAAAAAAATATTAAAGTGGGGGGGAATAGCCTTGCGTATAGCCATAATACCCAATGTAATAAAGGATACCGGGCTTAAAATAACAAAGCGCCTCATCTCGCTGTTGTCAGGGCGCGCAGAGCTTTATACATCTGATGCTTCGTGCGCTGCGCTCGGCGGTTGCAAGCTGCTTGACGAAGGCAATATGTACTCCCTCTGCGACATTATAATAACGCTCGGCGGAGACGGAACGCTACTCGGCGTTGCGCGTAAGGCGGCACTTTACGATAAGCCTGTTTTGTGCATCAATCTGGGCAGGCTCGGCTTTCTTGCGGAAAGCGATGAAAATTACTTCTTTTCCGAGGGTTATAAACGGCTGTTTTCGGGGTATGAAACGAGAGAGCGCATGATGATAAAGGCGGAGGTACACCGCGCGGATGGCGTCGGGGAATTCCACGCGCTTAATGATATTGTTGTTACGCGAACTGACTTTGCCTGCGTTGAGAACATTGATGTCTTTGTCGACGGTGCGGAGCTCGGCAGTTATTTTGCGGACGGCATTATAGTTTCGACGCCGACAGGCTCAACGGGGTATTCGCTCTCGGCAGGAGGACCTATTATAGACCCCGAAATCGAGGCTATGGTCATAACTCCCATATGTCCGCATATGCTCCACGCACGACCTGTCGTTATTCCGCCGCATAAGGAGGTCAAGCTTGTCAAGACACCGCGAGAAAATACAAAATGCGCTGTTTCGGTTGACGGCAAAAACGGCTGCGAGCTTTGGGACGGCGAATTCGTGGTTATAAAAAAATCAGAATATAAATCAAAGCTTATTAAAATTTCGGACAAATGCTTTTACGATGTTCTGCGCGATAAACTGAGTTAGGGGGAGATTTTGTGAAGCAAAAAAGGCATAACACTATTCTCAATTTAATAAATTCAAAAAATATCGAAACACAGAGCGAGCTTACGCAAGAGCTTTTAAATATGGGGTTTGCCGTTACGCAGGCGACCGTTTCGCGCGATATAAAGGATCTGCATATAATAAAACTGCAAACCGGCGACGGTCATTATAAATATGCGCAGGCGGGTTCTTCCAATGTTCCCAAGGGCGGGAACAGAGTAAAGTCGATTTTTTCGAATTCCGTACTCAGCGTTGACAGTGCGCTCAATCAGATAGTGATAAAAACGCTGTCAGGTATGGCGCAGGCGGCGGCGATAATGATAGAAAGTATGGACTGGCCCGATGTTTTGGGGACTGTTGCGGGCGACGATACGGTGCTTGTTATTGTAAGAAGTGAGGAAGGCGCAAACGAGCTTTCCGAAAAGCTTAAAGGAATTATTGATAAAAAATAAGGCTTAGGTGATTTTATGCTGAGTCAGATTGTTATTTCTAATATTGCCGTTATCGAGCATTGTGAAGTTAATATGAACAAAAGCTTTAATGTGCTGACGGGCGAAACAGGCGCGGGTAAGTCTCTTATCATTGATTCGCTCAATATGGTTTTGGGCGAGCGCGGCAACCGCGAGCTTATACGCCACGGCGCAAAAAGTGCCAAGGTTGAGGCTCTGTTTTACCTTGAGGGCGACGCCTTAAATGCCGTGTCGGAAACAGTCGACGGCATAGAAGGCGGCGAGCTTTTGCTCTGCCGCGAGCTGTTTGACGATGGGCGTAATGTGTGCAAAATAAACGGCAGCCTTGCAACTGTTGCGACCTTGCGAGAGGTCGGCAAGCTTATTGTCAATATCCATGGACAGCACGACGGACAAAAGCTGTTAAATCAGGCAAATCATATAGATTACCTTGATAAATACGCAAAAAACACCGAAATTTCGGATAAATATAAAAAGTTATACGACGAAAAACGCAATCTTGAAAAACAGCTTGCCGAAATTACGACAGGCGAGCTTGAACGGCAGCAAAGGCTTGATATTTTAAAGCATTGGTCGAATGAGATCGAGACAGCCGCGCTCCGCGAGGGAGAGGACGAGGAGCTGACGGACAAAAGGGATAAAATGCGTAATTACGAAAAGCTCCGCAGTGCCGTCATCGCCGCGTATGAAGCACTTTACGCGAGTGACGGAGCGGCTTTTGAGCGCTTGTCCGACGCTTCGTCAAATATCGAAGCCGCAAGCAGTTACGATAGGGAGCTTGAGCCGCTTTCGGAGGAAGTAAAAGACGCGCTTTATAAAATAGAAGACGCGTCGAGGGAGCTTTCGGCGTACTGCGACTCAATGGAGTACGACCCGAGCGAGCTTGAATACATCACAGACAGGCTTGACTTGATTTTCAGACTAAAGTCAAAATACGGTCAGTCGATAGGTGAGATTTTGGAATACCAAAAAAAGTGCGACGAAGAGATCGCCTTTCTGGAAAACGCGGAAGAAAACGCGTCAGAGATACAAAAATGCCTTGACATAATAGAGGGAGAAATAAAAAAAGCGGCGGAGGAACTGACAAAAACAAGACAAAATGCCGCACAAAATATCTGTAAAGCCGTTCAAAATGAGCTTTCGGATCTGGATATGCAAAAAGTCAAATTTGATATAAATATAGAAGAGATACAGTATTCGCCAAACGGTTGCGACAGAGTGGAATTTATGATTTCCACAAATCCGTCAGAGCCGTTAAAGCCGCTTCATAAGATAGCATCGGGCGGCGAGATGTCACGAATATGCTTGGCGCTCAAGACGGTGCTTTCTGATGAGGACACCGTGCCGACGCTCGTGTTTGACGAGATAGACACAGGCGTCAGCGGCAGAGCGGCGCAAAGGATAGGCGAAAAGATGAAAAAGCTGGGTGCGAAAAAGCAGATAATATCCATAACGCACCTGCCACAGATAGCGTCGCTTGCGGATAGCCATTATCTTATACAAAAAAACGATTTTTCCACAACTGTCACATTGCTTGAAAGAAGCAGCAGGATAGACGAGATAGCGCGCATCATAAGCGGCAGCGATATTACCGAAACCGCCAAAAGCGCGGCGGAGGAAATGCTTGATAAAGCGTCGGTAGTTTAAGGGTTTTTTGCTCTTTAATTATAAAACAATTTATTGAAAGGGGACACAAAAATGAACATTTCACATGAAGTTGAAAAAATGCAATGCGTTGCAAAAGGAGTGTGTCACGGTCCCGCACCTATTCCCGAGGAGGGCAAATGGGTAAAGGCTAAAGAAATCAAAGATATTTCAGGACTGACACACGGCGTAGGCTGGTGCGCACCCCAGCAGGGAGCATGCAAGCTTACTCTTAATGTAAAAGAGGGTATCATACAGGAGGCACTTGTTGAGACACTGGGCTGCTCCGGTATGACACATTCCGCCGCTATGGCAGGCGAGATACTTCCGGGCAAAACGCTTCTTGAGGCGCTTAATACAGACCTTGTGTGCGACGCTATCAATACGGCTATGAGGGAGCTTTTCCTCCAGATAGTTTACGGCAGAACACAGACGGCGTTTTCCGAGGGCGGTCTGCCCATCGGAGCGGGTCTTGAGGACTTGGGTAAGGGCTTGCGCAGTCAGGTCGGCACAGTATTTTCAACAGCTCAAAAAGGTCCGCGTTACCTTGAGCTTGCAGAAGGTTATATAACCGAGACAGCTCTTGACGACGAGGGTCACATTATAGGTTATAAGTTCGTTCACCTCGGCAAAATGATGGAAATGATTGCAAAGGGAATGGACGCTAACGAGGCTTTGAAGAAGGCTTCAGGACAGTACGGCAGATTTGACGACGCGGCAAGCGTTATCAATCCGCGTATGAAATAAGGAGGGTAACGGATATGGCATTATTTGAAAGTTACGAAAGAAGAATAAAGCAGATAGACGCTGCTTTGAACAGCTATGGCATAGCTTCTCTTGAGGAGGCAAAGGCAATTTGCGACTCTAAGGGTATAGATGTTTATGAAATCGTTAAATCAATACAGCCGATATGCTTTGAAAACGCTTGCTGGGCATATATCACAGGCGCGGCAATAGCAATCAAAAAGGGCTATAAAGACGCAAGTGAAGCCGCTAAAATCTTGGGCGAAGGCTTGCAGGCGTTTTGTATCCCCGGTTCTGTTGCAGATGACAGAAAGGTCGGCATCGGACACGGTAACCTCGGCGCAATGCTTTTGAGCGAAGAGACAAAATGCTTTGCATTTTTGGCAGGCCACGAATCTTTTGCGGCTGCAGAAGGCGCAATAGGTATCGCAAAATCCGCAAATAAAGTAAGAAAGCAGCCTTTGAGAGTTATCCTCAACGGATTAGGTAAAGACGCGGCGCAGATAATTTCAAGAATAAACGGCTTTACACATGTTGAGACAGAGTTTGACTACTTCACAGGAAAGCTTAAAATAGTCAGCGAAAAGGCATATTCAAAGGGTGAGCGCGCATCAGTACGCTGCTTTGGAGCAGACGATGTACGCGAAGGCGTTGCAATAATGCACCATGAGGGCGTTGATGTATCTATCACAGGTAACTCAACTAACCCGACGCGCTTCCAGCACCCCGTTGCAGGCACATACAAAAAGGAATGTGTTGAACAGGGCAAAAAGTATTTTTCTGTTGCATCCGGCGGCGGCACGGGCAGAACTCTGCACCCCGACAATATGGCGGCTGGTCCTGCTTCGTACGGTATGACGGACACAATGGGAAGAATGCACTCTGACGCACAGTTTGCAGGCTCTTCATCTGTTCCTGCCCATGTTGAAATGATGGGACTTATCGGTATGGGCAATAACCCAATGGTTGGCGCAACAGTTGCAGTTGCAGTTGCTCTCGCACAGGTTAAGTAGTTTGAAAAGTGAGGTAATTTAATATGCCAATTAGCATAGAGGCTGCAGAAAAAATTACCGGAATACAGGTTTTTGGCTTTGGATTCGGTCTTGTTTTTGTGGGCTTGATAAGCCTTATAATCATATGCAGTATTATGGGCGCAGTATGCAAAAAGCTTGTAAAAGAAAAGCCCGAAGCTGCAAAATTGACCGCTCCTGCGCCAAAAGCGGAGACTATTCCGAATAAAGGCGAATTTATCGCGGCCGTTTCGGCGGCGCTTGCCGAGGAATTGGGGAACGATGTCTCCAAAATCCGTATTTTATCTGTAAAAAAACTTTAATTCCGGAGGAAAACAATGAAAAAGTATAAAGTAAATGTAAACGGAACGGATTATGAAATTAAGCTTGAAGTTTTAGAGGACGACGGCAAAACGGCTGCTCCCGCACCAAAGGCTGCGCCTGCACCTGCACCTGCTGCAGCACCCGCAGGCGGAACACAGGTCAAAAGCCCGATGCCGGGAACGATTCTCGATGTCCGCGTGTCAGAAGGTCAGAGCGTTGAATCAGGCGATGTTTTGATGATTTTGGAAGCTATGAAAATGGAAAACGAAATCGTTGCGCCTTCGGCAGGCAAGGTTACTTCCGTCAGCGTTACAAAGGGTACTGCGGTTGAAAGCGGTACAGTTCTTTGCACCCTCGGTTAATTAAGCTGAAACAGAGGTGTAATTTATGGAAGTAATATTAAATTTTCTTAAAACAACGGGATTTTCATTACTCGGCGACGACCCGAGAAATATCATAATGATAGTTATCGCGTTTGTTTTGCTCTACCTTGCAATAGTTAAAAAGTTTGAACCGCTTCTGCTTTTGCCTATTGCGTTCGGTATGCTCTTAACTAATTTGCCCGGTGCTGATATGTACCACACCCAGCTTTTTGAGGGCGGTCATGTGCATTGGGAAATGATAGGCTCGGGTATCCCCGTCGGCGACGGCAAAACGGTATCGGCAGGACTTATCGATATATTGTATCTGGGCGTAAAGCTCGGTATCTACCCATGCCTTATATTTATCGGTGTCGGCGCTATGACTGACTTCGGACCGCTTATTGCAAACCCCAAGAGCCTTCTTTTGGGCGCGGCCGCACAGCTTGGAATTTTTTTGACATTCTTCGGCGCAAGGGCGCTTGGCTTCAGCCCGCTTGAAGCGGCTTCAACAGGTATTATCGGCGGTGCAGACGGCCCTACGGCTATATTTGTAACATCAAAGCTCGCGCCCGAACTGCTCGGACCGATAGCGGTTGCAGCGTATTCGTATATGGCGCTTGTGCCTGTAATCCAGCCGCCAATTATGAAGCTTTTGACGACCAAAAAAGAACGCAGTATAGTTATGAAGCAGCTCCGCCCCGTAAGTAAGACGGAAAAAATAATTTTCCCCATAGTCGTTACAACATTTATCGCGCTTTTGCTGCCGTCGGCAGCTCCTTTGATTGGCTGCCTGATGTTCGGTAATCTTCTGCGCGAGTGCGGCGTATGCGAAAGACTTTCAAAGACAGTTCAGAACGAGCTTATGAACATCGTTACGGTGTTCCTCGGCATATCCGTCGGAGCTACCGCAACGGCACAGGTATTTTTGACGGCTAAAACGCTTTTCATAATTGCGCTCGGCGTTGTAGCATTCGGCTTCGGTACGGCAGGCGGCGTTATTCTTGCTAAAATTATGAACCTTTTCACAAAGAACAAGATAAATCCGCTTATCGGCTCGGCAGGAGTTTCGGCAGTTCCGATGGCGGCAAGAGTATCGCAGACGGTCGGACAAAAGGAAAACCCGTCAAACTTCCTTTTGATGCACGCTATGGGACCGAATGTTGCAGGCGTTATCGGCTCTGCGATTGCCGCAGGCGCGTTCCTGACGCTGTTTATGAAGTAAGAGGTGAATATAAATGGCTAAAGTTAATATAACAGATACAATTCTGCGTGACGCACATCAGTCGCAGGCGGCAACGCGTATGCGTACAGAGGATATGATTCCCGCGCTTGAGGCTCTCGATAAGGTCGGATATTGGTCTTTGGAGTGCTGGGGCGGCGCGACATTTGACGCTTGCATGCGCTTTCTTGACGAAGACCCGTGGGAAAGACTCCGTACGCTTAAAAAGTATATGCCCAACACAAAGCTGCAAATGCTTTTCAGGGGGCAAAATATCCTCGGTTATAAGCACTACGCAGACGATGTTGTAGAGCAGTTTGTTAAAAAATCAATCGAAAACGGCATAGATGTTATCCGTATTTTTGACGCGTTGAACGATGTCAGAAATCTCGAAGCCGCAATAAAATACGCCAATAAGTACGGCGCATGGGTAGAGCCTGCTTTAAGCTATACAACAAGCCCCGTGCATAATATCGCGTATTTTGTGGAGCTTGCCAAAAAGCTTGAAGAAATGGGCGCAAACTCAATCTGTATCAAGGATATGGCAAACCTGCTGCTTCCGTTTGACGCGTATGAGCTTGTTTCACAGCTCAAAAAAGCGGTCAATGTGCCAATTCATCTGCACACACATAACACGACAGGCACAGGCGATATGGTCAACCTTATGGCAATACAGGCCGGCGTTGATATAGTTGACTGCGCGCTTTCGCCGCTCGGCAACGGCACATCGCAGCCTTCAACAGAGGCGCTTGTCGCAACGCTTAAAGGCACGGAGTACGATACGGGCATTGACCTTAACGCGCTTTCCGATATTGCAAAGCACTTCAGAGGCGTTGCGGACAGACTGCAGGCGGAGGGAATTTTAAATCCCAAGGTGCTTAAAGTTGACACAAACACACTTCTCTACCAAGTACCCGGCGGTATGCTGTCAAATCTTCTTTCACAGCTCAAACAGGCTAATGCGGAGGATAAGTATTACGATGTGCTGGCAGAAATCCCGAAGGTAAGAAAAGACTTCGGCTATCCGCCGCTCGTAACACCGACAAGCCAGATAGTAGGTACACAGGCGGTTATGAATATTCTTTCGGGCAAAAGATATAAGATGATACCAAAGGAGTCAAAGGGACTTTTGCGCGGCGAATACGGTCAGCTTCCTGCACCCGTTAATGAAGAAGTCAGGAAGAAGGCAATAGGCGACGACGAGGTCATCACCTGCCGTCCTGCCGACCTGTTAAAGCCCGAGCTTGCAGGCTATGAGGCCGAACTCAAAGCAAAGGGATATTATGAGAAGGAAGAAGATGTTTTGAGCTATGCGCTTTTCCCGCAGGTGGCGGAAAAGTTCTTTGAAAAACGCGCAAACGGCACGCTAAATCAAGAAGCAAAAGAAACAAAAGCAACAGAAAATGACGGCGTAAGACGGCTTATTGTAGAGGATTTGTCTTAATAAAAAAGGCAGGGCTATTATATAAAGCCTTGCCTTTCAAAAAAATGTTGCATTTACTCGAATAAAGTGGTAAAATATAAAAATAGTATTGTTTTAGAAGGTATATTGTATGCCGGAAACGGAGGTAAAAAAATGACATATTCACAAGATGTGTTACAAAAGGTAATTGAACGGAATCCCGGTGAAACCGAATTCCATCAGGCAGCAAAAGAGGTTTTGGAATCATTAGAGCCTGTTGTCGATAGCAATAAAAACTATCGGAAAGCAGGTATTCTGGAGAGAATAGTAGAGCCGGAAAGACAGATAATGTTCCGTGTTCCGTGGGTTGACGATAAAGGAAAAGTTCATGTAAACCGCGGATTCAGGGTGCAGTTTAACAGCGCAATCGGTCCGTATAAGGGTGGTTTGAGATTTCATCCGTCTGTAAATCTCAGTATTATAAAATTCCTCGGCTTTGAGCAGATTTTTAAGAACTCTTTAACAGGTCTGCCGATAGGCGGAGGTAAGGGCGGCTCTGACTTTGACCCCAAGGGCAAGTCAGATGACGAGGTTATGCGCTTTTGCCAGAGCTTTATGACAGAGCTTTGCAAGTATATCGGAGCCGATACAGATGTCCCCGCGGGCGATATAGGCGTAGGCGGCAGAGAAATCGGTTACCTTTTCGGTCAGTATAAAAAGATAACGGGCTTTTACGAGGGCGTTCTCACGGGCAAGGGCTTTACTTACGGAGGCTCGCTTGCAAGAACAGAGGCAACAGGCTATGGACTTGTTTACTTCGTTGAGGAAATGCTCAAAACGCGCGGTGAAGGATTTGACGGTAAGACCGTGCTTGTTTCGGGCGCAGGTAATGTTGCAATTTACGCGGCACAAAAGGCACAGCAGCTCGGTGCAAAGGTCGTGACCGTGAGCGATTCTACGGGATATGTTTACGATAAGGACGGTATCGATATAACAGCGCTTAAAGAAATCAAAGAGGTCAAGCGCGCAAGACTTACCGAATATAAAAATTACAGACCTAATTCTGAATATTATGAGGGTAGGGGCGTTTGGAATATCCCTGCCGATATTGCTTTGCCTTGCGCTACGCAAAACGAGCTTGACGGTGAGGACGCAGCAGAGCTTGTTAAAAACGGCATTATAGCAGTAGGAGAGGGCGCAAATATGCCTTCAACGCCTGAAGCCATCGAGGTGTTCCAAAACGCAGGTATCCTGTACTCGCCCGGCAAGGCATCTAACGCAGGAGGCGTAGGAACAAGCGCACTTGAAATGAGCCAGAACTCGCAGAGACTGTCGTGGACATTTGATGAGGTTGACGCTAAACTTCATAATATAATGATAAATATACACGAAAAGACAGCGTCTATCGCCGAGGAATACGGCAGAAAAGACGATTATGTGTTCGGCGCAAACGCGGCAGGATTTATAAAGGTCGCAGATGCAATGCTTGCGCAGGGTATAGTATAATTCAGTAATTTAAAAAGCAGCGGTTTTCCGCTGTTTTTTTTCATAATTTGTTCACACTAAGTTCAAAAAGTTTTTTCCCTGAAACTATTGACAATTATATAAAATAGTGGTATTTTTATAGTAGTTTAGCACTCACGATGCGCGAGTGCTAACAAAGAGGTGAAAAAAATGGATTTGGGCGACAGGAAAAAGCAAATTCTTCGTGCCATAATAGATGATTACATTCAGACGGCCGAGCCGATAGGGTCGCGCACCATTGTAGAAAAACACGGTATAAACCTCAGTCCTGCCACAATACGCAACGAGATGGCGGACCTTGAGGAAATGGGATATCTTGAAAAGCCGCACACATCGGCGGGCAGAATACCGTCGGAACTCGGTTACAGATTTTATGTAAAAAGCCTTATGCGCGAGTGGCAGCTTTCGCTGGAGGAAACAAACAGTCTCAATCAGGCGATGCAGCTCCGCATAAATGAGCTTGACGGCCTGATTGCCGAGGTTTCCAATATAGTTTCGCGGTTTACGGATTATACGGTTGTGGCGACGGCGCCGCGGGCGGTAAATCCCACCGTTAAGAGCATCAAGCTTCTTCCGCTGACACAGCGCAGTGTTTTGCTTGCCGTTATGACGAGCGCGGGCGTTGTTAAAAACGCGGGCATTGAGGCAGGCACAGCTTATTCAGATGAAGCCGTGTATAACTTTTCAAAATCGCTTCAGGCGGCGCTTTTGGGCAAGTCGCCGTATGACCTTACAGAAGACGACTTTGCCGCGCTCAAAAATCACGCCGCGGACTGCATAATGCTGTATAGTCCCGTAGTTGCGTATCTTTTTGAGTGGTTTGATGAGGACGCAAAGACAAATGTTTATTCGGACGGCGTTGTTAATATTTTAAATCACCCCGAGTACCGCAATATAGATAAGGCAAAGCAGTTTATATCGTTTATCGGCAACCGCGACAATATACACAGCATTATGTCGGACGGCGATGGCGAGCATATAAAGATAAAAATCGGAGATGAAAATAAGTTCGAAGAGCTTAAGGATTGCGGCGTTGTGATTTCAAATTACGACATAGGCGGCAATCTCCGCGGCAGCATAGGGGTTGTAGGGCCGATGCGTATGAATTATTCCAAAATAGTTTCGTCGCTGGAGCTTATTACAGAGCGCCTTGACCTTATAATCAACAAAATGTTTTTTAATGAATAGGAGGCAAGCAGATGGAGGAAAATAAGGAAAAAGAATTGGAAGAAACTGCTGAAGAAACCGCAGAAGAAGCGGAAAATGAACAATTAAAGGAGGCACTTAAAAAGGCAGAGGAATATAAAGATAAGTTTCTCCGTGTCAGCGCGGAATTTGATAATTTCAGAAAGAGAACGGTAAAGGAAAAGGAAACGCTTTATTCCGACGGAAAGGCGTCGGCGGTCGCGGAATTTTTGCCGCTTGCGGACAATATGGAGCGCGCGCTTGAGGCAGTTTCGGCGGAGAGCGACCGCGATTCGCTTGCCGAGGGGCTTGAGAAAATCGCAAAGCAGCTTTCGGATATTTTAAAGTCTCTTTCGGTCGAAGAAATCGCCGCAGTAGGAGAGCAGTTTGACCCCGAACTTCATAACGCCGTAATGCATATAGAGGACGACGAAAAGGAAAATAACACGATTGTTGAGGAGTTTCAAAAGGGTTACACTTTAAACGGTAAAGTAATTCGTCACAGTATGGTTTCTGTGGCTAACTAAATAGGAAAGGGAGTTTTATATTATGAGCAAAATTATAGGTATTGACTTGGGAACAACAAATTCATGCGTAGCGGTAATGGAAGGCGGAGAGCCTGTTGTAATTCCAAACGCCGAAGGCGCGAGAACAACACCGTCAGTTGTAGCTTTTGCAAAGAACGGTGAAAGACTTGTAGGGCAGGTTGCAAAGAGACAGGCAATCACAAATCCTGACAGAACTGTTATATCAATAAAGAGAGATATGGGTACTGACAGAAAGGTTTCTGTTGACGATAAAACATACACACCGCAGGAAATCTCCGCGATGATACTTCAAAAGCTCAAGCAGGACGCAGAGAGTTACCTCGGAGAGACAGTTACACAGGCGGTTATAACGGTTCCTGCATATTTTTCCGACTCGCAGAGACAGGCGACAAAGGACGCAGGCAAAATCGCAGGGCTTGAAGTCCTCAGAATTATAAACGAGCCGACGGCTGCATCTCTCGCATACGGAATGGATAAGGACAAAGACCAAAAGATAATGGTTTATGACCTCGGCGGCGGAACATTTGATGTGTCTATTCTTGAGATAGGCGACGGCGTGTTTGAGGTACTTGCAACAAGCGGTAATAACCGTCTCGGCGGCGACGATTTCGACGAGAGAATAATCAACTGGATTTGCGACGAGTTCAAAAAGGAATCGGGCATCGACCTCAAAGGCGATAAAATGGCAATGCAGCGCCTCAAAGAAGCCGCAGAAAAGGCTAAGATAGAACTTTCGGGCGTTACAAGCTCCAACATCAACCTGCCGTTCATAACGGCTGACACAACAGGGCCGAAGCACCTTGACTTAACGCTCACACGCGCTAAATTCAATGAACTCACGGCTGACCTTGTAGAAGCTACAATGACGCCTTCAAGAAATGCGCTTTCCGACGCAGGACTTTCGGCTTCCGAAATTGATAAAGTCCTCCTCGTAGGCGGCTCAAGCCGTATTCCTGCCGTATATGACGCAGTTAAAAACCTGACGGGCAAAGAGCCGCATAAGGGCATCAACCCCGATGAGTGCGTTGCAGTCGGCGCGGCTATTCAGGCAGGCGTTTTGTCGGGCGATGTTGAAGACCTCGTACTTCTTGATGTTACACCGCTTTCACTCGGTATTGAGACAATGGGCGGCGTGTTCACAAGACTTATTGACAGAAACACGACTATCCCGACCAAAAAGAGTCAGGTGTTCTCAACTGCCGCAGACGGACAGACAAGCGTTGAAGTCCATGTCCTTCAGGGCGAGCGCGAAATGGCGGCATATAATAAAACACTCGGCCGCTTCTCGCTCACGGGTATTCCCGCAGCACCGCGCGGAGTTCCGCAGATAGAGGTTACATTTGATATAGATGCAAACGGCATAGTTCATGTTTCCGCAAAGGATTTGGGAACAGGCAACGAGCAGGATATAACGATAACGGCTTCTTCAAACCTCTCCGACGATGAAATCGAAAAGGCAGTAAAAGAAGCGCAGGCTCACGAGGCAGAGGATAAAAAGAAGAAGGAAGAAGTCGATATCCGTAATAATGCCGACCAGCTTGTATATCAGACAGAGAAGACAATGAAGGATCTCGGCGATAAGCTCACAGCCGACGATCAGGCGGCGATCAATCCGCTGCTTGATAACCTTAAGAACGCGCTTAAAGGAACTGACACAGACGCCATTAAGAACGCAAGCGAGGCGTTGAGCCAGAAGTTCTATGAGATTTCTGCAAAGTTGTATCAGAACGCCGCACCAAATCAGGGACAGCCGCAGCCCGATGCAAATCAGACAAACGCAGACGGCGGTCAGACATATGACGCGGACTACAAAGTAGTAGATGACGACAACGATAAATAAAATAATAAGACTGCGATAAAGTGAGGCATAGCCTTGCTTTTTCGCGGTTTAAAGAAAAGAGAACAGTATGGCTAAAAGAGATTATTACGAGGTTTTAGGGGTAGAAAAGTCGGCGAGCGAGGACGATATAAAAAAGGCGTACCGCAAGCTTGCAAAAAAGTATCACCCCGATTTGAATAAAGATAATAAAGAAGAAGCCGAGGCAAAGTTCAAAGAGGTCAGCGAGGCTTATGAGGTTTTGAGCGACGCCTCCAAACGGCAGCGCTATGACCAGTTCGGTCACGCAGGCGTTGACGGCAACGCGGGAGGCAGCTACGGAGCGGGCGGCTTTGGCGGATTTGACGGCTTCGATGTAGGCGATATTTTTGAATCGTTTTTCGGCGGCGGCTTTGGCGGCAGACGGAGCGCAACACGCGCACAGCGTGGCTCTGATATAGGTCAGCGCGTCACAATTACTTTTGAAGAAGCCGCATTCGGAACGAGCAAAACGATAGATATAACGCGTATGGAAAAGTGCGAGCATTGCGGCGGCAGCGGCGCTAAGGCAGGGACACAGGCGGAGACCTGTAAAACCTGCGGCGGTACGGGTCAGGTGCGTATGAGTATGGGCTTTATGACGACGCAGCGTACTTGCGACGCCTGTCACGGAACGGGTAAAATAATCAAAACGCCTTGCGAGCATTGCCGCGGACAGGGACTTGTGCGTAAGTCGCGCAAGATAGATGTAAATATCCCCGCAGGCATAGATAACGGACAGCGCGTTTCCGTAAGAGGACAGGGCAATCACGGCAAAAACGGCGGACCTGCAGGCGATGTTATAATCGCGGTAACGGTCAAGCCGCATGCGCTATTCACGCGTCAGGGGGACAATGTTTTGTGTGATTTTGTCGTCACTTTCACAGAGGCGGCGCTCGGTGCAAAGCTTGAAGTCCCGACGCTTGACGGTAAGGTCGAGTTCACGCTCCCCGAGGGTACGCAAAGCGGCTCTGTTTTCAGACTGCGCGATAAGGGCATAACGCACCTCCAGATGCGCGGCAGGGGCGACCAGCTTGTTAAGATAATAGTAGAAGTTCCCAAAAACCTCAATTCAAAGCAAAAGGAGCTTTTGCGGCAGTTTGCAAATGAAACAGGCGATAAAAACAATAAGCAGAAAAAGTCGTTTGCCGATAAAATAAAAGGTTTATTTTAACGACTTTTGTTGACAATTTTCCAAAAATAATATAAAATATACTTATGTAAAGTCGTAAAAATACAAACCCAAATGTGAGGGGGATTTTTGTGATAGAAAAGAACGAAGAAAAAATAAAAGCGCTAAATCTTGCAATGGGACATATCGAAAAGCAGTACGGCAAAGGCTCTGTAATGAAGCTTGGCGACAATATGCACCTTAATATTGACGCCATTCCCACAGGCTGCCTTAACCTTGATATTGCGCTCGGTATTGGCGGAGTTCCGCGCGGCAGAATTGTCGAGATATACGGACCTGAATCGTCAGGTAAGACAACGCTTGCATTACATATTGTGGCACAGGCTCAAAAGAAGGGCGGCGAGGTTGCGTTTATCGACGCCGAACACGCGCTCGACCCCGTATATGCCAAAAATCTCGGTGTAGATGTCGATAGCCTTATAGTTTCGCAGCCCGATAACGGCGAACAGGGGCTTGACATAGCCGAGGCGCTTGTACGCAGCGGTGCGCTTGATGTTATAGTAATCGACTCCGTTGCGGCGCTCGTTCCGAAGGCAGAAATCGAGGGCGAAATGACCGACCAGCAGGTAGGACTTCAGGCAAGGCTTATGTCAAAGGCTCTGCGTAAGCTGGCAGGTGTTATAAGTAAGTCAAATACAACAGCCATATTTATAAATCAGCTCCGAATGAAGATAGGCGTATCCTGGGGTAACCCCGAGACTACAACAGGCGGTAACGCGCTCAAGTTTTATGCTTCTGTCCGTATGGATGTCAGAAGGATAGAAACGATAAAGTCAGGCGCAGAGCCGATAGGCAACAGGGTTAGAATAAAAATAGTCAAAAATAAAGTTGCGCCGCCGTTCAAAGAAGCCGAGTGCGATATTATGTACGGACAAGGCATCTCGCGTGAGGGCTCTGTGCTGGATCTGGCGATAGAGCATGGCTTTATCACAAAGAGCGGCTCGTGGTTCTCGATGGGAGACAGTAAGATAGGACAGGGCAGAGATGCCGCCAAAACATATCTTGCCGAAAACCCCGAAGTTTTGTCAGACCTTGAACAAAAGATCCGTGAAAAGTCAGGTTTGCCGGTGTCAGACGGCGCGCCGACGGCGGAAAATGAGGAATAATTATTTGAGAGCTGTACCAATTATTTGATACAGCTTTTTTTCCGGAGGCTACATATGGATTACACAAAGTACAAAAAAATGTACGCAGAAGTTCCGATTAAAAACAGAACATGGCCCGATAAAACACTCACAAAAGCTCCCGCTTGGTGCAGTGTTGATTTGCGCGACGGCAATCAGGCGCTTATAACGCCGATGGGCATTGACGAAAAGCTCGACTATTTCCAGATGCTCACCGACATCGGTATAAAGGAGATCGAAGTGGCGTTTCCTGCCGCGGCGGAGTCCGAGTTTGCGTTTGTCCGCAAGCTTATCGAAGAAAAGCTTATCCCGAGCGATGTAACTATTCAGGTGCTTACACAGGCGCGGGAGCATATTATCAAAAAGACTTTTGAAGCCTTAAAGGGCGCAGAAAACGCGATAGTTCACCTGTATAACTCAACAAGCGAGCTTCAGCGCAGGGTTGTGTTCAAAAAAAACCAGGACGAGACGGTAAAGCTCGCCGTAAACGGAGCAAAGCTTGTAAAAAAATATACAAAGAACCATAACGGCAATATCCGCCTTGAGTATTCACCCGAGACCTTTGTCGGTACCGAGCCGGAATTTGCGGCGCGGATATGTAACGAGGTCCTGGATGTTTGGCAGCCGTCTAAAGATAATAAGGCTATTATTAACCTTCCGTCAACGGTTGAAATGTCAATGCCGAATGTTTTTGCGGATCAGGTTGAATATATGTGCGGCGCGATAAAAGAACGCAAAAATGTCGTCATAAGCGTACACACACATAATGACCGCGGCTGTGCCGTCGCGGCATCGGAGCTTGCACTTTTGGCAGGCGCCGATAGGGTAGAAGGCACGCTTTTGGGCAACGGCGAGCGCACAGGCAACGCCGATATAATGGTGCTTGCACTCAATATGTATTCGCACGGCATAGACCCCGGGCTTGACTTTTCCAATATAGAAAATATCATAACACGGTATGAGACTGCAACCCATATGAGCGTTCCTGCGCGCTATCCGTACGCAGGGGAGCTTGTTTATACTGCATTTTCAGGCTCGCATCAGGACGCCATCAAAAAGAGTACGGATTATTCCAAAAAGCATAATCTCAAGTATTGGGAAAACCCGTATATCCCGATAGACCCCACGGATATAGGCAGACATTACGAGCCTATCAGAATAAACAGCCAGTCGGGGTCTGGCGGCATAGCGTTTGTACTGCAAAAGCGCTTTGGTATATTTATGCCAAAGGCGATGGCACTTGAACTCAGCGAGTTTATCACATCTGTTTGCGATGCTAAAAAAACAGAGGTCACGCCGCAGTTTATATATGATACATTTATCAATAACTTTTTGGATATATGTACTCCGATGCGCTTTCTTGATTACGATGTTCTCGCCAAAAAGGGCGAGACCGAGATAGTCACAATGATAGACTATAAGGGAACAGAACGCAAATATATCGGAAGCGGTAACGGACCTCTTGACGCGTTTATGTCCGTCTTGAACACCAATTTTGATTTAAACCTTGAAATCGCAGGCTATAACGAACACGCGCTGCAACACGGCTCGTCGTCGGAGGCTATCGCGTATGTCGGAGTCCGCGATACGGAAAACAAGATTTATTGGGGTGCGGGCAGTGATACAAACATCAGTACGGCGTCGATAAAGGCGGTAGTCAGCGCGGTAAACAGATTTCTCCAGTCATAAACAGACCACGGCGATAATATAATATTTGTGGAGTGATTTAGTATGAAAGTATTTCTTCTCGACAAATATTCAGCCATAGCGTTTTTGCTTATCGCCGTGTTCACGGTTACTTTGATTGTGGGTATGCCGCCGTCTGCGCCTGCGTTTTCGCAAAACGGCAGAGCACTTCCAATATATAGCGTTGAAACCCCTGAAAAGGCAGTATCCGTAACATTTGACACAGCGTGGGGTAACGAGGATATTGATGCCGTCATAGACGCGCTCGCAAATGCGGACTGTAAAGCCACATTTTTTATAACGGGCGAGTGGGCGGAAAAGTTTCCAAACGATGTCAAAAAGCTACATGGCGCAGGACACGAAATAGCGAGCCATTCCGACAGCCATAAGCATTTCAGTTCGCTGTCGGAAGAAGAAATGATAAAGGATATGGACACGGCTGACGCAAAGTTAAAAAATCTGACGGGAGCTGACAATATCCTGTTCCGCGCGCCGTACGGGGAGTATAACGAAACTCTCGTTCTGGCGTGCCGAAAAACCGACCGCTATATAATTCAGTGGTCTTTGGATTCGCTCGATTATAAGGGACTGAGCACAAAGCAAATGGAGGATAGAATTTTGCCTAAGCTGCGGGAAGGCGACATAATTTTGTTCCATACGGGGACAGATAATACCGCCGCGGCGCTCGGAGAAATTTTGGGTAAAATAAAAGCCGAAGGCTATGAATTCAAAACCGTCGGCGAGCTTATATATAAAGATAACTTTACAATTGACCACGAAGGCAGGCAGAGAATGTAAATGCTAAACCAAATTTAAAGGGGCGGTTCATAAACCGCCCTTTTTTTATACACTTGTGCGCGATATTACCAAGCCTGTCTTACAAATCAAGCTTTAAGTCGCCCTCTTTTATCCATCCGATTTTACGGCTAACAGTTCCCAAAACCAAGCAGATAACCGCAGGCAAAACAATGCTGATAAGCGCAAGACCTATCCAATTCATCGCAGTAGGCATAATTTGAACAGCACCGTTTGCAATGGCCGCCTCACTCGGCGAGACCCAACCTGTCCAAACGCCGATAGGACCGCACATACCGCAGGTTCCCATACCCGAATTTACCGCCGCACCGTTCATTTCGAGCTTAAAAAGACAGGTTGCGACAGGACCGGTAATTGCAGAAGTCAGGATAGGTGCGATCCATATTTTAGGGTTGCGGACAATATTGCCCATTTGCAGCATTGAAGTACCCAAGCCTTGACTTACGATACCGCCCCAACCGTTTTCTTTAAAGCTCATAACAGCAAAGCCGACCATTTGCGCGCAGCAGCCTGCAACGGCCGCGCCGCCTGCAAGACCTGTCAGGGATAAAGCTGCGCATATTGCCGCAGACGATATAGGCAGAGTCAGAGCAACGCCCACGATTACGGAAACAAGAATACCCATTATAAACGGCTGCTGAAGCGTCGCCCACATAATAAGACTGCCCACCCAGCTTGCCGCTTTGCCTATTGGAGCGGCAACGAGCAAAGCAAGGCTTATACCTGCGAGAATAGTTACGATAGGTGTAACGAGAATATCTATTTTAGTTTCTTTTGAAACGAGCTTGCCGAATTCTGCGGCGACGATAGCAGTTACCAAGACCGCAAGCGGACCGCCTGCGCCGCCCATAATGTTTGTGGCAAAGCCGACAGGGACGAGCGAGAATAATACCATAGCAGGCGCGCCCAGTGCCGAGCCTATTGCAACTGCCATAGCGGGACCGACCATAAGCGAAGCACAGCCGCCGATGGTATAGGGTACAGCGCCGTCACCCTTGCCAAGCGTAAAAATAACGCTGTTGAGAAATCCTATATTAAATTGCTGACCGAGCGTTGACAGGATAGTTCCGATAAGGAGCGTACAAAAAAGCCCCTGTGCCATAGCTCCGAGAGCGTCGATAAAGTAACGCTTGAACGAAAAAACAATATCCTTGCGTTTTAAAAATTCCTTCAATTCAGTCACATCCCGTTTTTTTGTTGTAATTATAGCACCTTTAAAAATAAATTACAATAAATAAAGCAAAAAAATGTCAAAAGCAACAAAAAAAGTTTAAAAAAAATAAAACTTTTGCAGATTATAACAGTTTTGATCAGCTTTGTTGACTTTTTTTGCCTTTAAGTGATATACTAATACATAGAGGTGTAAAATGAAAAGTAAAGTTTGGGCAAAGATAATGCTGTTTTCGGCTACTGTAATATGGGGATTTTCGTTTGTTGTTATGAAGGATTCGGTCAGTGTGATTCCACCTAACTACCTTCTTGCAGGCAGGTTTTTGCTTGCATTTGCACTGCTTTCAGTCGTCTTTGCAAATAGGCTCAAGAACATTGACCGCTCGTACCTTGTCGGCGGTGGAATAGTCGGCGCGGCACTATTTGCGTCGTACTGCGCGCAAACCTTCGGACTGACGGGAACAACACCCGGCAAAAACGCTTTTCTTACGGCGACATATGTTGTAATGGTGCCTTTTCTTGTATGGGCTGTCAAGCGTAAACGCCCCGATATGTATTCGTTTGCAGCGGCGTTTATCTGCATCGTGGGGATAGGCTTTGTTGCACTGCACGGCAATTTTACGATGTCGTACGGCGACGCGCTAACGCTTTTGTGCGGCTTTTTGTTTGCGGTGCATCTTATGTGCATCAGCCGCTTCGGCGAAGATAAAGACCCGATACTTTTGTCTATTATACAGTTCGGCACAGCGGGGATTTTGGCTTTTATCACCGCACTTATATTCGAAAAACCGCCTCATGAACTTTCCACCGGCAGTATTTCGAGCATAATATTTCTGGCGGTTTTCCCGACGGCGCTGGGGCTGACATTCCAGATAGTGGGGCAAAAGTACACCGAGCCGATGTCGGCGTCGCTTATATTGAGCCTTGAAGCCGTATTTGGCATCGTATTTTCGCTGGCCGTCGGTATGGACACCATGAACGCCAAACTCGGCATAGGATTTGCGCTTATTTTTGCAGCTTTGATAATTTCTGAAACAAAACTTTCGTTTTTGCGCAAAAAACAGTTGTAATTTTTGTAAAAATATAGTATAATAAATAATAATAGGCTTTGCTTGTTGTATATTTGGAAAGGCTATTGATAAAAATGTTCAAAAATCTGCGTTATGATATAAAAACAATAAAAGAACGCGACCCTGCGGCAAGGACTTCGCTGGAGGTCTTTTTGCTGTATCCGGGTATATGGGCGGTAATTTTCCATCGCCTCACGCATTTTCTGTATAGGCATAAAATTTACTTTCTTGCAAGGCTTATTTCACAGCTTGTGCGGTTTTTCACGGGTATCGAGATACACCCCGGCGCCAAGATAGGCAGAGGACTTTTTATTGACCACGGTATGGGCGTTGTTATCGGCGAGACGGCGGAGATAGGCGACGATGTAACGATATATCAGGGCGTAACGCTCGGCGGTACGGGTAAGGATAAGGGCAAACGCCACCCAACGATAGGCAATAATGTTCTGATAGGCGCAGGTGCTAAGATTTTGGGCCCGTTCAAGGTCGGTGATAATGCCAAAATTGCGGCAAACGCCGTAGTTCTCAGCGAGGTTGAAGAAAATTCCACCTGCGTAGGCGTTCCCGGCAGAATAGTAAAGCGCGGAGAAAACAGAATAAATAACCTTGACCATATACATATGCCCGACCCAGTGTCGCAGGAATTTTGCCGTATGTATGCAAGAATTGAAGCCTTGGAAAAAGAGCTTGGCGGGAAGGATTGAATAATTTGAAGTTATATAATACGCTTAACAGACAAAAAGAAGAATTTGTACCGATAGAGGAAGGCAAGGTAAAAATGTACTCCTGCGGACCTACGGTATATAATTATTTTCACATAGGCAACGCAAGACCTTTTATAATTTTTGACACTCTGCGCCGCTATTTTGAGTACCGCGGATATGATGTTGACTTTGTTCAGAATTTTACCGATGTTGACGATAAGCTCATAAAGCGCGCAAAGGAAGAAAACAGCACAGTAGGCGAGGTTGCCGAAAAATACATAAAAGAGTATTTTGTTGATGCACAAGGCCTCGGCATCAAAAAGGCGACGCACCACCCGCGCGCAACGGAGAATATCGACGCCATAATTTCTATCGTCAAAACTCTTATCGAAAAGGGCTACGCGTATGAACGCGACGGCGATGTTTACTATAAGACAAAGAGCTTTAAGGAATACGGTAAATTAAGCCATCAGCCGCTTGAGGAGCTTGAAGCAGGCGCAAGGATAGAAGTTGACGACAGAAAAGAAGACCCGATGGACTTCGCGCTTTGGAAGGCGCAGAAGGAAGACGGCGAGATAGCGTGGGACAGTCCTTGGGGCAAGGGCAGACCGGGCTGGCATATAGAATGTTCGGCTATGGCAAACCGCTTTTTGGGTGAAACAATAGATATCCACAGCGGCGGCAGGGACCTTATCTTCCCGCATCACGAAAACGAGATAGCGCAGAGTGAAGCCGCAAACGGCAAGCCGTTTGCACACTATTGGCTGCATAACGGCTATATAAATGTCGATAATGTCAAAATGAGCAAATCACTCGGTAATTTCTTTACCGTGCGCGATATTGCCGAAAAGTACGACTATGAGGTCATACGCTTCTTCATGCTTTCAGCACATTACAGAAGCCCCATAAACTTCAGCGACGAACTCATAAACGCCGCAAAAACGGGACTTGAACGCATATATAACTGTAAAGAAAATCTTTCAGAGGCAGTAAGCCCCGTAAAGCCCGAGCATTGCGCCAAGGTGCTTGAGCTTAAAGAAAAGTTCATTGACGCGATGGACGATGACCTCAATACCGCCGATGCAATATCAGTGCTGTTTGAGATCGTAAGGTTTGCAAACACCGAGCTTTCGGGAGAAAAAGACGAGCTTGTGCTTTCGGAATGTCTCGGACTTATAAACGAAATAGGCGGCGTCCTCGGTCTGCTTGAAAGAAAGCGCGATAATACGCTCGACAGCGAGGTAGAAGACCTTATAAATCAGCGTCAGGAAGCAAGAAAGGCAAAGAATTTTGCACTTGCAGACGAAATACGCGCAAAGCTCGACACAATGGGCATTGTTCTTGAGGACACGCGAGAAGGCGTAAAATGGCATAGGAAGTAGTGTATGACAGAATTTAAACTTAACGCAAACGAATATTCACCGCTTGTACTGGCGTATCTCGGAGATGCCGTATATGAGCTTTATGTTCGTTCAAGACTTATGGAATATGCAAACCTTCCCGTGAATACGCTTTTTGTAAAATCAACGGCTTATGTAAAAGCTGAGGCGCAGTTTCACGCATATCATTTTGTTTTGGACAGGCTTTCAGAAGAAGAACTCGCCGTTTTAAAGCGCGGCAGAAACGCCAAAAGCGCGACTGTGCCGAAGAATGCAGATGTCACGCATTACAGGTGCGCGACAGGGGTAGAGGCTCTTATGGGTTATCTATACATAAAGGGCAGACACGACAGAATTGAAGAGCTCATGGGTTTTATATTTGATGGGCTTTCAAATAAATAAGAAAAGGAGAATCATAATTTATGGAACAGGCAAAAAAAGACAAGCTGGCTGAAGTTGCACTTCAGATAAGGCGCGATATAATTACCGAGATACATTCAGCCGGCGCCGGACATCCGGGCGGCTCGCTCGGCGTAGCCGATATTTTGGCTTACTTATACTTTGAGGAGATGAATGTTGACCCCAAGAATCCGAAGGATCCGGACAGAGACCGCTTCGTTATGTCAAAGGGACATTGTGCTCCTGCGCTTTATGCCGTATTGGCAGAAAAAGGCTTCTTCCCGCGTGAGGACCTCAAAGGCTTCAGAAGCATCGACAGCTATCTTGAAGGTCACCCCGATATGAAGAAGGTTCCGGGTGTTGATATGTCAACAGGCTCGCTCGGGCAGGGCGTTTGCGCTGCAGGCGGAATGGCTCTCGCAGGCAAGCTTGATAAAAAGAACTACCGCGTATATGCAATCCTCGGCGACGGCGAAATCGAAGAAGGTCAGGTTTGGGAGGCAGCTATGTTTGCACCGCATTATAAGCTTGATAACCTCACGATTTTCGTTGACTTCAACGGACTTCAGATAGACGGCGATATCACAAAGGTTATGAATCCGACGCCTATCGATAAAAAGTTTGAGGCTTTCGGCTGGAATGTTGAGCTTTGCGATGCACACGACTTTGACAGCATCGAAGCCGCAGTACAAAAGGCAAAGAGCGTAAAGGGACAGCCTACTGCCATTATCGCAAAGAGCGTAAAGGGCAAGGGTGTATCGTTTATGGAAAATGAGGCTTCTTGGCACGGCTCCGCACCGAACGATGAACAGTACAAAATTGCTATGAAAGATTTGGGGGTTGAAATAGATGGCTGATAAGATTGCAACAAGACAGGCTTACGGCGAAGCGTTAGCGGAATTTGGTGAAAAGTTTGATTTTGTGGTTATGGACGCCGACCTTTCCAAATCCACAAAGACAGATTGCTTTAAAAAGAAGTTTCCGGAAAGATTTATAAACTCCGGTATTGCAGAAGCCGATATGATAAGTGCGGCTGCAGGTATCGCATCTTGCGGTAAAACAGTTTTTGCAAGCTCCTTTGCAATGTTTGCGGCAGGCAGAGCCTTTGAACAGGTTCGTAACTCTGTATGCTATCCGCACCTCAATGTAAAAATAGGCGCGACACACGCAGGTATCTCCGTCGGCGAAGACGGCGCAACGCACCAGTGCCTCGAAGACATCGCTCTTATGAGAACGCTTCCGGGTATGACTGTTATAAGCCCCGCTGACGCAGTAGAAGCAAGAGCTGCAGTTCTTGCAGCTATTGAACACGATGGACCTGTATATCTCAGGTTTGGCAGACTCAATGTTCCCGCAATTTTTGATAAAGACACATACAAGTTTGAACTCGGCAAGGGCGTAGTTCTTGAAGAGGGCAAAGATGTAACGATAATTGCAACAGGCCTTATGGTTCCCGAGGCAATTGAGGCTTCCAAGCTTTTAAAGGCGGAAGGCATCAACGCCGAGGTTATCAATATCCATACAATAAAGCCGCTTGATAATGAGCTTGTAACAAAATCTGCGGCAAAGACAGGCGCAGTTGTAACGGCAGAAGAACATAATGTAATCGGCGGTCTCGGCAGCGCAGTTGCAGAAGCACTTTGCGAAGGCTGCCCTGTTCCGATGAAGAGAATAGGCGTTCAGGATAAGTTCGGCAAGAGCGGTAAGCCTGCACAGCTTCTCAAAAAGTATAACCTAACTGCAGAGGATATTGCAAAGGCAGCAAAAGAAGTTATTGCAAAGAAAGCATAATTCAAATGGGTATAAATTTAAACGAACTTAATCAGATGCAGCAGAAAGCGGTCACTCATACAGAGGGACCGCTTTTGGTGCTTGCGGGAGCAGGCAGCGGCAAAACGCGCGTTATTACATACCGCATAGCGTATCTTGTTTCGGAGTGCCGCGTTGCACCGTGGAATATTTTAGCTATCACATTTACAAATAAAGCGGCGGGTGAGATGCGCGACAGAATAGAAAAAATCGTAGGCGCAGATGCAAACGATATGTGGATTCGCACATTTCACTCGGCGTGTGTGCGTATTTTGCGCCGTGATATAGATAAAATTGGCTACGATAAAAGCTTTACAATTTACGATTCCGACGACCAAAAGCGGCTCATAAAGGATTGCCTCAAACAGCTCAACCTCGACGATAAAAAGTACGCGCCTGCGGAGTGCATCAAGTACATAAGCGACGCCAAGGATAACTTTGTAACGCCCGAGGAATATATGAATAATTATGTGGGCAACCTTCGCTTTGCAGAGATAGGCAAGGTTTATGAACTCTACCAAAAACGCCTTAAAGCTAATAACTGCGTTGACTTTGATGATTTGATAGTGCTGACGGTAAGGCTTTTTGAAGAATGTCCTGATGTTTTGGAGTATTACCAAAATAAGTTCCGCTATATCCATATAGACGAGTATCAGGACACAAATAACGCCCAGTACCGCCTTGTCAGCCTGCTTGCGGCAAAATACCGTAACCTTTGCGTTGTGGGCGACGACGACCAAAGCATTTATAAGTTCCGCGGAGCTAATATCGAAAATATTTTGAGCTTTGAAAAATCATTCCCCGACGCGCTTGTAATAAGGCTTGAGCAAAATTACCGTTCAACCTCCAATATACTTGACGCGGCAAACAGCGTTATCAGGAATAACACGGCGCGCAAGGGCAAAAACCTTTGGACCGATAAAGGCGAGGGCGCAATAATAACATCGTATAACGCCGCAAACGAGCGCGACGAGGCGATGTATATCTGTGACGAGATCGCAAAATTGGAGCTTGACGGATATAATTATTCCGAAATGGCAGTCTTGTACCGTATGAACGCGCAGGCGCGCGCGATAGAGGAATGTCTTATAAAGTCCGCTATCCCGTACCGCATTGTAGCAGGACATAGGTTTTACGACAGCAAGGAGATAAAGGATATTATAGCTTATTTAAAGCTTATATATAACCCGACCGACGATATGTCGCTCCGCCGTATAATAAACGAGCCAAAGCGCAAAATAGGGCAGACAACGATAGATAAGGCTTCTGCACTCGCGGTCGAAAACGGCATAAGTACATACGAGCTTTTGCGTGATAACTATGCGCTTTTGGGGCGTGCCGCAGAGCCTGTTGCGGCATTTGTCGCGATAGTAGAGGAGCTTCGCGCAAAGCAGAACGAAATGCCTGTTTCCGATTTTATATGCGAAGTTCTTGATAAAACAGGCTACCTTGCGCAGTATCAGAATAATACCGACTACGAATCGCAGGGCAGGGTAGAGAATTTGGAGGAGTTCGTGTCGGTAGGCACAGATTATGAAAAAAATACAGAAGAAGCATCTTTGGGTGACTTTCTTGACAATATTTCGCTGATTTCGGATATAGATTCGTATGACGAGGAGCAAAAGTGCGTGTCTTTGATGACGCTGCACAGTGCCAAAGGTCTCGAATTCCCCGTAGTGTTCTTGTGCGGACTTGAAGAAGGCATATTCCCCGGCACACGCGCAATGTTTGAGCGTGAGGAGGTCGAGGAGGAGCGCAGACTTTGTTATGTCGGCATAACCCGCGCGGAGAAAAAGCTTTATCTGACTCACGCGGCACAGCGAATGATGTTCGGTCAGACTTCGGCAAACAGGCCGTCACGCTTTTTGGACGAGATAGATTCGGGCGTTTATGAAGAAGTCGAAAGCCCGATGCTCCGCCCACGCAGTATGTTTGACGACGATTTTGAGCCAATAAGGACAGCAACGATAAGCCATCACTTTGCGATGCCCAAAGCGCCTGCGCATACTCCGTCTGACAGCTACGCTCCCGGCGACAGAGTGTATCATAAAAAGTTCGGCGAGGGAATGATAATTTCCGCAGTTCCGGTAGGAAATGACACAAAGCTTGAAATAGCATTTGATTCCGTCGGAACAAAAACTCTGCTGGCGGTTTACGCAAACCTTAAAAAGCTTTGATAAATAAGAGAAACGCTGCGGGCGTTTCTTTTTTTGCCAAAAAATTCTTTATATGGGTAAAATGGGTAAAATGTGAAAAAAAGATAGACAAATATTAAAAATTATGATATACTTAATAAAGAATGCTGCTGTTGGGGTGTGATGCGATGAGTGATATAAATATTACAGATAAAATCCGTTCTTACAATGACGGTTGTAACTTTAATGCGTTTGATTTTTTGGGCTGTCACCCTGCTGACGGCGGGTTTGTCTTTCGCGTGTGGGCACCCAATGCAAAAAGTATTTTTGTCGCAGGTGATTTTAATAATTGGGATACGACCGCAGCACCTATGCAGAGCCTTGGCTATGGGATATGGGAAGCCGTTGTTCCAAATGCCAAGATTTACGATAACTATAAGTATTATATCGAAAAGCAGTCGGGTGGCTATGTTTTCAAAAGCGACCCGTATGCTTTTCATACCTGCACAAGACCTGAGAACGCAAGTAAGGTTTACGACATAGAGGGCTATAACTGGGGCGATGACGCGTACTTAAATGAACGCTGTCAGCGCAACACATTGTCAGCACCGATAAACATATATGAGGTTCATTTAGGCTCTTGGAAAAAATATGATGACGGAAACCCTTTGTCATATTCGGATATTTCTAAAGAGCTTATCCCATATGCAAAAAAAATGGGATATACGCACATTGAGATTATGCCCGTTTCGGAATATCCTTACGACCCGTCGTGGGGGTATCAGGTTACGGGCTATTACGCGCCGACATCGCGCTACGGAACGCCAAAGGACTTTATGGCATTTGTGGATAAGTGCCACAAAAGCGGCATAGGCGTAATTCTCGATTGGGTAGGCGCACACTTCCCGAAAGATGAAAACGGACTTTATGAATTTGACGGCGGCTTTTGCTATGAGTATGCAGACCCTCTAAAAAACGAGCATCCAGATTGGAATACGAGGATTTTTGACTACGGAAGAAACGAGGTCATAGCTTTTCTTATTTCAAACGCCGTGTTCTGGTGCAAAAAATATCATATAGACGGTCTGCGCGTTGATGCGGTGGCGTCTATGCTGTATCTTGATTACGGAAAAAAGGATTCAGGCTGGAGACCCAATAAATACGGGAGCAATATCAATCTCGAAGCCGTGGAGTTTTTAAAAAGGCTTAATTCTGAGGTCTTTGCCGCAAATCCATATGCTCTTATGGTGGCTGAGGAATCAACGGCATATCCAATGGTTACAAAACCGCCGTTTGACGGTGGGTTAGGATTTAACTTTAAGTGGAATATGGGCTGGATGAACGATATGCTTGATTATATGTCAGCCGACCCGCTTTTCAGAAAGGGCAGGCACAACAAGCTCACATTCTCAATGACTTACGCCTTTTCCGAGAATTTTATTCTTCCGCTTTCGCACGATGAAGTCGTTTACGGCAAATGCTCGATGATTTCCAAAATGCCCGGAGAATATAACGACAAATTCAATAATCTGCGCGCTTTTTACGCCTATATGACGGCTCACCCCGGCAAAAAGCTTTCGTTTATGGGCAACGAATTTGCCCAGTTTTCCGAATGGGATTACAGCCGCAGCTTAGATTGGAATTTGCTGTCGTACGAGTCGCACGCTAAAATGCACAAGTTTGTCAGAGAGCTTAACCGCTTCTATTTATCACATACACAATTTTGGGAAAACGATTCCGACTGGAACGGCTTTGAATGGATAAGCGCAGACGACAACGCGCAAAGCGTAATCGCGTTTGTCAGAAGTGACAACAGCGGCAACCGTATTCTTGTCGTTTGTAACTTTTGCCCTGTTAAGAGGGAAGGTTACAGAGTGGGCGTTCCCATATGCGGTAAGTATAAGCCCGTATTTTCGTCGGATTACGCAAAGTACGGCGGAAGCGGCACACCGCTTCGCACAGTTACAAGTGAAAATATTCCGTTTCACGGAAAAGATATGAGTATAAGTATAACAATACAGCCGATGTCTTCAGCATATTATGAGATCATACCGCAAGAAAGGATTGATCCTGATGTTAAAAAGAAGTAAAGAATGTATCGCTATGTTACTCGCAGGAGGTCAGGGTAGCAGACTTAAGGTACTTACGGAATCAACCGCAAAGCCAGCCCTGCCGTTTGGAGGAAAGTACAGGATTATCGATTTTCCTCTATCCAATTGCACCAATTCGGGCATTGATACTGTCGGAATTCTCACGCAGTATCAGCCGCTTGAATTAAACGACTATATAGGTAACGGCGTGCCGTGGGGACTTAACCGTAACTTCGGTGGTTCAAGGATTTTGCCACCTTATGCTCAAAATAAAAAAACCGAATGGTATAAAGGTACGGCAAACGCCATTTATCAAAATATCGGGTATATAGATTCATATAATCCCGAATATGTCCTTATATTATCAGGGGATCATATATACAAAATGAATTACGCCAAGATGCTTGCGTATCATAAAAAGAAGGGTGCAGACTGTACTATTGCCGTTTTAGATGTGCCGATAGAAGAAGCTCCGCGCTTTGGCATAATGAATACGGCAGAAGACGATTCTATCTATGAATTTGAGGAAAAGCCAAAGCACCCGAAAAGCACAATGGCGTCAATGGGGATTTATCTTTTCAACTGGAATATTCTCCGCAGTTATCTGATAGAAGATGAAGAAAACCCGAAGTCGCATAACGATTTCGGACACGATATTATTCCGAAAATGATAGAAGACTCTAAAAAGCTTTTTGCATACAAATTTGAGGGATATTGGAAGGATGTCGGTACAATAGACAGCTTGTGGCAGGCAAATATGGATTTACTTGACAGCAATCACTCGCTTAATATATCCGATACATCTTTTAAGATATATGCCCGCAACTACGCTTTGCCGCCATCGGCGTTTTATCCTTCGTCAAGTATTTCAAACTCGATGATTTCCGAAGGGTGCAGTATAAAGGGAACTGTTAAAAATTCAATTATTTCCACAGGCTGCACGGTTGAAGAAGGTGCTGTTGTTGAGGACAGTGTAATTATGCCGGGCAGTATTATACATAAAAACGCGTCTGTTTTTTATGCTATCACAGGCTCCAATTCCGAGATATGCGAAGGTGCTGTTGTCGGAGGCAGACCCGAAGAAAGCAAAGACGGCGAATGGGGAATTGCAGTAGTGGGTCGTAACACAAAGGTTGAAACGAACAAGCGCGTACTTCCTAACGAAATTATATAGCGTTTTGTGAAAGTTTATTTGCCCATTATATCCGTTGCGGTAATATTTAAAATACTTTGTGGGCGGAAAGGCGATGAAGTTATGATGAAAATGATAGGTATTGTTTTTTCAAATATTTACGATGCATCGATGGGAGACCTTACAAAGAGGAGAACTGTTGCGTCGCTTCCTTTCGGAGGGCGTTACAGACAGATTGATTTTGTTTTGTCAAATATGTGTAATTCGGGAATACATAAGGTTGGTATAATTACAAAATATAATTATCAGTCGCTGATGGATCACCTTGCTACTTCTGCAGAATGGGATTTTAATACGCGCAACGGAGGGCTTTATTTTATACCGCCTTTTGTATTGCAGAACAACGGTGTTTACCGCGGCAAGCTGGAAGCTCTTTACAACGCGGTTAACTTTCTCGAACATTCAACAGAGGAATATGTTGTGCTTTCCGATTCTTCAACGATATGCAATGTGGATTTTTCCGACGCTTTGGAGTCGCATATTGCGTCAGGTCGCGACATTACGATTATAGCAAATGACGAATATAAAACAGGCAACAAGCAGTATATCGACCTTGTTTTGAATATGAATGGGGAAGAAGTAAGCGAAGCTGCAATAAATGTTATACCCGATAAGGACGATATGGCGGCTATGGGTATGTTTATAATGGAGCGCGAGTATCTTCTTAAAATAGTCCAAAAATCCGTTTCACATGGGTTGTGCCATTTGGAACGCGATTTTATCCAGCGCAGCTTTATAGACGGTGACCTGTCAATAAATTTATATAAATATGACGGCGTTGTTCTGCGTAATACCGATGTTGTGTCGTTTTATCAAAATAATTTGCGCTTGCTTGATGAAAATATCCGCAAAGGTATTTTTAAAGAGTCCGCTCCGATTTATACAAAGGTGCGCGACGAAGAACCGTCGTACTACTATGAAGGCTCGTCTGTTAAGCATTGCTTGATAGCAGACGGCTGTAAAATTGAGGGAACAGTTGAAAATTCGATTATTTTCCGTGATGTAAAGATAGAAAAAGGCGCAATAGTGCGAAACAGCGTTATTATGCAGGGTACTGTGATAAGCAAAGGCGCTGTAATAGAACAGGCAATAGTTGATAAGGATGTATTTGTTTCTCCGTCAAGGCTGCTTGTCGGAGCGGCATCTTCGCCTATTATACTAAATAAAGGCGCAAAAGTTTAAACCAATGCCCGAGGGCGGGCGGAAAGGCAGAATATAAAATATGAAAATTCTCTTTGCTGCAAGTGAGGCAGCACCGTTTATAAAATCGGGAGGGCTCGGAGATGTAGCTTCGGCTCTTCCTAAAGAGCTTGTAAAAATAAAGGATAACGAGGTTTGTGTATTTATTCCTTATTACAAGCAAATCAAAGAAAATAATTCGTTTGACATACAGTATGTAACAAGCTTTAATATGCCGCTCGGCTGGCGCGGTCAGTATGTCGGGATATTTAAAGCAGTTTTAAAAAGTACGGGCGTGGGGAAAAATAAACGCTGTGACCTCGTGCTTTATTTTATAGATAACGAATACTATTTCGGGCGCGACGGCTTGTACGGATACCCCGACGACGGCGAAAGATTTGCGTTTTTTTCAAAGGCTGTGCTTGAAAGCTTACAGCATTTGGATTTTTCACCGGATGTGATTCATTTAAACGATTGGCAAACAGGGTATATTCCGCTTTTCTTAAATGCGTTTTACAGAGGCTTGCCAAAGTACCGCGATATAAAAACAGTGTTTACGATCCATAATATTGAGTATCAGGGAAAGGCTGACCTGGATTTTATAGATAATGTTCTCGGCGTTGATTCGTCATATAAAGATGTCATTGAGTTTGACTCACTGGCAAACGCCATGAAGTGTGCGATAGTGCTTTCAGATAAGGTTACGACCGTGTCCGAGACTTACTCGCACGAAATACTCTATCCGTATTTTTCGCACGGGCTTGACGGCATACTTTCCGCAAATTCATACAAGCTTTGCGGAATAGTAAACGGCATTGATACAAAATTATACGACCCTTCGACCGACCCTTCGATTCCTGCAAACTTCAAAGCTTCTGACTTGTCGGGTAAGGCTGTATGCAAAGCGGAGCTTCAAAAGATGCTTTCGCTTCCCGTAAGACCCGAGGCAACAGTTATAGCTATGATTTCAAGGCTTGTGGCGCATAAAGGTATGGAGCTTATTGAATATATCGGTGAAGAAATGGTCAATAGCCTCGATATTCAGTTTGTGCTTATCGGAACGGGCGAAAAGCGGTTTGAGGACTATATGAAGTATATCGCGTACAAGTACCCCGATAAGGTATCAGCAAACATAACATTTGACCAAAAGCTTGCAAATATGACATACGCCGGCGCGGATTTGTTTCTTATGCCTTCAAAGAGCGAGCCGTGCGGATTGTCGCAGCTTATTGCGATGCGGTATGGCACTATACCCATTGTAAGTGAAACAGGCGGGCTTGTAGATACTGTGCCTCCGATAAATTTGCAAACAATGGAAGGCAGAGGCATTACATTTAAGCTTTTTAACGCACACGATATGTATGACGCTATTAAGCGCGGGGTTGATTTGATAAATGATAAAGAAGCAAGCCAAAAAATCATATCAAATATAATGCGTTATGACAGCTCATGGAAAGTCCCTGCGGCAAAGTATATGGATATTTATTCGGAAATAAGAAAATAATCAGAAAGGTTGATATAAATATGACATTAAGCAAAGAAAAAGCACAGGAAAGGCTTGCCGAAAAATGCAGAAGAAGCTTTGGCTGCGAAATTACAGAAGCAACAGAGCAGCAGCTTTATAAGTCGCTCTGTATGGTTATAAGAGATATTCTTTCCGAGAAGAATACGGCTTTTAACCGTGAAGTCAGCGCAAAAGAAAAAAAGAAGGTTTATTATATGTCAATGGAGTTCCTCGTAGGCACATCGCTCCATAATAACCTTTATAATCTCGGACTTGAGGATACATTTAAGGATATTCTCAAAAAAATAGATGTGAATATTGAAGATTTGTATGCAATAGAGCCTGACGCAGGTCTCGGTAACGGCGGATTGGGGCGTTTGGCATCTTGCTATATGGATTCCGCAACCTCGCTCGGCTACAGCGTTACGGGATACTCTATCCGTTATGAGTTCGGTATTTTCAAGCAAAAAATCGTTGACGGCTGGCAGATGGAATTTCCCGATGACTGGCTCAATATGGGTGATGTATGGCTCAGCGCAAGAACAGACGAATCGGTTGAGGTCAAGTTCGGCGGAAATGTATACGAAACCTACGAAAACGGAAGATACAAAGCAATTCATCAGGACTATGACACCGTCGTCGCAATTCCGTATGATATGCTTATTTCGGGCTACGATACAAACGCTGTAAACAAGCTTGTTTTGTGGAGCGCAAAATCACCAAAGAGCCTTGATATGACGGCATTTTCACGCGGTGAGTATGTAAAGGCTCTGGAAGGCAATACTATGGCGGAGGTAATCTCCAAAATCCTTTATCCCGCTGACGACCATATCGACGGCAAAAGGCTTCGTCTGCGCCAGCAGTATCTGCTTGTATCTGCTTCTTTGCAGACAATCGTGAACAACCATATCAAAAAATATAAAACACTTGACAATCTCGCTGATAAAGTATCTGTTCATATAAACGACACCCACCCTGCGCTTTGTGTTCCCGAGCTTATGAGAATACTTATGGACGATTACAATTACGGCTGGGACGACGCCTGGAACATCACAACACAAACGCTTTCTTACACTAACCATACCGTTATGAGTGAAGCACTTGAACGCTGGAACGAAAATCTTTTTAAAGAGATCATGCCCAGAGTTTATCAGATAGTATGTGAAATAAACCGTCGTCTTTTTGCACAGTTGAATTCAGTTTATGCAGGGGATATTCCCAAGATAGAATATATGTCTGTCATCGCAAACGGCGAAATCAGAATGGCTAATCTTTGCCTTGCGTGCTGCCACAAGGTGAACGGCGTTTCCAAATTGCACAGCGATATTCTTTGCCGCAGTATCTTCAGGGATTATTATAATATCGAGCCCGAAAAGTTTACTAATGTCACAAACGGTATCGCTTACCGCCGCTGGCTTTGCCAGTCAAATCCGCTTTTGACATCACTTTTGTCTGAACTTATCGGCGAGGGATTTAAAACGGATTCACGCGAGCTTGAAAAGCTTTTGAAATACAAAGACGACAAAGATGTTTTGGAAAAACTCCGCGTTATAAAGAAAAAGAACAAAGAAAAGCTTGCAGAATATATCGTTAAGGCAAACGGTATAAATGTTGACCCGGATTCAATATTTGATGTTCAGATAAAGAGGCTGCACGAATACAAGAGACAGCTTTTGAATGTACTTCAGATTTTGGATATGTATAACAAAATAAAGCAAAATCCCAATTTGGATATTCCGCCGAGAACATTCATATTTGCCGCAAAGGCATCGGCAGGCTATGTAATGGCAAAGCAGATTATACGCCTTATCCACGCCGCCGCAAATATGGTAAACTCCGACCCTGATGTCAGAGATAAAATAAAGATAGTATTTATTGAAGATTACAAGGTTTCGCTTGCGGAAATCATAATCCCTGCGGCTGAAATATCCGAGCAGATTTCAATAGCGGGCAAAGAGGCTTCCGGTACGGGTAATATGAAGCTTATGATAAACGGCGCTGTTACGATAGGCACTCTTGACGGCGCAAATGTTGAAATATATGAACAGGTCGGCGATGACAATATATTCCTGTTCGGACTTAAAGCACCAGAGGTTGAACAGCTTTGGAGGCAGGGTTACTCACCGATAGAATATTACAGGCGCAACCCTGACCTTGCGGCGGTTGTCAATATGCTGACCTCAAATGAACTCGGTGTTCGCTTTGACGACATAGCAAAATCACTTATAACAAATTACAACGGTACCGCCGATGTGTATATGACGCTTGCCGATTTTGAAGCTTATTCGGCAGCTCAGCAGAGAGTTTCGGAGACATACAAAGACAAAGAGCGGTTTACAAAAATGTCTCTTGTCAATATTGCAAAAGCAGGTATTTTCTCGGCAGACAGAGCCGTAAGAGAATACGCAGAAAACATCTGGAATTTATAATTGGATAGCAAAATAGGGCAGCAGCAAAACGACAAAAAACCGTTTTGCTGCTGCCCTTTAATATTTATTAAAAAATCAAATTTATTAAAAAGCAAACGGCGAGACCGCAAACTGTCGGCAGAGCAAACGACAGAGCTGTCCATTTTATGCTTTTTGTTTCTTTTTTGATTGTTAATAGAGTTGTTGAACAAGGCCAATGCATAAGGCAAAAAATCATCGTACATACAGCCGTTTTAATTGTCCAGCCGTTTTGCAAAAATAGCGAGTGCATTGCCGACAGCGATGATAAATCAGTAATTTGCGTCGAAGCCGTATAGGTCATTATTATAATCGGTACAACGATTTCGTTTGCGGGCAGCCCTAAAATAAACGCCATTAAAATCACGCCGTCAAGACCGAAAATCCTTGCAAAAGGGTCTAAAAAATGCGATATGTGTGTCAAAACCGACATATCACCGACAATAATATTAGCGAGCAAATATATGACAATTCCCGTAGGCGCGGCAACTGCAACAGCCCTGCCCAGAACGAACACCGTTCTGTCAAACAGACTGCGTATAATCACCTTGCCGATTTGCGGCTTGCGGAACGGTGGCAGTTCGATTATAACGGAGCTTGCTTTGCCTTTTAAAAATGTTTTTGACAAGACCCACGACACGGCAAATGTCATAGCTATCCCTAAAAGTATTACAGCCGTCAGCAAAAGCGCCGATAACGCGCCCTTTGCAAAAGGGTACGCACCTGCTATAAAAAACATTGCTATAATTGAAATAAGCGTAGGGAATCTCCCGTTGCAAGGCACAAAATTATTCGTTATAATCGCAATAAGCCTCTCACGCGGTGAATCAATAATTTTTGTTCCGCTCACGCCTACGGCATTACAACCGAATCCCATACACATCGTAAGTGCCTGCTTTCCGCAGGCGTGACATTTTTTGAGCGTGCTGTCAAGGTTAAACGCCACCCTTGGCAGATAGCCCAAGTCCTCCAAAAGTGTAAAAAGCGGGAAAAATATAGCCATAGGAGGGAGCATAACCGACACGACCCAAGTCATAACGCGGTACAATCCGTGTATCAGCATATCTGCAAAAAATGTGCCTCCAACCCAATTTGCAAGTTTATCTTCAAAAAAGAAAAAAGCGCGGCTTAAAATATCAGACGGATAGTTTGCACCGCTTATTGTAATCCACAGTATAAACGCCAAAAGAACAAGCATAACAGGATAACCGAGCGCGCGGCTTGTTAAAATTTTGTCCCACCGTGATATATCGGCTTTATCCGTCTTTTGAACGACTGCAGACGCTATTTCTTCGCTTTTTTTAAGTATTTCTACGGCGATTTCGTCATTAAATCCGTTATTTACAAAATCACAATCTTCAAACTCACCGTTTTCCGCTATGTCGAGAATTGCATCGATACCCGTTCCTTGATTTGCCGATGTACATATAACAGGAACGCCAAGTTTTTCCGATAAAAGAACGGTATCGATATTTATTCCTTTTCTTTCAGCCTCATCCATAAGATTTACGCACACGATTACTTTTTTTGTCATATGCAGAATTTGCAAAACGAGACTGAGGTTTCTTTCAAGACAGGTGGCATCACAGATAACGCACACGGCATCGGCACTGCCCGAAAGAATAAACTCCCTCGCGGTCTCTTCCTCCGCTCTGCCCGAAATAAGCGAATAGCAGCCCGGCAAATCAACAAGCTCGAATTCCGTGCCGCCCCTTTGCGTACTGCCGTATGCAAGCTCTACTGTCTTGCCCGACCAATTTCCCGTGTGCTGACGAAGTCCTGTCAAATAATTAAAAACCGTACTTTTGCCGACATTCGGGTTTCCGGCAAATGCAATAGTTATCTTTTTCATAATTTTGCCTTTCTGTTCCTGTGTTCTCTTTTCTGCTGAGACGGAGCAGGAGGGATTTCAAAATCAACCAAAAGGGTGTCGTCGCCGAGCCTTACAATCCTATCCCACGGAATTGCAAACTCCTCGGCTTTTCCGATAAGCGAAAATTGCCTTGAATACGGCAAGATAACTGCTGTTACGGTATCTTTTTCAATTTCCAGATCACTTATAAAGCCAAGCCTTTTTCCGTCGGAAATATTTATAACTTCTCTTTGCTTTAATTCTTCAACACGCATAAAAATCTCCGTTCCGCCGCTATAAAACGGCATAAATAGTAATCTTATACTATAAATATGTAATATGCTTATTTTTGATTACAAAGTGCGCTGCAAAAATTTTAAAAATATAGCACAATAATTATTGACAAATTTGACAATTAAGGATATAATAAATGTGTAAAATAAGTTGTCATTGCGAGGCAATGACCTCCGTTTATCAATACAATACTACAAAGCAAGAAAAGCCGAGTTATCTCGGCTTTTCTTGTCTTTCGCTAAAAATAAAGATAATGATAAGTTATTTAACGGCTTAAAATATTCATCATAGCCACAGACGCCTTTTCAACATCCTGCCTTTTATTAAAAGGACCGAAGGAAAACCTCAAAGAGCCGTCTTTTTCTGTCTCAAGAGTCTTGGCGGCAAGTGAAGAACAATGAAATCCTGCACGCGTCGCAATTCCGTAGTCGCGGTCAAGATAATACGCCGCTTCCGCAGGAGGTATGCCGTCAAGAGCTATACCGACTATACCCGTGTTTTTGCCGCCGCCCCTGCCCAAAAGACGCACGCCCTTGAGTGTTGCCAGCTTTTCGGCAAGTTCGTCTGCCAGCGTGCTTTCGTGTTCCGCGATTTCTTTTATATTATTACGCACAAACTTTACGCCTTCCGACAGAGCCGCTATTCCGCACACATTAGGAGTTCCTGATTCGAGCATATCGGGCATAAAATCGGGTTGAAAACGGCTCTCGCTCATACTGCCTGTGCCGCCCTGAATATAAGGCTTGATATTCACCTTTTCGGATACATATATACCGCCCGTGCCGCTTGGACCTAAAAGCCCCTTATGCCCCGGGAAACAAAGAATATCAATAAAGTCATACTTGACATTAATTGGTACTATTCCCGCAGATTGAGCCGCGTCAACAAGAAAAATAATACCTTTTTTACGCAGATTAAGCCCTATTTCGCGTATATTATTCACCCTTCCCGTAACATTTGACGCGTGAATCAACGCGACCATTTTTGTGTTAGGCTTAATCAGAGGAGCAATATTTTTCCACACAATTTCACCGTTTTTATCGGCTTGAGCTATGCTTAGTTCCACACCTGCTGACGACAGCGAAACGGCAGGGCGAAGGACGCTGTTGTGCTCCATAGAAGAAATTATTAAATGGTCGCCCCTTTTCAAAACGCCCTTCATACCGATATTTAGCGCGTATGTCGTGTTATAAGTGAACGAAATTTGCTCAGGAGTGTTTATCCCGAAAAGGGAGCACAGTTCCTCACGGGCGGTGAATATTTTTTCGTCTGCCATACGGCTGAGGCGGTGACTTGACCTGCCGGCGTTTACGCAGTAGCCCGCCATACACCTTGCCGCAGCTTTTTCGACAGACTGCGGCTTTGGGAAAGATGTAGCCGCATTGTCCAAATAAATTGTTCTAATCATAGCTTTACAACGGCTTTTATTTTAGAGCCGGTTTTGCTTACGGCGTCACGCACCGCGTCTAAATTTTCGGGCGCGATTTTAAGCCCATGTCCGCATTGTGGGATTTCGGGACTTTTAGTGCTGTGAATACGCTGACTTTCTATACCTTTTGCAGCTAATATTTTTTGTACTCTTATAGCCGTTGTGATGCTCGGTAAAATAACAAGCATGTTTTCACCCCCACAAACATTATATTGTCAAAACTGACAAATTGTGACAAATTTGGGGATTGACATATAAGTTCAAAAATACTATAATATATTATATATATTTTTTTTCAGTTAGGAGTATGCCTTATGGAGTATATGGGACTTAATGAAATAAGAGAAAGGTTTTTATCTTTTTTTGAAGGCAAGGGACATTTGCGGCTTAAAAGCTTTCCGCTTGTTCCGATAAACGATAACAGCCTTCTTTTGATAAATGCGGGTATGGCACCGCTTAAGCCTTATTTTACAGGCAAAGAGGTTCCGCCGAGGGAGAGGGTTACAACCTGCCAAAAGTGTATCAGAACACCCGACATTGAACGCGTTGGTAAAACTGCGCGCCACGGTACTTTCTTTGAGATGCTCGGCAACTTTTCGTTTGGCGATTATTTCAAAAAAGAGGTTATTCCGTGGGCGTGGGAATTTATAACGGAGGATCTTAAGATTGACAAGGACAGGCTTTGGGTAACCATCTATGAAGATGATGACGAAGCTGAAGAAATATGGAGCAAAATAGTTCCGAAGGACAGAATTGTCCGTATGGGCAAAGAGGATAATTTTTGGGAGATAGGCACAGGTCCGTGCGGTCCTTGTTCAGAAATCTACTACGACAGAGGACCTGAGGCAGGCTGCGGCAGTTCCGACTGCCATGTCGGCTGTGACTGTGACCGCTTTGTTGAGTTTTGGAATCTTGTATTCACACAGTTTGATAAGGACGAAAACGGCAACTACAACCGTTTGGCTCACCCGAACATTGATACGGGTATGGGACTTGAGAGAATTGCGGCTATAATGCAGGGCGTTTCAAATCTTTTTGAGGTTGATACCATAAAAAATATTATGACTGCCATCTCAAAGCGCGCGGGCGTTGAGTACGGAAAAGACCCCAAAACAGATGTCTCTCTGCGCGTTGTAACCGACCATATCAGAAGTACTGTTTTCCTGATTTCTGACAATGTTTCGCCGTCAAACGAGGGCAGGGGATATGTTCTCCGCCGTCTGTTAAGACGCGGTGCGCGTCACGGCAGACTTCTCGGAATAAAAGGCGCGTTCCTGTCGGATATTGCCGATGTTGTTATTCACGAATCAGCAAGCGCATACCCTGAGCTTGAACAGAAGAAAGACTATATCAAAAAAATAATTGAAATAGAGGAAAAGCGTTTTGAGGAGACTATCGATACAGGTCTCAGCCTTGTTTCAGAATTGATTGCAGACCTTGAGAAAAATGGCGAAAAGACAATGAGCGCCGAAGACGCGTTCAGACTTTATGACACCTACGGCTTTCCGCTCGACCTGACTATTGAAATCCTCGCCGAAAAAGGTCTCGGCGTTGATGAAAAGGGCTTTGCTGAGGAAATGCAGATTCAGCGCGAGCGCGCAAGAGCTGCACGCGGCGATATGGAAAACGCAGGCTGGAGTGTTGAGGCTTTTGACGCTTTGGATAAAAATATCAAAACAGAATTCGATGGATATACCGAAGTCAAAGGTAAGGGTAAGGTTATTGCACTTACCGTAAACGGCGAGTTTGCCAAAGAAGCTTCTGATGGGGCAGACGCGGCTGTACTGCTTGACAGAACTGTTTTTTACGGCGAGTCGGGCGGACAGGCAGGCGACACGGGTGTAATGTATGCCGACGGCTTTAAAGCCGAGGTTTACGACACCAAAAAACGCCCTGACGGCAAGATTATTCATTTTGTAAACATAACAGAGGGAACATTGTTTGAGGGCGCGGAGGTCAGCCTTGAAATCGACTGCGCAAGGCGTGCCGCAACAGCGCGTAACCATAGCGCAACGCATCTTTTGCAGCAGGCGTTGACAGATGTACTCGGCAGCCACATAAGTCAGGCAGGCTCGTCTGTAAATAACGAAAGACTGCGCTTTGACTTTAACCATTTTGAGGCTTTATCGTTTGAAGAAATGACAAAGGTTCAGAGAATTGTAAACGAAAAGATTTTGGCGGCTATGCCTGTTTCAAAGACCGAAATGAGCATTGAAGACGCCGAAAAAACAGGCGCAAGAGCGTTGTTCGGCGAAAAGTACGGCAAAACGGTAAGAGTTATTGATATGGGCGGCTATTCAATCGAGCTTTGCGGCGGTACACATATTGATAATACGAGCGAAATCGGATTTTGCAAAATTATTTCCGAATCGGGCGTTGCTGCAGGCGTACGCAGGATTGAAGCTATAACGGGCGAGGGCGTTCTAAAAATGCTTGAAGAACTCGACAATAAGGTCAACTCGGTTGCACAGGTTCTTAAAACGACGCCTTCCGATGTGCTTGAAAAGCTTAACGCGTTTATCGCGCAGCATAAGGAAATGCAAAAAGATTTTTCCGCACTGCGTGCTAAAATGGCAGGCGGCATGATGGATAATGTTATGACAAACATCAGAACGGTCGGCGATGTCAAAATTGTATGTGCAGGACTTGAAGGTCTTGACATAAACGAGCTTCGCAGTATGGGAGATAAGGTTAAGGACAAATTCCCGTGCAGCTTGGCTGTTCTTGCGAGCGTTTTAGACGGAAAAATCACATTTGTTGCAATGGCGACAAAAGACGCGGTTTCAAAGGGCGTTCACGCAGGTAACATTCTAAAAGAGGTTGCTAAAATCTGCGGCGGCGGCGGTGGTGGCAGACCCGATAACGCTCAGGCAGGCGGTAAGGATATTGCAAAGCTTGACAACGCACTTGCAATAGTTGACGAGCTTGTTGCAGGACAATTAAAGTAGGTGGAAAATTATGGATTGCTTATTTTGTTCAATTATAAACGGCGAAATTCCTTCAAAAAAAGTGTATGAAGACGATAAGGTTTACGCTTTTTACGATATAAGCCCACAGGCGCCCGTGCATTTTCTTGTAATTCCAAAAGAGCATATTGCAAGTGCAAACGACCTGACGGAAGAAAATGCTGCTGTTGTGGCGCACATCTTTGCGGTTATTGCAAAAATTACAAAGGATTTGGGAATTGCCGACGGCGGTTACAGAGTAGTAAACAACTGCGGTGAAAACGGTCAGCAAACAGTAAAGCATCTGCATTTTCATGTCCTCGGCGGAAGAAGTATGCAATGGCCTCCGGGTTGATTAAAATAATTACTGTATAAAAATTACGGCAACACAATTTTACAGTCGTGTTGCCGTATTTTTGTTAAGGCATAAAAATACAGGCGCTTTTATTTTGATAAGCCGCTATTTTAATCTTTCCTTAACGCCGTTGTTGCCCTCCATATAGCGCAAGGCTTCATACAAAAGCTGTGCTGCCTCAGCGCGCGAAACAGTATTATAAGGTCTTACGGTATTATCCTCGTAACCCTTAAGCATACCTATTGACTTGAGCGATTTAAAAGTTTCAACAGCCCAGTCGGGGAAGGAATCACGGTCGGCAAACGCAAGCGGCTCGTTTGGTGCTTTATCAGGTCTTATTGCGTTATACAAAATCGTCAATGCTTCGACACGGGTGAGGTTTTCGTAAGGTTTAAAGTACAGCTTTCCACCGTCTGCCGAGCCAAAGACGATTTTGGCGTGGTACGCGCCCGACGCCGCCATTTTTACCCACTCGGGGGCGCTTTCCGTGTCCGCAAAAGGCAAGGTGTTGTCAGTCATTGAACCCTGATACCCAAAGGCTGAATTTGCCCATACAATAAAATTGGCTCTGTTCATTGTATAATCAGGGTAAAAGTAATAAAAATCGTCAACATTCTCGCCCAAAAGCACAGAATTGTCAGTCAGGTAATTTGCGGCTTCTTCTGCCCAATGCCCCCAAAGGTCGATATATCTTCCCGTTTGAATATTGGCAGTTTCCAGAATATTTATTGTCACGGCCGCTGTGTTTGAGTTGTTTTTGCCGTCGGAGGCATTGTATAAAAATGTGTCAGTTCCCGCATTGCCGTTTGGCGTGTAGGTGAAATTTCCTGTTTCAGAGTCAAGATTTACAAGTCCGAGACTGCCTTCTTTGACAATATGAAATGTTATTGTGTCGCCTTCGTCTTCGTCAGATGCCGCAAGCTCCGATGATATAGGCGATTCGGTTGTCGTCGTCAGAAAAATATTCATAGCGGCAGGAGGAGTATTATCTCCGCTTATCCGCAGAGGCGACTGTGCGTTATACGGCGCAAACCAGACATTTGTACCGTCAAAACAGCCTGAAAACCAGCTTTCGCCTTCACTTTCGGGCTTATACATCATATAATCATCTTCAAATATGTCATATGACAAAACGCAGCCGCCTGCAAGTGGTGCGAGCCAAATAAATCTGCCGTCAAACGCGCCGCCCGAAAACTGCGCGCCGTCAGGAACGGATTCGCCCATTGTGCTTGTCGCTATATTGCCTGTTTCGTAATTTACGGACAGTATTCCGCCTTTATTCTTTGGCAAAAAATAAACTGTATCGCCGTCAAATACACCGCCGCTGTAAGATTCGGGGAGTTCTGCTTCAACTGTCGAAAATTCACCCGTGTTCCTGTTTAAAACAACTATTTTTTCGCGGTACAAGTCAGGTATAAAGTAGATTTTTTCGTGCGCGAGCAAACCGCCCGAAAATGCGTTGTCCGTCGATATATCGTACGGGATTTCGTATTCAGCTATTTCCCCGAGTGAATCCATACAAAGTACGGTTTTGTTATCAGACGGTATAAACCACACGAATTCTCCGTCAAATACGGCGCCTTTGTAGTGTGAATTTCCTGTGCTGTAGCTTGTTATTTCGTTGCATTCGCTGCTTTCGGGGTTTATCTGCAGGATATATTCGGCGTTATACGGCGCAAAATATATGTTCTGTCCGTCAAATGTTCCGCCCCAGTACATTTCGCTGCCTGATGACGGCAGAGTGAAAGTTTCAGCATCTCCCGAGCGCGTTATCGACGCCGCCTTGCTGTAGTTGAACGGCACAAACCATATTTTGCTGCCGTCAAAAACAGCTCCCGAGAACATTTTTTCGCCCCTGTCAAATCCCGGGTATGTTTTAAAAACGATATTGCCGCCTATCGGGGAGGAGACAACCGATTTTGACTGCGATACGCCGTCTGAATTATATACGGAGCTTGATGATGAGGTATAATACACAGCCGCAAACGCATTGACTGCAAGGCACACGGCTGCCATAATTGAAAATATAATTATTTTTGTTCTTTTCATATCCGTTTTCCTTTCTTTTTTATCTATTTTCTGCAAAAATTTGAATAAAATTCACAAATTTTGCAAAAAAAAATTAGTCATTTTAATACAAAATATAAAATAACCTTGACAAAAAATAAATAATTGTATATAATGTGAACAGTCGGACAAGTTCGGGAGTGTTTTTTATGGAAACTGACAATAAAAAAAATATTAAATTTGACCCCGCAGAGCTGTCCGACGAACAGCTTGCAGAATTATCGAATAATGGAAACAACATAGCTTTAGATTTTCTTCTTAAGAAGTACAGTGTTTTGGTTCGCAGAAAGGCGAGAACATATTTTCTTGTAGGAGCTGATCATGAGGACATTGTACAGGAAGGAATGATAGGGCTTTTTAAAGCTATACAAAGCTATAATCCTGAAAAACAATCGGGCTTCCGCGCTTTTGCCGAGCTTTGCATTACAAGGCAGATGATTACCGCCATTAAAAGTGCCACGCGGCAAAAGCACGCTCCGCTCAATTCTTATATTTCTCTTGACAGACCGCTTTTTGACGAGGAATATGAGGTTACGCTGATGGATGTTATCGGCAGCGATGAAAAGATTGCAAACCCCGAGGATATAATTATCGGTCAGGAACAGTATAAAAGTATGGAGCAAAGCCTTGCAAAGGAATTAAGTTCCTTTGAACGCGAGGTTCTGGCGTACTACTTACAGGGCAAAACATATCAGGAAATAGGCGATATTTTACAAAAAAATTATAAGTCCATTGACAATGCTCTGCAGCGAATTAAAAAAAAGATCGAAAAAATGCGGGTATAGCTCAATGGTAGAGTACCGGCTTCCCAAGCCGGCCGTGCGGGTTCGATCCCCGTTACCCGCTCCAGATATATGCCTTTCAGCTCACGGTGAGCACCGTTTCGCGGAGGAGTCCGGTTCGATTCCGGTATGAGGCAAAAACAATTATCAAAGTGAGAGGAGATCAGTATATGTTCGAAGACAAGACATTAGTCTGCAAAGACTGCGGTAAAGAATTCGTTTTCACAGCCGGTGAACAGGAATTCTATGCTGAAAAGGGTTTTCAGAATGAACCGCTTCGTTGCAAGGAATGCCGCATAGCTAAGAAACAGGCTATTCGCGAAAATCGCGAAATGCATACAGCTGTATGTGCTGCTTGCGGTAAAGAAGCTAAAGTTCCGTTCATTCCGAAGAACGACAGACCTATTTACTGCAGTGAATGCTTCGCAAACCAAAAATAATCTCTCGCTTTGAGTGTTTATTAGGTTACGAACAAGACGCTTATGGAGAACAGCAGGTTTTTAATCTCAGTTCTCTGCAACGGAACAAAATAATACCACATCATTGGCTTGTGCCTTTGATGTGGTATTTTTTGTATTGTCTAAGATTTTTAATTAAAAGCTTGAATAAGCCCTGCGTCATACTTTAAAATAAGTATCGCGTCGGCAAAGTCAACATCACCGTCGCCGTTTACATCAGCCGCAGTCAGATAATCGTCGTCGATTTGCGCTATGCCTGCGTCATACCTTAAAATGAGTATCGCATCGGCAAAGTCAATGTCACCGTCACCGTTTACATCGCCTAAAGCGGCTAACGGCGCGGAAGCGTAATGTATATTTGTACTTAAGAGACAGTCGTTATAGCTAGCTATATAAATATCGTTCCAATCTTCTTCCGTTCCGCCGTAATATACATCTGTAAGGCTTGTGCAAGCTTCAAACGCATATTGTCCAATGCTCGTAACGCTGTCGGGTATTGTTACGCTCTTAAGGCTTGAGCAACAGCCAAACGCCCCATATCCAATACTCGTTACGCTATTACCTATTGTTACGCTTGAAAGGCTACTGCAACTTTCAAACGCCAGATTTCCAACAAGCGTTACGCTGTCGGGTATCGTTACGCTTGTAATTCTGTTGCAAGATTCAAACGCACATTCTCCGATACTCGTGACGCCGCGTTTGATATTCACACTTAAAATACTGTCTCCATATTGGTACCACGGCTGACCATCCCACATATCCCCCGTGCCGCTTATAGTGAGTGTGCCGTTATCATCAAGAGTCCAAGTAAGGTTATCACCGCACTCGCCGCTGTCTATAATGTTTGCTATAGGCTCATAATGCCATGTGGCATTGTTAAGATTATCATTATAATCACCAATGCTGATATTTGCTCTGTCAGCCTCGCTGCCGCCGTAATATACATCGGTAAGGCTTGAACAATCGATAAATGCCCAATCTCCAATACTCATCACGCTATTCGGTATCGTTACTTCGGTAAGGCTTGTGCAACTGCCAAAAGCATTGACTCCAATACCCGTAGCACCGTCAGGTATATCTATTTTTGCAAGGCTTCTGCAACCTGCAAACAACCAATCTCCTATATTCGTCATAATGTCAGGTAAATCGATGCTTATCAGGCTTTCGCATCCGCAAAACACTTCGTCACCAATACTTGTCACACTATTGGGTATATCTATATATGTAAGACCGCTACAATATTCAAACGCCCCGTCTCCGATTTTAGTTACGCTGTCAGGAATTGTGACAGATGTAAGGTTTATACATTCTTTAAAAGCATACTCTCCTATGTTTTGTACGCTGTTTCCGATTGTAACCTGAGCAAGGCTATTGCACCGCCAAAAAGCACAATCTCCGATACTGACCACGCTGTCGGGTATGTCAAGTCTTATAAGACTTTCACAATAGTGAAATGCTTCGTTTCCAATACTCATTAAACTATCAGGTATGTTTATACTTTTAAGATTGTAAAAATTGTAAAAAGCATTATTCCCAACGCTTGTAACGCCCTTGCTAATAATAATGTTTTCTATTGAATACTTCAATCCTTCCCAAGGAGATGTACTATATCCCTCATCATTCACTTCGTAGTCCCACATATCCCCCGTGCCGCTTATGATAAGGATGCCATTATCATCAAATGTCCAAGTTAAGTTATCCCCACATTCTCCGCTATCTATAATGTTTATCAGAACTTCATCTGTATAATGACAATACAATGTGGCGTATCGGAGAGCTTCATTGTCATATCCCAGTCTAACATTAAACCAGTCTTCTATGCTTCCACCGTAGAAGACATCAGAAAGGCGTAAACAATCGGCAAAAGCCCAATCTCCAATACTCATCACGCTATTCGGTATCGTTACTTCGGTAAGGCTTGTGCAATCTTCAAACGCACCATCTCCAATACTCGTCACGCCGTTACCTATTGTTACGCTTGTAAGGTTTGTGCAATATTCAAACGCAAATCCCCCAATACTAGTCACGCTGTCGGGGATTGTTACGCTTGTAAGGCTTGTGCAATTGTTAAACGCACGATCTCCAATACTCGTCACGCCGTTACCTATTGTTACGCTTGTAAGGTTTGTGCAATTTTCAAACGCAAATTCCCCAATACCCGTCACGCTGTCGGGTATCTCTACGCTTTCAAGACTTGTGCAGCCACAAAACGCGCCTTCTTCAATACTCGTAACGCTGTTAGGTATCGTTACGCTTGTAAGGTTGGTACACATAGCAAACGCACCTCTACCAATCCAGGTCACGCTGTCGGGTATTGTTACGCTTGTAAGGCTTTCGCAACCCCCAAACGCATCCCATCCAATACCCGTCACACTATCGGGTATCTCTACGCTTTCAAGACTTGTGCAGCCACAAAACGCGCCTTCTTCAATAACCATCACCCCGTGTGATATAAATTCTGTTTCATCATATGTAACTCCGCCGGGTATTGTTATGCTTGTAAGGCTTGTGCAATATGCAAACGCATACCTCCCAATACTCGTCACGCTGTCGGGTATTGTTACACTTTCAAGGCTTGTGCAACTTTCAAACGCCTGATCACCAATACTCGTCACACCGTTTTCAATAATGACGGTTTTTATTGATGAACTGTAATTATACCAGGGTCTATTATAATTTTCTATACCCCCCGTGCCGCTTATTGTGAGTGTGCCGTTATCATCAAGAGTCCAAGTTAAATTAGCGCCGCAAGTGCCGCTTTTTGCCGCGTATGCAGGCATTACAGTTATACCTGCAAGCAGACACAATGTCAACATCAAGACTAAAACCTTTTTAATCATATTAAACCCTCTTCGTATAAAAATTATTTTTAATAATTTTATCATATATAATATAAATTGTAAATACTTTTTTTAAACACGGTGATTGCCCGAGGACATACCTCGCCGCGATATTTACGGTTAACTGTCTTGCTGTAAAGAGTCCAACTCTATATTTATTTTTTCCCACTCTGAATATGCCTTATCGAGTGCGGATTGCAGTTCATCTATTTCCTGCGAAAGGCTTGCCGCTTTTTCATAATCAGCGCCCGTTTCCAAAAGCTTGGCGTTTAAGACTTCAATTCCGTTTTCAAGTGACGAGATTTCATCTTCGGACTTTTGCAGTTCATTTTTCAGCTTGCGGACAGCGGATTTGAATTCTTTTTCTTTTTGATAATCTGTTTCTTTTGCTTTTTTCACGACCTCCGCATAGTCGGGAAGGCGGTGTGACAGATAATAGTCATAGTTTCCGTTATACTCTTGCGAGCCGCGCTCCGTAAATGTCACGATTTTGCTTGCCAGCTTATTTATAAAGTAACGGTCGTGAGATACGATAAGCGTTGTGCCATCATAATTTGCAAGCGCATTTTCCAACGCTTCACGCGACGGCAAATCAAGGTGGTTTGTCGGCTCGTCCATTATAATAAAGTTCGGGCTTTTAAGCATTAGCTTTAAGATAGAAATACGCGCCTTTTCGCCGCCGCTTAAACTGCTTATGGACTTGAAAACATCATCGCCGTAAAATGTAAACGCGGCAAGGGCGTTTCTTGTTTCGGTCACAGTCATCTGGGGGAAATCGTCTTGTATTTCTTCGATAACGGTTTTATTGGGGTTTAAAATACTGTGCTGGCGGTAATAGCCTGTTTCTACTCCCGTGCCGTATATGATTTCGCCTCTGTCAGCCTCCAAAGAGCCGTCAATTATGTTCAGTATCGTCGTTTTCCCTGCACCGTTTGCACCGAGCAAAAAGACGGTTTCTCCACGCTTTATATCGAGATTAAAGTTTTCAAAAACCATTTTTTCACCAAATGCTTTTGCAAGACCTTCGATCTTCAAAACATCTTTGCCTGTCCGCGTCGCTTTGGAAAAGTCAAATTTAGCTTTGCTTTGCTCCTTTTCGGGCGTTTTGAGCGCAGCTGTTTTTTTGTCGAGAACTTTTTGCCTACTTTCTGCCATTCTTATATTTCTCTCACGGTTAAAACGCTTTTGCGTCTCTATTATTCCCTCAATGCGCTTTATCTCTTTTATGTCCTCGCGATATTGCTTTTCCTCATCCGCGCGGCGCTTTGCGGTAAATTCAAGGTACTGCGTATAGGGCAGGGGAGCAAAGTCAAGCTTGCGGTTTCGCAGCTCCATTGTCTTGTTTGTTATCTTGTCAAGAAAATACCTGTCGTGCGAAATCGTAATAAACGCCCCGTCATAAGATGACAAAAAGCCTTCCAAAAACTCCAGCGCACTCATATCAAGGTGGTTTGTCGGCTCGTCAAGAAGAAGCAGTCTCGCGTCCGACAAAAGGAGCTTTGCAAGGCACGCGCGCGTCTGCTCGCCGCCCGACAGAAGATTGCAGCATTTTTTAAAATCGTTTTCTGAAAAGCCAAGCCCACGAAGCATAGCATTAGTCCTTGACTTGTATGTCAAGCCGCCGAGGTCTGTATATTTTTTTAAAAGTTCCTGCTGGCGCATAATTATCTTGTCGTAGTAGTTTCCGTTTTCAATTTCGCTCTCGATAAGCATTAAGTCGTTTTCCATTTCTTTAAGATTGTCAAAAACAGAAACAACCTCGTCGTAAAGCGTATTGCCGCTTTTAAAAGAAGGGTTTTGCTTCATATATCCGACGCTTGTATCCGAGGATAATGTGATACTTCCCGAATCCTGATTTAATTCGCCTGTAAGGATTTTAAAAAGTGTTGTTTTACCTGCGCCGTTTGCGCCTATAAAGCCTATCCTGTCTTTTTCGTCAACGACAAAAGAGGCGTCATCAAATAACGCCTGTCCGCCGAATTGCTTTGAAATTTTGTTTGCATTTAATATTATCATAGATTAAATTTTACCACGGGCATCAATAAATGTCAAAAGAATTTGAAAAAACATTTGCATTTTATTACAAAATGTGTTATAATTATAAAAAAATAAATGAGGATAAAGTTATGGTAAATACAGTGTTAAAAACGATGATTTGTAATATAGACGGTTGACCTGTTTATCTTTTTTTGTAAGATGAATGTGTCAATTTTTTTTTGAGAAAGGAAGCGTACAATGGACAAGATTTATTTGATTTTGGAAAACGGTACGGTGTTTGAGGGGCTTTCGGCAGGCGCACGCAAAGAGGCTGTCGGCGAGCTTGTTTTTACAACCGCTATGACAGGCTATCCCGAAACCGTCACAGACCCAAGCTATTTCGGGCAGATAGTTATACAGACATTCCCGACGATAGGGGATTACGGCGTTATTCCTGAAGATATCGAGGGCGAAAAGCCCTATTTAAACGGCTATGTTGTAAGAGAGCTTTGCGAGACTCCGTCAAATTTCAGATGCGAGGGTAAATTTGAAGATTATCTCAAAGAAAACGGTATTCCCTGTATAGTCGGTCTTGATACCCGTGCAATTACAAAGATTGTACGCGAGGAAGGCGTTATGAACGCCAAAATATCATTTACGCCCGACTATGACGAAAAAATCAAGTCGTATAAGATTGAAAACGCTGTAAAATCCGTTGATACAGGCGTAAAATCCGAAATTAAAACAGAAGGAGCGGACAAGACTGTTGTTTTGTGGAACTTTGGTGAAAAGCGCAATATGTCGGAAAAGCTTGCAGAAAACGGATTTAATGTTATAACCGTTCCTGCCGATACTTCAGCAGAAGAAATCAAGGCTTTTTCGCCCGACGGCATTGTTCTTTCAAACGGACCGGGCGACCCTGCGGATAACACTGAAATTATCGAAGAAATCAAAAAACTGTCAAGTATTCCGACATTTGGGATATGCCTCGGGCATCAGCTTTTGGCACTTGCACACGGCGGCAAAACGGAAAAGCTCAAATACGGTCACCGCGGAGCTAGCCAGCCTGTTTTGGACATTGAAAGCGGACAGGTTTACATAACAAGCCAAAACAGGGGATACACAGTAAGCTGCGCACCTGAAAATTCGGAAATTTATCTTAAAAATGTAAATGACGGCACTTGCGAGGGGTTAAAATACAAAAACATACCCGCTTTTTCCGTTCAGTTTAACCCGAGCACTGGCAAAAGCGCACTCGACTTTGACAGCCTGATTGCGGATTTTAAAAAGATGATTAAGGGGGTAAAATAAATGCCGCTCAGAAGTGATATTAAAAAAGTAATGGTTATAGGCTCCGGACCTATTGTTATCGGTCAGGCGGCTGAATTTGACTATGCAGGAACGCAGGCGTGCCGCGCTCTTAAAGAAGACGGACTTGAGGTTGTGCTTGTAAACTCAAACCCTGCGACCATTATGACGGATAACAAAATGGCAGACAGGATTTATATAGAGCCGCTGACGCTTGAAACCGTTAAAAGAATAATAGAAAAAGAACGCCCCGACAGTCTTTTGTCAACATTGGGCGGTCAGACGGGACTGACGCTTTCTATGCAGCTTGCAAAAGAGGGCTTTTTGGAAAAAAACAATGTAAAGCTTCTCGGTGCGAATCCTGAAACGATAGACAAGGCGGAGGACAGGCTGATTTTTAAAAACACGATGGAAAAAATCGGTCAGCCGTGTATTCCTTCGATCGTTGTAAACGACCTTGATTCAGCACTCGAATTTGCGGAGCAGATTGGATATCCGCTTATTATCCGCCCTGCTTTTACTCTCGGCGGAACAGGCGGAGGTATCGTCTCTGACCGCGAAGAACTCATTGAGACCTGCTCAAACGGTCTTGTTATGTCGCCTATCCACCAGGTGCTTGTTGAAAAGTGTGTTTCAGGCTGGAAGGAAATCGAATTTGAAGTTATCCGCGACAGCCGCGGCAACAAAATCACGGTTTGCAGTATGGAAAACATTGACCCTGTCGGCGTTCACACAGGCGACAGTATCGTTATTGCGCCTGCGATAACGCTTTCTGACAAGGAATATCAGATGCTCCGTACTGCTGCGCTTGACATTATAGAGGAACTTAAAATCGAGGGCGGCTGCAACTGCCAGTTTGCTCTTAATCCCGACAGCTTTGAATATGCCGTTATTGAAGTTAATCCGCGTGTTTCGCGTTCCTCGGCACTTGCTTCAAAGGCTACGGGCTATCCTATTGCAAAGGTTGCAACGAAGATTGCAATAGGCTACTCGCTTGACGAGATTTTAAACGCCGTAACAGGCAATACATACGCTTGCTTTGAGCCTGCAATCGACTATGTTGTAGTTAAGTTCCCCAAATGGCCGTTTGATAAATTTGTGTATGCCAAGAAAAACCTCGGTACACAGATGAAAGCAACAGGCGAGGTAATGGCTATTGAATCCACATTTGAGGCTGCTATTATGAAGGCGGTGCGCGGAGCGGAAATTTCAAAGGATTCTCTACGCAGCGACAAATATAAAGATATGACCGACGCGGAAGTTGAGTCGCTTTTAAATGTCTGCGACCACGAGAGGCTTTTTGTAGTATACGAGGCTCTTACGCGCGGCATCACGCCCGAAAGAATAAACGAGATCACAAAAATAGACCGCTGGTTCTTATACAAGCTTTTAAATCTTGCAAATATTCAAAAAACGCTCGCATCTGAGCCTCTTACAGACGAATTGTATCTCAAAGCCAAAAAAGCAGGCTATCTTGACAAGACGATTGAGGAGCTTTCGGGACAGAAGGTAAAAAATCCGAGAAAAGCGTCGTATAAAATGGTTGATACCTGCGCTGCGGAATTTTCGGCACAGACTCCGTATTTTTATTCGACATACGATGACGAAAACGAAGCGCGTGAGTTTATTGACAGTCACAAATCGAACAAAAAGACGGTTATGGTTCTCGGCTCAGGACCTATCAGAATAGGGCAGGGAATAGAGTTTGACTATGCTTCCGTTCATTGCGTATGGGCACTCAAGGAGGCAGGGTACGAGCTTGTTATCGTGAACAACAACCCTGAGACTGTTTCAACCGATTTTGATACCGCCGATAGACTGTATTTTGAACCGCTCACAAAAGAAGATGTAAGAAATATAATAGAGACCGAAAAGCCTTGGGGTGTTGTAGTTGCATTCGGCGGCGGAACGGCAATAAAGCTGACGAATTATTTAAGCAGTATTGGTGTTAACATACTCGGCACATCTGCTGACAGCATTGACGCGGCGGAGGACAGGGAACGCTTTGACGAGCTTTTGGAAAAGCTCAAAATAAAACGCCCGAAGGGCGCAACCGTTATGACCTGTGACGAAGCACTTGAAGCGGCTGAAGCACTCGGCTATCCTGTTTTGATGCGTCCGTCGTATGTTCTGGGCGGTCAGAATATGATAATAGCATTTACGCCCGACGACATACGCGAGTATATGGCAATCATTCTTGCACAGGGCATAGAAAACCCCGTGCTTATCGACCAATACCTTATGGGAACAGAGCTTGAGGTTGACGCGATTTGCGACGGCAAGGATATTCTTATTCCCGGCATTATGGAGCATATAGAGCGCGCCGGCGTTCATTCGGGCGACTCGATTGCGATTTATCCCGATATAAATGTGTCCGATGAAATGCGTGAGAGAATTATTGAATGTACCGAAAAGCTGTCGCTTGGCTTGAATGTATTGGGAATTGTAAATATTCAATATCTTATATATGAAAACGAGCTTTATGTAATAGAGGTTAATCCGCGCTCATCAAGAACAGTACCGTATATCAGCAAGGTTACGGGCGTTCCGATGGTTGACCTTGCGACAAGGGCAATGCTTGGCGAAAAGCTGTCCGATATGGGCTACGGCACGGGACTTTATCCGCACGGCGCGTATGTTGCCGTAAAGGTTCCTGTATTCTCGTTTGAAAAGCTTATAAATGTTGATTCCCAGCTCGGACCGGAGATGAAGTCAACGGGCGAAGTCCTCGGCGTTGCAGGCAGCCTTGAAGAAGCCTTGCACAAGGGTCTTACGGCGGCAGGCTATTCACTTAAAAAGCACGGTGGCGTTCTTATAAGCGTTAAAGACAGAGACAAGTCCGAAATATTTGATGTTGCAAAGAAATTCCATGACTTGGGCTTTAAGATTTACGCAACCGAAGGCACAGGCGAGGTCTTACAGCGCGGCGGAATTGCATATACAAAGGTAGAAAAAATCCACACATCGGACGACAACGCGCTCACTCTTCTCGAAAGCGGCAAGGTGAACTATGTTATTTCGACTTCTACAAAGGGCAGATTGCCATCGCGTGACAGCGTTAAGATAAGGAGAAAAGCGATAGACCACCATATTCCGTGTCTTACTTCGATTGACACGGCGCACGCCGTTGCCGACAGCATAAAGAGCAGATATACGGAGCAGTCAACGGAGCTTGTTGATATTAACGCAATGCGAAAAGAACGCTCCAAGCTTAAGTTCACAAAAATGTGCGGCACGGGCAACGACTATATATACTTTGCTTGCTTCGACCAAAAAATCGACAATCCCGAAGGTTTAAGCGTAAGGCTTTCCGACCGCTTTTTGGGTATTGGCGGAGACGGTATTATCCTTATGGGACCGAGCAAAATCGCCGACGCTGAAATGCGGATTTTCAACAAGGACGGCAGCGAGGGTAAAATGTGCGGAAATGCAATCCGCTGTGTTGCAAAATACCTTGCTGACAACAAAATAGTTGACAAGAGCGAAATGACGATAGAAACAAAAAGCGGCATTAAAAAGGTCAGCGTTATAAAGCACGACAAAAAGGTAATAAAAGCGCGTGTTGATATGGGTGCGGCCGTGCTTGAGCCTTCGCAAATCCCTGTAAAGCTTTCGGGAGAGGTTATAATAGACCGTGCAATAAAGGTAAACGGCAAGGAGTATAACATAACCTGCGTTTCAATGGGCAATCCCCATTGTATAACTTTTGTTGACGACCTTGAAGGTCTTGACATTGAAACAATCGGACCTATGTTTGAAAACAGCGATTACTTCCCCGAGCGCGTCAATACGGAGTTCATTAAGATAATTGACAGGGATACAGTTCAGATGCGCGTGTGGGAGAGAGGCAACGGAGAAACTCACGCCTGCGGAACTGGCGCGTGCGCGGCGGCTGTGGCTTCGTGCCTTAACGGATATTGCGAAAAGGGCAAGGATATTAAGGTTAAGCTCCTCGGCGGCGACCTGATCGTAAATTATACTGATGAAACCGTATTTATGACGGGTGACGCGGAGCTTATATACACGGGCGAGATTGAAATTTAATTTGACAAAACCGTTATGATATTATAAAATTATAAATAACGAATTTTCTCTAAGGAGGATACTGTAATGAATGTACCCGAAATTTTCGGCAGTCTTGTGTTCAGCGACAAGGTTATGCAGGAGAGGTTGCCAAAGGATACATATAAAGTGCTTCGTAAGACTATAAAAGACGGAAAACGGCTTGATTCGTCGGTTACAAATGTTGTCGCATCAGCTATGAAGGATTGGGCAGTAGAAAACGGCGCGACGCATTATACGCATTGGTTTCAGCCGATGACAGGCTTTACAGCTGAAAAACATGACGGATTTATTTCGCCTCAAGACGATGGCAGTGTTATATCCGAGTTTACCGGAAAAGATCTTATGAAGGGTGAACCTGACGCTTCGAGCTTTCCGTCAGGCGGACTTCGTGCCACATTTGAGGCACGCGGCTATACGGCGTGGGATCCTACTTCTTACGCGTTTATAAAGGATAACACTCTGTGCATACCTACGGCGTTCTGGTCTTACGGCGGCGAGGCTTTGGATATGAAAACACCGCTTTTGCGCTCTATGGATGTTTTAAGCAAGCAGGCAGTTCGTATTTTACGCCTTTTCGGCGATACGGCTACTACGCGCGTTATTGCAACGGTAGGCGCAGAGCAAGAGTATTTTCTTATAGATAAAGAGGCGTTTAACAAACGCCCTGACCTAATTTACTGCGGCAGAACGCTTTTCGGCGCGAAGGCTCCGAAGGACCAGCAAAAAGACGACCACTACTTTGGTCTTATAAAGCCGCGTGTAAAAGCGTTTATGAAGGAGCTTGACGAGGAGCTGTGGAAGCGCGGCGTGTTTGCCAAAACGGAGCATAACGAAGCCGCACCCGCACAGCACGAGCTTGCGCCTGTCTTTACAACGGCAAATATTGCAACAGACCAAAACCAGCTCACTATGGAGTATATGCGTAAGGTCGCAGACAAGCACGGTATGGCGTGCCTCCTGCACGAAAAGCCTTTTGCAGGCATTAACGGCAGCGGCAAGCATAATAATTGGTCTTTAACAACTAATAATGGCGAAAACCTCTTAAACCCCGGCGACACGCCGGAATCAAACGCACAGTTTTTGCTGTTTTTGACGGCTGTTATAAAAGCAGTTGACGAATATCAGGATTTGCTGCGTATTTCGATAGCCTCGGCAGGCAACGACCACAGGCTTGGAGCGGCGGAAGCACCGCCTGCGATAATTTCGATGTTCTTGGGTGACGATTTGACGGAGATACTTTCCGCGATAGCAAACGGCACTTTGTATAACCGCAAGGATTCGGAAGAAATGAAGGTTTCTGCAAAGGTACTGCCGACATTCTTCCGCGACACGACAGACCGCAACCGCACATCGCCTTTTGCGTTTACGGGCAACAAGTTTGAGTTCCGTATGCCGGGTTCGTCCGCTTCGATTGCCGAGCCAAACTACATTCTCAACACAATAGTTGCCGAAGAACTCGGTAATTTTGCCGATGCTCTTGAAGAAAGCAAAAACTTTAAGGGAGATTTGTTTGCACTTATAAGAGACACGCTCAAGGCGCACGAAAGAATAATTTTTAACGGCAACAATTATTCGGACGAATGGGTAGCGGAGGCGGAAGAACGCGGACTTCTCAACTATAAAACAGCCGTTGACGCGTTCCCGCATCTTTCTGACGATAAAAATGTAGCTCTCTTTACAAAGCATAAAATATTCAGGGAAGAAGAAATCCACTCACGCTGTGAGATTATGCTCGAAAATTACGCAAAAACAGTCTGCATAGAAGCACAGACGATGTATCGAATGGTACGCAAGCGCGTTTTGCCCGCAATAGTTGCATATACCAGCGAACTCAGCGAAAGCGCCTTAAAAAAGCGCAGCGTCAGCGCGTCAATGCATTGTAATTATGAAGAAGATGTAATAAGAAAGCTGTCGGAAATTGCCGATTTGCTATACAGCTATACAAACGAGTACGAAAAAGTCAAAGATAATGCGGAAAACGACGCCGTTTACTGCAAAGATGTTATCTTGCCGCTTATGCAGAAAATAAGAGCCTGCGCCGACGAAGCGGAGTTTTTGACATCTAAAAAGCATTGGCCGTTCCCGACATACGGCGATCTGCTTTATTCTGTTTGATTCAAAAGCGCGGAACAACCGCGCTTTTTTACATATTTCATACAAAAAATAAAAATATATTTCGACAAAAACACTTGATTTTTTTGATTTCTGATGATATAATAATCTGTGGCGAAAAAAAGATTGACATAAATTTATCATTTATTTAGGAGGTATATGGTTTAATGGAGCAAAAAAAAGTTTTACCATTTAACGGAACGCAGGAACAGGCCGAAAAGCTCGCAAAAGTTATTGCAGAGCATAAAGGTCAACCGGGAGCTGCTATTCCTGTTCTTCACGAAGCACAGGATATTTACGGCTATCTTCCTATTGAAGTCCAGACAATGGTAGCAGAAGGTCTTGATATTCCTCTTTCGGAAATTTACGGCATTGCAACCTTCTATGCAAGGTTCACGCTTAATCCAAAGGGCAAGTATCAAATCAGCGTATGTCTTGGTACAGCGTGCTATGTAAAAGGTTCCAATTTGATTTTGGAAAAAGTTAAAGAAGTTTTGGGTATAGATGTCGGCGAATGTACGCCCGACGGCAAGTTTTCAATTGACGCAACGCGTTGCATAGGGGCTTGCGGACTTGCTCCCGTTATGACTATAAACGACGATGTTTATGGCCGTATGACGGTTGACGAAGTCGAAGATGTTTTGAAAAAATACTAAGATTTATCATGCTTTGCTGTTTGCCCACGGATAGCAGAGCGCAGTATATGATGAATTTATCATGGGCAGAAAGGTAATTGATTTATGAAAAGCTTTGCTGAAATTGAAAATATCAGAAAAGAAAATAATAGCAGGTTAACGCTTGAAAATGACAACAGCACAATCCGCGTTGTTGTTGGTATGGCAACTTGCGGTATCGCTGCCGGTGCAGGACCTGTATTAGACGCTTTGAAGAGTGAAACATCAAAGAGAAATCTCTCAAATGTTGTTGTATCCCAGACAGGTTGTATAGGCGCTTGCCGTCTTGAGCCTATCGTAGAAGTTTACGAAAAGGGTAAAGAAAAGGTTACTTATATCCATATGACTCCTGAAAAGGCTTTAAAGGTCGTTGAAGAGCATCTCGAAAAGGGTAATGTAGTTAAAGACTATGTTCTCCCCGAAACAATTAAAGAAGACGGTACAGTTCAGGATATGGCTAAAACAGCTTTCTTTAAAAAACAGTTCAGAATCGCACTCCGCAACTGCGGTATCATAGATCCTGAAAACATCGACGAATACATCGCTTTTGACGGATATAAGGCTTTGGAAAAGGTCCTTACATCAATGTCAAGAGAAGAAGTTGTTGAAACCGTTAAGGCATCAGGTCTTCGCGGCAGAGGCGGCGCAGGCTTCTCAACAGGTATGAAGTGGATGTTCACAGCTAATGCAGAAGGCGACAAAAAGTATGTTTGCTGTAATGCCGACGAGGGTGACCCCGGAGCATTTATGGACAGAAGCGTACTTGAAGGCGACCCCCATTCCGTTATTGAGGCAATGGCAATCGCAGCTTATGCAGTAGGCGCTGATGAAGGTTACATCTATATCCGTGCCGAGTATCCTATCGCCGTTCAGAGACTTAAGATAGCAATCAATCAGGCAAAAGAATACGGTCTGCTTGGCAAAAACATTATGGGTACTGATTTCTCCTTCGACCTTGACCTCCGTCTCGGCGCAGGCGCATTCGTTTGCGGTGAAGAAACAGCCCTCCTTAATTCTATCGAAGGTAAGCGCGGTGAGCCGCGTCCCCGTCCTCCTTTCCCGGCAGTAAAGGGACTTTGGCAGAAGCCTACGCTTCTTAATAATGTTGAGACATATGCAAATATACCTGTTATTATCAACAAGGGCGCAGACTGGTTCTCAGCAATCGGAACCGAAAAGAGCAAGGGTACAAAGGTATTTGCTCTCGGCGGTAAGATAAACAACACAGGTCTTGTTGAAATCCCGATGGGTACTACACTCCGAGAAATTGTTGAAGAGATCGGCGGCGGTATTCCGAACGGCAAAAAGTTCAAGGCAGCTCAAACGGGCGGACCTTCCGGCGGGTGTATCCCTGCTTCCAAGATCGATGTACCTATTGATTACGATTCGCTTATTGCAATCGGCTCAATGATGGGTTCGGGCGGACTTATTGTTATGGACGAAGACAACTGTATGGTTGATATCGCAAAGTTCTTCCTCGACTTTACAGTTGACGAGTCTTGCGGAAAGTGCTCACCTTGCCGTATAGGTACAAAGAGACTTTATGAAATTTTAGAAAAAATTACAGGCGGCAAAGGTACTGAAGAAGATATTGAAAAACTTCAGACTCTCGCAAACGCTATTAAGACAAGTGCTCTTTGCGGTCTCGGTCAGACAGCACCTAACCCCGTTCTCAGCACGATCAACAACTTTATGGACGAATATGTTGCACATGTTAAGGAAAAGCGTTGTCCTGCCGGCGTATGTAAGAGCCTTATGAAGTATGTAATAGTTGCTGATAAATGTAAGGGCTGCTCGCTTTGCTCAAAGAAGTGCCCTGTCGGTGCTATTTCCGGCGAAATTAAATCGCCTTTCGTAATTGATTCCGAAAAATGTATTAAGTGCGGCGTATGTATGGATACATGTAAATTCGGCGCAATAGAAAAGAGATAAGAGGGAGGATAGATTATAATGGAAAAAGTAAATATAACAATAAACGGTCAGGCTATCAGCGTTCCTAAGAACTATACGGTTTTGGAAGCTGCCCGCGAAGCAAACATTGATATTCCTACTCTCTGCTACTTGAAAGACATTAACCAATCAGGTTCGTGCAGAATGTGCGTAGTTGAGGTTTCAACAGCGAGAACGCTTCAGGCGGCTTGCGTATACCCCGTTTCAGAGGGAATGGTTGTAACAACAAACTCCAAAAAGGTTCGCGACGCTCGCAAAACTACCTTGGAACTGCTTCTTTCAGACCACGACAGAAAGTGTCTTACCTGCGTAAGAAACCGTAACTGCGAACTTCAGAAGCTTTCTGAAGAACTCGGCGTTACTGACATCACATACGATGGAATGACGATCAAGCACGATCTTGATGAATCTTCACCTTCGTTTGTTCGTGATAACAACAAGTGCGTACTTTGCCGTCGTTGCATAAGCGCTTGTAAGACGATCCAGACAGTATCGGTTATCGACGCTGTAAACAGAGGCTTTGCAACACAGGTTGCCTGCGCTTTTGACAAGGAACTCGGCAGCGTTTCCTGCGTAAACTGCGGACAGTGTATCGTTTCCTGCCCGACAGGCGCACTTCGTGAAAAGGATTATACAGGCGATGTATGGAACGCAATCAACGATCCCGATAAATATGTTATAGTTCAGACAGCTCCTGCTGTAAGAGCTGCTTTGGGCGAAGAGTTCGGCTTTGAAATGGGAACTCCCGTAACAGGCAAAATGGCAGCAGCACTCAGAAGAATGGGCTTTGATAAAGTGTTTGATACCGATACAGGCGCTGACTTTACGATTATGGAAGAAGGCACAGAGCTTATTCAAAGAATTCAGAACGGCGGCGTTCTCCCGATGATCACATCGTGTAGCCCCGGCTGGATCAAGTTCTGCGAACACGAGTATCCTGATTTTCTGCCTAATCTTTCAACCTGTAAGTCACCGCATGAAATGTTTGGCGCATTGTTAAAGACATACTTTGCAGAAAAGAACGGTATCGACCCTGCTAAAGTATTTGTTGTTTCGATTATGCCTTGTGTAGCTAAAAAGTTCGAAGCACAGCGTCCCGAAATGGGCGGCAAGTATCCTGATGTTGATGTTGTTTTGTCAACACGCGAGCTTGCAAGAATGATCAAGCAGTCGGGTCTTGACTTTGCAAATCTTCCTGACGAAGGCTTTGACGATCCGTTCGGTCAGGAATCGGGCGCAGCTGTTATCTTTGGTGCAACAGGCGGCGTTATGGAAGCTGCTTTGAGAACTGTTGCAGAAGTTCTTGACAAAAAACCGCTTGAAAACATCGAATTTGAAGCTGTTCGCGGCGTTCAGGGAATAAAAGAAGCTACACTTAATATTGCAGGTATGGAAGTTAAGGTTGCTATCGCTCACGGCCTCGGAAATGCAAGAAAATTGCTTGACGACATCAGAGCAGGCAAGGCAACATATCACTTTATTGAGATTATGGCTTGCCCGGGCGGCTGCGTAAACGGCGGCGGTCAGCCTATCGTTAACGCAAAGGTTCGTATGGACAAGGATATAAGAGCAGAGAGAGCAAAGGCACTTTATGCAGAAGACAAAAAATCTACTGTTCGCCAGAGCCATAAGAATCCTGATGTTGATAAGGTATATAAAGAGTTCCTCGGAGAACCCTGCGGACATAAGTCGCACGAACTTCTCCATACTCACTATACAGCAAGACCTAAATATTAATATAATCATTAAACAGGGCTGTAAAATTACAGCCCTGTTTTTGTATAAGAAAAACGCACCGCAAACGGTGCGCTTTGGGTTATTTATCCTTGTCCTTAGGTTGAAATCTTTTGCTTAGGTATCGGCACTCGGCAATAATAACAGAGGAACAGATTATAAAGCCAATAAAACCAAAAACAAGCCCGACTCGATAATCATATTTGTATTTTTCGGACAATGAAAAATAAAACACTGCAATAATTAATAATAAACCAAATATAATAACAAAAGTTTTCATTGTTTTATTCATAAAGCTTCACCTCTTTTAAATTATATGCATTATACACCTCAAAAAATATTTTGTCAATAGGCAAATTAAAATGTTGAGTGTGGGGAAGGCTTTGCTTTAAAAAGCGGTAATACAAGGTGTTTTTAAAGCAAAAAGGACTGTCTCGGTTTTAGTGAGACAGTCCTTAGTTTTAGAATATTAAGCGTAATGTAAGATTCCGGAATACGATTTTGCGTAGCAAAATCAACCCGTATCTAATATCTAACATCGCAAATCTGATGTCTAAATTAGTACATTCCGCCCATTCCGCCGCCCATCTGGGGAGCTGCGGGAGCTTCTTTTTCAGGCTTATCGGCAACGATGCTTTCGGTTGTGAGAACCATTGCTGCAACGCTTGCGGCATTTGAAAGAGCCGAGCGTGTAACCTTTGTCGGGTCAACAACGCCGATATCCATCATATTTACAAGCTCGCCTGTAACTGCGTTATAACCGATGCCCTTTGCACTCTGCTTAACCTTGTCAGCGATTACAGAGCCTTCAACACCTGCGTTAGCAGCAATCTGTTTAACGGGAGCTTCAAGAGCCTTATAAACGATTGTAGCGCCTGTTTTTTCGTCGCCTTCAAGAGTGTCTATAAGAGTCTCAACCTTATCCATAGCGTCTATATAAGCCGTTCCGCCGCCGGGGATAATACCTTCTTCAACTGCTGCCTTTGTAGCTGCGAGAGCGTCTTCAACACGGAGCTTCATTTCTTTCATTTCCGTTTCTGTTGCAGCACCGACCTTTATAACACCTACGCCGCCGGAAAGCTTGGCAAGTCTTTCCTGCAATTTTTCACGGTCAAAATCAGATGTGCTTTCTTCGATTTGAGCCTTGATCTGAGCAACTCTTGCTTTGATTTCTTCGGAATTGCCTGCGCCGTCAACAATAATTGTGTTCTCTTTCTGAACTTTTACCTGACGGGCTGTACCGAGCATATCAAGTGTAGCTTCTTTAAGGTCAAGACCGAGTTCCTCGGAAATAACCTGACCGCCTGTTAAGATAGCTATATCTTCAAGCATAGCCTTTCTTCTGTCGCCAAAGCCCGGAGCCTTAACTGCAACGCAGGTAAATGTTCCGCGCAGTTTGTTTACTATAAGTGTTGAAAGTGCTTCACCTTCTAAATCCTCTGCGATAAGAAGGAGCTTTTTGCCAGACTGAACTATCTGCTCTAATATAGGAAGGATTTCCTGAACATTAGAAATCTTCTTGTCTGTGATAAGAATGAGAGCGTCGTCAAGTACGGCTTCCATCTTTTCGGTATCGGTTACCATATAAGGCGTGATATAACCGCGGTCAAACTGCATACCTTCAACAACTTCGCTGTATGTGTTGGCTGTTTTGCTTTCTTCAATCGTGATAACGCCGTCACCTTTAACCTTTTCCATAGCGTCTGCGATAAGAGTTCCGATTTCTTCATCGTTAGCAGAAATAGCTGCAACTCTTGCAATGTCGTCGTGACCTTTAACCTTTTCGCTTGTAGCGGAAAGATATTCGATAACTGTATCAACAGCCTTGGAAATACCCTTTCTGATCACCATTGGGTTTGCGCCCGCTGCAACATTCTTAAGACCTTCTGTAATAAGTGCCTGTGCGAGCAATGTGGCTGTTGTTGTTCCGTCGCCGGCAATGTCGTTTGTCTTTGTTGCAACTTCTTTTACAAGCTGTGCACCCATATTTTCAAACGGGTCCTCAAGCTCGATTTCCTTTGCTATTGTAACACCGTCGTTTGTGATAAGGGGAGAGCCGAACTTTTTATCCAAAACAACATTTCTTCCCTTAGGACCGAGTGTAACCTTTACTGTATTTGCGAGCTGGTCAATACCGCTCTGTAAGCTGCGGCGCGCTTCCTCGCCGAACAATACTTCTTTTGCCATAATGAATTACCTCCTTATATTAAAGAACTTTTGCTAAAACATCACTCTGTCTTAAAATAATGTATTCAACGCCGTCGAGTTTTACTTCTGTTCCGGCGTATTTGCTCATCAGTACCTTGTCGCCGATTTCAAGTTCCATTTTTATCTCTTTACCGTCAACAACGCCACCGGGGCCAACAGCAACAACCTCAGCAAGCTGTGGCTTTTCTTTTGCAGCACCCGGCAATACTATGCCGCTTTTTGTTGTTTCTTCGCTTTCGAGCATTTTTATTACTACTCTGTCTGCAAGTGGTTTAATGTTCATATCATTACCTCCAATCAATTTTGGCACTCGCGCTTATAGAGTGCTAACAGTATTTATAATACCATAAATCACAGTATTATCAAACGCCGATTTTTAAGATAAATATAGTGTTTTCTTCAAAATACTCCGTTTTTTGGCGTTTTTTGAAAAATATCTCAAAAAGGCGCAAATATTGTTAATAATTTATGAACCATTTTTGAATTTACTTAATCTAACTTGACATATAAATTTATAGAGGTTAAAATAAAAATATAAGCATTATATTTTACATAATAATTATGTCTTAGGGGGCAAGCTGATGTTTAAAAAACATAAAAAAATGTTTATTATAGCCGGTATAGTCGTGCTTGTTGCGGCTTTAGGCGTGTTTTTGGGTATTAAGAAAAACAGCGCGCAAAAGGTCGATACTGAGATACAGACAGCGCGTGTTACACGCGGCAGCATAAGCCGTGTGCTGGAGGGCAGCGGAACACTTGAAGCAATCGACCAGTATGAGGTCACAGCGCTTGTCAGCGGCGATGTGCTGGCTGATTTCTTTGAAGAAGGCGATATGGTAAATAAGGGCGATGTTATGTACAAGATAGATGACTCTGCCATAGAAAAAAACATCAGCCGTGCGCAAAATTCACTTGCCTCAAGCCGTATGAATTATAACGAAAGCGTCAAATCGGCAAGCGATTTGCGAGTTTTAAGCACTGCCACGGGCGTTGTGACAGAGGTTTATGTTAAAAACGGGGATAATATTCAGTCAGGCGGCAGGGTTTGCGAAGTCATAAATAATGATAATATGACTTTGAACATAACTTTTTTACAGCAACAGGCGGGTGCTATTTCGGTAGGGCAGGCGGCAACCGTTGAACTGACAGGCGAGGACACAACGCTTTACGGAACAGTTAAGAGCATATCTTCAGGAACTTTAACAAATAATCTCGGAGCATCTGTTGTGACGGTAGAGATTTCTGTTCCCAATCCCGGCGGTATAACAGAGGCAACAACCGCAACCGCTATTGTGGGCGGCGTTGCTTGCGCAAATGTTGGTAATTTTGAGTTTGCAAACTCCGTTACAGTTGTTACAAAGGGAAGCGGAACGATACGCGGACTTAATATAAAAAAGGGTGACAGGATTTCAAACGGTCAGCTTATTATGACTCTTGAAAACGATACGGTTTCAAACGGTGTGCAAAAGAGCGCGCTTTCTTTAAGCGACGCAGAACTCACGCTGGAAAACTACTACGACGACCTTGACCAATACAATCTTACCGCACCTATTTCGGGCAAAGTAGTCCAAAAAACAGTTAAAGCAGGCGACAAGATTTCGTCAAATATGGGCAGTACCTCGATGGCTGTTATTGCAGACTTGTCGGCGTTCAAGTTCAATATGAGCGTTGACGAGCTTGATATTACAGGCGTAGAAGTAGGGCAGAGGGTAACCGTAACGGCCGACGCAATAACCGACAAAACATTTGAAGGCGTTGTAAATAATGTAAGTATTATAGGTACTTCGTCAAATGGAGTAACTACATATCCCGTCGAGATTTTGATTAAAAATGTAGAAGGTACAGAGTTGATTCCGGGAATGAATGTCACGGCTACAATAGTATTAGAAGAAAAAGACAATGTTCTGCTTTTGCCCGTTATTGCAGTAGAACGCGGAAACAGAGTTACGATGGTCGACTCGGAAGACTCAAAAGAGATAAAAACGGGAATAAACGATGGAACAATGGTAGAAATTATCAGCGGACTATCCGAGGGTGATGAGGTTGTTATCAAAGAGTTCCAGTCATCAAATCTTATGGATCAGATGAGAAAAATGGGACAAAACCGTGGTATGATGGGCGGCGGAATGTCCGGTGGCGGTGCGCCAAGCGGAGGAATGTCGGAAAACAGAATGCCCAGCGGCGGAGCGCCAAGCGGAGGAATGTCCGGCGGCGGTATGTCCGGAGGGCGTTAAGTATGATAGAGTTCAAAGAAATTTATAAAATATATAACGAAGGCGAGGGCGAAAACGAGGTCAGAGCGATAGACGGAATATCGTGGGTAATAAATAAAGGCGAGTTCGTGGGCATTGTCGGGGCTTCAGGTTCAGGTAAATCAACCTGTATGAACATAATAGGCTGCCTTGATGTGCCTACCTCCGGACATTATCTTTTAAACGGAGTAGATGTCAGCACAATGAACGCGCGCCAGCTTGCGACCGTGCGCAACCGTGAGCTTGGATTTGTGTTTCAGCAGTACAATCTTATTCCAAAGCTCTCGGTCGTTGAAAATGTTGAGCTTCCGCTTTTATACAAAGGCGTTCCGTCATCTGAAAGACGAAAGACAGCGCTGGAAGTGCTTGACCGGGTAGGGCTTGCCGACAGATGTAAAAAACTGCCCGCGCAGCTTTCGGGCGGTCAGCAGCAGAGAGTGTCTATTGCACGAGCACTTGCAGGAAAGCCGTCTGTTATTCTTGCTGACGAGCCTACGGGAGCGCTTGATTCCAAAACAGGTAAAGATGTCCTTGCCCTTTTAAAGGAACTGCACAGAGAAGGCAAAACCATAGTTCTTATTACGCACGATAACTCAATTGCAGAGCAGTGTAAAAGGGTAATAAGAATTTCTGACGGAAAAGTGACAGAAGATTTTACAAGGGAGGCGGTTGAGTGAGTATTTCGCAATCATTTATGCTCGCTGTAAAGAGCCTCAGTACAAGTAAAATGCGCGCCTTTCTCACAATGCTGGGAATAGTTATCGGCGTTGCGGCGGTTATCGCGCTTGTGAGCCTTGTTAACGGTATGAGCGACGAAATGGTGTCCTCGTTTGAGACAATCGGAATGAAAAATATTTCTGTTATGATTATACCGAGGGGCGGCAATAGGAGAATTTCAACATCGGATATGCAAAAGCTTATTGACGACAACCCCGATGTCATAGAGTCAATGACGCCGCTTGTAAATATGCAGGCAACTGTCAAAAGAGGTACAGAAAATAACTCGACAACGACGGTAACAGGTGTCAGCGAGGCTTATAATGAAATAAACAAAAAGACAATCACCGATGGGCGTTTTCTGACATACCTTGATGTAAACGACAGAACGCGTAACTGTGTTATAGGTACATATGTCAAAAAAACATTTTTCGGTATGGAATCCCCGATAGGGAAAACAATAAAAATCAACGGATACCCGTTTACCGTAGTTGGCATTTTGGAAGAAACAGCCGACGGGGAGCAGGGGACAGACGACGATAAGATTTTTATTCCATATACGACTGCCGAAAAAATCTCGTTTACGATGACAAATACATATACGGTTTCCGCATTGTCAAACGATACTGTCGATAAGGCAAAGCAGGTTATTGAACGCTTTTTGTACGGAGAACTCGGCAATGAAGATTTATACACCGTAATATCAATGACCGAAGCTGTCGATATGGTGAGCGACATACTCGGCAAAATGGAAATGGTACTTGTCGGAATCGCTGCAATATCGCTTTTGGTAGGAGGTATAGGTATAATGAATATTATGCTTGTGTCCGTTACAGAGCGTACGCGTGAAATCGGCATACGAAAGGCACTTGGAGCAAAACCCTGGGATATATTGAGCCAATTCGTCGTTGAGGCAATAACAACGAGCGCAATCGGCGGTATATTCGGTATAATTTTAGGAATTTTGGGGGCATACGGACTCGGAAAAATCGTCGGACTAAATGCAAGTATATCGTTGTCGGCAATTATAATTTCGGTTTCAGTATCCGCAGGCATCGGTATTGCATTCGGATATTTCCCTGCGCGAAAGGCCGCAAAAATGAATCCTATTGAAGCACTCAGACATGATTAAGGAGGACAATACATTGAAAAAAAGATTACTGGCAATTCTGACAGCCGTTTTGATTTTAATACCTGTCGGGGCAAATGCCGCAAATCCTGCAAGCAGATTTGATATGCTTGCATATCTCGATGTAATGGTAGGTTACGGCGACGGAGATTTGGGGCTCGACAGGCTTGTTACGCGCGCCGAGTTTTCCAAAATGGCACTGGAGGCTTCACCGCTTCGCAACTCTGTTGCGGCAAAGCTCAAAATTTCACCGTTTTCCGATGTCTTATACGACAAGTGGTATGCGCCGTATGTATATCTCGGAGCGGTTAATAATATTTTTGCAGGATATATAGACGGCACCTTCAGACCCGATAATAATGTGACATATGAAGAAGCCGTTATGGTCGCGCTCAGACTGCTTGGCTATTCCGATGAGGAATTCCAATACTCGTGGCCTTACGGTCCCGTGAACGCAGGTGAAAAGAACGGACTGTGCAACGGTATGAATGCGTATATCGGGCAGATGCTGACAAGGGATCAGGTTTCGCATTTGTTCTACAATCTTTTAAATGCCACAAACGGCACAAAATATATTACCAAGCTCGGATACTCAATAGAGGAAGATATGGTAATTGCCGCTTCGTATAACGAAGTTACAGGGCTGAGCCGGGGAAAGGTTTATACAGCAAAAGGGCTGTTTGATGTGAGCGATGATTTTGATTATTCGCTCGTCGGGTATAAGGGCGACGCAATTATGAAAGACGGAAAAATCACGGCGTTTTTCCCGTACAGTAAAAATACTGTAAAATACAGCGTTTTTGATGTTTCGGGCAGCAACATTATACTTTTCAAGGACGGCGCAATATCCGATTATACACTTCAGGGCGGCGAGACTGTTTATTACAATCTCCAGACAATGACGGTGGATTCTATGAATTCCGTGCTGTCAGCAGGTGACACGCTTGATTTCCACTATGCCGAAAACGGTGAACTTGATTATATTGTATATTACGAAAGCGAACTTGACGGGCCGTATATTGTTAAGAGCGGAGACTGGACTGCAAAATACGGAATTTCGTCAAACGCCGCAGTTATGCGCGCAGGCGTAAAGGCAGATATAAATGCTGTCAGCACAAACGATGTTATATACTACTCCAAAAACCTGAATACAGTTTGGGCTTACAACGATACGGTTACAGGTGTTTATGAATCTGCACAGCCAAACAAAAACACGCCCGAGTCAGTTGTAGTATCAGGCAAAACATACACTATTGAAAGTGTGGAAGCATATAATGCGCTTTCGTCAAACGGCAAATTTGCTTACGGTGATACAGTTAAACTGCTTTTAGGCAAAGACAGAAAAATAGCGGGAGTTACTTCGCCTTACGATTCAAATGACGAATATGTGGGCTTTGTCGTTTCGTCAGGCTCCAGAAGCTACACAACGCAGAGCAATACGCAATATACATCAAATTATATAAATGTTGCACTGTGCGACGGCAGTGTATATGAATACGAGACGGACAGCACCGTGTCAGATAATCAGGTGGTGCGGTTGAGTTTTGAAAACGGCAAGGCAAAGGCAAAATCTCTTATTGCACCCAAGACATACAGCGGATTGTTTAACTATTCAAACCTGATGTTTGACGATAAAAAAATTTCAAAAAATATTGAAATTCTTGAGATAATCCAAAAAAACGGAAACAATAATATTTCATACGGCAAGGTTTACCCCCAAAGGCTTGACGGCGTAAAGATAAATCCGAACGAAGTTCTATACGCCGAGACAGATTCAAGCGGAGCGGTAACAAAGTTGATTTTGAACGATGTAACAGGTGATTTATATTCGTACGGCATAGTTACAAAGGCAACTTCAAATGTAAACCCTATGTTTTTTTCTGGCACATACACATATTATGACGGAGTAAATCTCACAAGTGTATCAACACAAGGCTCGTCATTTTCTGTATATGCAGGTAATCCTGTAAAAATAAAAGCGGGACTTTCCGCTGTTCCTGACAGCATTTCACAGCTTACAAAGGTAGGGGAAGTAAAAACAATTTCGGATGCGTATATAAACGGCACATATAAGCTTTACAGCGGAATTCTTGTTTATGAAAATACGCATGACTACGAATATCAGGTAATAGACCTTAATACGCTTGTAAATAATCTGTCTGCTTATACTGTTACAGCGTATAACGACAAAACAGATTCAAGCGGCGGAAGAATAAGAGTACTCGTAGCTAAAAAGAAATAAGATAAAAAAAGGCAGGAATTAAAGCTTCCTGCCTTTAATATTTACTGAACTGTGTTGACGATAATACATTTAGAAGGACATTTTTCAGCGCAAGCACCGCAAGAAGTACATAAAGAATAGTCGATCCGTGCGACATTGCCGTTCATTTGTATCGCGTTGACGGGACATTGTTTTGTGCAAAGCGTACAGCCTAAACAACCTACGCTGCATTGGCTTTTAACAACTGCACCGCGCTCCTGCGACGAGCATTTTACCGTTACTGCCGCGTCATACGGAACAAACGAAATAAGCGAGTTTGGACAAACCTTTATACATTTACCGCATGCGCGGCATTTTTCTTTGTCAACAACGCTTATGCCGTTCTTTATGGAAAGTGCGCCAAATTCACATACATCAACGCAAGTGCCGTATCCCATACAACCGGAAAGACAAGCCTTGCCGCCGTTGCCCTGTACTGCTTTTGCACTTATACAGCTTGAGGAACCGCTATAATCGCCTTTTCTGACGGATTTTACACAGTCGCCGCCGCAGTGAACAAATGCAACCATTCTTTTGGTGTCAACTGCTTTTTTGCCGGTTATTTTTGCTATTTCCTTTGCCAGCTCGCTTCCTCCGACAGGGCACGCATTCGGAGCGGCAGTTCCGTTTGAAATCGCCTCGGCAAGTGCGCTACAGCCTGCGTATCCGCATCCTCCGCAGTTGTTTCCCGGCAAAACTTCAATTATTTTTTCTGTTTTTTCATTTATACTGACATAAAATTTATCGCCTGCAAAATTCAAAATCAGGGCAATAACACATCCAAGCACACCGAGCACAGCGGATGTTATTATAACACCTTCGAGCATTGTGAAACCCCTTTCTTTAGGTATGTTGATTTATTACAAAAACTATAAAAGTCCTTTAAAGCCAAAAAATGCGAGCGCCATAAGTCCTGCTGTTGCAAGAGTTATAGGCGTGCCGCGGAATGACTCGGGAACAGCCTTTTCGTCAATTCTTTCGCGTATTCCTGCAAGAATGATAATTGCTATCGTAAATCCAACCGAAGTTGCAAAGCCGTTTGCAACGCTTGTGATAAAATCATATTCTTTTTGGACATTTGTAAGAGCTACACCCAAAACTGCACAATTCGTTGTAATAAGCGGCAAATAAACGCCAAGCGAATTGTAGAGAGGGGGAGAAAACTTTTTCAAAAACATCTCAACAAACTGCACTAAAGCCGCAATTACAAGTATAAATGCTATGGTGTTTAAAAACTCAAGATTAAATCTAACAAGTATATATGTGTAAACAAGGCTTGTTATAGCCGAGGCTATCGTTATAACAAATATAACTGCCGAGCCCATCCCTATCGCTGTGTCGGTCTTTTTTGAAACTCCCAAGAACGGACAAAGCCCGAGGAATTGGCTTAAAACGACATTGTTTACAAGAGCCGAGCCAAGCATTATAAATAAAAGGTCTTTAAACATTTAAAAATCCACCTGTCCTTTCAAAAGAGTTTAGTCCTGTTTAGTGCCGGAGCATACTCCCGACATTGAACAACCTGCACAATCACCGCACGACTTTGCGGTTGCATGTGATTTGGGATTTTTCTTTTTGATTTTGTTTATTGCGGCATTTATCCAGCAAAGCACAAAGAATGCACCGGGAGCCATTATAATTATCGAAATCGGCTCAACCGACTGCGGTAAAACATTAAAGCCGAATACAGTTCCTGCTCCGAGAAGCTCTCTTAACATACCGATCAAGGTCAGCGCGACCGTAAAGCCCAATCCCATACCGATTCCGTCAAACAAAGACACAAGCGGAGGATTTTTGGAAGCAAAAGCTTCGGCTCTGCCCAAAATTATGCAGTTTACAACAATGAGCGGTATATAAATGCCGAGCGCCGAATAAAGCGACGGCAAATATGCCTGAAGTAAAAGCTGCACAACTGTAACGAGTGATGCAATAATAACGATATATGACGGGATTCTGACCTTATTTGGAATTACACTTCTAAAAAGCGAAATAATAAGGTTAGACGCGGCAAGAACCGCGAGGGTTGTCAGTCCCATCTGCATACCGTTTAAAGCAGATGTTGTTACGGCAAGAGTAGGGCACATACCCAGCATCAGAACAAATGTCGGGTTTTCCTTTACTACGCCGTTATATAATCGTTCAAAAATTTTCATATATGTCTCCGTTCTGCCGTAATGTAACGGCAAAAATTACTTGTTATAATTTGAGATAATATATAAAGCTGCGTTTACAGCGTTGGTTACTGCCTTCGAAGTTATCGTCGCGCCTGAAATCGCTTGAATTTCGCCGCCGTTCTTTGTTAAATCAAGGTGACCGCTTTTGCCTTTGTACTGCGGAACAATATCGCGTTCGGCGTTCATTCCGAGTCCGGCGGTTTCATTTATATTAAGTATTTTAACGCCTGTTACAGTGGAGTTTGTGTCAGCGCCCACAACAAGCCTGATGTCGCCGCCGTAGCCGTCTTTGCTTGTTATATCTACAACAGCACCCACGGTGTTGCCGCTTTTGTCTTTTGCTTCCAAAACATCTCCGATTTCGATATTTCCGTAGTCGCTGTCCGAAGATGACAGTATAGACTTAAAGTCAGCGTCAATAATGTCAAACTCCGTTGCGCCTTCACATATTTCAAAATATGCGGCGTAAGTTTCTTCTTTTTGCCGCTGCGAAATAGTGTCTTTTGTTTGCAGATAAATATATCCGAGAGCAGCACCTGCAATAATAGTTATACTTATCATTGCGCACAGCGTCTTTGCTTTTACCGAAACGGGAGCGCGGAATTTTTCGGTAGGCTGCTTTTGAGCAGGCTCTGTTTCACTATCGCTCTTTTTTTGCTTGCCGCGAACAACGCCAAACGCCTTAGGACAAGTATATTTGTCAATAAGAGGAGTGATCATATTTCCTGTTATAATGGCATACGATACGCCCTTTGCACTCGCGCCGAATACACGGAACATTCCTGCCAAAAGACCGATAAACACGCCATATATGATTCTGCCTTTTTTTGTTATCGGGCTTGTCGCATAATCTGTTGCCATAAATATTGAGCCAATCATAAGACCGCCGCCGAATAACTGTGTGAGTTCATACATTAAAAAGTCGCTTTGTCCCAAGTGTCCGCCGAATATAACCGTAAAAACAATAAAAGTTCCGAGATATGTGAGTGGAATTACAGGGGATATGACTTTTCTTATAACAAGATAAATACCGCCTAAGATAAGCAAGATGGCACTTGTTTCGCCGATTGTACCGCTTACATTACCTGTAATAAGATTTATTACGGTTTCACGGCTTGCTGTACCTGTTTCCTGAAGCATGGCGAGCGGAGTTGCACCGCTTACGCCGTCAAGAGAAAACGATGTCATATGCTGCGCAAACGAAATAAGCAGAAAACATCTTGCGGCGAGGGCTGGGTTCATAAAATTGTGACCGAGTCCGCCAAAAATCTGCTTAACCATAATTATTGCAAAAGCACAGCCGATAATCGGTATATAAAGAGGAATATGCGGAGGCATATTCATTCCTATTAAAAGGCCTGTCAAAGCGGCAGAACAATCGCTGACAGTGATTTCCTTGCCGCTGAACTTTTGAAACAGGGCTTCGAAAAACATCGAAGCAATTATGCAAGTTACCAAAATCAAAAGAGAATACCAACCGAAGCGATATACCCCGTAAATTGCCGCAGGCATAAGCGCAATTATTACATCGAGCATTATTCTGCGGACTGAAGAATTATCGCGTATATGGGGCGAGGCTGATATATTCATTAAATCACTCATTATGTATCACTTCCTTATTTGCGGGATTTCAGTAGTTGTATGGACTTGGCGCGTGCCGTAGAGATTTCCTGCGAGAGAGGTCTCTTGGCAGGGCAGACATAGCTGCAGCAGCCGCAGCCAACACATTCTGTGCCGTTCCATTTTATAAATTCATCATATTGGCGTTCTGCCGCGAGAACCGAGATCTTTTGCGGTACTAAATGCTCAGGGCAAGCCTTTACACATCTGCCGCAGCGGATGCAGTTAGAGGATTTGGCGGACGCCTGATCTTTTGTTAAAGCCAAAACAGATGTAGTTCCTTTAGTAATGGGTATATCTAAAGAAGAGATGGATTTACCCATCATAGGACCGCCTGATATTATTTTTTGAGGATTTGTTTTAAATCCACCGGCGGCGTCAACCACTTCGCGGAAGCTCATACCGAGAGGAGCATCAAAATTCTGCGGATTTGTTATTGCGTCACCCGTTACTGTAATTATACGGCGGATACTCGGAATTGACTTACAAATTGCGCGGTATATGGAGCAAACCGTATCAATATTATGAACTATGCATCCTGCGTCGGCAGGGAGCATTTTGGAGTTTATCTGTCTGCCTGTTACAGCATAAATCAGCATACGCTCCGCGCCCTGCGGATATTTTGTCTGTAAAACCTTGAGCGATATGTTTTTTTGTCCGCCGATAAGACTTTGTATATGCTCTGCCGCATCAGACTTGTTGTCTTCCACAGCTATAACGCCGGAAGCTTTGGGGAAGAAATGGAGTATCACCGAAAGACCGCCGATGATTTCTTCAGCTCTTTCAAGCATTGCACGGTAATCCGATGTCAGATACGGTTCGCATTCCGAAGCGTTTACAATAATTCTGTCTATCTTTTCAGGATCTGCCGCAAGCTTTATATGAGCAGGAAAGTTCGCACCGCCCATTCCGACGATACCGGCATTTTTAACGGCTTCCAAAAAGCTGTCTCTGTCCATATCCTCATAGCTTTTATCTTTGCCAAAGCCTTCAACTGTACGGTATTCAAAGTCGTTTGTAACAACAACGGACATAACCTTTGTGCCGTTATCAATTGCACGCGGCTCTAATGCTTTAACCGTTCCCGAAACAGAACTCAAAATATTTGCGCTGACAAAGCCCGACGCTGTTCCTATAATCTGACCTACCAGAACAGAGTCGCCTTTTTTTAAGCACGGAGCGGCAGGCGCACCAATGTGTTGCTGCATGGGGAAGACAAGTTCTTCGCCTGCATCAAGCTTTGAAACAGGCTTGTTTTTACTCAATTCTTTACCATCATATGGGTGAACACCACCCTTAAAAAAACGCATTTTTTTATCCTTTCCTTAATGAAAAACCGCAATTATGTTTGAGTTTTCCTATAAATTTCGATAAGGTTTACTACGATATTATACAGGTTTTTTGACATTTTGTCTACATTTTTTTATAAAAAAGCTTGACAACTTTTTAACAGTATAGACAAAAAAATAACAATTCCGACATTGACTTTTTTTATGCCTTATGTTATCATATTTTTTATTAAATATCACACTTTATATTGGAGAAAAATATGAAAGCTGACATAAAGCTCATATCTGTTTTTGCTTTTATTTGTCTTGTATGCTTACTTATTATGACGCTTGGCAACAAGGGCATAAATCAAGGAACTGTTGCACAAATAAAGCTTGGAGACAAGGTGATAAGAACAATTAACCTGTCCGAAGTTAATGAGCCATACGAATTTAAGGTACAAACAGATGACGGGGGGTATAACATTATATATGTCGAAAACGGGAAAATTATGATAAAGGATTCTGACTGCCCTGATAAAATATGCGTCAAGCAAGGTTATGCGTACAGCGGCTCTTTGCCTATAATATGTCTGCCGCACAAACTGTCGGTAGTGATTTTGGGGAAGCCTGAAATTGATGCAGTAGCAGGAGGTCAATAATATGATGAAAAGCAAAAAAATAGCGTATTTATCTGTTATGACCTGCATTGCGCTTGTGATTTTTGCGGTTGAAGCCCAAATCCCGCCGCTTGTTCCTATACCGGGTATAAAGCTTGGTCTTGCCAATATTATAACGCTTATAACGCTTGTTTATTTCGGCAAGCGCGAAGCACTTGCGGTATTGTTTGTAAGGATAGTTTTAGCCTCGCTTTTTGCAGGTACGGTAACTGGCTTTTTATACAGCATAGCAGGCGGACTATTAAGCTTTTTGGTAATGTGTCTTATGCTTAAAATTTCAGGCAAGGAAAAGCTTTGGGCGGTGAGCGCGTTTGCGGCAATGGCTCATAATACGGGTCAGATTTGCGTCGCGGCTATTATAACGCAAACCGTGCAGATTTTTTGGTATCTGCCTTTTTTGATAATTTCAGGCATAATAACAGGTGTGTTTACAGGACTTTGTGCCGGACTTGTTTTAAAATATCTAAAATAGGAAGTGTTTTTTTGGTTATAAAAAGATTGTTTTTGCTCCCGGTATTCGTCTTTTTACTGTCATCCTGCGCGGCTACGGAAAACAGCTCAAACGAGCATAAAAAGACGGTTTACGCTATGGATACCGTAATGGAAATCAAAGCTTACGGCGATAATGCGGAGGAGGCAATAAACGAAGCCGAAAAGGAAATATTCCGTTTGGAGCGTTTGTTTAAGAGGGACAGCGAGGAAAGCGATGTCTATAAGCTTAATAAATACAAAAAAGCCGTTGTATCAGCCGACACAGCAGATGTTGTAAAAAAAGCACTTGACATATCAGAAGCCACGGAAGGCGCGTTTGATATATCGATAGCACCGCTGACTGATTTATGGGGATTTTACACAAAAGAGTACCGCGTTCCGTCACAAAAGAAAATCGACAGCGTTTTACCGCAAGTAAATTATAAAAACATAGGCGTTGACGGCAATTTTGCAGTTATAAGCGGCAATTCGGAAATTGACTTGGGAGGAATTGCAAAAGGTTATCTTTCGGAAAAGATAACAGAAGGATTCCGCAAAGCGGGTGTTACTTCTGCGATTGTGTCCTTAGGGGGAAATATACAGACGCTCGGCAACAAGCCTGACGGGGGAAAGTGGCAAGTTGCAATCCAGAATCCCGACAGCGACAATTCGTATATAGGAATTTTATCTGTGTCTGATATGGCTGTCGTTACCTCAGGCGGGTACAGGCGGTTTTTTGAAAAAGACGGAAAAATATATCATCATATTTTTGACACCAAAACAGGCTACCCTGCAAACGGTGGTTTAAAATCTGTCACGATAGTATGCTTTGACGGCACAAGGGCAGACGGACTTTCTACCGCCCTTTTCGTGATGGGACTTGATAGGGGAACGGAGTTTTGGCGCGCGGACAAAGGGTTTGACGCAATTTTTTTGACCGATGATAATAAGATATTCGTGACAGAGGGGATAGAGAGTATGTTTAAGAGCGATTATCCCTTTGAAACGATATATTAAGACTTAAAAAAGCACAGAAAACTGTGCTTTTTGTTATACTATTTTATAATATTCTTTATACCATTTTGCAAATTTTGCGAGGCCGTCTTCAATGGAGGTTGAAGGCTTAAAATTAAAATCACGCATAAGGTCACTGACATCTGCATATGTTTGATATACATCACCGGGCTGCATTGGCAAGAACTCTTTTTTTGCGGTTTTGCCGATTGCCTTTTCAAGCGTTTCTATAAAATACATCAGCTTTTCCGGCTTGTTATTGCCTATATTATAAACCTTAAATCTGTCGCCGTTTTCGTCTTCTTTAGGCGGACACTCGAGCATATTACAGATGCCTTCCACAATGTCGTCAACATAAGTAAAATCGCGGTACATATCACCGTTATTAAAAATCTTAATAGGCTCGCCTTTGATAATCTTATTTGTAAAGCTGAAATATGCCATATCAGGTCTGCCGAACGGTCCGTAAACCGTAAAAAAGCGAAGTCCCGTCGCGGGAATTTTATAAAGGTGGCTGTATGTAAACGCCATAAGCTCATTGCTTTTCTTTGTGGCGGCGTAAAGGCTTATGGGGTGGTCAACATTATCGTCTGTCGAAAATGGAGTTTTCTTTTGGTTTCCGTAAACGGAGGAGCTTGAAGCGTAGAGCAGATGCTTTACGGGATTATTCCTGCACGCCTCCAGAATATTGTAAAATCCGATTATATTTGATTCGATATATACATCGGGATTTGTAATTGAATATCTGACGCCTGCCTGTGCGCCCAAATTAACCACTACCTCGGGCTTATGCTCTGCAAAAAGCTCAGATACCTTATCTTTATCCGCCAAATCGCCCTTAATAAATGTGTAGTTGTCGTACTGTTTTAAAACTTCAAGTCGTGCGTATTTTAAGTTGACATCGTAATAATCGTTTATGTTATCGTATCCGACAACTTCATAGCCGTCTTCCAAAAGCCTTTTTGAAAGGTGAAAGCCTATAAAGCCTGCGCCGCCTGTGACTAAAATCTTCATATTATCCTCCTGCTTAATCCCTGAAATACAAGTCGCGTGTGTAAACCTTGTCCAAAACATCTTCGATATCTTTTGAGTATCTGTTGGCAATAATTACATCAGAGATTTTTTTGAATTCGTCAATGTCGCGGATAACACGCGAATTAAAGAACAAATCTTCTTTAAGGCTCGGCTCGTACACTACGACCTCTATGCCTTTTGCTTTGATGCGCTTCATAACGCCCTGAACAGACGACGCGCGGAAGTTATCGGAATTTGTCTTCATAGTGATTCTGTAAACGCCGACAACTTTAGGAGATTTTTCAATTATTCTGTCTGCAATAAAGTCCTTTCTTGTTCTATTGGCATCAACTATCGCGCCGATGATATTATTAGGCACATTATCATAATTTGCCAAAAGCTGTTTTGTGTCTTTAGGCAGGCAATATCCGCCGTATCCGAATGACGGGTTATTATAAAAGTTGCCTATTCTCGGGTCGAGGCATACGCCTTCAATTATGCGCTTTGTGTCAAGATCTTTCATTTCGGCATATGTATCAAGTTCATTGAAAAACGATACGCGCAGGGCGAGATATGTATTTGCAAAAAGCTTAACCGCCTCGGCTTCTGTGTAATCCATAAGGAGCTTTTTATTATTCTTTTCTGCTGTGCAGGAGTCCATAAGGTCGGCAAATTTATTTGCACATTCTACAAGCTCCGGATTTGACATATCCGTACCCACGATAATTCTTGACGGATAGAGGTTATCGTAAAGAGCTTTTGACTCTCTTAAAAATTCGGGGCTGAACAAAATCCTTTCATATCCGAATTTTTCACGGACAGACTTTGTATAACCGACGGGAATAGTGGACTTGATTACTATAACAGCGTTTTTATTTATAGATAATGCCGTTGTAATAACGCTTTCAACAGCGCTCGTGTCAAAATAGTTCTTTTGCGGGTCATAGTTGGTAGGTGCAGCAACTACAATAAAATCCGCGTCTTTATATGCTTCTTCGGGATTTAAGGTTGCGTGAACCTTTGTAAGATTTTCACCTAAAAACTTTTCTATATACTCATCGCGAATCGGAGATTTGCCGCTGTTTATCATATCGACTTTACTTTCAACAATATCTATCGCACAAACAGGGTGTTTTTGTCCTAAAAGAGCAGCGATTGACATACCTACATATCCTGTACCGGCAACGGCTATTTTATATTGCATTTATATAACCCTCCAAATTTACATAAATTATTCTTTAACAACAATATTATACTCCTGTCGCTAAAATTTGTCAAGCGACAAAACAGGCGGGATTTTAATGTTTTTGACCGTAAAAAACATATCGCTCGGCACTTGACAAAAAGTTCCTTGATATGATAAAATTAACTCTGTATAATGTGGCAAAATTTATTATACGCAAATAATTAGTATAATCTATTATTCTGATTGGAGAAGCAAGCATGAACACAGCAGTTTTAATCGCTGACAGAGATGAAAAAATGCGCGATGCTTTAAAACACATATTATGTGGAACATATCAGGTTTTTGCGGCCGGCAGTTTGAATGATGTCCACCGTATAATCGAGGCGGAACACAGCAGAATAAGTGCCGTTATAATTGACTTGTCTGTTTTGAAAGGTACGGACACATCCTTAATAAAAGATATCAAAAGCAGTCCTTTAAACGATGATGTGCCGATTTTTATAGTCTGCACTTTCAGCGATATTGCAACGATTTTGAATTTCTTTAATGAAGGTATTACGGATTTTATCTTTAAGCCGTTTGACAAAGATGTGATCCTTCAGCGTTTAAAAACATTTATTGACATATACAGGGGTAATCTTGACCGCGGTGTTTTCGGACACAAAAGTGAACGGCTGACGGTTTTGTTCGGCGATGTTGTCCACGCGAGAAGTCTTGAAAGCAGCGAACATATACAGCGTGTAAAAAAACTTACGCGAATAATTGCGGAGGATATAAAAAAGCATTATCCGCAATACGCTCTGTCGGACAGAGATGTTGATAACATAGTGTCGGCAAGTGCAATGCACGATGTCGGAAAAATTTTGATTCCCGACGACATACTTTTAAAGCCGACAAAGCTGACACCTAATGAATTTGAGGTTATGAAAACCCACACAACAAAAGGGTGCGAGCTTTTGGAAGAGGCAAGGGGAATATGGGGCGATGAATATACGGATATATGCAAGGACATAGCTCTTTATCATCACGAGAGGTATGACGGCAACGGGTATCCGTATGGCTTAAAGGGTAACGAGATCCCCATATCGGCGCAAATAGTTTCGATAGCAGATGTATATGACGCGCTTATTAACCAAAGGGTATATAAGGCACCTGTTATACAAAGTGAAACCTACAATATGATTATCAGCGGTCAATGCGGAAAGTTTTCGGACATTTTGCTTGACAGCTTTAAAAGACAGATAAAAAATCTTGAAGAAATATCGGAGAATGAAAAAAAATGAGATATAATATTTCCACAGGCAAAAATCAATACAGTATGAAAACTATTATGCTGATTATTTCAGCATTGCTTATGATATCATGCTTACTTGTAGTTTTATACGGAATGAGAGCGAAGGTTTATAACGAAAAAAGCATAGAGCTTTCAAAGTTACATATGAAATATACTGACATTGCAACAAGTCTTACTGACGGCTCACACACGCTTACGGAGCAGGTTCGTCTGTTTGCAGAAACAGGTGACATATCACACCTTTATCTGTATTTTGAAGAAGCCAAAGTAGATAAGCACAGAGATAAAGCAATGGAAGAGCTTGCAAAAACATCTGTGTCTATGGAAGCCGCTGCGTATATCGAGACATCTATGAATTATTCGGTTAAGCTTATGAACAGAGAATATTACTCGATGAAGCTCGCGGCTTTGGCATACGGTATTCCCGACAGCGAGCTTCCTGAAGAAGTTTCGGGAGTTGTGCTGAAGGATGAAGACCGCTGGCTCTCTGCTGAACAAATGAAAGAAAAAGCACGCATTATGCTTCTTGACGACGAGTATATGAACACCAAAAAGCTGATAACCGACGGCACAAGCCGCTTTTTGGATTCCGCAAAGGAAAATTCAAAAAACGAATATATTGCCATTACAAACAAAGTTGAATTATATTCAAACGCGCTGCAGCTTGTAATAGCCATAATGTTTATTTCGATAGTGTTTATGACTGTAATCCAGTACAAATTTGTAATCCGTCCTATTGCAGACGCTTCCTGGAGCATCAGAAAGGGTCAAAGAATCAGTATGCCTGACTTTTTGGAGGAAATGGAAGCCCTTACCACAGCGTATAACGGGCTTTTGGATAAAAATGCACAGCTTGTTGAGGAATTACGCGAAACTGCGGAAACTGACTCGCTTACAGGGCTTGGCAACCGCACATCATACGGCGACTTTTGCAACAAGCTTTTTGACGAGGGCGGAGAGGCAACTATGTTTGTGTTTGATGTAAACGACCTTCGCAAGATGAACAACATCTCAGGACACAAAGACGGGGACAAGCTTTTGAAAAAGGCGGCTGAATGTATATTAAGCGTATTCGGGAAGGAAAACGAAGAAAACTGCTTCAGAATTGGCGGCGACGAGTTTGTGGCATTTGTTTTAGGTGAAGATGAAAGCAAGATGCCCGATTATGTTGAAAAATTCAGAGCGAAAACCGATCAGGCAAATATAAAAGTTGCAGTCGGGTATAAATATGAAAAAGAGGTCCGCAAAACCTCGGTTTACCAGATGTTCAACAAAGCGGACAAAATGATGTATATAGACAAAGCAAGTTTAAAAGAATCGGAATAACCGACATCAAAAACGGCACAAAGCAAATTCACCTTTTGAATAATCATAAAACGCAAGTTCTATACCGGTTACGGATCACAAATCTGAGAGGTTTAATATGGAAAAGCTGCTTGAACAAAAAAAGGGGATTTTAAAGAAAATACTTATTGTCGATGATGAATTTATTGAGCGTGCAATGCTTGGAGCAATGCTCAACGATATTTATGAGGTAATTTATGCCGAAAACGGAGCGGTTGCACTTGATATTATCAAAACAAGTCAGCAGGCGTTTTCGCTTATACTGCTCGATTTACATATGCCCGAGCTTGACGGGTATCAATTTCTTAAAATTATACGCTCCGACAGCAAGCTGAGGCGAATACCCGTTATCGTACTTACAGCCGAGAAGGGCTCTGAAGTTGAGTGCTTGCAGATGGGTGCTGCCGACTTTATAACAAAGCCGTATGATGTTCCGGAAATAATCAGGGCAAGAATTAGCAGGTCTATTGAACTTGCTGAGGACAGTATTATTATCCACGAAACCGAAAAAGACGAACTGACAGGTCTATACAATGTAGAATTTTTCTTTGAGTATGGCAAGAGGTTAGACGAACAGCTCTATATACCTATGGACGCGGTTGTGCTTGATATAAACCGCTTTCACATTGTAAATGAGCTTTACGGCAGAGACTATGGCGATTGCATTTTGCAAAAGATAAGCAACAGTATTCAGTATATTATTCAAAATACTGTCGGGCTTGCTTGCCGCAGCGGGAGCAATTCGTTTTATATGTATATTCCGTCTGACAAAAATGTTAAAGAAAATATTGAAGCGTACACGGAACAAATAAACAAAGCAATCGGTGACAACAAAATCAGCTTAAGAATAGGCATATATACCGATGACGGCAGCAAGTTTGATATAGAAACTAAATTTGACCGCGCAAGACTTGTTTGCCGCCAATTACAAGACAATTACGGGACTTGCTTTGGCTTTTACAATAACGAGATAAACGATCAGGAAGTATATTTTGAACGCCTTATAAATGATATTGACAGAGCTATTGAAGAAAAACAGTTTAAGGTTTTTTATCAGCCCAAATATAATATAAGAGGGAACAAGCCCGTTCTGTCAAGCGCAGAAGCTTTAATACGCTGGGTTCATCCTGAATACGGTATGATAAATCCGAATATTTTTACCGCTGTTTTTGAAAGAAGCGGTATGATATACAAGATTGACAGATATGTCTGGAATGAAGTGGCTGCGCAAATACGCAAATGGCAGAAAGCTTTTGGCGTGGCACTGCCTGTTTCGGTTAATGTCTCAAGAGTTGATATTTTTAATCCCATGCTTACAAAAGAACTTTGTGACATTATTCTCAAAAATGGTATTTCCAGAGATATGTTGCTCCTTGAAATTACAGAATCCGCTTATACGGAAAATCTTGAACATATAGTTGATACATTAAATGATCTCAGAAGCAAAGGCTTTAAGATAGAAATGGACGATTTTGGCAGCGGATATTCTTCGCTTAATATGCTTACTTCTATGCCGGTTGACGCTTTAAAGCTCGATATGAGCTTTATCAAAAATATTTGTACTGATGAAAAGGCGTACCGCCTTGTCGGAATCGTGATAGATATTGCAAATCTTCTTGAAGTCCCTGCAGTCGCAGAAGGCGTTGAAACAAAAGAGCAAATGGAAAAGCTTAAGGAGCTTGGCTGCTATATAATACAGGGATATTATTTTTCAAAGCCTTTGCCGCCTGACGAGCTTGAAAAAATGTTAGAACCAACGAAAGAGGGGAAATGATTATGATTACAATAGACAAACTCAGAGAGTATGGTGCAGATGTTGATGACGGTCTTACCCGCTGTATGAACAGAGAAGACTTTTATATTATGCTCGTGGGAAAGGCACTTGAAGATTCAAAGCTCACACAGCTTGAACAGCAGCTTAAAGAAAAAAATCTCGATGCGGCATTTGAAACCGCTCACGCGCTGAAGGGGATGTTTACAAATCTTTCACTTACCCCTCTGGCAACGCCGATAATAGAAATGACGGAACTTTTGCGAAGCAGAACGGATACGGACTATACAAATCTTTTGGAGGAAGCCAAAACACAGTTTGAAAAACTACGCGCACTATGATTTTTATCTAAAAACCATAAAAGACGGAGGTTACGCTTATGTTTGGTAAGTACTTTGAGTTAAATGAACAAACTATGCAAATTGTCAGGGAAATCGGCAGGCATATGCCCGGCGGCTTTTTTATTTACAAGTCTGACAATGATGAACTTCTCTATGCAAATGCCGCTGTTTTAAAGATATTCGGCTGCGATACCTATGAAGAATTTAAAGAGCTGACGGGAAATACATTTAAAGGTATGGTTTATCCTGATGATTATAAAAAGCTTTCTGACTCGATTGCTGATCAAATTGCTTTGAGTCATGATAATCTTGACTACGCAGAATACAGAATTGTCCGCAAAGACGGCGCAATGCGTTGGGTTGACGACTACGGACATTATACGGATACCGAAGCATACGGTGGTATCTTTTATGTGTTTATTTCTGATATTACCGAAAAGCACGAGCGTATGGAGCGTGACAATCTTGTGCGCGACGCTGTTATAGACACGCTCACAAAAACCTACAATACCGTGGGACTGATAAACGATGTCGAAACCGAAAGCTTTTCTTTGTATCACGGAGATATGAACGAAGACATTGCGAACGCGGAGGCAATTAACAGCGCGCTCCAAAAAGGAATTTATACCGAAGTTGCAAATGAATACATAAATGCTTTGGTTGCGGAAAAAGACCGCGACAGGATGCGTGAGGAGCTTTCTTTACCAAATATAACACAGAAGCTTTCCGAAAAGGACTACTTTTCCGTCACATTTCTCCACGACAGGAATGGCGATATGCGCTATTACCGCATTGACTTTGGCAAGGTCAATATGCCTGAAGGTCATATGGGCGTTATGATGGGATTTAAAGATGTTGACGATGAGGTGCGGACAGGGCAAAATCTTCAACACGCACTTGAAAGCCGTCTTGCACTACAGGAAAAACTGCTTGAAGAACAGGAAGAAAAAAAAGAACGGGACAAAATGATAACAGCTCTTGCTTCGGATTACCGCAGCGTTTATCATGTTGATCTCGACGCTGACGATGGAGTTTGCTACCGCGCTGACCCTGATGATAAAGACCACACGCCTGTCGGCGTTCACTTTAATTACTATGAGCGTTTTAAATGGTACGGTGAAAATTCTGTTGATGAAGCATACCGTGACGACTTTTTGGAATTTATAAACCCCGATAATATCCGCAAGGCACTTTTGAATAATTCAATTATTGCATACCGCTATTTTGTGCACCGAGGCGGCAAGGATTATTATGAAATGATACGAATGGCAGGTGTTCGCCACGCGGCTGACAGAGATGACAACATAGTCCACGCCATAGGTTTGGGACTTACAAATATTGACAGCGAGATGCGAGAGACATTGAGCAAAAATCAGACATTGAGAGAAGCACTTTCTGCAGCGCAGGCGGCAAACAAGGCAAAGACAGCGTTTCTGTCAAATATGAGCCACGAAATCCGTACTCCTATGAATGCGATTATAGGTCTTGACAACCTTGCGCGCAGGAAAGAAAACCTTGACGATGAAGTGAGAGACTATCTTGTAAAAATAAATGACAGCGCACAGCATTTGCTTGGTCTTATTAACGACATTTTGGATATGAGCCGTATAGAGTCGGGCAAGGTTGTTGTCAAAAAAGAAAAATTCTCTTTCGGCACAATGCTTGAACAAATTAACACAATGGTAATGACGCAGTGCAGCGATAAGGGATTGGACTACAAATGCAATATACTTGGCGGAGTGTCTGATTATTATATCGGTGACGATATGAAGTTGAAACAGGTTCTTATAAACACTCTCAGCAATGCAATCAAGTTTACCGAAGCCCCCGGAACTGTTTCTCTCACTGTAGAGAGAACGGCTGTCTTTGACAACCAGACAACAATTAAATTTATAATAGAGGATACAGGTATTGGTATGGACAAGTCGTTCCTGCCGAAAATATTTGAAACATTTGCCCAGGAGGATTCAAACCGTAACAACAAATACGGCAGTACAGGACTTGGAATGCCTATTGCAAAGAGCATCGTTGAGATTATGAACGGCACGATTTCGGTTGAATCTGAAAAGGGAGTAGGGACAAAATTCACTATTGTAATTACGCTTAAGAACTGTGAGGACAGAGAGGAAGAAGATTTATCAATTGACTTAAATAAAATAAAGGTGCTTGTAGTTGACGACGATGAAATTGCCGCAGAACACGCACGACTTTTGCTTGACGAATCCGGAATAAAATCTGATATATGTTTAAGCGGAACAGATGCGCTTAATATGCTCGAAACAGCGCGGTCAAACAACGAGCCTTACAATCTTGTTCTGCTTGACTGGAATATGCCCGATATGAACGGCATAGCTGTTGCAAAAGAGATAAGAAAGAGCAAAAACAATGAAACAACAATAATAATTGTCACCTCGTACAACTGGGACGATATTATGGCAGACGCCGTAAGTGCAGGCGTGGACAGCTTTATTGCAAAGCCTTTGTTTGCAAATAATTTGATAAGCGAACTAAAGAGCGTTACACACAAGAACAATCTTTTTGTGCAATCTGAAAAAAGGCGCGCTGACCTTGACGGCAGGCATATACTTATTGCAGAAGATATATTTATTAACGCCGAAATTATGAAGGAGCTTCTTAAAATTAAAGGAGTAATTCCTGACCATGCAGAAAACGGCAAAATTGCTCTCGATATGTTTAAAGCAAGCAGTACCGGATATTACGACGCAATTTTGATGGATATTCGTATGCCGGAGATGGACGGTCTTGAAGCCACAATGGCAATTCGCGCACTCGACCGTGCAGATGCGAATAAAGTACCGATTATCGCTATGACTGCCAACGCTTTTGATGAAGATGTTAAAATGTCGCTGCAGGCGGGAATTAACGCGCATCTGTCCAAGCCTGTTGAGTCGGAGCGGCTTTATGAGACGCTGGAGGAATTTATCTGGGAAGCTGACAAAGCAAAGCAGGCAGGGGAGAAAAAAGCGTAAAATACATTCGACGATAATATGGAGGTATTACTGTGTATAAACTAAAAAGAATATTTCAGCTCATTCGTTTCATTTTTATGCTTGTTGCAGCTGTGATCGCGTCTGTTTTTGTAAGATGGTGCAAAAAATACAAAGAGCTTTGGATAGTGTCGGAAAGAGGTCATGATGCAAGGGATAACGGCTATCACTTTTTTAAATACATAACCAAAAATCACCCCGAAATCAATTCGGCGTACATAATTGCAAAAGATTCTCCCGATTACGAAAAGGTCGCGTGTCTCGGAAGGATAATTCCCTACGGGAGCTTTTGCCACTATATAAGTTATATTCTTGCCAAAGCAAAGATAAGTACCCATATTGAAGGATACGCGCCTGACATTTTGTTTTTTAATAAATATAACAAGTTCATACCGTCAAAAGGAAAAAATGTATTTCTTCAGCACGGCATTATAAAAGATGATATAAAATTTTGTCACGCTGACCGTACAAATATTGATATGTTTGTTTGCTCCGCCGTGCCTGAATATGAATATGTAGATAAAACATTCGGGTACAAGCAAGGCGTTTTGCAGCTTACGGGACTTTGCAGATATGACAATCTGAAAAAAAAGGATATTCCGACGCGGAAAATACTTTTTATGCCCACCTGGCGTTCCAGATTACGCAGTTGCAGCCGTCGCAGCTTTTTGATGAGTGATTACTGTCAAAAATACAACAGTTTACTGAACAGCAAAAGGCTTGCGGAATTGCTCGAAAAATACGACTATGAGCTTGTATTTTATCCGCACTATGAGGTGCACAGGTTCCTTGACTGTTTTGAAACAAACAACAGCCGCATCAGTATTGCTGACTTTAAAAACAACGATGTTCAGGATTTGCTTATAAACAGCGATGTGCTGTTAACTGACTATTCAAGCGTGTATTTTGATTATGGATATATGCGTAAGCCTGTTGTTCACTATCAGTTTGATGAGGAGGAATACCGTACGCATCAGTACGGACAAGGGTACTTTGAATACAGGCACGACGGGTTCGGAAAAATAACTGAGACCGAGGAAGACGCCATTGCCGAGCTTGAGCATATTCTTGAAAACGGTGCTGTGCCTGACGATGTGTATTTACAGAGAATGAATACGTTTTATAAATTTAACGATAAAAACAACTGCCAGCGAAATTATGAAGCTGTGTTGAAGCTTCTCTAAAAAAAGCCTTACCCACAAAAAGAAGGGTGAGGCTTAACTATTACGGTTATTAACCTTTTCTTTTTAAACCGACGGTATTGCGTACAAAGCTGATAGCAGGTTTAAATTCGGGCAGAAAGCTGCATCCTGCGGCAAAAACAATATTGGAAACGAGCGTAGCAATCGCCAGATTTATTATAATTGCCATAATCCCTGTGAACGGTAAACGAAGGCATATAAAATAACATATTACGCCCGATACCGCTGTCAGCACAGAAAATAGACCGATTTTTAACAGATATACTGTCATGTTTTCTTCTGTAAAGTAATGCTTGAACAAAGTATGCGCTCCCCAGATACAGTTAATTGTAACGAGGCAGAAGATCGTTGAAAACATTACTCCGACAACGCCTATGTACTTTACAAGTATAATATTTAAGGCTAGATTTACTACGGACTCGACAACAGGTCTGTATCTGTCCTGCCACCATAACCCCGCCGCCTGACGGTATATATAACATATTCTGTTAAAGCCCATTGTCAGGTAATATACGCAGAAAATTATCATTATGCCGTCTCCGAACAGCATATCTTCGCCTACCCAGAGCTTGACAAACGGCTGATAACAGCACAAAAGGCATATCGTTGACCACGACATCAGCCACATATAAAGAAGTTGTATTTTATTGAAGTCATCATAATTCTTCTTTTTTGTTTCTAAAACAATAGAGTTACCGACGCTTGCAGTTACACTTGATGAAGTAAGAATAATAATACCTGTAATGGCGTTTAATATATAAAAGTAATTGTTGTACTTGGCAAGTATATGAAGCCCCAAAAATGCCGACAAAACTATGCTGTCAAACGAGTTGCGGAACACGCCGCTTAGCTTATACAAAAACATACCTGCGACGCGCTTTTTGATATTGTCAAGCTCGTCTTTGGGGACAGTCCCCTCACATTGGTACTGAGGATACATTTTATTTGAAATAATATATATTGCGTAATTTTTTGCCAATTCAGTAAGAGGCAGTACAAGACAGTAATAATAGTAGTTCCGGAATATCATTACTGCTGCTGCCTGAAGTACAGAAGATGCAATTTTAAAATATGTAACGATGTTGTTATTAACCGAAAAGTGCTGTGTTGCGGTAAACAAAGAGCTGCGGTATGCGAAAAGCATATAGCTTAAAACCGAGCTTGAAAGATTAATAAAATACAGTATATAAAGATTTAAGCCCTCCGGGAGTTCGGTCTTTACGATTATATGCAAAAAAGGAACCATTAAAAGACCTATAACCGTCATCGCAAGTGCAATCCATCTGTATATTGTGCGATACAGCTTAAGAAGCGCACAGACGGCAGGGGTGTCGTTTTCTGCAATCGGCTTATACATACTGAACACCATTGCCGAGCCGACGCCAAGCTCCGCCAGAGACAGTATGGACAAAATAGATACAAACAGGCTGTCAAGACCTAAATATATGCTGCCGAGATAGCGTATAATTATGGTGCGCATTATAAATGTGGCAAACATAGTTACAAGCTTATTTGATATAGATGTAATTATATTACGCTTAGCGTGTTGTGTTCTTGTAGCCATTTTTAATTCTCCCGGTTACTTTTTAAGCGAACTATAAAGGTCAAGTGTTTGCGAGGTTATATTGTCCCAATCGTATTTTTTGATAAGAGCTTCGCGCTTTCCGCGTGTTTCTTCAGGAGTTTCATTCTCCTTGAAATCACATTCGCGGAGGTCTTCACGGTCAAGGCAGAATTGTAGTTTTTGACGCAGGGATTCGCTGTTTGAATGTTCAAACGATGTGCCGTAACCGTCAAGGCAGTCAACATTCTCGGGAATATCGCTTACCAATACCTTTGTGTCATATCCGACGGCCTCTAAAAGACTTATCGGCATACCCTCTATATCGCTCGGGAGTATATAAAGATACGAGTTTGCAAAAAGCTCTCTGAGCTTTTGACCGCTGACAAACCCTGTAAATATTATGTTGGGGCAATCCTTTGCTTTTTCCTTTACAGACGCTATATATTCGGTTTCAGGCTCCAATGCGCCTGCTATAACAAGCTTTTTGTCTGTATTTAGATTTTTATACGCGTCTATAAGATAATCAAGCCCTTTTTCGGGCGTTATTCTTGCCAAAAACAGAATATAATCTCCGCCTTCAAGGTTGTATTCGGATTTAATTATATCAGGCGCGATCGAACCTGCACGGTCGATACCGTTTGGAATTAAAACGGCGTCGCAGTTATATGTATCCTTAAAATACTTTTGAACATTTTTGGAGAGTACGATAAGCTTATCGGCATGCTTTGCCGCCATCTTTTCACCGAACATCAGGTAGCGTGTCGCAAAGCCGCCCCATTTGCTCCTTTGCCAATCAAGACCGTGAATTGTTGCAACTGTTTTCTTTCCGAAAAGCTTTGCAAGCGGAATCATTGAGCAGGGACCTTCTGCGTGATAGTGAACAACATCGTATTTACGGAAGATACATTTTACCGTTGCAAAAAGAGAACCGAGCAAGGCGTGCAGAGCAGGCACATTAAATGTCGGAACTTCTATTATCTTTACGCCCTTATACTCTTTGAGCTTTTCTTCTCCGCTATGACGGTTATAGACATCGACAGAATGACCGAGCTGTGCCATTCTTACAGAAAGTTCTTCAACAACGACTTCTATACCGCCACTTCTGGAAGGAATACGCTTGTGACCTATCATTGCTATTTTCATATAGATTTCTCCTAATAACATTGTAAATTTATGACACCTATAACAGTATAGCACAAAAAAACTATGTATTCAAGTTAATTCATAAAAGACTTGAAAAAATTTATGTTTTATGCTATATTTAGCTTAAGATGTTACATAACAGAAACCGAAATGAATACAGGTGAAAAAATGAAGGATTATATTAAAATTGACAACCTAAAAGATTGCTGCGGCTGCGGAGCGTGTGTAAATATATGTCCGTGCGGCGCAATAGAAATGAAAGAAAACGAAATGGGATTTTTTTATCCCGAAGTTGACGAAGAAAAGTGTGTCGGGTGTGGTCAATGCCGCAAGGTATGTGTTTTTTGCGAAAAATCGGTTGGTGCAAACGGAGAGCCTTTAGTATATGCCGCTGTCACAAAAAACAAAGAGGTATTGTCGCAATCATCCTCGGGCGGAATATTTACCGAGCTTGCCGAGGCTGTTATAGAAAAGGGCGGAGCGGTGCTCGGTGCCGCGTGGGATGAAGATTTTTCTTTGCGCCACATTTGCGTAAATGACAAAAGCAATTTAGATAAGCTCAGAGGTTCAAAATATGTTCAGAGCGCAACGGGCGACACATTTAAAAAAGCGGAAGAACTCCTTAAAAGCGGACAATATGTGTGTTATTCGGGAACTCCCTGTCAGATCGCAGGACTCAAGGCGTTTTTGAAAAAGGGTTACGACAATCTTTTGACAATCGATCTGATATGCCACGGTGTTCCGAGTGTTAAAATGCTGCGTGATGATTTGGCGTATTTTGCCAAAAAGAAAAAAATTGACATTAAAGATATAAAGTTCAGAGATAAAAAGTACGGGTGGGGAGTTAAAGGCTCCTTAAACGGCGCAACCGCAAATGTCAAATATAACGAGAACACATCGCCGTATTATTTTTATTTTTTGGGCGGTGAGGTATATCGCGAAAGCTGCTACAACTGCAGATTCCCGTGCGAAGGTCGTCAGGGCGATATAACGCTCGGCGATTATTGGGGAATAAGGCAGGAGCTTGTTTCAAAAATGAACGGCGCGGACATCGAAAACGGAATTTCGTGTGTGCTTGTTAATTCCGATAAGGGCAAAAAGTGGCTGTCTGGAATAGAAAGCAGACTGCTGATGTGTGCATCTGACAGAAAAAGCGTCGAAAAACGAAACAAGCAGCTCACAGGCGCGAGCGTGCCTACGCCCGAACACAACAGGCTTGTAAAAATGTATAAAGAAAATGGATATGATGCTTTTATATATGGATTTAAAAAGAATTACAAAAAACGCGCTGTCGGTTTTGTAAAAAGCTTGATTCCGAAAAAGATAAAGCGTAAGCTGGCGCAATTAAAAGGTTAATATGATTACATAAATAAGGCGTGTCGATATTTTTATCAACACGCCTTAAATTTTTATTTTGCGCCTTTACCTATAAACTGATTTTTGATAGTTTTAAAAATGAGCTTAATATCAAACCAAACGCTCATATTCCTTATGTATTCCATATCGAGATTTACGACTTCTTCAAAATTGGTAATATCGCTTCTGCCGTTTGTCTGCCACATTCCCGTAATACCGGGTCTTATTGCCATACGGGCTCTGTGCCACGAGCTGTACCTTTCCCATTCGTCAAGCGTGGGCGGGCGCGTTCCGACAAGCGACATATGTCCCGTAAGTACCAAAAAGAACTGTGGGAATTCATCAATAGAGAATTTGCGGATAAACCAGCCGATGCCTTTCTTTGTTCCGTCTGAACCGCTGCCGAGAATTCTTGGGTCGTTATCCATCTTGAACATCATTCCGTCTGAAACGGTATTATGCTTCATAAGCTCCGCTTTGCGTTCTTCCGCGTTTTTATACATTGAACGGAATTTAATCATTTTAAAAACTCTTCCGCCTTTACCAATGCGAGGCTGTGTAAAGAATATCGGTCCCGGATCTGTTATAAAAATGAGAGGCGCTATAAAAATCGTAATTATTATTGTCATTATCGAACCTACAAAACCGCCTACTATATCCATAAGCCGTTTTGCAAAGAACTGATTTGACTGCATTATTCTGACGCTTTCTGTAAGGCAGGTGTAGCCCGCAACAGTCTCAACCATTTTGTTGTTATCTTCATCAATTCGGAAGTCTATGGCGCGGTGGGTTGTGATACCCATTTCCGTTAGTTTTTCTATAACTCCTCTCGGAGCTCTCCTGCTGGGGAGGTTCATAAATACTTCATCAATCCATTGATTTAAAAGATAATCGGGAAGGTCATCTATTTCTGAAATAAAGGGGTAACCCATAATACTGTCTCCGACCTTATACCTCTGGCTTTCAATAATAACTATTCCTGAAATTTCAACCTGACCGAAAGAGTGCTTTTGAACGGACTGCACAAATTGGTCAATGTTGTCGTCCATAGCTATCAAAATCATTTTACGCTTACTGTTATAGATGCTGAGACCCTTTTTGACAAGCTCTTTGTAAAGCACCTTTGCTATGTAGTCGATACCCATACTTGCAAGAAAGAATGTATAAGCAGTTTCTTGGTCAAGCTACTGTTTTGCTATATAAGTCAGATACAAAACAATAACGCCGCAGCTCACGCCCATATTTACAACGGACAGGGCAAACTCCTTAAGGACACCTCTATACATTATTCCTCTGTGATATTCAGTTACAATATCAAATAAAAATTCAAACAAAACTAAAATAATGACGCTGCTTACAAGCTCCATCATTGTGAATTGGGTGTGTCTTACAATAGTTAGGGAGAATACGGCAAGCAAAACGACTACATCGAGTATTTTAAAGTCAAAATGCTCCAGCCATCCTGTTTTTCTCTTTTTGTACATAGTTAGTATAACTTCCTTTTTGCAAAAAATAAAAGCGATATAACATTAGTAAACTTAAATAAATATCTTTTTATTCTTATTATAGCGCAAATCAACATAAAAATCAACCCAAAATTTTGCTTTTTTTTCGAGAAATCCGCTGTGCTTGACATAAAAAAGATTTAATGATATAATTATTATGAGTTTTTATGGCATAAAAGAGGAAGGGAGTTGTACTTATATGTCATTAAAATTGACAATAGGGGCTGCGATATATAATGTTGGCGAAGAACTGCTCAGAGAATATATCGAGGGGATAATGGGACAGCTGACAGACGAAACGGAGCTACTTCTTATAAATGACGCATCAACCGACAACAGCACGGATATATGCAAAGAATACGCAGAAAAAAACTGCCATATCAGGTATATAGATATGGGGCAAAATCAGGGATTAAGCGTTGTACGAAACCGCACTGTGGAAGAAGCGCAGGGCAAGTGGATATTTTTTGCCGACGGTGACGACCTTATGTCTGACTACTGTGTTGAAACTGCGTTGTCGTTTTACGATACAGATTACGATATTATTATCCACGACAGAAAGATATTTATTGACAAAAAGGAAGCTGACCCTGTCTGCACTGTTACAAAGCTCGTTGAACTGCCCGAAGAAGCAGGGCGTCAAATCAGTCTTTCCGTACTTTGCCAAATGCCGTTTGACCCCCAAAGCTACGGTATGAGCAAAGAGGTATTTTATCACGCCGCGTGGGGCGCGCTTTACCGGAAATCATTTATTGTAGACAACAATCTTCAATTCCCGCCGGGACAGAAAAAGGCGCAGGACAGCGTGTTTAATACAGAGGCGTATGCTTGTGCAAAAAAAATAGCATATCTGCCGTACACAATGTATTATTACAGAAAAAACCCGATGGGTATAACAAAAAGATACAGCGAGGATAACGCAAAAACCGTTGATACTATTTTGCATAATCAGCTCGACTGTATGCAAAAGGTATATCCCGATGACGAAGAAGTAAAAAATCTTTATAAAAAGAACAGAATGGTAGTTTTGGTAATTGACAGGCTCAGGCTTGATATTTTTCACAGAAACAACCCAAAGCCGCGCAAGGTAAGAAAGGCGGAGTTCAAAAAGCTTTTGGACACAGAACCTTATAAAAGCACTATAAACGAGTTTGACTTTGGCAGTCCGAGCAGCCGCTGGTGGATGCTGCCCGTGGAATATGCCCGCAAAAGAAGATTTACATTACTTAAAATGTGCTTTAAATATGACAAATTATTTCATCTTATCGGAAAGGTAAAAATAAGCATAGCAAAAAAATTAAAAAAGATTGGCGCGTAAAGCCTACAAAGGTGCCGAAAACTCTTGACGGGATGCGACTTTTACTGTATAATATAGTAGATATATAATAGATTAGCATGGGGAATTATGTATGAATGTACCTTACACGAAAAATTCAAAAGCATATAAAGGGTTCTACATATTTTTTATTTTTTGTGCCGCAATGGGTGATTGGAAGGTAATAAATTTAGCTTTGGGCGGCTTGCCAAAGGTTGTATCGGCAGGCGCTGTCGGATTGGCGCTTATTTACCTTATGTGGTCGGGTAACTTCAAAAATATAAAGGTGCTTTTTCACCTTTTTATGATTTATGTCTCTATCATTATGGGCGTAATTCTCTGGTCTGTTATTATATGGATACTTGACTTTCAGACTGTCGGATATATACTAAAGGGCGTATCTAAAATGTCCTTTCAGTTTTTGAATATACTTATTGTTGTATCGGCAGGTTATATGTTTGAAGAAAAAGCCGCAAAATATACATTCTTCGGACTGGCATTGGGAAATTTCGTTATTATTATATTAGGTGCGCTCACGACAGGTGTTGGGGGCGCCATTAGTGATATGATAAAAAATATCACATCTTTCGGAGCGTCGGAGCTTGTAGAAAATTCAAAGTTTATAAGAGCAATAGAAATACACGATATAACTTTTGTTATGGGTGTGTATGTTATATATTTTCTCTTTTTCTGCCATGGCGAAAAGCACAGGTATCTCTATGCCGGAATAGCACTATTTTTGTTTGTGGCGGGGCTGAAGCGTATAGCGTTTGTCAGTATGCTTCTTGCTCTTGCGGTTGGAGCTTTCGCCTCGTGGCTTAACCCCAAATCGCAGGTGAGATTTGTTACGGTTATGTCGCTGATTGTGGTGGTATTTTGTTATTATTATTTGAGTATTATTCATTCGGGGGCATTTACTGCGTTTTTGGAAGAACACGAGATAGAGCTTATGGGCCGCGAGAAGATATACGACTTTATTTCAAAGTTTTATACAATATCTCCGTCATACAGAGGAAAGGGATATGAGTTTTGCGTCCAACTATTGAGAACTATGAAGGGCACAAAGGATCAGGTCGTAAACATCACGGCTGTTCACAATGACATACTTAAAATGTATGTTGAGCTTGGATTCTGGGGCTTTTTAATGTGGATAATGTGGTATTATGTTTATCAGACACACTGGTTTCTCACGCGGTGCGGAGAAAAGGTTGCGGTATGCTTTATAACCATCAATACATATATGCTTGTCTCGTATATGACTGATAATACTATGTTCTACTATTGGTCGAGTATGGCAATAAGAATTATTCCGATGTCGTTTTTCTTTGACCCTGTCAAGGAAATGCAACTAAAAATCAAAGATACTGACGAAATGACAAAGTTTGAACGCAAGCTACTTGAAAAAAGAGAAAAATCGCAGGGGCAGAGCAGAAAAGCAAGGTTTAGCGAGGAAGAATTATGGTAAGAATTTTACATTCGGTAAGTAATATGGATCGCGCAGGGATAGAAACGATGCTTATGAATTTCTACCGTCATATGGATCGCGAAAAGGTACAGTTTGATTTTTTGGCAAACAAACCAAAGCCCGGAGACTATGACGACGAAATAAGAGAAATGGGCGGCAGGATATTTGTCTCGCCGGGATACAAGAACCCGTCTAAATATTTTAGCTACATGGGTGAATTGTTCCGCGAGCATCCGGAATACAAAATTATCCATACCCACAACGGCTCTCTTATGCTTTATCCGCTTAAAGCCGCACAGAAAAACAATATCTCCGTGCGTATAGCGCACGCTCACGCGACAGCTATTCCGCTCGACTTTAAAAACGGCATCAAGCAGTGTATGAAGCCAATGATAAAATATGTAGCAACAGATTATTGGGGCTGTTCAAACGCAGCAGGCGAATTTTACTTTTCTAAAAAGCGCTGGAACAAAAACAATGAGCTTATACATAATGCTATCGATGTAGAAAAATTTACATACAGTGAAGAGCCGCGCCGCAGACTGCGCGAGCAATACGGATTGGGCGATAAGTTTGTTATGGGTCATGTCGGCAGACTGACCTGGCAAAAAAACCAAAAAAAGCTTTTGGAAATTTTTGCCGCATTGCACAAAATAAATTTAAATTCGCAGCTCGTCATAGTCGGTACGGGTGAGCTTGAAGCAAAACTTAAAAAGCAGGCAGAGGAGCTTGGAATTTTTGACGCCGTCACCTTTGCAGGTATGCAGACAAATGTCAACGAATGGTACAGCGTGTTTGATGTGTTTGTTTTGTCATCGTGGTATGAGGGACTTCCCGTTGTCGGTGTCGAGGCTCAAGCGGCTGACCTTCCGTGCGTATTCACGGACAAGATAACTCCCGAAGTTAAAGTTACTGAAAGAGTAAGCTTTATGGGGCTTGATGATGATGCGGAGGCGTGGGCAAAAGAAATCTTGAAGTTTAAACCTGAAAACAGAATAAGCAGATTTGACGAATTAAAGAATTCAGGATATGATATAAATACAGAAGCCGCGCGCTTACAGGAGCTATATCTGGCACTGTATGTGAAGGCAAATCGTTAGGCTTTAAAATATTTTGTGAACGGAATAAGTGATATTAAAATGAAAATAGGAATAATAACACATCATTGTATAAATAACTACGGGGCATTTCTGCAGGGCTGGGCGTTGCAGGAAAAAATCAAATCGCTGTTTCCCGATGATGAGGTTTATATTATAAATTACATAATTCCAAAGCAAAATGTAATCAATACGGGTGGATTTTTCAGATACTATCCGAACAGCGAAACACCGGCATCATGGCTCAACAAAATAACACAGCCGTCAATATTTTCAAAGGTGCGGAAAGAGTGTTATAATTTGACAAAGCCTGTGTTTAATGCACAGCAGATAAATGCACTCGGTATGGACTGCATAGTTATAGGCAGCGATGAGGTTTGGAATTATCTCGATAAAAAAGGCTATTCGCTTATCAAGTTCAGCGGAGGCTTAAATGCAGACAGGATTGTTGCATATGCTCCGAGTGCAGGCAAATCAACGGGCGAGGACGCACCTGACGAGGTAAAGAGAGCTATGTCGGGCTTTACTGCGCTTTCGGCAAGAGATGTGTCGGCGCAGAATTTGTGCGAGCGCGTCTTGGGGGTAAAGCCAATAATGGTTTGCGACCCCACTTTTTTGACGCCTACACCAAAGGTTGACAACGAAAAGATACAAAGGCTTACTGAAAAGCCGTATATTTTATTTTACTACTGCAACGGTATTCCGAAGGAGTTAAAAGAAAAAATTATTTCAGACGCACATCAAAAAGGATACAGAGTCCTCGGCGGCGGCGAGTACGACAAGCTATACTCCGATATGTCAATAAGACTGACACCTTTTGAGTGGGCGGAGTTATTCCGCAGGGCAGAGCATGTATATACAGGGACCTTCCACGGCGTTGTGTTCTCGATCCTTAACAGAAAGAACTTTGGCGTATATGCATCTATCGAAAGCAGAGTAAAAAAGATTTCTGCGCTTCTTGCACAGTTCGGCATAGACAACCGCAACATTGTACGCAAAGGCGTTTGGCAGGAACTTAACGAAATTGATTATGATGCGGTTTACACTAAAATTGACAAACTGCGCGCTGACAGCGCGGACTATTTATACAGAGCCATACATGGCGAAAAGATAAAGGGAGTAATATCTGATGATTCAGAGCAAAGCAGACTTGAAGTATTACCTTGAACAGGATAGAATAGCATTATACAAAAAGACAAAAAAGCCGAGGCTTGCCGGTGACGAAATATGGAAGTATGAAATTCTGCTCAGAAAAACAGAGTATTTTATGAATTGCAAAAAATCCCCGCTCGGCAAAATTATTGCCGTTTGGTATCATTACAGATTGAGAAAGCGGGGGAGAAAGCTTTGCGGATTTCATATCCCTCCAAACGCGTTTGAAGAAGGTCTTTCAATAGCGCATTGGGGACCGATAGTTGTTCACCCTTCTGCAAAGATAGGTAAGAACTGCCGTATTCATCAAAGCGTCACAATCGGTGCAACAAATGGTCAGACTCAGGCAGCGGTAATAGGCGATAATGTGTTTATAGGACCGTGTTCATCTATAATAGGCGATATAACTATTGCTGATGACATTGCAATAGGTGCAGGCAGCGTTGTGACAAAGAGCTTTACTGACAGCGGTATCACAATCGCCGGCGTGCCTGCAAAAAAGATAAGCGACAACAATTCACATTCAAATCTTGCGCCTGGGCTGGGTTTAAGCAGCGGCATAAAAGCGAGCACCGAAACGGGTTCGGACAATAACGAAACTGCTTAAGCTGAAAGGAGTATATCTATGGATAAAAATATACGCGATGAGGCATTTAAAGAACTTGAAAACAATGATGAAGAACTCGTTGTTGAGGTTATGAGGGGCGATAGTGACCAAAGCCACGATGAGAATTCCGAAAGCACCGATAAGCACGCAGGTATGGCAAGCATTATAAGTAAACTCGGACAGGAAAGCCTTTCTCAAAGGATTTCAAAGTTTTACAAAAATCATTTTAAAGGCAGAGTCCTCAGGATTTTCGGCGTTATTATCTTAATTGCAATTATTACGATTTTATGCTCTAATCTTGCTATTAACAAAAATTTTACGGTGACATTTTACCAGATACGGTCAGACAAAGTTTCTGACAATATAAGGATAGTCGAGCTTGCCGACTTACATAACAATCAGTTCGGTAAGAACAACAAACAGCTTATTGATAAAATAAAATCGTTGCACCCTGATTTGATTTTTTATGCCGGCGATATGATGAATTATAAAAACAGCAACTATTCAGTGCTTTTTGATTTGTCGGATAAGCTTTGTGAGATTGCGCCGATATATGCGTGCTACGGAAACAACGAGCTTGACCAATACTTGTTTGAGGATAAAGAGTTTACAAAAAACTTTGAAAAGCACGGCGTTAATCTGCTTAGCAATGAAGCCGAAGAGATCGTTGTTGGAAAAACAAAAATCCAGCTTGTTGCTATATCAGACGACTTGGAACAGTACGATGTTGAAACGAACAACGCTAAAAAGTTTATTGAAAACATCGAGCCTACCAACGCGTGCAGAATATGCCTGACGCATTATCCCGAGCTTTTCTTTGAAAAACTTCAGAACAAAGGCATAGACATTGCATTTACCGGTCACGCTCACGGCGGACTTATCCGTTTGCCCAAAATAGGCGGGGTTTACAGCACGGGTGAGGGCTTTTTACCGAAGCTCACTTCTGGCGTCAATGAAATGGAAGACGGCACGCAGGTCGTTGTTAGCCGGGGACTTGGATCGTCAAGCTTTTTCCCACGGATAAACAATCAGCCGGAGCTGGTCGTTGCAGATATTTGTTGGTACTGATACACATATGTACGAAAGGTGGCAATAACGAATGGAATCCTCAACAGGAAAGTTATTTCGTTTTACCAGAACAAAAAAACTAATAAGCATTATTACGGGATTTATCAAAAAATTATTCAGTCCCGTGTCAAAAACCTTAAACGGTATTGCAGAAGATTACAACGAGCATTCGCCGTTTAAAATGACAATGATAGGATTGTTTAAATTAAGATATGTTCTTTTGTTTTCTTTGCTTGTTATTATTATTTGTGCAGCAGCTTTTTTTGCGTCACATAACGACAGCGAAGCTTCTGCCGTAATGAGCTTGAACTACGAGGAAAGCGCAAAAGGGCTTAATCCTAATGCGACACGATTTAATATTTATGAGCTTAAATCGCCCGAGGTCGTTGAAAAAATGCTGAAATACTGCGGCATTGACCCTGAAAGCGTTGACGAAAACAAAATAATTGACGCAATAACAATTAAGCCAACCAACTCGAAGGGATTTTCTGTTGACGATTATTACATTGCTACATCATACTCCCTGACTGTACGGAAAACTTCCGACATCAAGGGCATCAGCGCAAACGACCTTTTGTCGTTTTTGTGTAAGGCATATAATGATGTTTTTTACGAGCGTTATGCAGAAAACCGCTCCGTACTTGACTTTGATGACAAAGAATTTGACGGGCTTGAGTATTTGCAGATAGCTGATTTAATGGAGCTTAAAACACAGCAGCAGAGTAAATACCTTAACAACCGTGTTAAGCAAAGCAAAACTTTTACCGAGGGAGAAACCGATGCAACATTTAAATCCCTTGCGGAAAGAGTAAATGATTTTCAAACATACGATATTGAAAGATACCGCGCGTATGTTCTGCAAACGGGTATTGCAAACGATAAAACGCACTATACGGGCGTTATAAAATATATTAACTTAATTGACGATATCAAATACAGCAAAGATATGGCTTCGTACGAAGTAAGGTATGACGGAGTGTCTATATATAATGACACAATGACCAGCGTTGTTATGATACCGACAATTGATTATGAAAAAAACAACTACTATATGTCCAAAACAAAGACAGGTATGGACTACATGGCAAATCAGGCGGACAACTTCCTTGCAACAGCGCAGGAAACTGCTAAAAAAATTGAAACAAACAACGATTTGATTGCCAAGCTTCAGGCAGGCTCAAACAAAAGAGCAGATGTGGCAAAGGCTGACCGTATGATAAACGATATGAAGGTCAAATTTGCCGAACTCGGCAGACAAATCGAATTGATCGACAAGGCGTACATAAGGTACAAAACAAAAGATTATGTAACATTTCAGACAAAAGGTATGTCTTTGAGACAAAAAATCAGACTTGACCGCTTGCTTGAGTTGGCGATCGTGTTTATTTTGGCTGCGTTTGCCGTACTGTGGATAAGATTCCGTTACTTTAACGGAGGTGTTAAAAAATGAGAGAATTCCAGATTTTGCGCTACCTTGCAAAAGGAAAGCTGCTTATTTTTATCATAGCGCTGGCAGGTGCTTTGGGCGTTTACTATTATGCTGACTCAAACCAGACATATACTGCTGTCACAGCTATACGCTACTCAAATGATGCCATCAATCAGGGCTTGACGCCAAACGGCTCGGAGCTTGATGTTTCGGAAATATATTCATCAACCGTTATATCGGGCGCGATCGAGGACTTGGGACTGCAATGCACGGTCGATGATATCCGTTCCAAAATCAAAGTCGAACCGATTATTCCCGACGAGGAGACGGCAAAAAAGGAAACGGCCATAGACAAAGGCGACGAGTATAACTATTTTCCGACAGATTATAAGATCACCTTTGAAGTCGGAAACGACAAATCAATGAACTATGCCCGCTATGTTATGGACGCTGTTTTAAAGAACTATTACAGATTTTACAGTGAAAGATATGTCGATCAGCTTATTCTTCCGAATAATGCGGCAAACATAACATCAAACGACTATGACTATATCGAAAGCGCTGATATTATGCAGGATTCTGTAACAGCGATCGACGATTACCTTGTACAGAAAAAAAGTATGTATCCTGACTTCAGGGCTTCTGCTACGGGCTATACATTTACCGACCTTGAAAAAATATATAATTACATAAACAACAATGAAATCCCCGAACTGTATGCTACAATTCTTGAGGGAAAATACACAAAGGATAATGATACCTTACTGAAAAAGAAGCAGGAAAGCATTGACAGAATAAATATTGATATTTTAAACAGTACCGAAAAGGCTGACAAACTGTTTGCGTTGATAGACAATTACAGTAAAAAGAGAATAAACAACACATTAGAATACGGCGGTAATACTTCAACGGAAAATGACGGAACAATGATAATGCAAGATGTAGAAGGCTACAACCACGAAGAAATTGATGTTACAACAACATACGACGACCTTATTCAGGAATATGTCGGAATAAATCAGTCAATCAGGATAAACGAAATTGACAGGGAATACACTGAATATATCAAATCCGTATTTATGGATAATTCAAAGAATGAGGTTTTAAGCAAGGACCTTGAAAAAGAAATTGAGGCGCTTGTGCAAAAGCTGAACAACAGTTACGCACTTGTAAAGGACACTGCAACAGAGCTCAATGAATTTATCGGTGCAAAATATCTTACTGTCCTTAACTCAATAGTTACAACACAAAAGGTAAATATCAAGATATACCTGATTTTGGCGCTTGTCCTGTTCTTGTTCATCGGCTGTGCCGGAGCTATTGTTGTCGGAAGAATTTCAGACTTTATACAGTATATACTCTATACTGATAAAAAGACAAAGCTTCCGAACCGTCAGATGTGCGATATGTATATTGACAACCTTGCAGAAAAGGTTCTCGAAGACGAATGTACTTGTATCGTTGTTAAGCTTAAAACTCTTAACGAGCTGAACGACAAGGTAGGTCACTCGGCAGGCGACATGCTGTTGTCCGACTTTGGCAGAATTATTAAATTTGCTTCCAAGAACTACGGCTTTATCGGCTACAACGGCGTAGGACAGTTTATAGGTGTATTTGAACATTGTACAGTACCAAAGGCTGAATTGTTTATAGAGCAGCTCGGCAAAAATATTAAAGAGTACAACGAAAAGCATGTTGAAGTACACATTAAGTGCTCGGTTGCTTTTGCAAACTCAACAGATGACAAAATATACGATATAAGAAGCCTTATCAGGCGCGCATTTAAGAGAATGAAGTAAGATATAGATTATAATAAATATGAAAGGGGTGAGGCTTGATGATGGGATTTGGCAAAACAAATAACAAAAAAATACCGATAGGGTATGAAGATTTTAAGTTACTTATTGACGGCGGATTTTACTATGTTGACAAAACAATGCTCATATATGACCTTTTGAGCTTTGGCGGTCAGAACAATCTTATTACCAGGCCGCGCCGCTTTGGTAAAACACTGAATTTCAGTATGCTCCGTTACTTCTTTGATATTACTGAAAAGGACAACGCATATCTCTTTGACGGAACAGAAATCATGAAGCACAAGGACGAAGTTTCGCCTTATCAAAATGCGTTTCCGGTAATTTCTATATCTCTTAAAAGCGCAAAGCAGGGCTCGTTTGACCGCGCGCTGTTTGGTATATGTATGGAAATAAGAGAGCAGTTTATAAAGTACAGCTATGTCCTTGACAGCGACAAGATAACCGAGATTGAAAAAAAGGATTATATGCGTATTCTTGAATGTGACACAGGCGACGAAATGCTTTTTGGCACGGCGTTAAAAAAGCTCACCGGTGCTTTAAGTAAATACTACGGTCAGAATGCTGTCGTTTTTATTGACGAATACGATATGCCGCTTGAAGACGCTTATTTAAACGGTTATTATAACGAAATGGTTACTTTTATCAGAACACTGTTTGAGTCGGCGCTAAAGACTAATCCATCGCTTCAGTTTTCTGTAATAACAGGCTCACTCCATGTGCTGAACGAAAGTATTTTTTCCGCCATAAATAACATCGAAGTAAATTCGATACGCGGAGGGGCGTATTCAAAGTTTTTTGGCTTTACTGACGAAGAAATAAATGCTATTCTGGCATATTACAGCCTTGATGCCAAAAAGACCGATCTATTTGAATGGTACGGCGGTTATCAGTTTTGTGACTGCAATATGTATAACCCGTGGAGCGTTTTGCATCAGATAAAGCAGTGGAATATTGACAACAACAGGCTGCCGGAAAGCCGTTGGACTGATATGACCTATCTTGATTTAATAAATATTGGATTGACAGGCTTTGGCGCAAACAGTATACAGCAGTTCAAAGAGCTTTTAGACGGCAAAGAGATTTACAGTACAATATACAACAGCATATCTTTTAACAATATAAAAGTTGATTCGGCATCTTTGCTGACATTTATGTATTATATAGGCTATCTTACCATTGCAGAAGATACTGTTCGGGACGGGAAACCGGTTTCTTTATTAAAAATTCCGAACCGTGAAATACAGGGATGGTTCAATGGGCTTATTATTCAGGCTGACATTGACGAAAAGCCCGAAGAAAGTGCGGCCGAAGAAAATCCTGTGGATTCGGGCAATCCGCGCCGCGAACAAAAAAATGATGATGACGGAGACGGCGACAAATTTTCTTGTATTTTGGGATAATATTAACTTCAATAATAAAAATTTGAGGTGGAGACAATGAATAAATCAATACAAAAGAAAAGCCTTGTTTTTAAAATGCTATTGACTTTGATGCTTATGTTGGTTTTAACTGGCTTGGTAATTGCTTTTGATATTCCAAATCCCAATATGATTTTAATTACCGGACTTGTTTTGTCAACATCGTTATTCGGGTATTCTTCCGGTATTGTGGCTGCTATAATAATGATTGTATATTCAATGTGGTTCTTTTCTGTTGACCATAAGTTTTTTGAATTTGCGCCGATAAACATTCAAAAGATGAGCGTTATTTTGCTTGGTACGGTGTTGAGCCTTATTTTTGTCGGTCATGTTGAACGCAGGCGCACACTTGCCCTTATTGCTCTTGAAGAAGCCAATTCAAAGCTTCAAAAGGACAACATAAAGTTAGAAGAAGTGTCATCGGTTGACGCGCTGACAGGGCTCGGAAACAGGTATGCAATAAAGCAGTTATACTTGAATTATAAAGGCAGTAATCTGCATGTAATGATGATAGACATAGACAATTTAAAAATAACAAACGATACCCACGGGCATCCGGTGGGCGATGAGATGCTAAAGAGAGTCGGAGCGGTCCTTTTGGACACTTACGGAAAAGACCGTTGCTTCCGTTACGGCGGAGACGAATTTTTGGTAGTTTGCTGTCAGATGGAACACGAAATCTTTTTAGAAACACTTGAACAGTTAAAGTGCAGTTTAGCAGAGAATAATAAAAAAGACGATATTATCAATATCTCGTTATCCGCAGGATATGTCTACGGTGATGCAACAACAGACGGCGACTTTGATAAAATGATTCAACAGGCCGACGAGCATTTGTATAATGTCAAGAATAATGGACGAAATCATATAGAAGGCAACCAATATATAAAAGCCTGACAGTTTTAAAGCCCAATCGTCAGTTGAATACCCGTTATTCAGCGTCTTTTTCGATTGCTTCGACAAGAAAGCTTACAGGTCGAAATCCGTCATTACACGAAATCATGGCGGATTTTTTGTTTTTCATCCAACCTCCGTAAAAATCCTCCGCATCGTGAGAAAGCGCAAAAACAAACGGCGAAACCGAATCCCATGCGCTGTCACAAAAGCCGTCGGGCTTCTTTGCTTCCTTTGAGATAAACTCCTGTCCAAGTGTCATTTCGCACGCATGCTCGATAGGGTTTTCGTACTTTTCAATAAGGTCTTTATGACAAGCCATACGCATAACGGTTATTTTTACATTTTTCATTTGCATTTGCATTTGCTCCTTTTGCCTTGTAAACTTTGTATTATTAGCATAACATAATCTGCTCAATATATCAACACTTGTAAAAAAATCAGAAAAATTTTTTATTTTAACCTTTGCTTAACTTTAGGCGTTTATAATATGGTCATAAACGAGAAAAAGGAGTGCAAATTTATGAAAAAAATTATGATTATTATTGGTATGGGATTGGTTTTGTCAATGGCACTATGCGGATGTTCAGTTAAAGAAGTAACAAGCAATGTCAAAACCGATAATACCGATACCACCGTTGTACTTACAGAAATTAAAACAACACAATACTTTTCAGATGAAAAAGTAGCGGAAGATGATATGCAAAAAATTCTTTCAGCAGGAGTAAATGCCCCGAGTGCTATGAACACCCAACCGTGGCACTTTACAGCTGTAACAAGCGAAGATGTTACAAAAAAACTTGCAGACGCTATGGACACCATGAGGCCGCCTGCCTTTAAAGACGGCAATATGCCTTCTCCGCCGGAACAGAGGTCGGGAGAAAAGCCAAAGGATATTCCGGAAAAATCCGACAATCCTCCTCAAAAGCCACCTATGCCCGACGGTGAAAAGCCTGATTTTTCGAACAAGCCAAATAAAGCAGGAATCGGTGACGCCCCACTTACGATAGTTATTTCATGTGAAGAAGGCTCGGAGCTTTCCGCAGGACTTGCAATTCAAAATATGTCAGCGGAAGCACAGCTTTTGGGTTACGGAACAAAAATACTGACATCTCCTACAATAGCGTTAAACGGTGAAAATCAAGCAGAATACAAAGAACTGTTAAATATACCTGAAAACCAAAAAGTTGCGGCAGTCCTTTTGGTCGGCAAGGCAGCATCGGGAGAGGAAAACGATGCAATGTCGTCTGCCACAACAAGAAACAGCTTTGACGAGATGGTAACGGTTTTAAATCAATAGCGCTTTATGTTATTTTATTTGAAAGGTGATGAAAATATTGAAATTATTAAAAAAGCCCATTACATATTTTTTGCTTGTTTTGCTGTGTTTTTTGTGCGGCTGCCAAGACAATACGGCGGTCATAAGTGCGCCTGACGCGATGGGGGAGTTTGAATTTACCGTTATGAAGGCAGGGCAGGCAGATGCGATTATATTAAAAACACAAACAAAAAGCGTTATAATCGATTTGGGTGAAAAAGACGACGGCGATGAGATTTCGGAATTTCTGAAAGAAGAAAACATTTCTGAGGTTGACTATATTTTTATCACGCATTACGACAAGGACCATGTGGGAGGATTCCCGGAGGTTATGGAAAATATAACGGCTAAAAATATCATTGTACCAGATTATGAAGGTACAAGCGATGAATATCAGGAGCTTGTAAAAACCGTAAGTGAAAAGAACCTGACCGTTACAAGGCTTTCGGAGGACACATCTCTTGTTATTGATGATGTTTTATTTGAGGTATCCGTTCCGAAAAAACAGTTCTATGCACAGGGCGATAACGATTATTCGCTTGTTATTTCGGTAACACATGGAGAAAACACATTTTTGTTTGCAGGCGATGCAGAAAAGGAGAGGCTGTCCGAAGTCTTATCGGAATTCGGCAGGCAGTATGACTTTTTAAAGGTTCCGCATCACGGAAAGCACAACGGAAACACAAAAAGGCTCATTAATACTGTAAAACCCGAATACGCCGTAATCACGGACAGCGAAAAAAATCCAGCTTCCGAAAAGACAATATCGCTTCTTCAATCGCAGGGGACTGAATTTTACAGCACAAAAGACGGGAATGTGTCGGTAGTATCCGACGGAAAGAAAATTTTGGTAAAACAATAAAAAGTTTTTAAAATTAACCTTGTTTTAACTTTGGGGCATTATAATGGAATCAGAAAACAGGGGGGATACAAAATGGCAATAGAGGTTTTTAACAGATACGAACATAAATATTTTCTTGACAAAGAAACATTTGAGCGTGTTATAAAGGTTATGGACGAACATATGGTAATTGACTCACACAACCCCGACCACAAGCCTTACACGATAGCCAACATATATTTCGATACACCCGATGATTATCTTATCAGAACATCTTTATCAAAACCGAAGTACAAAGAAAAGCTCAGGCTTCGTGCGTACGGCGTTCCGAATTTGGATTCAAAGGTGTTTCTTGAAATAAAGAAAAAATTTAACGGTATCGTTAACAAGCGCAGAACGGCACTCAAGCTCACAGATGCTTATGATTTTGCAAGAACGGGAAAGCCTCCCGAAATTAAGGACTATATGAACAGACAGGTCGTTTCCGAGCTTGAATACTTTTTGAAGATATACAATCTTTCGCCGAAGCTTTATCTCGCGTACGATAGAATTGCTTACTTTGAAAAGGACAACTCGGATTTGAGAATTTCGTTTGATATGAATATCCGTTCACGAAGATACGATTTAAAGCTGGAGCACGGCGACTACGGCAAAAAGCTTTTGCCAGACGGCGTTTATCTTATGGAAATCAAAACTTCGCTTGCAAAACCGCTTTGGCTGGCGCGCATGCTGTCGGAGCTTGACATCAAGAGAGTGTCGTTTTCCAAGTACGGCACGGAGTTCAGGCAGATGATTCACTTTGAAGACGAATACAAGGAGGTAGTTTGAAATGGATAATTTATTCAACAGTATTTTGACAAATGTTTCGCAGGATATAACAATCAGTTCGGCAGTTATTACAATGGTTGTTGCAGTAGTTTTCGGGCTTGCAATTGGCTTTACATATTACAAAACGCAGGAGGAAAACTTTCAGCGCAATATGGCGGTTACGCTTATGATGCTGCCTGTGATACTTTCGGTGATAATCCTCTTTGTAGGCAGCAATATTGCAAGGGCTTTCAGCCTTGCGGGAACGCTTTCTATTATACGCTTCCGCAGCGCACCGGGCGATCCGAAGGACATTGGATTTATCTTTTTTGATATAGCGGCAGGGCTTGCCTGCGGAGTCGGACTCTACGGATACGGCGCGGTTTTTGTTATTTTGCTTTGCGCTCTGATGCTTTTTTCGGAAAAATACAAGCTTTTTGAGAAAAAGTCAGTACAAAAAACACTAAAAATTACTATTCCCGAAAACCTTAATTACGAAGGTGTTTTCGACGGGATACTAAAAAAATACACTAAAAGCTACAAGCTTGCAAAAATCAAAACAACAGATTTGGGCTCGCTCTTTGAACTTTGCTACAATCTGACGATGCAAAAAGATGTAAATGAGCAGGAGTTTATAAACGAGCTCCGGTGCAGAAACGGAAACCTTAATATTATACTTGCCGTAGCAGCGCCTATAAAAATAAAATAATTTATGTTAGGAGGATAAATATGAAAAAGATATTATCAATTGTCTTATGCTTATGTGTTGCAATTATACTTTTGACAGGCATATCGTATGTATCCGCAGACGAAATTACAGTAGAACTTGACGGAAAGAAAATAGAATTTGATGTTAAACCGGAGATTATTGACGGCAGAACAATGGTGCCTTTGCGTAAAATTTTTGAAGAAATCGGAGCAACTGTAAAGTGGGACAACGATACTAAAACCGTATCGGCGCGGAAAAACTCAAAAACAGTTACGCTTGTAATAGATTCCACTGATTTGGAGATAGATAAAGGCAAGACAGACGACAACGGAAACGCGGTTACAGAAACCGTTACTCTTGAAGTTCCGGCGCAGGTTGTGTCAGGAAGAACTTTAGTACCTGCCCGTGCGATAGCCGAGAGCTTTGACCTAAGCGTTGATTGGGAAGAAGAAAATCAAAAAGTCGTTATCACATCAGACGATGACGAAGATGATTCATGGAAAAGCAATGTCGGCTCGATAAATCTGACAAATACGACCTATGAAGGCGAAGGCATCAAGATTGAAGGCAACCAAATAAAAATAACGGATGGCGGAGATTACACATTAAGCGGAACGCTTGCAGACGGAAATATCACAGTATCGACCGACGAAAAAGTAAAGCTCCGTCTGAGTGGAGCGGAAATCACATCAAGTGAAAACCCTTGCATATATGTTGAAGATGCAGATAAGGTATATATAACGCTTACCGAGGGTACAGAGAATTCACTCATAGCCGAAAATTCGGAAGACGGCGCGATATATTCAAAAGACAATCTTGAAATCAAAGGCAAGGGCAAGCTTAATATTGAGTCAGAAAAAGGACACGGAATAAAGACATCGGACAATCTGAACATAGAAAACGGCACAATCAACATAATTGCGGATGCCGACGGTATGCATATAAATGACACCTTTAAGATGACAGGCGGAACTATTGATATAACGGCAATAGGCGACGGCATCGACTGCGAATCTATCGTTAACATAGAGGGCGGAGCTGTCAATATAGAGACAAACGGAATACCGCTTGCAACATCGGCAACAGATGCAGAATTTGAAAAATCAACAAAGGGCATCAACGCCGAATGGTTTATGAGTATTTCCGGTGGTGAAATAAATATAAATTCCGCATCTCACGCGATACACTGTGAGGATGAGATAGAGATAAACGGCGGTAAAATCACGATAAGTTCAGAATATGACAAGGGAATATCCGCTCACGGTAACCTCACTGTAAACGGCACCGATACAGTTATTGATATAGCAAAATCAACCGAGGGTATCGAAAGTAAAAATGTTATGACAATAAATGACGGTGTGATAAAGGTTGTTGCATCAGATGACGCTTTAAATGCAACAGGCGGAAACAGCGGTGCGAAAATGCAAGTCGGGAACTTCGGCGGAAACCGCGAGATGCCCGGAGGCTTTGCAGAAGGTCGGATGACCGAAAACGGCGGGCGTATGACACCGCCCGAAATGTCACAGAACGGCGAGCGTATGACACCGCCTGAAATGTCACAGAACGGCGGGCGTATGACACCACCTGAAATGCCGCAAAACGGCGAGCGCATGACGCCTCCCGATATGCCACAAAATGGCGGATTTACCATGCCCGAAGGCTTTGCAGGCGGCAGAGGAAATACAAAAACATGCCTCATTATAAACGGCGGCGATTTAGAGCTTTGCGCAGTCAATGATTGCCTTGATGCAAACGGAAGCCTTGAAATAAACGGCGGGACAATAAAGGCAACGGATTCAAACGGCTCGTTTTCAGGAGCGTTTGCCATCGTTGACCCTGACGGGCAGGCATCAATAAGTGAAAACGCAAATCTTATTTTTGCAGCAGGGAGCGTAAGCGGGCAGAGCCTCGGTCTTACACAAAATAATATCACGGTTTACTGTGAAAGCACTCACACAGCAGGCGATAAAATAACGGTTTCCGATTCAAAAGGGAATACAGTATATGAATACACACCAAACGGAAGCTATAGGGCATTTTTGATTGCTTCCCAAAACATCAAAACGGGAGAAACATACACAGTAACAATCGGAAGCGAGTCCTTTAAAACAGAAATAACAGAACAAAGCACCGTTATTGGCACACAAACAGCCGGTGGTATGGGCTTTGGAAGAGGACAAATGCGGTAATAAAGAAGACGGCTTCACAAAAAAGCGAAGCCGTCATTTACTTTTTTGGAAAAGTGTGTTATAATATATTTGAGGCAGGTGATTTTATGCGGCTTTTGGTTGTTGAAGACGAAAAGCATCTCAATAAGACGATAACGGAACGGCTTTCGCGTCAGGGTTATACAGTTGACAGCTGTTTCGACGGTGAGGACGCTTTGTATTATATAGAAAACACAAAATATGACGGAATAATACTCGATGTTATGATGCCGAAAATAAACGGCTTTGAAGTTTTACGCACAATGCGTGAAAAGAAAATTATGACGCCTGTTTTAATGCTTACGGCAAAAGACTCTGACGAGGATATTATAACAGGGCTGGACACAGGGGCAAACGACTATCTTACAAAGCCGTTTTCTTTTGAAATTCTTTGCGCGAGGATAAGAGCAATGCTCCGCGTTAAGGAAAATGTTACGGGCAGTTTGCTTGAAATCGCGGACTTGAGCATTGACACAAATACAAGAACCGTAAAACGCGGAGATACGGAGATAGAATTGTCGTCAAAGGAATATTCGATTTTAGAATACCTTATGCGTAACAAGGACATTATAGTTTCAAAAGAAAAAATTGAGGAAAATATCTGGAATTATGATTACGAGGGGACAAGTGATGTAATAAAGGTTTATATTCATCATTTGCGTAAGAAAATAGACGGCAATTACGAAACAAAACTATTGCATACCGTCAAAAATGTCGGTTATCTAATCAAGGAGGGCTGAAATGAAAAAATCATCCTCTATCAAAACAAGAATAACTATATGGTACACAACGCTGATGTTTGTATTGATTGTTGTTGTGCTCGCGCTGGTCGGCGGGCTTTCTTATCAGCTTTCAAAGGACAGCATAGAAAAAAATGTTATTCTCGGTGTAACGCAGGTTGCGGAAAAGCTCTCAAAGCGCCAGCCCGACGTGTTTGAGATAGTTGAAAGTCAGGAAGAATACAAAAATGTATCTATATACGACCCTGAAGGCAAATACATAGCAGGAAAGTATCTTTACGACGCTGAAAATATTCCGTTTGAGGAGGGCGTTCCGAGAAAGGAAACTATCGACGGAAAAGAGTATATTATTTACGACGCCAGAATGCCCGGTCCGCCCGGAATGCGCGGAGGGCTATGGATAAGAGGTATGGAATCGGTCAATTCGTCGATGATTTTGGGCAGGTCGGCAATAATAATCGTTCTTGTTTTAATTCCGCTTATACTTATTTTGACGGCGTTTGGAGGATATTATATCACAAAAAAAGCGTTCAGACCCGTTAACAGTATTATAAAAACGGCAAACGATATTTCGGCTCAAAAGGATATAACAAGAAGGATAGAAATCGCTCCCGATGCAAAGGAAGACGAGCTTAATCAATTATCCGTTACGCTGAACAGAATGCTTGATAAAATTGAAAATCTCATTAAGCAGGAAAAACAGTTTACATCAGATGCTTCGCACGAGTTAAGAACGCCGATAAGCGTTATTCTCGCGCAGGGAGAATATCTACTTGAAATCGCACAAGATGACAAGGAAAGAGAACTTGCGCAGAGCATAGTTGACAAGGCAAATCAGGTCTCAAAGCTCGTGTCAAGGCTTTTACTCCTTGCAAGGATTGACCAGAACAGACAAAAGTTCAACAAGGAAAAGGTTGATATAAGTGTTCTTGCCGATATAGCGGTTGACAGTATGAAGGAGCTTGCCGCGCAGAAAAATATTACGCTTTCTGCAAATGTTCCTGACGATACATTTGCAGAGGCGGATGAATCATTGCTGCTGAGTGCAATCACAAACCTCATAAGTAACGGAATTAAGTACGGCAAAGAATCGGGATATGTTTCTGTTTCGGCTGTGAATACAGGTGAATATACAGAAATAACCGTTAAGGATAACGGCATAGGAATAGATAAGGCTCATATTGATAAAATATGGGATAGATTTTACAGAATTGACGATGTCCGTAATGACGAATACGGCAGTAACGGCCTGGGGCTTTCTATGGTAAAAAGTATTGTTGAGCTTCACGGCGGTACGATAAGTGCTAAAAGCAAAGTGGGAGAGGGAACTGTGTTTACGATACGGCTGAATAATTAAAAAGTTGAGACTTTGTATTGACATTTTAAAATTTGCATTAAAAAGGGGAAAATAATGATAACTTTATTAATTTCAATTTTAGTTTTGGTTGTAGGGTACTTAATTTACGGCAAAGTTACCGAAAAGGTTTTTTCGCCTGACGACAGACAGACACCTGCGGTTGCGATAAATGACGGCGTTGACTTTGTGCCGATGAAGACATGGAGGGCGTTTTTGATACAGCTACTTAATATTGCAGGCACAGGCCCGATTTTTGGCGCTTTGATGGGCGCGGTATTTGGTCCCGTTGTGTTTTTATGGATTGTACTCGGCTCTGTTTTGGGCGGTGCTGTTCACGACTATATGAGCGGAATGATAAGCTCACGCCACAACGGCGCATCTATTGCCGAATTATCAGGTACATATATCGGAAAAACCGTTAGGATTATCATGCGCGTATTTTCGGTAGTTTTGCTTGTACTTTGCGGAACAGTATTTGTTACGAGCCCCGCAGGGCTTTTGGAAAAGCTTACGCCAAGCTATATGAGCGGAACTTTCTGGGCTATTTTTATTCTTATTTATTACCTACTTGCAACGCTTTTACCAATTGATAAGCTTATCGGAAAGCTTTATCCGCTTTTCGGGATACTGCTTATTACTATGGCTGTTGCGGTTATCGGCGGTATTCTGTTTTCGGGAGGCAAGTACACTTTACCCGAAATTTCGTTGCAAAATCTTCATCCGAAGGGTACTCCCATATGGCCGTATATGTTCATTACGGTAGCTTGCGGAGCGGTTTCGGGATTTCACGCTACACAGTCACCTATGATGGCAAAATGCATTAAGTCCGAAAAAGAGGGCAGAAAAATCTTTTACGGTGCGATGATAGGTGAATCCGTCATAGCCCTTGTATGGGCTGCGGCAGGCGTGGCTTTTTACGGTACGACGCAGATTTTAAGTGAAGCTCTTGCAAACGGCGCGTCAAATGTTGTATATGAGATATCAACAGGCGTACTTGGCGCAGTTGGCGGGATACTTGCTGTCGCAGGCGTGGTTGTTTGTCCGATAACTTCGGGTGACACGGCGTTCCGAAGCGCAAGACTTATATTGGCAGAATCATTTTCACTTAATCAAAAGAATATAAAAAACCGCCTTCTTATTACTGTTCCTCTTCTCGTAGCAGGAGGACTCCTCACATGGTTTGCCATAGTAAACGATAACGGATTTCAGGTAATATGGCGGTACTTCTCATGGAGCAATCAGACCTTGGCAATGATAGCTCTTTGGGTTTCGACGGCATATCTTATCAAAAAAAGCAAATACCGCTTTGGCTCAATTATCACTGCTGTACCGGCAACATTTATGTCAGCGGTCAGTATGACATATATTCTTACGGCGAGTGAAGGCTTCCGTATTTCGACAAGCATTGCCTATCCCGTAGGAGCTGTATTTGCGGCCGGCTTGTTTATTATTTATATCGTGCTGTTGGCAAAAAGTGGCAAATTTACAAAAGCAAAAAAAGAATCCTGATAAGATAATTTTAAAGCTTATAATTATATAATAAAAGACGGAACAAACACGCGTTTGTTCCGTCTTACTATTTAAACTGTTAAAATACCAAAGTATCGACACGGCCGAGCAAGTCTGCAATGTGAGCCTTGCAACATTCAATCTGTTTTTGACCTTGTGGAGTGTCAAACTCTCTGCGTATAGATCTTCGCATAATTCTTGTATAGCCTATAAGCATTGCCTTTTCTTTAACAGACCGGATATATTCCTCATCATCTGTGCCGAGGTAAAGGCGTATTGACTTTTCCCAAATTTCAACAGAGGTTTCGTGAGGTATTCCGAGGAATGACATTGATACTGAATGGTCAAGCTCGCTGAAGCCTGCATACGCATTATAGACAGACGCCAATTCAAAAACAGGGTGTCCGACGCAAAGCGTGTCCATATCAATAAGCAAAGCTTCGCCGTCTTGCAGCATAACATTTTTTAAATGATAGTCGCCGTGCATCATATGGTTGTCTTCGGGAACTGCCTCAACAAGCGAATGAAGCTTGTTAAACTGGTCAGCAGGGAGATGATCCTTTAAAAAGTCCGCCCAGCCGAGTACAACCTTTTTCATATCGGGCATATCGCCTTTTCTGACTTCTGTTGCGTGAATTTTCTTCAGTAATTCAACCGACCTTTTAATTACCGTATCGAGCATATCGGGTTCTTCTACGATAAGCTGAATAAAAGATTTTGCGTTTAAAAGCTCAAATACAGAACCGTAGCCATCTCCGACGCGTACAACATCGTAGGGTATAGCAGTCGGTATTCCGAGAACAAATGCCTTTCTTGCAAGCTCTCTTTCGCGGTGTATATCAGGTAGGGAATCAGGGTCAAAATAAACCTTAACAATAGTGTCGCGGTCCAAGCGGTAAACCTTTCCGTTTGCGCCTTGACCAATGACTTCACAGCCGTCAACAGAAATAACCCTGTATGCTTTTTCGACATCTATCATTTCCGTAAAGCCTGTCATATCAAGAATTTCATATACATCTGACGACACATTGATTATCTTTAAGTCAGGCATTTCTTTCCGCAATCTTAAAATTATACGCAATCCTGCGCTTGAGATATACTCAAGCTTTTCTGCGTCTATTATGATGTTTTCTGACGGATTAGCCTCGCGGGCTTTATTTATTTGAGCTTCAATTTCGGGCGAGTTTGCCGAATCGATATGTCCGCTCAAAAAAATTGTAAGTATCTTGCCGTTTGAATTATAATTTACTTCTGCCATTTTATTTACTCTCCTCGTTAAAAACTTTACCCAAAAGGTATTTGTATTCCTTCCAAGCTTCAAAATCTTTTAAATCGATCAACAGCTCTGCAATTGTGTTGTAGTACCAGAATTGCATTTTTTTATCTTTTTGATTAAAGTTTTGCCATAATGCGTCACCGACTTCGTTGTACTGACGGTAGTATGCGCGCATATTGGAAAGCTTGTCGGAAAGCCACAATATTTTTATGCCGATATCGTCGGTGTCGCGCAGAACTTTTAAAGATTCCTCCTTACGGATTTGCCATGTATGTTCGGGAGGGAGGCCTTCGCGCTTATTCTCGGTTTCGCTTTTTACCAGATCGGCGATACGGTCACCGAACTTTTGCCGTATTTCTTCCAAAGTGACAGGTGTATCTTCTACTGTATCGTGAAGCAATGCCGCGCCAATAACATTTATATCATTTGTCATAGATGCTGCAATTGTCGCCGCTTCCATAGGGTGTAATATATACGGTATATTGCAGCTTTTACGGAGCATTCCGCTGTGCGCTGCCGTTGCAAAGTTTATTACTTCATCAAAAAAACTCATAGATAACCTCTTTAAATGCTCTTTTTTATTTTTAAAATGTTCTGACCGTTTTTGTATTCGTAGGTAATATCGTCCATAGTCTTTTTGACGAGGAATATACCCAATCCGCCGATTTCGCGGTCTTCTGCGGAAAGCGTTACATCAGGGTCTGTCTTTTTCAGCGGGTCATACGGCTTTCCGTTATCAATAAATGTGATTACAACCGCAAGTGGCTCGGGCTCAACCTCAACGCGTACAGTTGCAGGTCCGACATCAGGGTTATATGCATAGTGCGCGATATTGCCGAACAATTCGTCGATAGCAACATCAATTTGCATTTGTGCCTTCATAGGGCAGTTATAAGATTCAAGCTGTTCATTTATAAAATCAGTAACCTTTTCGATGTTCTCAACTGTTGCGTTAATCGTTAGTTCTTTCACTTTACTACCTCCAAAATACTGCAGCGACATCATTGTAATATCGTCAAACTGCGGTGCTTCTCCAACAAATTTATCAATCGAATTTTTAACACAGCCGAGCAATTCCTCCGGCGTGCAATTACCGTTTTCGTTAAGAGCAGATACAAGACGGTCATTGCCGAACAGTTCGCTGTTTGCGTTTGTGGCTTCCGTAACGCCGTCTGTGTAGAGGAATATCGAATCGCCTTTCGATAGCTTCAGCTCGTACTCTTTATATTTAATTCCTTCCATTCCGCCTACGACAAAGCCGTGTTTGTCTTTAAACAGCTCAAATTTGCCATCGGCGCGTTTTATAACAGGGTATTCGTGACCTGCGTTTGACGCTCTTAAAATACCTGTAGAAATTTCCAGAATACCAAGCCACACGGTAACAAACATTCCTGCCTTGTTGTGTTCACATATTCTTTTGTTAACAACAGAAAGAACTTCATTCGTTGAAACGCCTGTTTTCGCTATTTCGCTGATAAGAATTTTGGTAACCATCATAAACAGAGCTGCAGGCACGCCTTTTCCCGACACATCAGCCATAACTAAAGCCAGATGGTCGTCATCGATAAGGAAAAAGTCGTAAAAGTCACCGCCGACTTCTTTAGCAGGAGTCATAGATGCATATATATCAAATTCCTTTCGGTCGGGGTACGGCGGGAAAACCGAAGGTATAGAGCCCTCTTGTATTTTAGTTGCAATAGAAAGCTCAGTACCCATTCTTTCTTTATCTGCCGTTATTGCTGTAATGTTATCAATATGTCTGACTGTATCTGCTTCCATCTTTTCAATAGACGACGCAAGAACGCTTATTTCGTTTATCTTACTGATATCTTTTAGTGCGTTTTCGTCGGCTATCAGGTTTTCCGATGCAAAACGCTCTGCTTCAGCCGATATTTTTTTGACAGGGGTAACAAAATGCCTCCTCAAATATATTGCAGCAGTCACCGAAGCCAATACTGCAAGAATAATCATTGTGATTGACACGCTTCTTAAGTACGCCCGTATGCCGGTCATCAGTTGTTCCATAGGACGCTGAACGCAGAGTATGGCTTTAACCTTGCCGTCAGAACCTTTTAGCGGGATCAGAGAGGTTATATGCGGAAATGTACCGTTTAAATTTTTGTCCCTTATAACAGTACCTCTTTGTAATCCGTTCTCGTACATTTCTTTATATATTTTTTTGTATTCATCATTTGTCGTTTCCCGTAAATGCCCGACTTCCCACGGCGTGTATCCGCTATTATCGTTTACCGAATTAAAAACAGACTTAAAGTGCCCGTAGTCCGTGGTATCTACTGCAATAGTATAAATAATTGATACATTTTGTTTGTTACAAAGGGTGTTGAGGCGTTCAAGGCTTAATCTGTATTCGTCATCGTCTCCGCCGATTTCAAGGTATTCTTCAATTCTGTCTGTATTGATGAGTGCTGCGGCAGTTTCGGCAGTACGAAAAGCCGAGTCATTATACTCAGTCGTGAGTGATTCGGTAAAGCGAATATATCCGATAATGCTTACAATAAAACTGAATATAAGAAGTAACAGCACAACCGAACTTATTATATTAAAAGAAAGGCTGGATTGTATTTTTTTAATCATATTTTCCCCTTGGTTCATTGTTGATAAAATTTTAAAAACCTTTTATAGTATAACCTAATTTGTTTTTTTTGTCAAATATATAGGCGCGGTTTTTTGCCATTTTTATAGCATAAAATGTTATACGAACCGGAATTGTTCGCTTTCTTGACAAAAAACGCAGGAGTGTGTTATACTGAAAATACCTTCTGCAGATTTCCTGCGGATTATAAGATAAAGTGATAAGATCGGGGTGTTTATTATTAAAAACAGTACCCAAAAAAAGCTGATAATCACACTTCTCGTTTTCAGCGATATATTATTATCGCTTGTAGCTCTTTGCCTTACGCGGCTTGTGGTTACAGGTGAATACACAGCGGTTTTTAATAATGTTTATAGCATTGTTGTTCCCGTTTTCTTCGTCGTGTTCTTTTTTGTTATGTACGATTTGTATACGGGGCAGAATGAAGGCGTGTTCAATTCCGCGCTGGCATCGTCGCTCGCTGTAATCGCGGTGACTGTGTTTTCCGCAGGCGCGCTGTATCTTTTTAACCTTGAGACAGCATCTTTTACTGTGTGGCTGGTGCGGTTTACGGCGTTGGAGGTATTTTTGGTAGTATGGCGTACGGCAGCCGCGGTGCTGATAAAAAAATACGGCAAAAAAACGACCTGCCTTATTCTTGAGAATAAAAATAACACGAGCCGGCTTGCAAGAAAGCTCAAATACGCGTCAAACTACGGCAGAGAGGTTACATATTACCTGCTTGACGAGGATAACAAGGACGAGATAGACGCCGTAATAAACGAAAAGATAAAGCTTTTTGACCAGATATTTATTTCGCCTGCGATTTCGCAGAGCTTGACAGATAAAATCGTGCAGTATGCCGCTATGACGGATAAGGCAATCTGCGTTTTGGCGGATTTTGACAGAGTAAGCATAATGCGTGGTAGGATTTACCAGCTTGGAGATACACCTGTTTTGGAAAAAAAGTCCGTGTATATGACAAAGCTCCAGCGCTTTGTAAAGCGTATATTTGATATTTTGGTATCGCTTGTTATGTGTATCGTGTTCCTGCCTGCTTTTTTGATATGCGCGATAGCGATTCATATAGACTCAAAAGGACCTGTTTTTTATAAACAGCAGAGATATACGGTGGGCAAAAAGGTATTTAATGTATATAAGTTTCGCACAATGGTGCAAAACGCCGAGCAAAACGGCGCGCAGCTTGCGACGGATAACGATCCGCGAATCACTAAAGTCGGCAGAATACTCCGCGCGACGCGGCTTGACGAACTGCCGCAGCTGTATAATATACTTTTCGGTCATATGTCCATTGTAGGTCCGCGACCCGAGCGCCCTGTGTTTGCCGATGAATTTTCAAAGACTGTCGCAAATTACGATATGCGCTACTGCGTCAAGGCGGGGCTTACGGGCTACGCCCAGGTTTACGGAAAGTATAACACAAGCGTTGAGGATAAAATCCTTATGGATATGATATATATCGTCAATTATTCGCTTTTGCTTGATATAAAGCTTGTGCTTTTGACGGTTAAAACAATGTTCAATAAATCATCAACAAGCGGCGTTGACGAGGAGCGCGCCCAAGTTCTGGCATCGGAAGAAAACGAGGTCAAACGCCGCGAAGAAACACTCCGTATGCTTGGGTTAAAGAAAGAAACCGATGAGGAAGCGTATCAGAATACAGGAGTTTGACGGCGGTTAGCCTGATGGCTCTAATTTGAACACGCTTTAAATGTCGATATTTCGCCGCTTTTTACCTTATCGGTCTTGAGGGGCGACAGCCCATCATCGCCCTCTGCGGCAAAAATCGTCTGAAATCTCATAATTTAAAGTCCTT